>JADFYJ010000004.1:62928-153047 GCA_015233115.1 Candidatus Omnitrophota bacterium | reverse complement strand
GATCGGATCTTTAAAGAAGGGCCAGCCGAAATCGATGTTGAAACTGGAATGGATCTTATTTTTAAATATCTTTATAAAAAATAATATATGAAGAATAGCGGACGGCGCCTTATTTAGCCGCTGCTGTCCCTTTCCAAGAAATCCCAGTCGGCAACACCACCACTTATACCATCCAAGGTCTCGACGAAAACGCGACCTACGCCTTTAGCGTAAAAGCTTCCAACGGCACAATAGACAGCGCCCCCTCGAATGAAATGCAAGCCGCCGTGTTAAGTGATGACATGGCTTATGTCACAGACGTTCAGTACAACGTCTTCGGCCAAGCCACCCAAACCACCTACGGCAACGGCACAGTCACGACCAATACTTATGATTCAACCAATGGCCGTTTAATGGGAATTAAAACTGTCGATGCTTCCAATACCACTTTGCAAGACTTACATTATACCTATGATTCTATTGGAAACATTCTGACAATTGTAGATAATAAGAATACAGCGAGTCAAACGTTTCAGTACGATGAATTGAATCGCTTGGTCACAGCCAATGGCGCAACGTATGGCGCGAAGACCTATGATTATGATAAAGTCGGCAACATCGAATCGAAAGACGGCAAGGTTTATTCATACGCTGAAAACGGAGCAGGCCCGCACGCCGTAACCTCATTGTCCGACGGTTCAACATATTCTTATGATCTTAACGGGAACATGAAGAGCAAAACCGTAACTGGTTCTTTGACAAGTTATAGTTATAGCACTGAGAATCGCCTGACGAGTGTAGTCAAATCCGGCGCAACAATTGCGCAGTACACCTACGATGGCGATGGCGGTCGAACCCGTGCGGTTATCACAACAGCAGGACAAAGCGCTACAACAGTATCCATAGGATCTATCTATGAAGAAACTGCTGGTATTCCCACCAGAAATATTTTCTTAGGAGGACAACGCGTTGCCTCAGTCAGTGCGACTGGCGCATATTTTTATCTTACCGATCATCTAGGCGGCACCAATGTCCTCACGGATTCGACAGGCGTTAAAAAAGAACTGATCGAATACGATCCCTTCGGCAGTTATTCTCGTCATGAAAAGTACGGAACATCTGATGAAGTGGCGAGATTCTATTTTACAGGGAAGAAACTCGACGGGGATACAGGTTTATACTTCTTCGAGGCGCGCTTCTATGATCCTAGCCTGGGAAGATTTATTACGCCGGATACGTTAATCCAATCACCGAGTAATCCGCAGACATTTAATCGGTATTCGTATTGCGGGAATAATCCGGTGAATAGGATTGATCCGAGCGGACATAAATGGTCTTGGACGAAGTTTTGGCATGCAGCGGTTGGGGCGATTGTGGGTGTTACTGCGGCCATTTTATTGGGTCCTGTAGCATTGGGCGGAACAGGATTCTTCGCAACAGCTTGGGGAGCCGCGGCATTTGGTGGAGCACTAGGTGGAGCAATCACTGGTGGTTTGGATGGAGGATGGAAAGGAGCATTGATAGAAATAAACAGGGACAGACGCTATTTTCTTTCGAAGGATTTAAATCTTGACGTATGAATAAAAATTAATATACTAAAAATTACCCTTTCATCCCTTTAAGATTACAAATTTTGAAGGGATTTTTATGTCAAGAAAACCACGAATCGTCTTGCCGGGATATCTTTATCATGTGACGCAACGGGGTAACAATCGAGGGTATATATTTGCGGATGATAATGATTTTATTTTATATCTAAAACGAATTGAGGAGTATAGGCAAAAGTGTAAAGTTGAAATTTATGCGTATTGCTTGATGGGCAATCATGTACATTTTATTTTAAAGCCATTGGAGCGGGATTCTTTATCTAGGTTATTTAGTATTGTGCATATGCGGTATGCGCAATATTATAAAGGAAAATATAACGCTAGCGGGCATGTGTGGCAGGGGCGATTTTTTTCATGTATGTTGGATGGAGAGCATCTTAAGCAGGCCATACGATATGTTGAATATAATCCCGTTAGGGCGCGAATGGTGAAAATGGGATGGGATTATCCATGGTCAAGTGCTAGAGCCCATTTGGGAAAAAATTACAAGTGGATAACTTTGGCGGATATCAATGCGGTAATAGATGTTGAAAGTTGGAGGGAATATTTAATGCAAGGAGAAGATGAGGGATTTGTTCGCGCATTGAGAGAATTTACATCAAAGAGTTATATTTTGGGAGCAAAAGATTTTATATTGAAAATCCAGGAGCAAATTGGGAAAGTAATTATTAGAAATGTTAGAGGACGGCCCAGCAAAAACACGGAAAAATAGCGTCTGTCCCCATTTATTCAAAATAATTGATAAACAAACTGCGGTTTTTCATAGGCTGACATAGATAGGATTAATCCTAAGAAAAGCAGTTTGAGCGCTAAGGATATATGTTTGTTGAAAGGGAAAGCTGCTAATTTTTCTCTCCAAAAAAGCGAGTGATCAAATAATATTTGATAAATAAATTTGATCGATCCCCAAACTATGGTTCCGAATAACAATACTTCTAATATGCCTGTCCACGATAAAGTCTCATAAAAATTTCGCAGTTGTTGGAAATTGGCGAATAAACAGCTGATACAAATACTCATGTAACTAAAAGTGAGTCCGCTCATAAAGCTGGCGTAGGCTTTGTGATCATGCCAGGCAGAAAACTGGCTTTTGTTCATCCGGGCACGCAGGACAACTTCATAAAATTTATTAGCGCTGACACCTGCTCCCAAGAGTATCCCATAGACCATAGCCGCGGTGGTTGATCCGTGCCAAACACCAGCGGCAAAAAAAGTAATAAAAAAAGCGGCGATCCCATACCAGGGCGTAAGTTTGGGATCCGAAGATTTTGACATCATTCCCTTCATGAGCGGATTAAAAATATAAAGTTTGATCCAGTTTGATAAGGTGATGTGCCAGCGGTTCCAGAATTCCAACATGCCTTTGGATTGAAAAGGATGATTGAGGTTTTCTGGGAAAGCAAATCCGGTCAAATGCCCTAAGCTTATAATAATATCCATGTATCCGGAAAAATTGAAATAGAGAAAAAATAAATAGCAGAATGAAGTCTCAGTAAAGGTGATGACCATAGATTTATGGGCCAAAAAAGCGGATAATTGAGTTTGATGAAAGTAGAAAAAGATGGGGCCTAAGGCAATAATCTTGAGATAACCGGTCATAAGGCGGTTGACATGGTCAAAAATTTTTAAATTAAAAAATATTTCTTTTTTGGGTCGGGATAGCTGATCTTTAAACTCAGGATATAATTGGATGGGTCCTGAAATAAAACTTAATGGACAACAGGTATAGGCAAAAAAATCAAGAATAGAGAATTTTTGTCCTGCTAATAGGCCTTCTTTGGCATCAACTAATAAATGTAGACAGCGGAATAAAATATAGGATAAGCCCAAAACCTGATATGGAGAATTAATGAAAGGCAAAAAAGATAAAAAAGAATATTTTTTGAGATAACCAAACAAGAAAACCAGTGAGAATATTAGAATGAACAATAATTTTCCGGAAGGATGCTTTATCATGGTTTTTATGGCAGTGTAGTTCAGTATTAAAAATAAGAAAAAATAAATACTTTGCGCTGGAGGAAAAATCAAAAAGATAAAGATAAGACTAAATGCGCTGATGCCCCAGGATTTCCAAATCTTGGCTGGGCATAGGTAATATCCACTTATGAAGGTCAAAATAAATAATAGGAATTGTTTAGACGTAAAGTCCATTTAGCAATAATCCTCATTTGTAATTAATTTTATAGAATGATATAAATTTTATAATATAATAACAGGTAATTTATTTCTTAAAAATAGTTTATTGGAATTTTCGATTTAATATGGCTCTAAAACAAAACATCTCTCTTGATTTATTTGGACCAGGAGTTATTTTTCATCATGTGGGGATCGCAACCTTATGTGGTGATGATGTCTGCCCGGAAGCCAAAGCCGTTGAAGAGCCGGGTCAAAAGGTTAAAGTGCGCTTCGCGGATATGCATGGGATCAAGGTTGAGATTATTGAACCGCTGACGGCAGATTCTCCCATAAAGAAGTTTCTGAAAAAATATCAGTATTTTTACCATTTATGCTTTTTGGTTGATGATATGGATCGCGCTATCAAAATCGCGGAACAGAAAAATTTTCGTTGTGTGGCAGAACCGGTTCCTTCTCATGCGTTTGAAGGAAAGCTGATCGCGTGGTTATATAGTCCCACCTATGGTCTCATAGAATTTGCGGCACAATAACCAGGAATAATTTATGGTTGAAAAAATATTTACCATTGAAGATCAGAATATGTTCGCGAAATTGTCAGGAGACTATAATCCTTTGCATGTGGATGAAATCGCGGCTCGCCGGTATTTATTCGGCGGAACAGTGGTTCATGGGATTCATATGGCTTTATGGGCGATGGACGAATGGCTAAAAGTTCATCCTCAACCTATCATTTTGAAATCTTTTAAAGCAGTATTTAAGAAAAATTTACCCGTCAAAGAAAAAATTTGTATCCGGTTTATTCACGATGAGAAAGACCGTTTTGAATTGGAATTGTCCGGCCAGGGTCAAATATACGCCATGATTCATGGACAGTATTCTGTTGGCAGCAACTCTTCTTTGACTGGCGGCAATTTGGTTTTTCCTCCTCAGGAGACCTGTACATTGTTGTGTCCCGAAAATATCGTTAAGGAAAAGGGCCAAGTGGAATTGTTTTTTGGAAAAGAAACTGCGGCCCGCTTATTGCCTTATGTTCAGCAATATTGTGACCCGGAGCAAATCGCGCAAATTCTCGCGAGTACTCGTATGGTGGGCATGAAGTGTCCTGGACTTCATTCGATATTTTCAGAATTAGATTTGAGTTTTGAGGTGTTGAACTCTTCGGATAGGTTGTTTCATTATCAAGTTGAAGCTTTCGACGATAGGTTTTCGTCGGTGGAAATAAAAGTCAAAGGGCCGTCTGCTGAAGGAATAGTGAAAGCATTTATCCGGCCTTTACCGATTAAGCAAACTAGTTTTTCAGAATTACGTTCACTCGTGGATCCGTTTGAATTTAAAGAGCAGAGAGCTTTAGTGATTGGCGCGTCGCGTGGATTAGGGGAAGTCAGCGCGAAACTTTTAGCTGCTGGCGGAGCCAGGGTGATGTTGACGTATTTCCGGGGGCGGGAGGATTGTGCCGGAGTGGTTGCGGACATTAAAGCAGGACAAGGCCAGGCCGAGATGAGTTATTTTAATGTGTTGTCCCCAGATGAAACTGCGGGTAATGAGATCAATCAATTCCAACCGACAGATATTTATTATTTCGCGACGCCGCATATCACGGCCAATAGGAATCAGTTTTCAGCAAAACTCTTCAATAAATTCACGGAATATTATGTCACGGGATTTTTTAATACGGTTGAATTAATCTTTAAAAAAACTATTTCCGTTAAGAAAATATTTTACCCGTCTTCTATATTTGTCGGAGATGCGCCGTTATCTCTGGGAGAATATTCTGCGGCAAAATCTGCGGCGGAAACTCTGTGTTCATGGATGAGAAAAATTAAAAAAAATATTTTTATTTTTGCGCCTAGATTGCCTAAAATGGCGACAGACCAGACGGTGACGATTATTCCGGAAGACCGGGTGGATCCGGGGCCGGTCATACTAAAATATTTGCGGGAATTTGAATCATTATGTTTAAACAAATAAAAGAATTATTGGCTCATAAATCATACGCGAAAGCGTTTGAACTGTTAAAAGCCTCCGCCGGCAAAGATGATGATTTTATTGTTCAGCATAAAGCGGCTTCGGTTTGGACAAATTTTCCTAAAGAACTGTTGGACTTAAAGAAAATCAAAATAGCGGTTTTATCATCATCAACAACATCGCATCTGATCCCTGTTTTCGATTTCTGGCTAGCTAAGAATGGGTTGAACGCGGAAATCTGGGAATCAGAATATGATACTCTGGAACAGACAGTCATAGATCCAGAGAGTGGTTTATATTTATTTAAACCGGATATTGTGGTGATCTTGATCAATTACCGCGACGTTGAGCAGGGAATGGAAGACCGCGTGGCGCATTATCAGGGGCTGGGGGATTTACTGCAAGAACGCTTGAAATGTTTTGTGATTCAAAGCAATGTGGATGTGCCCTTGACCAGGATTATGGGAAATTATGAAACGGTTTTTCCGGGAAGCAAACAAAATGTATTACGGAATTTTAACGCGCGGTTAGTTGAGGCTGTGAAGCCGGGAACGACAGTATTCGATTTGGAATACGTAGCGGGTATGTTTGGTAAAAAACTATGGTTTGATAATCGTTATTGGTATCATTCCAAACACGCTTTTAATCTGGAAGCGACTGGTTTAGTGGCTTTTTATTTATCCCGGGTGATCGCAGGAGTTAAAGGGCTATCCAAGAAATGTCTGGTTTTGGATTTAGATAATACATTATGGGGCGGTGTCATTGGAGATGACGGGATTAATGGGATCATTTTAGCTAATGGCTCGGCAGGTGAAGCGTTTGTCGATTTTCAAAAATATTTGCTGGGTTTGAAAGAACGGGGCATAATTTTGGCGGTTTGCAGTAAAAATGAAGAAGAGAACGCGCAAGAGCCTTTTATTAAACATCCGGAAATGATTTTGAAATTATCAGATATTGCTGTATTCATGGCGAATTGGAATAATAAAGCGGATAATATTAAAAAGATCGCGGACATGTTAAATATCGGTTTGGATTCTATCGTATTTATTGACGATAATCCGGCAGAACGCGATCTGGTCAAGGAATATTTACCTTTGGTGACAGTGGTGGATCTTCCCGAAGATCCGGTGGATTTTATCCGCGCTTTGGATGAACAAGCCTTATTTGAAACTGTGGCGGTATTGGATGAAGATTTGGTCCGCAATGATTATTACCGGGATAATGTGAAAAGGCAGGATCTGCAAAAACAGTTCACAGATATTTCGCAGTATTTGAAACATTTGGATATGGAAGCTCAGGTGGGCTCATTTGATGATATTAATTTGCCCCGGATCGCTCAGTTGATTAATAAAAGCAATCAATTTCACTTAACGACCACCCGCTATACAGAATCTCAGATTAGCGTGATGATCGCGGATAAAAAATATGAAACTTTATATTTCCGATTGAAAGACCGGTTTGGTGATAATGGTCTGATTGCCGCGGTTATTTTGCGCGATCAGGGCGAGGGCGGTTTGTTTATTGATACCTGGGTGATGAGCTGCCGGGTATTGTCGAGAGGGATGGAAGAATTTATTTTTAATTCGATTATTAAGCTGGCAAAGTCGAAGAAATTCGTAATATTGCAAGGGCAATATATTCCGACCAAAAAAAATGGACTAGTCGCTGATTTATATTCTAAAATGGGCATGAAATTGGAACGCGAAGAAAATGGAACAATTTTTTGGACATTAGAAGTCAACCAGGCGGAAGAAAAGAAAGCACATATAAAAACAGTAACAACGTGACAAAGTAACAGAGTGACAGAGCAAAAGCGATTTATTGAAATGCGATTTTTTTACGCTGTTCTGTTTTTTGCTTTTGATCAATCGTTTTTTCTTTGTTACTCGGTTACTTTGTTACTAAAATATTATTTAGGGGCAAAAGAACATGGATATAAAAATAATTAAAGATCGGTTGAATAAAGTGTTTCAAAATGTGTTTAATGATGATACGATTCAAGTTCAGGAATCAACCACGGCTCAGGATATTGAACAATGGGATTCCTTGATGCATATTACTTTGATCGTCGCTGTAGAAAAAGAATTTAAAATTCGTTTGAATACGAGTGAAGTCGGCAAATTGCAGAATGTGGGCGCATTGATAAAAATATTGGAAGAACGGGTGAAAGATTAGTATGAATTCTGACCGGATATGTCAGTTATTGTATGATTTCAAAGCGCCAGCGCTTTTTAGGCTGTTGATGCGTTCGCGGGTGGTGGTATTGTCGTATCACCGGGTTGTTCCATTTCAAGATATGGATGCCTTACAGCCTGGGATGATTGTTCCTCCTGAAATGTTTAAGATGCAGATGGAATACCTGAAAAAATATTATTCTGTTATCTCCCTTGAAGAATTAATTGAAAAGCTTCCTAAAAATGAGCTTCAACCGTACACGGCCGTTATTACTTTTGATGATGGTTATTATGACAATTATGAGTATGCTTATCCGGTTTTGAAAGAAATGGATTTTCCTGCTACGATTTTCATTCCGACAGGTTTTATTGAAAGCGGCTTATCTTTTTTTTGGGATGAAGTCGCGTATATGATATTTAATACCCGGCGGGAGAGTTTTCAATTGCGGTTGGGGTCTGAGCTGGTGATGTACGATTTGTCACGGAAAGATCGGGTGGTTTGGCAATTGTGTTCACGGGTTAAACGGTTTTCTCAATTGGAACAAGACATTATTCTGGATGCTTTGAGTACAACGTTGGGTGTTCTGAGAAACCGTTCTGTATCCAAACTGCTGACTTGGTCCTTGATGCGGGACATGAAACAACATAAGATTGCTTTCGGCGCGCATACGCATTTGCATGGGGCGGTTTCTGTCGGAGGGATTGGAGAGATTTTAAAAGATGTGAAAATTTCTAAAGATATTTTAGATAAACAGTTGAAGCAAAATACTGTTTCTTTCGCGTATCCCTTTGGGGACAAAACTGATATTTCTTTAGAAGTGAGTCAATCTTTGCCAGCATTAGGCATTAAAGGCGCCGTGACTTTAGAATCTGGACTGGTTCGCTATAACCATGATCCGTATTTGTTAAAAAGGATCGGAGTTGGACAAATGGATGAAATCAGCCGGTTTTCTTTAAAAGTGTGCGGCCTTCTCACTTGGCTCAGTCATATAAAACAGAGGCTGCATGGACGTTAAAGTCATTTTGACCATGGAGCAGTTCGAAGCGCTGCGGGATGAGTGGGATACTTTGAATGCCCTCGCAGAAGATATTAATATTTTTGGCGAATTTGATTGGGTGTTTACCTGGTGGCAGCATTTTCATAAAGACTACGAATTGTTTATTTTGCAAGTGAAGGACCAAGGGCAGACAGTGGCCATTGCTCCGTGGATGAAGGTCCGCAGGCACGGATTTTGCATGATTGAATTTATCGGTTACGATGTTTCAGATTTTGAAACTGTTTTGTGCTTGCCGGGTAAAGAAGAACAAGCTTTAGATGCTATCTTAAAATTCCTTTTGACCACAGGCGGCTGGGATATTATGCGCTTGCAAAAAGTCAAAAGCGGTTCGCGTTTGTTTTCCGCATTGATGAATAAAAGTCAAATGAAGGCCAGGGGATATTGTTTTAAAGTTCATCCGCATAAAGAACAAAGCATGGTGATTAATACGACCGGAACCTGGGCTGAACACGCGAAAAAGATACGGCCAAAATTGTTGGCAGACACCCGTCGCTGTGAAAAAAGATTATCCGAATTAGGCACGGTTTCGTTTGATTTTAAAGCTCAATTTGCCGGCGATTTTCCGGCTCTGTTAAGCACTATGCGGGATTGGCATATGGCAAGACTGGACGACAAAAATACGCGGAGTTTTTTAACGGATAAAACCATGTCTGCGTTTTTAGAAAGCGTGGGAAAAATCTTTCACGATAAACAGTGGCTGGATATCAGCCGCCTGACGGTTAACTCAAAAGCGGTCGCGATTCATTGGGGTTTTTCGTATAAAGGTCTTTTTTATTATTACGTTCCGGTATTTGATCAATCTTACAAAGCGTATTCGCCCAGCCGTATATTATTATCTAAACTATTGATGGACAGTTTTGGGGGAAAGGTTCAGCTGTTTGATTTTATGTTAGGTGAAGAACCGTACAAAATGGAATGGGTTCCTGAAAAACAATGGTTATATTTTGCCTATTTTTCTCCCCCTACATGGCGGGGCCAAGCCGCGTTTTGGTTTTTTGATAAATTTGTGCTTTGGATTAAAAAATTGCGAGGGATATCTTGGTGAAGGTCATTTATTATATTGCGTGGAATGAAATCGGCGGGGGCACGCGGCATTTGGCTTCACTCATGACGAATTTGAAACCCGAGTTCGATAGTGTGGTGGTTTGTTGTTCGGCAGTCGCGGACGAGTATAAAGAATTTTTTTTAAAGGCTGGATTTTTGCCTGAGCAAATGGTTTTTATTCCGCGTTGGCAAAAATGGTTGATCGTCCCGCTGGCTTGGACTTTGGCGGGTCTTTTCCGCCGGATCGATCCGAATATTGTCCATTCATTTGGAATACAAGCGGATATGTTTTGTGGTTTGGCAGGCCTATTTAGAAATCGGCAGGTTTTCATGTCTTATTTTGAATCCCAGCCGCTGACACCGAATACAGGTTGGATCAAAAATAATTTTTATAGTTTAATGAATAAAATGATCGGCCATCGTTTTACCCGATCCATTGCTGTTTCAGAAGGGATTAAGCGGGAAATTATAGATTGTGGACTCCGTCGGATGAATGAGATTGAGGTGGTGCATCTGGGTCTGGAAGAAAAGAAATATGTTCCAGCTGATCAGGATTTTAAGGGATTAAAGCAAAGAGCACCAGTGATTGGAACAGTAACCAGATTTAGTCATGAAAAACGATTAGAGCGCTTGCTGTATGCGATACCTTACGTTTTGCGTCAATGTCCCTGCGCGCAGTTTGTTTTGGTCGGTCAAGGAGTGGAAGAAATAGCTTTAAAGCAATTGGCGAAAAGATTAGATATAGAGCAGAGCGTGGAATTTAAAAGCTGGGTGAAGGATCCGTATGAGTCGATTAGGGCTTTTGACATTTATGTGATGCCGTCGGAAAGAGAAGGATGCCCTAACGCGTTATTAGAAGCAATGATGATGGCCAGGCCGGTGGTCGCGTCGAATATTCCCGGCATTGATGAGATAGTCAGAAATGGACAGGACGGGATTTTAGTGAATACGGCTGATCCGCAAATGTTTGCTGAAGCGCTGATCAAGTTATGCCAGGATCCACAAAAGAGTATTAAGATGGGACAACAAGGCAGACAAAGGGTTCTAGAAAATTTCTTAATTGGAAAAGAAATTAAAAAATTAAAAGAAATATACACCGCGTCGGTGGGCCAGCAGACCTCCGGCGCGGTGTTCCAGGGGTTATTATGAAAATACTCGTTGTGCATAACTTTTATATTGAACCGGGCGGGGAAGATCAGGTTTTTCGGGCCGAAGCCCAGATGCTTAAAGAAAATGGCCACGACGTCCGGACGTATGAAGAACATAATTCACGGGCAAAAATGATGGGTCGTTTTAAGATAGCTGCTTCATTTATCTGGAATAAAGAGTCAGCCTCGAAATTCGGTAAAGAACTGGATGATTTTAAGCCGGATTTGGTCCATTTTCATAATATTTTTCTTTTGTTGTCACCGGCAGTTTACTATGAATGTAAAAAACGGAGAATTCCGGTTGTCCAGAGTCTGCATAATTCCCGGTTGATTTGTCCGGCTGCGCGTTTTTTTCGCGACGGGCATTTATGCATGGAATGCGCGGCGAAGAATTTTCCATGGCCCGGGGTTCAATACCGCTGTTATCATCATTCGCGCCTGCAGACTTTTTTGGTCGGTTTGATGAGTTTTTGGCATCGTCAAACCGGAACATGGCACAAACAGATAGACGCCTATATTGTTTTTTCTGAATTTTATCGTCAAGTTTTTGTTAAATGGGGCTTGCCTAAAGAAAAGATTGTTATTAAACCGCATTTTTTGATTAAAGATCCAGGATCAAGACCAGCCGGAACATTAGGCGAATACGCCTTGTTTGTCGGCCGTTTGTCCGCGGATAAAGGCATCCGTAAATTATTAAATACTTTTTTAAGGCTTAAAGATTTACGCTTGATCATTATAGGAGACGGCGAAGAACGTGCTTACGTAGAAGAATTTATTAAAAAACATTCTTGCAAAAACATCCGTTTATTAGGACAATTGCCTCATTTGGAGGTTATGGAACATATTAAACGCAGTAAATTTGTGGTGGTGCCGTCCGAAGTCGCGGAAACGTTTGGATTGGTGGTTTTGGAGTCATTTGCTTGCGGTGTTCCTGTGGTAGCTTCTAAATTAGGAGCATTGCCGGAGATGGTAAAAGAACGGGGAAATGGCCGTCTTTTTATGCCGGGTAACGGCCAGCAAATGATTGAGATGATTTTGGGGATATGCAGTGACCCGCAAAAATTGATAGCCTTAGGCGAACAGGCGCGTAAAACTTATGAATTGCGATATACCAAAGAAAAAAATTATCAACAATTGATGGATATATATAAACTAGTAATGGAGAAATATGCGCCTCAATCAGACCATTAAAATGCATTATGAACGGATTTATCCGTTTCTTTTTTTATTCTATTTTTTCTGCCTTTTTTCTTTTGGCCGGTCGTTTTCTATTTTGTATATCCCAACACCTTGGCTGCCAGTTTTTATCACGGAGATTTTTTTATTGTGTTCTCTGCCCTATTTAATTTTTAATGTGAAGCGCATTTTAGATTTACCAAAATGGTTTGCCATCATAGTGGGTTTATTCTGGGCGCAGGCAGGAGTACATTTTATTAATGCGGCGATTATTCATAAAAATCCTTTTGCGTTGAGGGACATCGTATTTAGCGTGTATCCGGTTATTTTCTTTTTAACTTTTATGGTTTTTAGAGAACAAAGGTATTGGAAATATTTTTTTGTTTTAGTCCTTATTGGGAATGTGATCAGTATTGTTTTAAGCCGGTTTTTTTGTTTGACCCAGCCGATTTTTACTGATACTTCAATGGTTGTTCCTCATATGATGTTAATTTTGTCGACGAACAGAGGCTTTCACTTGGCTTTTTTTCTGGGAATGGGGGCGTCCTTTATAACCGGATTCTATTTTATTCAGAGCAATAAATTTTTAAAATGGTTTCTGATTTTTTTAGCGGTTTTGGATTATTACCAGGTTGTTAGTATGACTTGTCGAGCCGCCTGGATTGCGATGGGAGTGGCAGTGATCCTAACTATATGGATTCTAAAGAAACAAATGACCCGTAAGTGGGGTTTAATTCTTGGTTTTTCGTTTTTATGTTGTGCGGGTTTGTATTATGTCGATTATATGGCCCATGGTGAAAGAGCTGCTTCGGTTTCTGGTAAAGCTAAAAGTCTAGTCGATTGTTCGAAAACGCAGATATATAAATTGGCAAATACAATTTTACCAAAGAATTGCGCGCTTCTGGATCAAAAAGCATCGGTATCTCAAAATGTGAACGATAATAAAGATCTTCAACTATCTGATAAAATGCAGGACATCTCTGTGGCAACAGCCAAATGGCGGTATTTTATCTGGAATCAGAGTATTGAATTCGGAATGACCTCACCTATCTGGGGTAAAGGCTTCGGTGTTTATCCGAAGTATCATTATAATGATGGCAGTTTGATGGCAGCTATTAAAGGATATGGTTTGAACTCGGGAGTGATTCCGTCACATAATTTTATTTTAGCGGTATTCTATAAAATGGGTTTTATAGGGTTATTGCTTTTTATGGGAATTTGGATATATGTCTTTTATTACAGCCAGGTTCTTTTAAAAGTGTATCAGGTAAGATCTTTGGAATTTTCGATCGTCATAGGCGTTTTTTTGAGTTTGGTCTGGTGGTTTTTCATGGGGCTGTTTAGCGACATGATAGAATCACCGACTGTTTCAGTCATCTTATGGTTTCTGGTTGGACTTTTATTTTCAGTGAAAATACCGACAAAGATGGAGCCCAAATGAAAAATAATTTTTTAAAATTATGTTTGGTTTTTTTATTATTTTTAAGCGCGACGGCTTCCATTGCTTACTGGGCGATCGCCAAATATAATGTCACTGAAGATTTTCGCGCCGTTAATGATGCTAAAAATTATATTCAAATGAGCCATGGCCATTATGAGGGAGTGGAACTCCGCTATGCCAAGAGATTTTTGATGCCGGAAATGGTGGGATTTTTGAATCGCCACTTAAATATTAATTCATTTTTAAGCCGGCATTATGAACAGGTGGATCGAAAAATGATCCAATTAAATTTTGGGCTGATTAATATTGTTTTTGTGACTTTAACTGTTTTTCTATTTTATTTGTTCTGCAAAAATTTGGGTTTCGCGGAATTTGAAAGTCTGTTCGCGGGATTTCTTTTTTTGACCTCTTTTCACGTGGTGACGAATTTTATGCTGCCGCTGGTTGATTCCGCTGGATGTTTTTTTGTGATGGCGTGTTTGTATGCAATCAAAAAAGAAAAATTGTTTTGGCTGGCTTTGCTTTTTTTGTTTGGGGTAATGGCCAAAGAATCTACCTTTGTGGTTGTTTTAATGATTTTGTTGACGGAAAATCGGGGAAAGCTAAGTAAACTTTGTGCGTGTTTGCCGGGCTTTATTGGATATGCCCTGATCATAGCGCCGTATAGTTCCAAAGCTGGTGGGGCCAATGTATTGCAGATTTTGACGAATTTTGACCTGTTAAAGGGGGCAGTCTCGGACGGCGTCCATAGTATAAGTGTATTTACTCTCATTGAAACAGTTCAGATATTTATGATTTTGTGGATTTTGTTTGTTTACGCGTTAGTTAAATGTGATATTCCGGTTTTTTTAAAAAGACAATCTTGGCTGATGATTTTACCCTTTATCATGCCGTTTGCGGTAGGTGAATCCAGCGTAGGGCGGGTGGCATTTTATTTGTTCCCCGTGCTTATCCCGATTGCCTTGATGGGTATTAAAAAAATTTTATTAGACGGGGTTGAGCGCAGCTGAAAACTTTTTTTGAATTGCGTCTTGGTTTTTTCCCAGAAGATTCTGCCATTCCTGAAGTTTATTTTTTCCGTATTCGAAAATAGCGGGGTTGTTTTCCGTTAACCCTTTGTACTGCAGTTCTAATCCCAAGAGAAAAAGCTGAGTATAATTGTTCCCTAAATCCGGCCAAATCGCGTTGAGTTCCGCCGCTGGGTTGGCTTGTGCCTGGTTGATTTGAAATTCCAGAAAATACGCGGCATTAGCCCGCTCTTGAGGCAGAGCAGGAAAGCCTGGAGCGCTGGCCGCCATTTGCAGGGAATTAACAATATTACGATATAAAATTTTTATTTTCATTTGACCGGTTGGGTCTGGAACAAAAAGCGCTAAGGGCGAAATTTGCTGAAATTTTACAAAACGGGTTTCTTGAATTTTAATTTCAAAATCATTGAGATGTTGTTTGACAGTTAAAATGACCTCAGGTTTAAAAGAACCGAGGATATAGTTTTTAGGCGCAGGAGGATCGATTTCAATTTGTTCGACCCGTGGATGTGTTTTTAATAATGCTTGCAGGGGATATTCCCATGTTTCTCCTGATTCTATGATACCGAGATTCTTTACGTTCATTTGGTCAATGACTTGTGTCATGGTCAAATAGGAATTACCTAAATTAGGGTTGTTGTTGAAGTATTGGTTCACCCGGGGAATTTGAAATATAGTTCCATGACTGGAAATCAAGCGGCGCGAACTATTTTGAAATGTGAGGGGAATAGCATAAATAAACGCCGTTAACATAAAAACGCTTAACACATACCGGTTGAATTGTCCAATGACCAGCGCGGTTAAAGGCGCGGCTAAAAAGAAAAAGGGAACTTGTAAGCGGGTTCCCCAAGGCTGCCACTTAAGCACAACCGAAAATAATATCCAGGCGGACAGCAGGGATAAGGCGTAAAGAAAGAGGGCGTATTTATTCAATTGTATTTTTTTCCAAATCAATAATAAGGTTAACAAGGTAACCGCGAAGTAAATAAGCGGGAGAGGATTAGGAGCATAGTCTTCATGGTGAGTCATTTCCGAGATGGTAAATTTATATTCTCCAAAAGTGTTACGGTCATCTGTGCTTTTGAGGTTTATTAATTTATGAAATTGTTCAATAAAATTTTCAATAGACCGGTTAAGTTTTGGCAACGGTGTCCAAAGGTTCATGGCGGTATTTTTACTTAAATTAGAGAGAATGATAGGGAGAGAATGAGACGTATTGGAAACATATTTCGCGCTGTCAACAGGAGAGATAGGGTGTCCGCCTAATTGCACATTGCGGATGAAAAATCCCATATTAATCAGCAAAAAAATTAAAATACCAGTGATCCCGGCTATAAAAATGTTTTTACCCTGAACCACGCGGGGTTTAGGATTTGAATTGTGTAATGACAATCGTAGTAAATATAGAGAAATAAACGGCAGGGTAAAAATAATCGCGGTGCCTTTGGTTAAAAACGCGAGACCAAAGCTGATCCAGAGAAGAAGGCAAGTTGGCCAGCTGAATTTTTCATGGAGTTTGATGAGATAATAAATACTGCTTAAGATCCAAAATCCTGCGAAAACATCGGTTTGGGTACTGCTGGCTTGCAATATGGCCATGGGAATAGTGGCAATCAAAAAAGCGGCAAAAATTTGTTGTTTTCGGTTTGCTCCCAATAAAGCCGCGATCAAGGATCCTACGACAGTGCTTCCCATAAATCCTAACCATTGGATTAAATTCGCGAAACGATCAGAGTGCGTGAGGATCTGAAAATTTAAAATACAAAATTCGGTAAAAGGTGATATCCATAATTGCCGGACTTCATTAGTGGGATAATTGGCCACGGAATGATTTTGCATCCAATGCATTACCCTCGGCATATGATAAGTCATGGAATCGTAAGTGTTCGGAGGCGCGATCAGGGCAATTATTAAAGTAGCAATCCCAATGAGCCCAATCCCAAATAACATGGCGAGTTCAGAGAATGAATAATTTTTAAAGCGTGTGAATTGGTGTCTGATCTCAACTGCGCTTTGGCACCAGGAATGTAGTCGTTGGGCTGTTTGCGTTTTGAGCGATTTGTTTTCTGGTTGAGATCTGACACCTTTTGTTAAACCAACATTTATAAGAAATAAGATGATCCAACTAAGTGTTACATAAAATAAATTTAAACAGGTGAAAAGGCTAAGAATTTCTGTGGAGGCCGCAATAAACAGTCCACAGACTACGGCAGAGGTTAAAAATCGGTGTCTGATCTCAACTGAGCTTTGGCGCTGAGTATTTAACCGGGTAGCAGTTGGCGTTTCGAGCAAGCTGTTATCTGGTTGAGATCTGACACCATTTATCGTTAATTTTTGCAAATAAAAAAAGAGTGTTAAAAAATTTAAAAATGGTAGAATTATCAACATAAATTTATTATATCAAAAAGGTGTCTGATCTCAACTGAGATTTTGCGCTAGGCATTTAACTGGCGAATTTTTTGTATTTCGAATATTTTGTTTTTGGTTGAGATCTGACACCATTTATTGGAATAAAATTATGCAGTTAGAAAATGTTGCTTGTGACTTTTGTGCTTCTAAAGAACATCGAAAAGTCTATTCCGCAGAAGTGGATAGCAATAATTTAACCGGTCAAATGTCGTGCACAAATGTTGGGCATAGTGAGTTTTTTCAATTAGTCCAATGTCATCAATGCGGATTATTTTTTTCTTCGCCGCGTCCTTCCGAAAAACAACTATTAACCGCATATGAAGAAGTCATTGACCCTATTTATCAAGAAGAAATAAAGGGCCGGAGTATCACCTTTCAAAGAAATTTACAGCATTTAAAAAAATACTGTTCATCAGGAACATTGTTGGATGTAGGATGCGCCACGGGTGTATTTTTAAATGAAGCACGGGCGCGGGGATGGGAAGAGTTTGGAATTGAACCATCTGCCTGGGGAGTTGAGCGGGCGCGAAGCGGATATCATTTGTCGCGCGTGGAACAGGGAGGAATAGAGGAAATAGGGATTTTTAAGAAGCAATTTGATGTGATGACCATGTGGGATGTTCTTGAGCACGTGCCTTCTCCCAAAAAGGCGTTAATGAAAGCGCATGAATTTTTAAAACCCAAAGGTATTTTAGCTTTTTCGACCGTAGATTTTGGAAGTTTGTACGCTCGCTTAATGGGAAAAAAATGGCCGTGGCTCATGAAGATGCATATTTATTATTTTAACCGTCAGATCATAAAAAAATATTTAGCAGAAGCTGGATTCGAAGTATTAAGCATCCGGGTTTATAAGCATACCGTCAGTTTGAAATATTTAATTTACAAAATGAAAACGTTAAATCTTTTGGGATATCATGTACTCAATTCCATAAATTGTTTATTTCGGAACCAGGATATTTTTTTGACCATTGCGCTCGGTGATTTTATGGAAGTTTACGCTCAAAAAAAGTAAATAAGGGGGGTAGACGGTGATAGATTCAAAAGCTAAAGATTACCAGGTGTGGCTTTTTTCCGCGTTCGTTCCGATTTTGGTTGTTTTATTCGCTTTTATTTTAGGTACTTGGTCTTGGGGCCTTATGGATGATTTGACCATCCTTAATTCGGGCCGGAATTTTTTGGAAAGGTTTTCGAATTATTTTTCTTCATTAATCCCCTGGGGGACATTTCGTCCCACGTTTGTTTTTTATACGACTTTCTTTTATAGTCTTTTTGAATCTCATCCGCAGTGGTTATATGTTTTTAAGCTTTCCTGGATTGTCAGCATGCTGTTGATTTGGGCGAATTTAGCTTATCGTATGACCAAGAATAAATTATCATTTTATTTGGTTCCGACAGTAACCTTGTCGTTTCATTATTTTTATGATGCTTTCTTTTATTTATCTACGCATGAATTTTTAGGCCTTTTTTTCCTCGGATTAGCGCTGCAATGTTTTTGGTCTGATTATGAAAAATTAAAAGCTGGTGGAAGAGGGCATAAAGGTTTTTTTTCGTGGGGGATACTTTGTTTATTACTTTCGCTTTTTTCAAAGGAAACTTTTGTCGCTTCAGGAGGCGCGGTGGCGATTGCGTTATGGGCTGATGCTTTTAAAAGCCGAAAAGAAAAATTTAGCCAGGGTTTATGGCTCCGGGGTTTTTTAATTTTGTTCTGCAGTGCCGGATTTGCGGTTTTGTTAAAATTGTTGGTTCAGGGGCATTATACCTCATCGTATAGTTTTACGAATATGCCGAAGATTTTTAGTTCATTGATGATTTGGTTTAAAAAGGATTTTTTGAACCATCTCCCTTGGATCATGATAGGATTCTTTGTTTTTAGAAAAGGTCTAAATGATGTAAAACAAAAGCGAGATTGCTTGCCTTATATTTTGAGTTTGTTTCTGTATTTGTGTTATATGGGAATTTTATTGCCTTGGAATCCTGTTTCATATTATGCCACACCATTAGGTTTATTTTTTTCTTTTATCGCCGCGATCTGGTTTGCTGATGGATTGGCTTCTTTATCGGAAAAAGGAAAAGTTTTTGTGGTTATGGGCGCGTTTTTTTTGAATTTATTGGTTTGTTGTTACGCCTTACAGCGGGAGATGTTTTACCAATATGATACGCACAATTTAAGTCAATGGATAGAATATAACCCTGCTGATTTTCTGGAAAGTTCAACTGCCCCCATTTATACGAATGCGATGGAAGCCGGGCTGGCCATTCCCGGTCTTATTAATCGCCGGACTGGAACGAATTTAAGACGTTTTGAGTATGATCCGTCTATAAGCGTTTTGGATAAGGCAGGAAAAGGATATTTTTTATACGCGCCCAGATTTGGCAAAATTCCGGATAGTGTTTTAAAGGCGTATCAAGTAAAATTTTATAGCAAAAATTGGATTCTATTGGAGAACATATGATCTATTTTCTTTTTCCCGTTTATAACGAAGAGGCGAATCTTTCCGGATTGATTAAAAGTATTCGCGAAAAAATGAAGGGACAGAATTATCAAATGATTGCCGTTAATGACGGCAGTACCGACAATTCTTTAGCTTTGCTGGAACAATGCCGGGGAAAGGATCTTAAGGTGGTGGGGTCAGTTATTAATATGAACATCGGTGCGGTATTTTCGACTGGTATTGCCGAGGTCTTATCAACAGCCGGCGATCAGGATATTATGTTTATTTTGGAGAGTGATCAGACTAGCGAGATCGATTTGATTGTGGATATGATCGAAAAAATCAAGACGGGGCAGGATATTGTCATTGCTTCACGGTATCAGGCTGGCGGTAAATATGAACGGTTTCCCTGGATGCGGAAAATTTTCAGTTTAGGCGCGAGCTCTATGATGAAATATTATTTCCCCATCAAAAATGTGAATGATTATACCATATTTTTCCGCGCTTACCGGGTGGGTATTTTAAAAAAAGCCGCCCAATATTTTGGCATGTTTGGATTGATACAATCAAAAGGGTTTGTGGCCAACGCGGAATTATTGATCAAACTATCCTGGTTTACGGATAAGATCGCAGAGGTCCCGTTCGTCTATGATTACGGTAGAAAAAAAGGAAAAAGCAAAATTCGTATCTTAATGACGATCAATGAATATTTTGTCCTAGTCAATTATTTGAAACGGCTGTTTAATAAATTTAAAAAGGTGTCTTGTTTGAGCGAAGGACTGGTTTCATAAGCAGCACGGGTTAAAATACTAATTAGTCTATGAAAAAACTATTATTTAAAATTTATTTTTGGGATATTTATGTGATCGGAATAACCATGTGTTATGGGATATGGCGATGCGTAATTTTTTTACAAAGACATTAAGCGTTACTCATTTACCGACTTGGTTTTTGATCATCGGTTATCCGGTTTATTGGCTGGAATTATATTTTTTACAGCCATCAACAGGCTATACGACTTCTTTAGCGTGGATACTGTTTTTGTTAGTGGTGATTTTGATATTTTTAAAGGAGCGAAAAAATATATCCGCAGAGTTTCAGCAATGGCAATTATGGTATGGGGAACAGCCGGTTTTAACCAAGAGCGCAGTTTCGATTATTTTAGCCTTATCAGCGATTATTTTATTTGTAACCTGTTATGCGTCATTTTTACCGCCGCATCTGCCTCAAGAATACGATGCCTTGAGTTATCACATCACGATTCCCCGGCAACATCTTTTGAGAAATTCGTTCCAGCATCTTCCTTGGTCAACCGCTGATTTTTATCTACTGCCCCTGGATCATGGTTTAGCCCCATTTTGGTTATCTACTTCATATCTTAATAAAATACCTCAATATTTTTTTTGTTTAGGAATTTTGTTTTTGGTGTGCCGTTTGGTTTCTCGATTAACGGATCATAGTTGGAAAAGTATGGTTTTTGTTTGGGCCGCGGTTCTGGGTCTTCATGGGCTATCCATACAGTTTGGAACCGCGATGTTGGATGTGGTTATGCTGTATTTTTTATTGGCAGCTTTGGACAGCTGGTTGTCGGGTTTTTATGTATTGGCGGGTCTTGAATTGTCTTTTTATGTTTGGTCTAAATCTTTTCTTCCGATACAAATCCTTGCCATTGCCCTATGTGTTATGGCTGTTCTGTGGTTATTTAAACAGTCAATGGCATGGAAAAAGCAGAAGACTTTTTTACTTTCTTTTTTAATTTTTAGTGCTGTTGTGGCTGGGCCTTTTTTAATAAGAAATTTTTATTATACGGGTACACCTTTATTTCCTTTTGGCGTAGGAAAATTTCATGAAGGCGTATATCAATCGACTAACCCGGTTCTTTGGTCATCCATTGTTCAGAGGGCATCGGACATTTTGACTATTAAAGATCAGTACGGTCATGGCCGGTCAGTGAAAGCGTTTTTTGAACATTTTTGGATGCTGGCGGTACCGGAAAAAGGAGTCAATAACCGTTTTGACTATCCGTTGGGGTTGTCTTATCTATTAGTGTTAGGACCATTTATGTTTAAATTTTTTGAGGATATAAAATTAAAACGGTTTAATGGTTTATCTTGGTTTAGTCTGATATTTTGGGCGTCATGGTGGTTTGGTTCACAACAAAGCCGGTTCTTATTTGTTCCGCTCGTGCTCATGATGATCGTAGTTTTTTCAGATCAAAGATTTCTACGCCCTATCATGTTAGGTGGATTGTTATTTTCATTGGCGCTCACCGCGCTATCTGTCGTCAGGGCGAATAAAGCTGATTTTTTTAAACCGCCTATGCTTGTTTTGCGTTTTGCTGATAAAACTCTCTTGGAGATGGCAAAAACTGTTGACCGTTCGAAGCCAACCAATGTTTTTATTGAAGATGCCGCTTTCGCGGATTTTCCGATCAATGTGATCGTTGATAATTCTGATTTTGTCTTGAAACAAAAATAGTAATGCTGTATAGTATCAAAAAATTGATTGATAGAGGTTGTTATGAAACTAAGCGTTCTTATGCCTGTATATAACGAAGAGCGGTGGCTGCCCTTAATCATTCCTAAGGTATTGACCCAGAATGTGGAAGGCATCACGGAAATAGAATTAATTATCGTTGATGACAGGTCTAAGGATAAAACAGCTTCGATTATCCGGTCTTTTGCAGAATGCTATCCCCGCCAAATCCGTATTTTTTCACATAAAACTAATCAGGGTAAAGGCGCGGCGATTAAAACAGCGATTGCGAATGCACGGGGAGATATTTGTTTAGTGCAAGATGCGGATTTGGAATATGATCCGAGTGAATATCCAAAACTTCTGAAGCCTATTGTCAATGGTCACGCGGATTGTGTTTTTGGATCCCGGTTTATGGGCGGGGAAGCTAGACGAGTTTTATTTTTTTGGCATTCTGTCGGTAATAGTTTCTTAACTTTATTGAGTAATATTTTTACTAATTTAAATTTAACAGATATGGAAACGTGTTATAAAGCGTTCCGGACTGATCTTTTAAAGTCTATCCCATTGAAATGTAATCGATTTGGCTTTGAACCGGAAATTACAGCTAAGGTAGCAAAACGTAGAGCGCGGATCTATGAAGTGGGCATCAGTTATAGCGGCCGCACCTATGCGGAAGGTAAAAAAATCAATTGGCGCGACGGTATCAAAGCGATTTTTTGTATTGTGTGGTTTGGGCTGACGGTGAGAAATGAAAACTTTTAATCTTTTAGATGTGAAAGTTTCAGTGACTGACTTGGGCCAAGCGGCCAGTGAGATCAGTCAATGGATTCATGATAAAACTAAGACTTATGTGTGTGTAGCTCCGGTCGCAACCATCGTGGACGCATATAAAGATCCTGCTTATCTGAAAGTTATTAATGAGGCAGGGATGGTAACACCCGACGGTGTTCCATTGGTTTGGGCTGGTCGTTTAAAGGGTGAGAAAAATATTAAGCGGACTTGTGGGCCTGATCTTATGCGGTTGGTATGCGGCGAAGGAGTGGACCGTGGGTATAAGCATTTTTTGTACGGCGCGGATGATTCAACCCGGCAGAAGCTGATTGATAATTTGAAAATGTTATGTCCAGGAATTAATATTACCGGGTCTTTTTCTCCTGGTTATTTAAAAGTTGGCGAAAAAGAATCAGCGGCGGTCATTGACCAGATCAATGCGGCGGGCGCGGATATTTTATGGATTGGTCTAGGTTCGCCCAAACAGGATTTTTGGATGGCAAATCACCGTGGCGATATTAATGTCCCAGTGATGGTTGGCGTTGGCGCGGCTTTTGATTTTTTGGCAGGAGTAAAAAAACGGGCTCCGGTGTGGATGCGTCAGGCCGGCTTAGAGTGGTTCTTTCGCTTATGTTCAGAACCAAAGCGTTTATGGAAACGATATTTGTATGGTAATACGTTGTTTGTGTGGTTATTTTTTAAGGAAATGATTCGCAGCCATGAAAAAAAGAATTAAACAGACTTTTATCAGTTTGGTTTATATCGGGTTCGACATCTTTTCAGCCTGTCTTTCGGTCTATTTGGCCTGTTTGATCAGGTCGGACGGTTTGTATTTTGATGTGAATTTGTATAATTTATTTTGGGGCGATCAAAATCCATTCCGGTATGTTTTCGCGTTTTGGGTGTTTTCATCTGTGGTTATTAATGTGACTCGGGGGCTTCATCGGACTCAGCGGGAATTGATGCGCGGAGTGGAGATGTTTTATATTGCTCAAGCGGTTCTCATGTCGTCGATTATCCTGGTGGTTTGTGTGTATGTTTTGAAAATTCAAGGTTTTCCCCGCAGTGTGTTTTTTATTGGAACATTTTTAAATTTTATGTTTTTTACAGTATGGCGTTTTTTTAAGCGGACGATAGTTAATTTTTTGGTGGCGGGTGGATATAACAATTTTAATGTCCTGATCATCGGCGCTGGTAAAGTAGGAAAATCCTTGTATGAAGAGATTGTCAAACGGCCGGAATTAGGCATTAAAGTGATGGGTTTTTTGGATGATGTGAAGACGGAATCACCGGTTTTTAACGGGCCGCCGGTCTTAGGAAAATTGATTGATTTTAAAAAAATTGCCCGTCAGGAATTTATTGATAAAATTTTTATCACTACGTTTTTAGAGACGAAAACTTTTTTGAAATTAATGGAGACCGCTAAAGGCCTTAACCTGAACATCCGGGTGGTTCCATTCGGTTATGAGTTCCTTTCCCAGGAAGTTGAAAAATACAATATCGGGATTATTCCGGTTTTAGATTATTACAATCGGAATTATTTGCGCAAACAGTTCGGGAAACGGTTATTTGATGTTATTGTGGGATTGTTTTTATTGTTGATTTTGTCTCCGGTTTTTTTAATCGTAGCGCTATTAATCAAATGTGACAGTCCTGGCCCGGTTTTTTATTTTTCTTACCGGTACGGGCGCAATGGCTGGAAATTTCATATGTGGAAATTTCGCAGTATGACCATGGATGCGGAGAAAGAGATTGCCAAATATAAGCATCAAAATGAAGCAGATGGGCCAATTTTTAAAATAAAAAATGATCCGCGGGTTACGCCGGTGGGAAGAATTTTGCGGAAATACAGTTTGGATGAATTGCCCCAGCTGATCAATGTCATCAAAGGGGACATGAGTCTGGTGGGGCCGCGCCCATTTGTGGTGCATGAAATTGAAAAAGAAGATTTGTTGCAGCTCCAGCGTTTGGAAGTGCGGCCGGGTATGACCGGCTTATGGCAAATTAGAGGCCGGAGCGATATTTCTTTTAATCGGCTTTTGAAGTGGGATTTGTGGTATATCAATAATTGGTCGTTTTGGCTGGATTTAACCATTCTTTCTAAAACTTTACCGGTTGTCTTGAAAGGGCGAGGTGCCTATTAAACTTGATATCAACTTAGACTCTGCTATCAGATGCGCGATTTATATTATGGTGATCGCTCTCCCTGTTTCCAACGGGTTAGTGGAATCATCAATTGGATTTGGTTTATTTTTGTGGTTGATCAAGCATGGGATGATGGCGAAGCGTTCTTTGACCGGGGGGATGACGCTTAAAGATCAGCTGGCCGTGGCAGGCCAGGAATTCCGTCCGGTACATACACCTGTTAACTTATTAATCGGATCTTTTTTAAGTATTTGTTTTTTGGCCAGCGTGTTTGGTGTTCAGCCGCTGGTTTCTATTAGAGGATTTTATGGAAAAGCTTTTGAATGGTTTGTGGTTTTTTTTCTGATACTCGATGTTTTTAAGGAAAAAAAAGATATTGCGGAAGGTATGAGAATATTGATGATTGTTTCATTGGTTTTAGCGGTCGACGGTTTGGTTCAATTTTATTGGCTTAAAAGAGATATTTTGGTGGGTCGGCCCTTAACGTCGTCAGGACAGGTTTCCGCCACTTTTCCGTCTGCTAATAGTTTAGGCGCTTTTTTAGCGACTACGATCCCCGCGGCTATTGCCTACTTATTTTTTAAAAAGCGTTGGCGAGTTGTTTTAAAATTAGCGGTTATTATCATTTTATTATGGGGGTTCATTTTAACCCTTTCGCGCGGGGCTTGGCTGGCGTTGGTTTTTGCTGTTGTCTTGGCGGGATTTGCTGTTCCGGTTTTAACCGTGGGGCGGATGTGCTCCAAAAGAATATTTTTTTTATTGCTGACGGTACTCATTGTCGCCGGGGTTTTTGTTTCTGAATTTGATTTTGCGAAAAAACATTTTTGGGAAGCGAATACTGGTATGCATCGTATTAAGATGTGGGAAGATTCTTTCAAAATGGTTCATGAACGTCCGCTTTTAGGGTTTGGGGTCAACACGTATATGCGGAATTTTCAATCGTATCGGAGGGATCATAGTTATTTTTTAACTTACGCCCATAATTGTTATGTGCAAATGCTGGTTGAAATCGGTATCATGGGTTTCACGGCTTTTCTAGGACTGGTCATTATTTATTTTAAAAATTTTTTACATCGTTTGCGGATTTTGTATGATGAAGATCATGAGCTATTTGTGTTGGGTATGGGAATATTTTCAGGCCTCGCCGCGTTTTTTATGCATAGTTTCGTGGATGTGGATTTTTATAGTTTACCATTAGCCCGGCTATGGTGGTACATGATGGGCTTAGGTATGGCTGTGATGCTTATAAAAAATGATAAAGGTGGTAAAAACAAGGTTTCTGGTGTCTGATTTTGTAAAATAAAGTTATTGGTTGTTGGTTTTTAGTTGTTGGTTGGTGAAATTATTCGTTTTTTCCAAAAACCAAAAACCATGAACTATCAACCATCAATAAATTTTAGTGAGATCTGTCACTATATTGAGGACTTTTTATGGCTCAAAAGAAAAAAGCATTGATCACTGGGATTACTGGTCAGGATGGTTCTTATTTAGGTGAATTTCTTTTGGATAAGGGATATGAAGTTTATGGTTTGATCCGGAGGGCGAGTACGTTTAATACGGTGCGGATTGATCATCTTTACCAGGATCCGCATGAAAAAGCAGTCCGTTTGCGTTTGATATACGGTGATTTGAATGATGCGAGTTCTTTGAATCAGATCATCAAAACTGTTAAACCGGATGAGATTTATAATTTAGCCGCGCAAAGTCATGTTAGGGTAAGCTTTGATATTCCGGAATATACGGGAGAAATCACAGGATTAGGCACGACCCGTTTGTTGGAAGCGATCCGCGAGACAGGGATTAAGACGAAATTTTATCAGGCGTCCAGCTCAGAGATGTTTGGCAATGCTTCGAAAAAAGCTCAAAATGAAAACACGCCATTTTACCCGCGCAGTCCTTACGCGGCGGCAAAAGTGTATTCATATTGGATGACGGTCAATTATCGCGAAGCATATAAAATGTTCGCGTGTAACGGCATTTTATTCAATCATGAATCTCCCCGTCGCGGTGAGACTTTTGTGACCCGTAAGATTACGATCGCTTTAGCTAAAATCAAACATGGGATCCAGGATAAATTGTTTTTGGGTAATTTAGACGCGAAAAGGGATTGGGGTTTTGCCGGCGATTATGTGGAAGCCATGTGGAAGATGCTCCAGCAGAATAAACCGGATGATTATGTGATCGCGACCGGAGAGACTCATTCTGTGAAGGAGTTTTTGGAAGAAGCTTTTTCATGCGCGGGGTTAAATTGGAAAAAACATGTTGAAATTGATCCCAGATATTTCCGGCCGACTGAAGTGGATTTTTTGTTAGGAGACGCGTCCAAAGCGAACAAGATATTAAAGTGGAAACCTAAGGTCAATTTTAAGCAATTAGTGAAAATGATGGTCGACGCGGATATGCAAAAAGTAGAACGCGAACTTTATGGGACTCATGGAAAAACGTGACAATGTAACAATGTGACAGTGTGACAATGTGCAGTGAAAATTCGATACTGAAATGGCATGTAGAGAAGTGATTGGCAAAAGTAATGGGGTTGGAAATAGGACATAGAATATAGATACTCGATAGGTGAGGAAATTTTCTGTATTAATTTTTATAAATTATTTTAATGCTTTTTTAGGTTTTACTGGATTTTTTAAATTTTTTACAATGTTACTCTGTCGTATTGTTTCGCCGCCATTTTTTACATTGTCACATTGTCGTTTTGTTACATTTTTTTCATTGTTTATTATTAATCATTTTTAGTTTTTCACATTGTCACACTGTCACACTGTTACACTGTCACGCTTTTATTGGAGGTAAAAACTTATGAATATACTAATCACCGGCGGAGCGGGGATGGTGGGGTCGCATTGCGCGGAGTATTTTGCCCGCCAACAAAAAGGCACAGTCATTGTTTATGATAATTTGATGCGCTCCCGCATTTTTCGTTCGGAAAAGAAAACAGTCGAATACAATTGGGAATATTTGAAACAATATCCTAATGTCGTTTTGCTTCGAAAAGATATTCGGCATATCAATGATCTGCAGGAGTGTTTTAAGAAATATAAACCTTCGATCGTTATTCATACGGCTGGCCAGCCTGGGGTGAAATTTTCGCTTAATGATCCGCAGGAAGATTTTTCGATTAATGCCTGGGGCACGTTAAATGTTTTGGAATGCATGAAAAACTATTCACCGGAAGGCGTTCTGATTTATTGTTCCACAAATAAAGTTTACGGGGATAATGTGAATAGGTTTGAAATTGTCGAGAAGGAACAGCGCTATGATTTTACTTCTATTGCCGGCATTGATGAAAATTTATCCGTTGATCAGACCGGGCATACACCTTACGGGGTTTCTAAATTAGCCGGCGATTTATATGTTCAGGATTTCGCGCATACTTATGGCATTAAAACCGCAGTCTTTCGTATGAGTTGCATATACGGAACCCGGCAGTTTGGCTTTGAAGATCAGGGCTGGCTAGCGTGGTTTGCGATTAGGTTTTTGCAAAAAAAACCAATCACGATTTATGGAAGCGGAAAACAGGTGCGGGATGTTCTTTGGGTAGGTGATCTGGTTGAAGCGTATCAGAAATTTATTGATTCCGACTTAAAATTCGGAGTATTTAATGTCGGCGGTGGCAAAGAAAACACTTTATCTCTTTTGGAATTGATCAGCATTCTTGAACAGATCACGGGGCATAAAGTTGATCTGAAATTTGAGGATTGGCGGCGGTTTGATCAGAAGATTTATGTTTCGGATATTAAAAAGATATCTTCAACCCTTGGCTGGTCTCCTCGGGTTAATCCCAAAGATGGGGCAGCGAAGATTGTGGAATGGATTAAACAAAATAAACAGCTCATTGATGTAGTATGAAAAATTTTAAATATATTGTTAAAGGCCGGGCAACTCGGGGGGAAGGCGTTTTAGAACGTTTTCTTTCTTTGCAGCGAACCAAAAGAGCTAAACAGTGTATTAAAAAGTTTTTAAAACGACCGCATCAAAAATTTTTGGATATAGGCTGCGGCAAGTATCCCATTTGTTTGCTGGTGTCTGATTTTGCGGAAAAATACGGTATTGACCGTCAGCGGATAGACGAAAAAATGTATCAGGGCCGTTTCCGTTTTATCGAGCAGGACATTTCGAAAAATGGCCAGCTGCCGTTTCCTGATCAGTTTTTCGACGCGGTCAGCATGCTGGCAGTTTTTGAACACTTGGAACGTCCGGCTGTTATGGCTATTTTAAAAGAAATCCGGCGGGTATTACAGCCTGGCGGTGTTTTAGTGCTAACCACACCTGGTTATTTTACCGAATCATTATTAAATTTTTTAGCTTCGATCAAATTATTAAGCTCTGAAGAAATTGATGAACACGCGACCAATTTAAAAACGCCTGAGATTAAACGGGTATTATTAGAGGCGGGATTTAAAGAAGTTCAGGCTGGTTCATTTCAAATGTTATTAAATCGCTGGTTTGTCGGAGTGAAAAATATATAAATTATGGTTTTTGGTTGTTAGTTTTTGGTTTGTGGTTATTGAGGCTGTACTTTTTTAAAAAATCCAAAAACGATCAAATAAAAATTATCAATTATTATAAATTTTTTGCTTTTTCCAAAAACCAACAACCAAAAACCATCAACCAACAAACAAAAATTTATGAAATTTTGGCAAAATAAAAAAGTTGTTGTGACTGGCGGGGCTGGTTTTTTGGGTCAAGCCGTGGTTGCGTTATTAAAAGAACGTGGGGCTAAGCATATTTTTGTTCCGCGTAGTAAACATGTTGATCTTAAGAATTCATCTGCCATTCAACGGATGTTAAAAAAAGAACAACCGGATATCATTCTTCATTTAGCCGCTGTGGTTGGTGGGATTGGCGCGAATCGGGAAAATCCAGGAAAATTTTTTTATGATAATTTAATCATGGGTGTTGAATTAATGGAACAGGCCCGGCAATTCGGGGTTAAGAAATTTGTCGCGGTTGGAACAATTTGCGCGTATCCGAAATTCGCTAAAGTGCCGTTCAAAGAAGAAGATTTATGGAACGGCTATCCGGAAGAGACCAATGCCCCTTATGGTTTGGCGAAAAAAATGCTTTTAGTTCAAGCCCAGGCTTACCGTCAGCAATATGGTTTTAACGCGATCTATCTATTGCCGGTGAATTTATACGGACCTGCGGATAATTTTAAACCGGAGTCGTCGCATGTTATTCCTGCCTTGATTAAAAAATGCTGCGACGCGATTAAAAATAATGATAAAGAAATTGTGGTGTGGGGGACAGGGAAAGCCACCCGGGAATTTTTATATGTGGATGACGCGGCGCGGGGCATTGTGTTGGCCGCGGAGAAGTATAATGGCCCTGATCCAGTGAATATAGGAGCGGGATTTGAAATTTCTATTAAGGATCTGGTCCAATTAATTGTTAAATTAACCGGCTTTAAAGGCAAGATCACCTGGGATAAAACCAAACCCGACGGCCAGCCCAGGCGTTGTCTGGATGTGTCCCGCGCCAAAAAATATTTCGGCTTCGAAGCCAAGGTGTCGTTTGAAGAGGGATTAAAAAAGACAATTGAATGGTATAAGAATTGCTAATGACAGGTGTCTGAACTCGACTGTGTTTTGTCGGCCGGTATATAATCGGCGCTGATTTTTCATTTCGAACAAGCCGTTTCAGGTCGAGGCCTGACACCATTTCTAGATATATTGACAAAACGCTTCACTTATATATAATACATTGATTTTTATAGATATGGGCTTGTGGTACGCCATGGCGTTTTCTAATCAATTGTTGTTTTATGCTTTTTACTTTGTTACTCTGTTACTCTGTTACTCTGTTACTCTGTTACTCTGTTACTCTGTTACACTGTTACTATCAAAATTATAAATAAAGGCAGGTATTCATGAATAAACTTACTGTGAAGGATTTAAATTTAAAGGGAAAAAAAGTGATTGTCCGCTGCGATTTTAATGTGCCTCTGGATGAACAATTGAATATAACGGATGACCGCCGCATTACGGAATCATTGCCTACTATTAAATATATTTTGGAGCAAAAACCCGCGAAGTTAATTCTGATGAGCCATTTAGGCAGACCTGAAGGCCAGGTCGTTCCTGCCATGAGCTTAAAACCTGTGGCTGCCCGTCTGGAAAAATTATTGGGCCAGAAAGTTTTGATGTTGGATGATTGCGTTGGCGATAAAGTAAAAGCGTCTATCGCGTCCAGTTCAGAAACCGTGGTCTTGCTGGAAAATCTGCGTTTTTATAAAGCAGAAACCAAAAATGATCCTGAATTTTCAAAAAAACTGGCTGACTTGGCTGATGTGTATGTGAATGACGCTTTTGGGACAGCTCACCGCGCTCATGCTTCGACCGAAGGGATTACGCATTTCTTAAAATCCGCGGCGGGTTTTCTTTTAGAAAAAGAAATGAAATATCTGGGCATGGCTGTAGAAAATCCGCAAAGGCCGTTTGTGGTGATTTTGGGCGGGAAAAAAGTTTCTGATAAAATTATGCTGATCGAAAATCTTTTGAAAAAGGCCAACAAAATTATTGTCGGCGGAGGCATGGCGTATACTTTCTTAAAAGCGCAAGGCATTAATATTGGAAAATCGATTTGTGAAAATGATAAATTGGATTTGGCTAAAGCGTTATTGGATAAAGCTAAAGCGGCCGGCGTTACGATTGAGCTCAGCGAAGATTATTTAGTGGTTCAGGATTTTGGTAAGCCTGAAACCAAAAAATATGTTTCCGGCAATATTGATAATGATTGGGAAGCCATAGATATCGGTCCCAAGACTATTGAAAAATTTAAAAAAATTATTGTTTCTGCCAAGACGATTGTGTGGAACGGACCTATGGGCGTATTTGAAAATGACGCTTATGCGGGCGGGACCAAAGCAATTGCTGAATGTTTAGCTTCATTAAAAGGGGTGACTACAATTATAGGTGGAGGCGATTCTGCAGCGGCTGTTGCAAAATTCGGTTTGGAAGATAAAATGACTCATATCTCAACCGGCGGCGGCGCTTCATTGGAATATTTGGAAGGCCAAGCCTTACCAGGTATTGAAGCTTTAACAAATAAACCGGCTGGCGGATGCTGTTCGTGTTCATGTTGTTAGTGTGGTATGTAGTATGTCGTATGTGGTATGTGGAAAAAACAAAATGAAAAAGCAATAAGTATAAAAATATAGAATCAAAAAGAAAATTTAATAAGACAAAAAGACCAAATATTTTCTTGGATGCGAGTTGGCGTTTATACAGTAAATAAATTATTCGTTTTTTTAATTTTTTTACTACATACGACATACCACATACTACATACTTTTAAGAGAGGATCAAAAAATGCGCAAGATAATTATTGCTGGAAACTGGAAATTAAATAAAACGATTAAAGAAGCTGTTGAATTGGTTAATGGTTTAAAACAAGATTTAGCTCAAGCCAAAGAAGTGGACGTCGTGGTATGCCCGGTGTATACTTCTTTAGCTGACGTGCGTAATGTCGTGGCCGGAACGAACATCGGCCTCGGCGCACAAGATCTTTATTGGGAAGATGCCGGCGCGTTTACGGGTGAGGTTTCCGGATTAATGCTCAAAGACGCTGGTGTTCAATACGTAATTATTGGTCACTCAGAGCGACGCCAATTTTTTGGTGAAACTGACGCGACTGTGAATAAAAAGATCAAAGCGGCCTTGAATCATGGTTTGATTCCAATTGTTTGCGTGGGTGAGGTTTTGGCTGAACGGGAAAGCAATAAAACTTTTGAGGTCATTAAAACGCAAGTGACTGGCGCGTTTGCCGGATACACCGCTGATGAGATGAAAAAAATTATTATCGCGTATGAACCTGTATGGGCCATTGGAACGGGGAAAACCGCTACTGGGGATCAAGCACAAGAAGTTCATAAATTTATCCGCGATTTGTTAAAGAAGTTGTATGATGAAGGAACAGCGCAGACTGTCCGTATTCAATACGGTGGCAGTGTTAAACCGGAAAACACGCGTGAACTGATGAGCCAGCCGGACATTGACGGCGCTTTGGTCGGCGGCGCGAGTTTAAAACGCGATCAATTTGTCGCACTTGTTCAAAACGCAAATGTAAAAAAGTAAGGACAATTTTATGATGGGTTTAGTGATTTTTCTTCATTCTTTGGCCTGTGTCTTGATCATTACGGTGGTCTTGATACAAGCTGGCAGATCCGGCGGTTTAGCCGCGGGATTTTCACAAATGGAATCTTTGTTCGGCGCTAAAACAAATGAATCATTAGTTAAAGCAACAACCATATTTGCCACGATTTTTTTGGTTACCAGCTTGACTTTGACTATTTTCTCTTCCCGCAAAGAGCGATCTTTGTTGGCTGGATCAGTCAAGCGTGCTCAAACTCAAAAGCCTTTAAGCGCAAAATCATCGGGTTCAGCAGTCCAGGTTCCTCTTTCTCCGAGCAAAGCTGTTACGGCAGAAAAACCATTGGTGCCTGTAGAACAAGAGCAGGGATCTGTTCCGGTTGAAACGAATGGGAAAGTCGCAGTTCCGGCAAAGCAACCAACAAAATAATATTTTTTCGTGAATAAACGAGCAACTATAAAGCCTTTAGAAAATTTTAAAAAAATTCTAAAGGCTTTTTTTGCCCCCAATTTTGCATTGATGGTGAGTTGGTATGGTTTATTTATATATGAAAAACGGCAATGCAAACTTGGGGATAACCCCGACAAGCACGAGAAAATCTCGATGAGATTTTCTCAGTCGGCCCTCTGGGCAAATTTTGTTTCTGCAAAATTTGGGTTTATCTTCTTAGGGATAGGGCTTATAACTTTTACCCTTTGTGCAGCTGAAAATTCCCGCGTTCCCGTATCCCGGTATGGTGGTCAGCTTGTCATGGCAACAACCAGTGATCCGAAATCATTCAATGATATCGTAGCAAAAGAAACTTCGACTAGTGATGTGACAGAATTGATATTTGAAGGTCTCACGCGTACGAATCCATTTGATCTTTCCGTTGGACCGAATTTAGCCCAACATTGGACTGTCACAGAAGATGGGTTGCAGTGGATCTTTTATCTGCGTAAAGATGTTCGCTGGAATGATGGCGTGCCTTTTACCGCCAATGATGTGGTTTTTACCTTCAATGATTTGATCTATAATCCGGATATCCCCAGTTCCTCCCGCGACATGTTTACCATTGAAAAAAAAATATTTAAAGTTGAAAAAATCGACGATTATACAGTCCGGTTTACACTGCCGACAAAATTTGCCCCGTTTCTAAACAGTATGGGACAAAGTATTCTTCCCAAGCATAAGCTGGCTCGAGCTGTTCAAGATAAAAAATTTAATTTTTTCTGGGGGATTGATACTCCTCCCCAAGAAATCGTAGGGACCGGCCCATTTCGTTTAACTGAATATCATCCGGGAGAACGGTTGGTATTTGAGGGGAATCCCTATTATTGGAAGAAAGGTGCTCAGGGAGAGAAATTGCCGTATTTAAGCCGGATCATTTATTTGATAGTGCAGAATACGGATACCATGCTTTTAAAATTTATGGATGGAGAGATTGATTATGTGGGTTTGCAGGGCACGGATTATCCCTTACTAAAAGCGAAGGAGGCTCACAGTAATTTTAAGATCTTTGATCTGGGCCCGGACATGGGCACCAATTTTTTAGTGTTCAATGAGAATATCAGTGTCGACCCCCAGACCCAAAAAACGCGTATTCCGGCTTATAAATTAAAATGGTTTACCAATCCTGATTTTCGCAGAGCTGTTGCCTATGCTGTTGATAAAAAACGCATTTTGGAAATCGTGTTAAATGGTTTAGGGTATGAGCAATATTCTGCCATAAGTGAGGCGCGGAAAGATTTTTATAATCCCCACGTCCAACATTATGAATTCAATTTGGAACAAGCCGCTGAAATTTTAAAAAAAGCCGGATTTACGAAAAATAATAATGGTATTTTACAAGATGCAGACGGTAATAAACTTGAATTTAATTTATTCACCAATTCCGGAGCAACGGAGCGTATTCAAATTGCGGGCATTATCCGCAGGGATTTGGAATCTTTGGGCATGAAGGTTAATTTTCAATTGTTAGAATTTAATACTTTGGTCAGTAAATTAACGGGCAGTTATGATTGGGACGCTATTATTTTAGGTTTGACTGGAGGGGGCAGTGATCCGCATTTCGGTAACAATGTCTGGATGTCGTCTGGCCAGCTGCACATGTGGTATCCCGCGCAAAAAGAACCGGCCACGGCATGGGAAAAGCGGATTGATGAAATATTTAACGCGGGTGTCCAGGAATTAGACCAAAAAAAACGTAAAGTTTTATATGACGAATATCAGGAAATCGTTGCGGATCAGGCACCATTCATCTACACTGTCTTAAATGCTCGATTAGCGGCTGTCAGGAACAAATTCGGTAATTTAAAACCAACAGCGTTTGGCGGGGTGTTTCATAATATTGAAGAAATATTTGTCAAGAAATAGACGATAAGCGCTATACGATTGAAGATAGGGAGGCAATATGAAAATTGAAAAAGAACTGACGACTTGCCAGGACTTTAATAATATGGTCGTGCAATATTATGCTGAGGTTATTAAGCTTTTAGAGAAGCATCATATTAAAACGCATTTGGGTTTTCAGGGGCATCCGGAAGGGACTATTAGCTATTTGTTGGTCATGAATTATTTGGAAATTGTCAGACGGACAACTGAAGTTAAAACTCAATCTGATAAAGTTTTTACCGGTTCCGATGTTGGTAAAATGAGACAATATTTTAATGGGTTATTTGAATCAGAAATTGATTACAGTAAAGCGTTGATTGATATGGGGTGCGGCGGTCCTGACTGGAAAGACACGTATTGGACCAAATTACCTAAGGTGATTGGGCTTGAGTTGAATTATTTGCGGCTTTTAGAGGCTAGAAAAGTTTTTCCGGATGAGAAAAAAGTTGAACTCGTTTTTTCTCCTACAGGTATGACGGATTTTCCGGATAATAGTATTCCTCAGGTTTTATCGTCCGCGATTATAACTTCTGTGACTCCGAATATTGCGCAATTACATTTGCGTGAGTGCTGGCGGATACTTGAACCCAAGGGCAAATTGATTATTGCTCGCGTACAAACTAAATCGCTCAAAAATATTATTAAAGGCGGAACTTTTACGGAATTTAATGGCGTCTATGGGGCTTTTAATCAAGTATTGTCTAAAAAAGAATTTTGTTCATTGGTTGATAAATGCTGTCCAAATAATAAATGGGTTAAATTTAAAAAAATGGGTTTTCGTTTGCCTTTGATCCCGGCGCAAATTAAACATGACATGTATGATTGGAAATATTTTAAATATCTCGACGCATTCATCAATGCTGTTATCCCCCATATGGCTATCCATTTTTTGGCGGTAATCGAGAAGCAATGATGTATAAAATTTTATGATTAAATACATTTTAAAACGTATTCTAATTGCTATTCCATTATTGCTCGTGATGTCTATGCTCACGTTTTTTTTGATGCATTTGACTCCGGGAAATTTTTTTGATTCTTTGCGTTTAGATCCGCAGATTTCCAAAGAAACTATTCTGCGTTATGAACAGTTATATCAATTGGATAAACCGTGGTGGTATCAATACGTTTATTGGCTGAAAAATATTGTTCATCTGCAGTTCGGTTATTCTTTTTTTTATAATATCCCGGTCGTAAAAGTTTTAGGACCGCGTTTGATGAATACATTTATTTTAGCATTAGCTAGTTTACTTTTAACCTGGCTGGTCGCGATTCCTTTGGGCATTTGGGCGGCAGTCAGCCGTGGAAAATGGATTGATAAATTATTGTCCTTTGTGTCGTTTTGCGGCCTATCGATTCCTAGTTTTTTTTTGGCGTTATTGCTTTTGTTCATAGTGAGTTTAACGGGAGGTTTGCCGCTGGGAGGGATGCACAGCGCGTCGTATGATCTTTTGCCCTGGTGGGGAAAATTTTTGGATTTATTGAAACATCTGGTAATTCCGACTTTGGCTATTTCTATCGGTTCATTAGGCGCCTTACAAATGATCATGCGCGGGAATTTTTTAGAAGTCATGGGGCAGCAATATATTTTAACCGCGAGAGCGAAAGGTCTTCCGGAAGGACGGGTTTTGTATGTGCACGCGTTACGTAACGCCATTAATCCATTGATCACTTTATTCGGTTATGAATTATCCGGACTTTTAAGCGGTGCAGCATTGACCGAGATCATTTGTAATTGGCCGGGTTTGGGGTCGCTCATGTTAACCGCTGTCCGTTCAAAAGATGTGTATTTAGTCATGGCGAGTATGTTGATGGGCGGTATTTTATTGGTGTTGGGAAATTTGATAGCGGATATTTTACTGGTGTGGTCGGATCCGAGGATACGATATGAGAAACAATAAACCGGTCAGCCGATGGGGATTGGTTTGGCGAAACTTTTCGCGTAAGCGCTGGGTGCTGGTGTGTTTTATTATTTTGGTGGGTTTGTATGCTGGCGCTTTGTTTGCGGATTTTTTATCTCCCTACGCGTTTGATAATGAGAACCGGAACATGTCTTATGCTCCGCCGACTAAAATTCGGTTTATGGCTGATAAAGGTTATATAACTTGGCCTTATGTGTGTCCCGTGTCTTTTACATTTGATGAATTACATAAACGGATTTATGTGGAAGATCGGGCCCATCCTGCCCCGTTACAAATATTTTTTTCTGGTGAAGAATATAATTTTTTAGGCGTGTTTAAGAGTAAAACCCACTTATTCGGAGTGAAAGAACCGGCGCGCATCTATTTATTCGGCGCGGACAGCCGGGGACGTGATCTTTTTTCCCGCTTGTTTTATGGCGGACGAATTTCTTTGACCATTGGTTTAATCGGTGTGGCCATATCTTTTGCGTTGGGATTACTGGTCGGAGGGACGGCAGGGTATTATGGCGGTAAAATAGATTCAGTTTTGATGCGGATCTGTGAAATGTTTATGTTGGTGCCGGGTTTTTATTTAATGCTCGCGTTACGCAGTGCTGTTCCGGACAATTTTAATTCTTATCAAATTTACTTTTCCATTGTGATCATTTTGTCATTGATCGGTTGGGCAGGACTGGCGCGTATCATCCGGGGCATGAGTATTTCGTTAAGAGAGCGGGATTATGTTTTGGCGGCGAAAACTATGGGCTTAACCGATTGGCAAATCATCACTCGGCATATTTTACCTCACACGGTTTCTTACTCAATAGTTGCGGTGACCTTATCTATTCCAGGTTATATCCTTGGTGAAGCAGCCTTGAGTTTGATTGGGCTGGGAATACAGGATCCTTTACCAAGTTGGGGTAACATGTTGTCTGACGCCATGGCTATCGCGCACGTCCAGCTTCATCCCTGGATATTAATCCCGGGTGTATATATTTTCGTAACCGTCATGTGTTTTAATGTGGTAGGTAACCGTTTAAGGGATTGTTTTGACCCCTTAAATAAATAGTAAGAGATAGCGTTTTGGTTGTAGGGGCGATCTCCTGATCGCCCGCACTATTAAAGATTTATAAATTTAACATTTCAGGTTTTTTTAGGTTTTTTATTTTTTGTTTTTTTGATCGAATTAAAAAGCGAATAACTTGTAAGCGGGCGATCGGGAGATCGCCCCTACGACAAATCATTTATTAAATTATGAAACCTATATTACATATCCAAAACCTAAATGTCTCCGTTGCTAATCGTTTGCTCATCAACAATTTAGGCTTTGATGTTAAGGCTGAAAAAGTAACGGCACTGGTGGGCGGTTCCGGCAGCGGCAAGACGACTATTGGTCTTTCGATTTTACAGCTGCTTAATCCTGCCTTAAAAATTCAAAGCGGAAAAATTATTTTATCCGGAGTCAATTTATTAAGTCTTGCGGAACATCAAATGCGTTTAGTCCGCGGGAAAGATATTGGCATGGTTTTTCAAGAGCCATTGCACGCGTTTAACCCGCTTTTTCAAATCGGTTTTCAGATTGATGAAGTGTTGCGTTATCATACTCAATTGGATCATCCAACCCGGATAAAAAGGATGCAAGAATTGTTAGATCTCGTTGGTTTACCTGATCCGGAGCGGATTTTGCGTAGTTATCCGCATCAATTAAGCGGAGGAATGCGCCAGCGCGCCATGATCGCTCAAGCCATTGCCGCTGGTCCTAAACTTTTGATTGCGGATGAACCGACTAGCAGTCTGGATGTGACCTTGCAGGCCAAGATTATGGAATTGTTTAAAAAGCTTCAAAAGGAGCTGGGTTTATCTATGCTCTTGATTACGCATGATTTGGCCATGGCGCAATATATGGCCGATGATATTGTTGTTTTGTCTCAAGGGGAAGTAGTTGAACAAGGCGCATGCGGCCATATTATGAATTTTCCTAAAGATGATTATACGAAAAAATTAATCGAAGCAACCCTTTAAATATATTAGGATAGAAAAAATGGATACTATTCTACAGCTTCATTATGTTAAAAAATATTTCTCTTCTAAACCCGGGCTATTCAGCCATCAGGTTCATATGGTTAAGGCTGTTGATGGGGTCAATTTGTCTGTTATGGGCGGAGAGAGTTTAAGCATTGTCGGTGAATCTGGATGCGGTAAAACGACTTTGGTACGGATGATGATCGGGTTATATCCATGTGATGAAGGAAAAATTATTTTTAACGGAGAGGATATTGCGTCACGAGGAAAAGCTCTTTTAGCTTTACGTCAATCAATGCAAATAGTGTTTCAGGATCCTCACAGCAGTTTGGACCCGCGGTATACGATCCGCCAGATTTTATATGAACCAATGGGCCTCAGGCCGGATTTATTTAGAGTGTCATCTAAAAAAGATGCCAGAGTTTCGGAATTACTTAAAGCTACCGGGTTGTCATATGATATGCTGGATCGATATCCGCATGAATTCAGCGGCGGCGAAAGACAGCGTATCGCGATTGCTCGCGCCTTGGTTCCCAGTCCCAAAATTTTAATTTTAGATGAAGCTGTTTCCGCGTTAGACGTATTGATCCAAAAACAAATTCTGGATTTATTAACGGATTTACGCCGGAAATTCAATTTAACTTATGTTTTTATCACCCATAACATGCGCGTGGCGCGTAAGATTAGTGATCGGGTGGCTGTTATGTTTCAAGGAAAAGTTGTAGAAATAGATTCAACGGAAAACATATTTAATGTGCCACAGCATCCATATACCAAGCAATTATTAACGGCAGCGCATATATGATAGAAAAAATTTTGAAACAACTTAGCTTTTACCTGGGGTTAGTTGCCTTGGGTATTTTGTTCGGATTTATTTTTCAGGCCGCGCAGATTGAAATTCGTGATTTGGATTTATGGCTGCACTTAAGCATGGGAAAATATATTGCGCAAACCGGGCATATTCCTCAAGCGGATATGATGTCTTGGACGTTACCGGGAAAGGCGTGGATTGATCATGAGTGGCTGTTTCAGGTGGTGATTTATCACATTCACAACTTATGGGGGTGGAACGGCCTTCAGGTTATGCAAGGACTGCTGGTGCTCGGCGTTTTAGGATTGTTGTTTTTTATGGCGAATGATAAAGAAAAACAAATTCTGGTGATCCCCTTGTTATTTGTCGTAGCGACAATTTTGCAACAACGGTTTACAGTCAGGCCCGATCTGTTCAGTTTATTGTTTTTCACCGTGTATATTTATGTCCTTTCACTGCATATTGATAAAAAGTGGACCTTGCCTTTTTTATTTTTGGTGCAGGTGGTGTGGGTTAATTTCCATGGATTTTTCTTTTTTGGGCCATTATTTATATTGATGGGAATAGTTTCAGAATTTATTAAAAGAAAAGTCCGTTTGCCAGGGGAGTGGAACTCAATTGGGCGGTTAACGGATGAAGAATACCGCGGGTTAAAAATTATATTGGGAGTTGTCGTTTTAGCGTGTTTTATTAATCCGTATTTTTGGCGGGGAGCCGGATATCCGGTTGATGTGCTTATATCAACGCTGAATGGTCAAAATAAAGTTTTTTTTCAATTTATTCAGGAATTAAAAAGGCCTTTAGCGTCAGGGGAATTGTTTTCTTTGCATCAAGACGGCGCGTATAAATTGATGATTCTGTTGTCAGCGGCATCATTTTTTTTGAATCGCAGGAAAATTGATATCAGCGCTTTATTTTTTTGGCTGGTATTTCTATTTTTTTCTTTAAGCGCGGTTCGCAATTTAGTTTTTTTTGCGGTCGCGGCGTATCTGGTGATTATCACCAATATTTATCAGCTGAAAGCCTCAGATGTTATTCCGCTGACATTTAAAAAACCGGTTTTTGTGTTTATTACTGAAATCGCGGCTAAAGTGCTGGTGATACTTAGTATTTTTAATATGTTTAACGGAGACATATTTCGGGGGTATTATGATTTTGATAATTTTAAACGTAAAAGCGAATATGGCGGGGTATCTTTGCGGGATTATCCTGCGCAAGCTGTAGATTTTTTAAACAAAAATAAAATTTCCGGAAAATTTTTTAATGATTTTAATTCCGGCGCTTATTTAATTGGCCGAGCTTGGCCGGATGTTAAAGTTTTTATTGACGGCAGAACGGAATTTTACGGAAAAGATTTTTTTGAGCATTATCTGAAAGTTTGGCAAAAAGGCGAGCCAGACGCTATAAAAAAATATGTGGAAGACGCTGGAGCAACTGGTGCATTTCTAAATTCCGCGCGGCAAACAATTCCTAAAGATGTTCTAAAATATTTTTATAATTCTCCTCAATGGAAAGTTGTTTATTTTGATTGTGATGCCGTCATTTTCTTGCGAGACATTGAACAAAATAAGGTCTGGATTAAACAATTTGGAATGGATCTATCTAAGTGGCAGGCCAAAACCGAAGATATTTTTCAGATGAAGGCTGAGAGAGTCCGTCCTTACCGGAATCAAACCCGTGCCGATACTCTTTTTAGTTTGCAATTGCTTGAACCTGCTATGGCTGAGGCTAAGGAAGCCATGAAAATATCGCCGACATTTTATGAGTCATATTACGTGATAGGCCGGATTTATGCTCTTCAGAAAAAATATGAGGATGCGTATCCTTTTTTACGTTATGCCGCGTCTGTAGCCGAGGATAATGATGAAGTAAGATATGATTTCGCGCAGTGTTATTATGATCTAAAGAAGTATGATCTAGCCTTGAAAGAATATCAGGACATTCTTACTGATTGGCCCAACGACGCAATCGTCCACCAATTGATGGCCAAAGTCTATGTGCAGATGAAAAAATACGGCGACGCGTATCAGCAATTGGAAACTTTTCATAAAATGAAACCGCAAGAAGTGTCCAAAGTTTTAGATGTGGGAGATTTAGTTCTTGAACAAAAAGCCTATGAGCCGGCTGAACAATTTTTTAAACTCGGCCGTAACTCTGGAGCGGATCAAGACTTAGCGCATCTCCGTTTAGGAAAATTATATTTAGCCCAAGGAAAAATCCCACAAGCCAAAACCGAATTCGTGATGGCGAATAAGATTAATCCTGAAAACGAAGAAGTAAAAACACTCATTAAAGAAAACAAATTTTAACCTAAGCGGTGAAAAGTTTTTGTTATTTTTCTATGATAGTGTATAATAATTTTTTTACTGGATCCCCGATTTAAGCACTCGGGGATGACATTTTCTTGCTACATGCAACATGCTATATGCTACATGCTTTTAAAATTTAATAATTTAGGAGTTTTCCTTGTTACGAGATGTTTTAACTTTTATTTTAGCAGGCGGACGTGGTCAGCGTCTGGATCCTTTAACCCGGGACAGGGCTAAGCCGGCAGTTCCTTTCGGCGGTATTTATCGTATTATTGATTTTACCCTAAGTAACTGCGTTAATTCGGGTTTGAGGCGTGTTCATGTTTTAACCCAATACAAATCTTTTTCCCTACAGAAACATTTATTGGCGGGTTGGGATGTGGTGTCCAGTCAACTCGGCGAATTTATTGATGTTATTCCGGCTCAACAGCGGATCGGCGCGGATTGGTACAGGGGGACAGCTGACGCAATATATCAAAATATTTATACAATTAATGATACTAATCCTAAATGGGTTTTGGTGCTATCTGGCGATCATATTTATAAGATGAATTACGCGGAAATGTTTGAACAGCACATAAGTCAGGAAGCCGATGTGACGGTAGGGTGTTTGCGCATGCCAAAAGAAACCTCTAAAGATTTTGGGGTGATTGAAGTGGATAGTAAAGGAAGAGTGAAAGGCTTTCAAGAAAAACCGGATAAACCAAAAATCATTCCTAATACAAAGGATAAGATTTCCGCGTCCATGGGTATTTATTTGTTTAACCGGGATATTTTAGAGAAGGAATTGGAAATTGATGCTGCGCTTGAAACTTCTCAGCATGATTTTGGCCGGGACGTTATTCCGCAGATGATTAAAAATAAACGTAAAGTGTGTGCGTATAATTTTGTGAATGATAAAGGGCAATCAAAATATTGGAGGGATATTGGAACCCGCGACGCGTATTATCATGCCAATATGGACCTTTTGAAAGCGGATTCGGAATTTAATTTATATGATAAAACTTGGCCGGTCCGAACGTTCCATGAACAATATCCTCCGGTTAAAATGGTCCGAACCGAGTCCGGGTCCGGGACTGTGATTAATTCAATGTTATCCGGCGGATGTATCATTGAAGGCGGCTATGTGGAGCGTTCTATCCTTTCCCCTAATGTCAAAATTGGTGATGGGGCTGAAGTGCGCAATTCCGTTATTATGGAAGGCGTGATTGTCGAAAAAGGCGCGAAAATTCAAAACGCGATTTTGGATAAAGAAGTCCGCGTTCCTGCCGGTTCCAGGGTTGGTTATGATCAAGAACAGGATCGCAAACATTTTGTCTTAACGACATCTGGTATCGTAATCGTCCCTAAACGAACCCAAGTTGCATAAATCATAAAAAAATATTTTGTAAATTATTTTTGATGTGTTACTATTGGTGCGGTTTTTAATAAAGCGCGCGGTTGGACGGTTTGCATTTAAACCAAATCATTCGCTCAAACAGCAGCTCCGAAGCGGAGCTGAACTCGCTCGGTGATTCGGTTTAAACGCTAACCTTGGGTATGGGCACGCGGTTTCAAAATGAATGCGAAGATATAATTACACAGCGACCGAGGACGTAATGTCCGAGTAGTGCCGGAAGCTCCAGCGGACGGCGTATTTTTTTAACCCACAGGAGGTTTTTTATGTTGGATTATCTTTTAACTGATGACCAAAAAATGATTCGAGACCTTTGTCGCCAGATTACGGATGAAAAAATTCGTCCGGTATCGGCTAAATATGATGAAACCCAGGAATTTCCTTGGGATGTAGTCAAGGTTATGGCTGAATCGGATATCTGCGGTTTATATATTGACCAGCAATACGGCGGTATGGGCGGCGGTATTATGGAATTGGTTATCGCGACTGAAGAATTTTCCAAAGGCTGCGGAGGTATTGCCTTAGCATTCGCGGCAACGGCTTTAGGAACGCTTCCTATTATGTTATTCGGAAATGAAGATCAAAAGAAAAAATATTTGCCTGATATCGCGTCCGGTAAAAAGATTGCGGCTTTCGGTATAACTGAACCTGCGGCAGGTTCTGACGCCAGTGCTATGCAAACGACCGCGGTTTTAAAAGGCGATCATTATGTGTTAAACGGCATGAAGCATTTTATCACTAACGGCGGAGACGCAGAGACGTATGTGGTTATTGCCATGACAGATAAGACTAAAGGTGCCCGCGGCGCGAGCGCGTTTATTTTGGAAAAAGGCATGAAAGGTTTTGAGTTTGGTAAGAAAGAAGACAAGCTCGGTATCCGCGCGTCTTCTACCCGCGAGCTGATTTTTACGGATTGTAAAGTTCCGAAAGAAAATTTATTGGCTAAAGAAGGCATGGGCTTTATTGTCACCATGAAAACTTTTGATAAATCACGCCCAGGAATCGGCGCTCAGGCGGTTGGTATTGCGCAAGGTTCATTAGACGCGGCCATAGAATATTCACGTCAACGTCACCAATTTGGAAAATCTATTTCCAGTTTCCAAGGTATTCAATTTATGTTAGCGGATATGGCAACGCAAATCGAATCCGCGCGCGCCTTGGTTTATGGCGTGGCCCGCATGATTGACAGCGGAGCGAAAGATTATTCCAAATATTCAGCCATGTGTAAATTATGCGCGTCAGAAATGGCCATGAAGGTCACCACGGACGCGGTGCAAATTTTTGGCGGATATGGTTATATCAAGGAATATCCGGTTGAGAAATATATGCGCGATGCTAAGATCACGCAGATCTATGAAGGGACAAGTCAAATTCAGAAAAACGTAATCGGGTTAGCCCTAATCAAGGAAGCGTTGAAAAAATGAAAATCGTGGTCTGTATGAAACAAGTACCTGACACGACTCAGGTCAAAATTGATCCGCAAACTAACACGCTGGTGCGTGAAGGCGTGCAGTCTATTATTAATCCTTTTGATGTGTACGCGATTGAAGAAGGCGTTCGTTTGCGTGAACGTTTCGGCGGCACAGTGACAGTTGTCACCATGGGGCCACCACAGGCGGAAAACGCGTTACGGGAAGCCATTACGGTTGGCGCGGATGAAGCTGTTTTAGTCAGTGACCGTGCTTTTGCCGGATCTGATACGTTAGCGACGGGGTATATTTTGGCCATGGCGATAAAAAAAATTGGTGATGTGGATATCATCATTTGCGGTAAACAGGCGTCTGACGGTGATACGGCTCAGGTAGGGCCGGGTATTGCTACTCAATTAGATCTGCCGCAGGTGACGTATGTGAACAAAATCGAAGACATTAAAGACGGCCATGCTGTGATGCACCGCATGACGGAAGAAGGTTATGAGATTGTGCAAACGAGTATGCCTTGTTTGATCACCGTGGTTAAAGAGATCAATGAGCCGCGTTTGCCGTCATTAAAAGGAAAAATGAAAGCCAAATCAGCTCCGATCAAAGCTATGAAAGCGATTGATATGGATGTGGATGAGAGCCGTTTAGGTTTAACCGGATCTCCGACTTGGGTCAGTAAAATATTTACGCCGCCGTCGCGGCCTAAAGGTGAGATTTTTGAAGGGGAAGCGGATGCCTGCGCGGATAAATTGGTAAGCACACTTAAAGATCATTTGAAAGGTTAATAAGCCATGGGAATAGAGATTATTAAAGATAAATGTACAGGATGTACAATCTGCACAAAGGTGTGTCCGTTCTGTGCTTTGACTATGGCGGATAAAAAAGCAGTGATTGATTTTGACAAATGCACATTGTGCGGAGCTTGCGTGGATTCATGCAAATTTCACGCGATTGAATTAAAACGTGAAAACAGTCGTACGCCGAATTTGGAACAGTACAAAGGCGTATGGGTTTTTGGTGAGCAGAAAAAAGGCAAGATTCAGTCTGTGGTTTTTGAATTATTAGGAAAAGGCCGCGAATTGGCGGATAAACGCGGAGTGGAATTATCCTGCGTGGTTCTAGGTCATAATATTCAAGGTTGTGCAGAGGAATTGATTCACCTCGGCGCTGACAATGTTTATATTGTTGATGCTTCGGAATTAGAAAATTTTATTGATGAAGCTTATACCAAAGTTTTAGTCAATGTGATCCGTAAATACCGCCCAGAAATTTTTCTCTGCGGCGCGACAGTGTTAGGCCGCTCCCTGGTTTCCCGGGTGGCGGTAAAATTACACACCGGCTTGACTGCGGATTGTACTGCTTTGGATATTGATCCTAAAGAAGGATTTTTAATGCAAACCCGTCCGGCCTTCGGCGGGAACATCATGGCCACGATTTTAAGCAAAAATCATCGTCCGCAAATGGCCACAGTCCGGCATAAAGTGTTTAAGGCTGCGGTTGTTAATAAATCACGCACCGGTAAAGTCATTAAAGAAACTGTTGACCGCACGTTATTAACTTCGCGTACTAAAATTTTAGATATTGTTGAAGAAGTGACAGCCACAGTGAATATCGCGGAAGCGGATATCATTGTGTCCGGCGGACGCGGCATGAAGGGCCCGGAAAATTTTGCTATTCTCGAAGAATTAGCGCAAGTGTTAGGCGGTGCTGTGGGGTCATCCCGCGCGGCTGTTGACAGCGGCTGGATGCCTTATTCGCACCAGGTTGGCCAGACCGGAAAAACAGTTTGTCCTAAAGTGTATATTGCGTGCGGTATTTCAGGTCAGATTCAGCATTTGGTTGGCATGCAATCATCTGAAACTATCATCGCGATTAATAAAGATCCGGATGCGCCAATTTTCACAGTCGCGGATTTTGGTATTGTAGGGGACTTGTTCGAAGTGGTTCCGCTTTTAACTAAAAAATTCAAAGCAGCTCTTAATAGATAGTATGTAGCATGTAGCATGTGGTGACGCTGTCGTAGGGGCGATCTCCCGATCGCCCGAACTATAAAGAATTTATAAATTAAAATTCTAGGTTTTTTGTTTGTCCTTTTAATTTTTGCCTATAATTTATCACCTTTAGCCTTCATGGTTTAGCCTATTTTATGAACGTGCTTTTTATAACGTCGTTGTGCGATGCGCAGTCTCCGCATAAACCATTACAGAATCCGGATGTCATTCAATTTGGGATTTCGTATATTTCCTCATATTTGAAAAGTCAGGGACATGCCACGAAATTATTGGTTTTAAGCCGCATGTCTGGTCGATATAATGAAATTTTTATCGAACAAGCAGTTAAAGAGTTTAGCCCCAAGGTTGTCTTATTCACTGCTGTGGCTACCGAGTACCCTTTTGTTGCCTCCAAAGCTTCGTATATCAAAAATAAATATCCTAATATTTTTTTAGTGATCGGCGGGGTCCATGCTTCGTTGAATCCGGGAGAAGTGATCCGCGACAGTTTTGACGCGGTGTGTGTGGGAGAAGGGGAGATCCCAACCGGGGAATTAGTAACCCAGCTCGAGCATGGTTTAATGCCCAGCGGAATAAAAAATTTTTGGTTTAAACCTGCTGGCGCAGTTGAACAAAATCCGTCACGGGCTTTTGTGGATAATCTCGATATCCTGCCGTTTCCTGACCGGGATATGTGGCGCGAATGGATTGACGAACAGCCTGATGGGAAACACAGCATTCTTTTAGGCCGGGGATGTCCGTTCCAATGCACATATTGCTGTAATCATGCGTTAAAAAAATTAGCGCCGGGCGCGTATGTCCGGTTTCGATCTCCGGAGAATATTCTCGCGGAAATTAAAGAATTGAAGCTTAAATACCCAGAAAAGCGCGATTTTTTTCTTGAAGTGGAAACCATTGGCGCCAAAATGGACTGGGCTTTGGAATTATGCCGGCAATTGGCCAACTATAATGCGACTTTAGCGGAGCCGCTTACCTTTGGAGTGAATTTAAGGGTAACCCCGAATGTGGATTACGAAATTTTATTCCGCGCGTTTCAAAAATGTAATTTAACGTACCTGACGATTGGCCTTGAGTCCGGAAGCGAACGGATCCGGCGAGACGTTTTAAAAAGAATTTATTCTAACGAGGATATTATAAAAGCTGTGGCTACGGCGCGGAAATTCGGGTTACGCGTTGGGTTTCAGAACATGCTGGGTCTGCCGGAAGAAACCTGGGACGATTTTCAGGAAACAGTCAAGTTGAACCGGCAATGCCAGCCCGATTATTTATATTTATCGATATTTTATCCTTACCCGGGAACAGATCTTTTCTTTTTATGCAAAGAGCGCGGGTTGATGAAGGGGAAGGTTGATCCCCGGATGGAAAGAAATAAAGCGGTGCTTGATCTGCCTTATTTTTCAAAGCCACAAATTCAGAATCAGCATACGTGGTTTGAGTACAATGTGTATAAAGGGCATCGTCCAGCGTGGAAGCTTTATTTAAAGGTATTGTTGTCGCTATTAAAGTCTAATTATGTCTTATATTTTTTATATCGTAGAATCCAGTTTTTTCCATTTTTCAAACAATTAAAAATCAGGCTGACTCAATAACCCATGAATCTCTGGCGCGGTGATTCAAATGTTGTTTTTTCGCATGTTAAAGAATGTTAAACGATGTAAGTGCGGCTATGTTACTTTTTTAATTTCTTATTTGACATCGTCCTATATATTTCCTAAAGTAATATTGTATTTTGTTTTCTATATTGTTTTAAAGGGGGGAGCCATCGCATGTCTTACCAAGACTTAATGACGATTGAAGAGGTTGCGGATTATTTGCGAGTCAAAAAACGTACGGTTTATGATTGGTTGAAAAAAGAGAAAATCCCCGCCCTTAAAACTGTGGGTCAATGGCGATTTCAAAAAGATAAGATTGATCTGTGGTTAGAGGCCAGCTTAGTGACGGTTAAATAGGAGATTGGTTAATGTATTTTAAAAAACTTGAGATATTTGGTTTTAAATCTTTCGCGGATAAGACTGTTTTAAAATTTGACGCCGGGATCAGCGCGATCGTCGGGCCGAACGGCTGCGGAAAGAGCAATGTGTTCGATTCGATCCGCTGGGTGTTAGGCGAGCAAAAGGTAAAAGAATTGCGCGGAACCTCCATGGAAGATGTTATTTTCAATGGAACCCAATTTAAACAGTTTTTAGGTTTCGCGGAAGTCAGCGTAACTTTTGAAAATTTAAAGCGCCAACTTGCCTTTGAAGCGGATGAGGTCACAGTCACCCGTCGCTTGTTCCGGTCAGGAGAAAGCGAATATCTTTTAAACCGCACAGTTTGCCGCCTCAAAGATATCCAGGAATTAATGATGGGCACCGGGATCGGCGCCGAATCGTATTCTCTGGTTCAGCAAGGACGGGTAGATTCAGTTGTGAGCGCGCGGCCTGAAGAACGCCGGGCTATTCTCGACGAGGCCGCAGGGATTACCAAATATAAATTGAAAAAGAAAGAAGCGTTAAACAAACTCACCGCAGCGGATAATAATTTATTGCGCGTCAATGATATTGTGATTGAAGTTAAACGTCAAATTGGTTCTATTGAACGTCAAGCGAATCGCGCCCGCAAATATAAAGAACAAATGGACCGGCTGACCTCGCTCGAATTAAAAATGGCGAAGTATGACATCAAGGCGTTTACAGAACAGCGCGCGGCATCTCGGCAGATTCTGGAAGATTTGAAAGATAAAGATAAAAATTTAACGGCCGAGCTGGAAAAGATCAGCGAATTTTTAAATCATTTAATTAACAATTGCGATGATGTGGAACAAGAGATCAATGTTTTAAAATCCGACGAGATCCGTATCAGCGGGCAAATTGAGCTGAATCAGAATCAAATCGATTTTAATGAAGAGCGCCTTTCGAATATAGATCAAAACGACCAGCGTCTTATTGAGCAGAAGGAAAAATTGATTGAACGCTGTAAAATACAACAGCAAAAAATTGAAGAACTCAAGGCCGCTTTGGTATCGACCCAAGCTATTATTGATAACGGTGAATCCACCTTAATCACCCGCAAAGATGAATTAACCCGGCTTGAACATGATATTCGCGCTGGCAAACAAAAGATCAGCGGCGACGAAGAGAAAATCATGCAGCTGACTTCACAGCAAATTCAGGCGCGTAACTGTTTAAATGAAATCATGAAAGAAACGCAAGGCGCTCTGGCCCGGAAAAAACGTTTGGACCTTGAGCAGGAAAAAGTGTCCAGTGAAAAAGCGTTGATTGAAAATAAATTCGCGCAAGTTAATATTCAAGTCCAGGACATGCGCGCGACCATCGAAGACTTGGTGCGGGAACGGGACCAAAAAGAAGAATTTTTGAATACGTTGGAATCGCGGTTTAAAGAGATGGAATCTCTGGTTAATGATTTGGAGCGCAAAAAATTATTTTTGATTTCTCAAAAAGAATTTACCGAAAAGCTGCATACACAATATCAGGAAAGCCCGGATCCCATTATTGAAGGATCTTTTATGACCGCGGCTATGCCCGAAGGCCATCACACCGGTATTATCGGGAAAGTCAAGAATGTCAGGGCGATAGATGCCGACGGTTTGCAAAAATGGCAGAGTTTAAACGGCGCGGCTGAACCTGCGGCTTTCATGCACCAGATTGTTTGCGAAATGAAATTTATTGAACTGGATCCTCAACAGATTTCTGCTAAGATCGAAGAAATATCGCGTAGTATCGATGAGCAAGTATTGATTAAACAGGAAGTGGAATTACAGATACAAGCCGAGCGCGCTGCTTTCAAAAGTTTATTCGGCATGGTCCATAATAAAGAAAAAATGTTGTCCATCCTCGAGACTCAGCGTCAGGATGTGGTGAATGAACAAGTCAAATTGACCAGTGAGCTGGATTTGTTAAGCTCAGAGTTGGATGAAGTCAACGGAGCTTTAACCGAAGTGAAGGCGCGGGAAGAACGCGGTGAATTTGATTTGGAAAGTTTAACCAAAGAAATTGAATGGTGCAAAAATGATATAAAGGACCAGCAGGACTGGATTGTGGAACGCGCCCGCCAAAAAGAAGAGATGGCCGTAGCTGTCGCTCAATTGGAAGCGGAGATCCATTCCGAACATGAAAAAATGATCAGCCAAAAATCGAATGAATCCTTATTTGTGCAGACTTTGGACGCGTCATTAGATGAGATCAAAAAAATCGAGAATGACATGAATGGTCAGACTGACAAGCGTTCAGTTTATGAAGATGAAATGCGGGCGTTTGGATTTAAAATCGATGAGCTTAAACAGGAACAGGAATCGACTACCGAATCATTAAGCGAATTTGAAGCCAAACGCTTAGACATGGGCAGTCAGATCAATAGTGTGCGGGAACAGATGAAATCCGTTGAAGAAGAATTGGATTCCGTCAAACAGAATACGCATAACCAACAAATGGCTTTGCAGGAAATAGGCTTTAGTGAGAAATCCCTTAAAGATATGCTCCTGCAGATTTATAAAATTGATTTTGATCGTTTGATGGAAACGGTTCTGCAAAGTTCGGCTTTACAATTTACCGGAGTCAATCCGTATCAGGGGTTAACCTATCATGACGCGCAAGATTGTTTAATGTTAAGTTATACCGGCCCGGATTTAAAATTATTGACGCCAGAAGATGATGATATGGGTGATGTTTCGGCGATGAGAGAAGAGATTGCCAAATTACGCAAGTATTGTGATTCGTTCGGCGCCGTGAATTTGGTCGCGATCGACGAATATGAAGAATTAAAAGAACGTTTTCAGTTCTTGACCAAACAGCAATGCGATCTTCTAGAAGCAAAATCGCAGCTTATGGAAACGATTAAAAAGATCAACCGCTCGACCCGGCAGATGTTCATGGAAACTTTTGAGAAAGTGAATGAACAGTTTAAAATTTATTTTAAAATGCTATTCGGCGGCGGCGAAGCAGAACTGATTTTATTGGATCCGGAAAATGTTTTGGAATCCGGCATTGATATTGTGGCCCGGCCTCCGGGAAAGAAACCGCAAAGCATTTCTTTGCTCTCCGGCGGAGAACGCACCATGGCTGCCATCGCTTTAATATTCGGAGTATTCAAAGTCCACCCAAGCCCCTTCTGCGTTCTGGACGAAATTGACGCCGCTCTAGACGAGGCTAACGTAGACCGTTTCTGTCTCTTGTTAAAAGAATTTGCCAAAGTAGCGCAATTTATCGTGATCACGCACAACAAAAAAACCATAGCCGTCGCCGACATTTTGTACGGCGTAACCATGCCCGAAACCGGCGTCTCTCGCATCGTCTCCGTAAAATTAAGCGAAAGCGAAAAACACCAGACTGCGCCGCAGACGGAGCCAGTTGCGTCCGAAGCTGAATCCGTGGTAAACGAACAACCAGCTGCTTCAGAAAATTTAGTCATATCAAATGAGCAGCCGGCCAATGAAGAAGAGATGGCTGCTGTGTAATACGGGAAATAATTTTAAAATTAAACCGAATCAGTAAAAACTGATTCGGTTTTTTTTTTAGGCTGTTGAATGTTTTATCGCTTGGTAGGTTTCATTTGCAGCAATCGTTTCTTCATTTACCACTTTTAATCAGAAACGTACGTCTGATTTTTTCCACCAAATTTCGCCTTATACATCGCTTTATCAGACGCGTGAATAAGCTCGTCATTGGACTGAGCGTCTTCGGCAAATGTGGCGAGGCCTATGCTGACAGTCACAGGCTCTTTTTTCTTAGACGCGACATCCTGAAACTCATGCATTTCGATTTTTCGGCGGATGCGTTCTGATGTGAGGTAACCTTGTTCTTTATTGGTGTTGGGAAGGATCACGGTAAATTCTTCGCCGCCGTAACGGCAGACACAGTCAATTTCCCGGCAAGAATCTTTGAGTATACTGGCCATTTCTTTTAAAACCGAGTCACCGGTTTGATGTCCAAGTTGATCGTTTAATGATTTGAAATTATCAATATCAATCAAAAGAAGAGTCAAGGGACTTTGACTGTCTTTATGTAATTTTATCTCGTGCAGGAGCCGGTTGTGAAAAAAGCCATGATTCCATAATTTGGTTAATGAATCTGTCTGACTGCGGTGCATCGCCATTTCGTAGAGCTGGGAATTTTCGATCGCCAGTCCGGCCTGGTTGGCTAACATAAGGAACATGCGAAGGTCTTCTTGGGTGATCGGTTTTTTAGTAAATAAATTATCAGCGACGATCAATCCATTGATTTTATCTTTGGCTTTAAGCGGCATAATGACGAGTTCATTGGTCCTGAAATATTTAAGGAGCAGATCATTTTGGTAATTCTGGATTTCTGCTTCCGTAATATGTATGGATTGTCCGCTTTGAAAAGCCTGGTACAGCAGGCTTTTTTCTGATTCTCCGCCGAGCGGAATAATTAAATCGCGTAAACTGCGTAATATGGCGGATTGTTGAATATTAAGATATACTTTCTCAGTTTCGATCAAATCTTCCAGTTTTTGTTCATGATCCGACATGGATTCCCAGATTTGATGCGCTTGTTCGCCTGATTCCGGCCCAATAGCCATCTTGGGTTCCAGATAACGGTTGGTTGAATTAACGAGAAAGAGAACCGCGCGGTTGAAACCAAGACCCATATGGGAGGTGACACCGGTCAAAATGATATAGAGGATGTGATTGAGTTCCAAAGTGGTCCGCATCGCGTTGCTGACTTCATAAAGCACATTCAGATCGCGCTGGGTCCGAGTATACAGGTCCAATAGTTCTTGATGCGATAAATCTTGTTCTATATTTTCCATGAGGCTAAACCTCAGAAATAAGCGTTATGATGCAATTAGTATATTGCTAAAAGATACCATTGGTAAGAATAAAAGTCAATGAGTTCATTGGGAAAAGTTTAAAAATTGTAACAGAAACTCGAATAGACTAAAATGCTAAAAATAAAGTAAAAATTTCTAGAATGATTTAAAGCCACAAAATAAACATTACCAATGATTTACGTTAAAATTTGTTGATTTTCGAGGGGAAATCGCTTTCTTGACATTCAAAAGAATCATGTGTTATACTTTAGCACCAAAGAAGCAGGTTTTTAAAAATATGAGCCGGATTCCAGAAGAGATAATAAGACGAGTTATTGAAGCGACGGATATTGTTCAGACAATCTCCGCTTATTACCCTCTCAAAAGAGCTGGCCGGAATTTTAAGACGAATTGTCCGTTTCACCAGGAAAAGTCTCCGTCGTTTGTGGTGAATCCGGATAAACAGATATTTCATTGTTTTGGTTGCGGTGCTGGCGGTAATGTTGTATCATTCGTAACTTTGCAGGAACACTTGAATTTTCCTGAAGCGGTTAGGTTTTTGGCGCAGAAAGTGAATATTGAGATCCCGGATCAATTTACCGGTGACAATCATGAACATCACGAACGTCAATTGATCTTTGACGTGAATTTAGCGGCGGCAGAATTTTTTCATAAAACATTGCTCTCTGATAAAAGTGAAAATGCTCAAAAAGCTCGACAGTATTTAAAAGACCGCGGAGTGGAGCTTGAGACGGTTAAAATATTCCAGTTAGGTTTTTCCGCTGATAAATGGGATGACCTTTTGGATTATTTACGTTTAAAAAATTTTCCGTTAAGCTTGATTGAAAAGGCCGGGTTGATTATCCGTCGGGAACGTTCCGAAGGCTATTATGACCGGTTTCGTGGACGGATTATGTTTCCGATCTTTGATACCCAAGGCCATTGCCGGGCGTTTGGTGCCCGGGCGATTGAAAAATCGCAGGAAGCAGACGGCGCAAAATATATTAATTCGCCGGAAACTCTGGTCTATACCAAAGGTCATCATATGTACGGGTTCCATTTGGCGAAATCCGTAATTACGCAAGATGATCAGGTGGTGATTGTGGAAGGCTACATGGATTGTTTAATGCCGTATCAGGCAGGTTTTCATAATGTGGTCGCGTCGCTGGGTACTGCCTTGACTGTTGAGCAAATCCGCTTGATTAGACGCTATACTCATAATGTGGTTATGCTTTATGATAGTGATCCGGCAGGTTTGTCAGCGATGATGCGGAGTTTTGACACATTGATTGAAGAAAATATTGATGTTTCAGTTGTGACGCTGGCAGAGGGAGATGATCCTGATTCGTTCATTCGCAGTTATGGGGCAGAAGCGCTTAAGGCTCGAATTACGGCCGCGCAAAATGTGTTTGATTTTAAGCTGGATTATTTATTAAAACAGCATGACAGTCAAACACCAAAGGGGAAAGCCCGGATTGCCGGAGAAATGCTTCCGACGATTTACCGGTTTCCCAATGCGGTTGAGCAAGATGAATATTTAAGGAAATTAGCGAAGAAAGTAGATATTAGCACCGAGATACTTTCGGCAGAATATAAAAAAGTGGATACGCAATTATCCCAGCGGATTTCGAATCGGATTGAAGAAAAAGATTTTGTGGTACAAGTGACCACGCGGACCGTTGAACGGGATATTTTGCGGTTAATCATAGAAGAAAAAAGATTTATTGCGTTGACCAAGAAGGAGATCGCTCCGTCAGATTTTCACGATGAGACAATCCGGACAGTGATCACGCAGATTTACCAGCTGTTTGAACAGGGACAGTCGACAGATATCGCACATTTGATCAGCAGATTCGAGGATCCAAAATTGAGGCAATTGATCTCGGCACTTATGACCGAAGAGACGCCTCCCTCGGCAGACAAAGATAAAATGCACGCGGATTTTGTCGGCCGTATAAAACAAGATCGCCAAAAAGTTAGCCGGCACGAAATTGTCGACGCTATTAAGGCGGCCGAAAAGTCAGGCGATTATGCCCGGCTTGAAGAATTGAAAATAAAATTTAACCAGTTGTTGTCAAAATAAATTTTAACCAGTATTTGTTAAAATAAGGTGGTTTATGAAAGACACGGTCACCCGTAACGAGAAGTATGATATTGCGCAGGATATCGAGAAACTCGTGGCTTTGGGAAAGAAAAAAGGTTTCTTGACCTATTCGGAAGTGAATGAAGCTTTGTCCGAAAATGTTGAGTCTTCGGAAGAAATTGATAAAGTGTTTGATATCCTTGACGGAAAAGATATCCGGATCATTGACTCGGATGAAGAAGTCGAGGGGTCGGAAGAAGAATTAGAAAAGGAAACGCGTGAGCAGGAAGTGCGCCGGGTCCGTGAAGAAAATAAGGAAGATGATACCGGTTATTCCGATAAGTTTATTCCGCTCGACGATCCGGTCAAAATGTATTTGAAGCAAATGGGGTCAATCCCTCTTTTGTCCCGTGAAAACGAGATTAGTCTGGCTAAACGTATAGAAGAAGCGGAAATCGGTTTTGCGGAAGCCCTGTACAAAACTGTATATGCCCGGGATGCGGCTTTGGAATGCGTCAGCAAGATCGGCGTGGGTGAAGTGAATCCCGAAGATATGATTAAGGATGAGCTAGAACGCCGTTCGAATTTGGTGCCGGATCTCAAACGAATTAGACAACAAATTTTGAAAGTTAAGCCGGCTACCGATAAAGCCGCGGAATTATTAGCACAGTTTAAATTGACCGCCACGTTTAATGAAAAAATTGTGGATGGGATTCTGGACCTGGTCCACCGCATTGAAAAATTGGAAAAATCTGTTAAGACCAAGAAAGACCCGGCCTTAAAAAAAGAGTTGGCTGATCTTTCTAAGAAATTAGGTCAGGACACAGAGGTTGTTAAAGAACAACTTCGTATTATTAAACTTCGTCAGTCTAAATTTAATAAAGCGAAAAAGTTGTTGGTAGAAGCGAACTTGCGTTTGGTGGTCAGTATCGCTAAGAAATATATTAACCGCGGGCTTTCATTTTTGGATTTAATCCAGGAAGGCAATATGGGTTTGATCCGCGCGGTTGAAAAATTCGAATATAAACGCGGGTATAAATTTTCGACTTATGCCACCTGGTGGATTCGTCAGGCTATTACGCGTTCGATCGCTGATCAGGCGCGGACAATCCGTATTCCGGTTCACATGACTGAGACGATCAATAAGATTGTGCGTATTTCCCGTTTATTCGTGCAAGAATACGGACGTGAACCCAGCGCGCAAGAGATCGCGAAACAGATGCGCATGCCGGTCATTAAAGTGAAAGAAATCCTTAAAATTTCTCAAGTGCCGATTTCATTGCAGACTCCCATCGGCGATGAGGGAGATACTCATTTTGGAGATTTTATTGAAGATAAAAAAGCAGTGTCTCCAGCTATGGCTACGTTGCAGTCTATGCTGAAAGATGAAATTAATTCGGTTTTGCAGACTTTAGATGACCGTGAACGAAAAATTTTGGAATTACGTTTTGGGATTCACGATGGTACAACCCGCACTCTTGAAGAAGTGGGTATGGAATTTAACGTGACCCGGGAACGTGTCCGCCAAATCGAATCCAAAGCGCTCAAAAAGCTGCGTCATCCCACTCGTTCTCGTCGTATCAAACAATTTCTTGATATGACTGAGCACGATGAGGATACAATATAAAAAAACGGCCCTGGACCAAATGGTACAGGGCCGTTTTTTTATAGTAACCGAGTAACCGAGTAACAGTGTGACAGAGTAAAAGCGGGTAAATAAAAATTGAATGTTGAGAAAAAGCAAAAGCAAAAAACGAGAAACAAAATAGTTAATTATTTTGTATTTTTTTGTTAAACTAATAAATCGGTATTGGAAATTATTTTATTTTTTTTAGCTTTTGGTGTTTTTAAAAAATCGTTTTTTAACTTTGTTACATGGTTACTCTGTTACTCGGTCACTTTTTTAGGAAGGATTGTTAATGTTTAAAAATTTTTTTTGTGGTTTATTTTTTCTTCTGCTATTTTGTACGACGGCCAGAGCTCAAGAATTCAAATTTACCGGTGATACTGTTTCTTCGTGCAATATGGCGATGAATCAGATTTTTATCCATATCGTTAAAATGAAAAAGGTGTATAAAGAATTAAATGATTTTGATCAGATTTCGACGGTAAAAAATCAATATGGGATTAAAACTTTTGTCTATAAATACGCGGATACTCAGTCGCGCCGTCCGATTAAATATGAATTAGGGTTGGAAATTATTAAGACCGCGGATCAAAGCGCCTTTTTCAACCGGGAGGGGTATTTTGAAAAAGAGTTTCCGTTGTTAGGGATTAAATTAGCGGGTTTTACTGATCCTGGCGGCCGCCAACGTTTTTTTGATTTAGAAAAATATGTTGAAGATTTTGGCCAAGGATTATGGGATTTGGAACAGGAATATTTACCCTACAAATTAATTTTAAGACCGGAAAAAGAGGTCTATGCTTTAAATGAAGATATTACTTTTAAGGTGACGTTAAAAAATACCGGGAGGCAAATGCTTAAGTTTAAAGATTTAAACGAACAAACTGTATTTTTTTTATATGGAGGGAGACCTTGGGGAATTAAACGGGCTGATGAGAACGCGAAAGACATTAAGGATTTTTATTTGAAATCAGGAGAAACCCGGACAACTATTTTTAAAGGGGAGGGTTTTGGCGTTCCCAAAGAAGTTGAGATTGAATGTGTTTACGCTTTACCGTATCAGGGCGTCCGTCCGTCGGGGATATTAAAGATAAAAGTGGTAAGAGAATAAGAGAAAGGCTAACCTCATGAGCTTTGAAATTAACAGCGTGATATTGGGTGGGAATTTAGCTAAAGATGTCGTTTTGAAGGATTTGCCTTCGGGTCAAAAAGTCGCGTCTATAGTTGTGGCGAGCAATCGGACGTATATGTCGAATAATGAAAAGAAAAAAGAAGTTTTGTTTATGGATGTGGATGTGTGGGGAGTCCAGGCTGAAAATTGTAATAAGTATTTAAAAAAAGGCAGTCCAGTTGTGGTTACCGGCCGGCTCCGTCAAGAACAATGGCAAACTGATGCAGGGGAAAAACGCAGCCGGGTAAAAGTTATTGCCGTTAATGTTCAATTTCTTTATTCAGGTAAACCTGCTTCTGATGTACCAAAAGAGGAAGCTGGTTTTGTGGGTGACAATAATTGGGAAACGCCATAAATAAGGCAATAGGTGATAGGCAATAGGCGATAGGGAGAATATAAAAAATAATTTGTATAGTTGGTTTGAAAACTGTTGGTGAGAATTCGGGTAATTTATCAGAATAAGCATGTTTATTTCTATTTTAACTAGACACTGATATTTTTTTCAGGTTCATTTGTATAACATATTATTTGCCATATACTTACAGGAATATCCTTTTTTTGTTTCCTTCCTGAAATATATTGAAAGATAAATAACCTTGTGATATGCTAAAAAACCTATAATTAAGATATTTATATATATAGGGCCCATAGCTCAGGCGGTTAGAGCAGGTGACTCATAATCACTTGGTCCGGGGTTCGAGTCCCTGTGGGCCCATAAATAATTTCATAGCAGAAAGGGACTCGAAGAGAGCCCCGCAGATGCGACGAATAGGAGCATCAGGTTTTGCGGGGCGAGTGGCCGACCCGTAAGGGCGCCGAGTCCCTGTGGGCCCATAAATAGATTTTATATAGTTTTTCAGGGCGCATAGCTCAGTTGGTTAGAGCGCAGCGTTCACATCGCTGAGGTCGAAGGTTCGAGCCCTTCTGTGCCCATTTTGAAAAAAGTATCAAGGCTCGAAGGGAGCCCCGCAGATGCGACGAATAGGAGCATCTTGCTTGCGGGGCGGGTGGCCGACCGAAGGCGCCGAGCCCTTCTGTGCCCATTTTTCTTTTTACCTTTCACTCTTAAAAAGGATAACCAGTGGCTGATATTAAAGAACAGTTGAAGAAGTTGATTGCATTGCAGAAAAACGATAAAGAGCTTCATGATCTTAAAGAAACATTAGTTGAGAAACCCAAATTGATCGACGAGCTTAAAGCCGCGTTTGAAGTCAAGAAAGCGAAACTGGCTCAGCTGGAAGAAAAATCAAAAAGAATTCAGTTAACCCGTAAAGAAAAAGAACTTGAGTTAAAGACCAAAGAAGACGCGGCCGCCAAAGCGAATGGGCAATTATCTCTGCTTAAAACGAATAAAGAATATCATGCCAAGCAATCGGAGATTGAAAACATTAAAGCGGATATGTCGCTCATCGAAGAGAAAATTTTAATTTCGTATGATGAATCAGAGGCCGTGAATAAAGAGATTGATGCGGAAAAGAAGAATGTTGCTGAGAGTGAGAAAGAATTCGCGTCTAAGAAAAAAACCATTGATGATGAATTAACGCAGATGAAAAACCGATTAGCGGAATTGGAAGGCCAGAGAATAGGGCTGGTGGCTGGGGTTGATTTAGGATTATTGAGCCGTTACGAAAGGATGTTAGCCAAAAAAGACGGATTAGCCATTGTTCCCATCGTCGGCAATTCCTGCGGCGGATGTTTCATGAATGTAACCACCCAGCAGGTCAATGCCGCAAAAATGATGGAAGATTTAGTGATGTGCGTCGTGTGTGCCCGGATTTTGTATCTTGAGGAACAAAATGGTGTCTGATCTCGACTGAGCTTAGGCGCCAGGAAGTTAACCGTTGAACCGTTTTCATTTTGAACAAAATCTTTCAGGTTGAGGTCTGACACCATTTTTTAGGAACAGGCATAATGATTTTAGAAATATATATTGACGGCGCGTGCAGCGGGAATCCCGGCCCTGCGGGGATCGGCGTCGCCATTAAAAAAGATGATATTGTCGTCAAAGAAATTTCCCGTTATATCGGTGAAGGGACGAACAACATCGCGGAATATTCAGCGTTGATTTGTGCTTTGAAAGAAGCTTTAGCCATGAAAGCAGACAAGGTCAATATTTTTACGGATAGTGAATTGGTTTTTAAGCAGGTTACCGGTAAATATCAGATCAAGAACGCGAACCTTCAGAATTTATGCAGAGAAGCTCTTCGTTTGAAAAAAGGAATTGCCGAATTTTCGATTGCGCACATTCCGCGCGAAAAAAATAAAATCGCCGATAAGTTAGCAACATCGTCTATAAAAGAAATGAAAACCTAGGGTGGTTGCCCTACTGTTTAACACGGCAGGGAGGAAAGTCCGAGCTCCGAAGGATAATGCACCTTGTTAACGCAAGGCAGTGGAGACACTGGATTAGAGCTACAGAGACGAGTCCTTGAAAGAGGAAGTGAAACGAGCAATCTCTGCATGGAGTAAGGCCAAATAGGGAAAGAGTTTTGGTTTGTCCAAACGCGCGGCGATCCGTCGCGTTAATATTTCCGGGTAGGCTGCAAGATACCGGGGCGTAAGCTTCGGCGTGAGTGGAATAACCATCGCCTCGTGAGAGGTTACAGAACTCGGCTTATGGGTTTTCATTAAAAAAGTGACAGAGTAACCGAGTAACCGAGTAACAGAGTGACAGAGTAAAAGAAAAAGCGAAAGCGAAAGATCAAAAACTAAAAGCCAACAACTAAAAAAATTTAAAAAAATATCAGCATTATTATTTTTGTTATTTAGGCCTTTGTTTTTAATTTTGTGTATTGTTTTTGTTCTAATTCTTTTTTGTTGTCCTTTGCTATTCGGTCACTCGGTTACGTTGTCGCTTTATTAAGCTGTTATGAGTTTTTTATCAATTGTTTTTTCTATGTTACTTTAAAATTATAAAAACAGATTACAGGAGGATTTAAGATGTCAGGACATTCGAAATGGGCGACCATAAAACATAAAAAAGCGGCAGCAGACGCTAAGCGTGGTCAAGCTTTTACCAAAATGATCAGGGAAATTACGACCGTGGCGAGAGCCGGCGGCGGCAGTATTGAAACTAACGCGGCGCTTAGAACTGCGATTGAACGGGCCAGAATGATTAACATGCCTCAAGTTAACGTTGAAAATGCGATTAAAAAAGGTACAGGTGAGCTTCCGGGTATTGTTTATGAAGAAAATTCTTTTGATGCGTACGGCCCTGCTGGCGTTGCTATGTATATTACGACCTTGACTGATAATAAAAATCGGACAACAGCTGAACTGCGGAATATATTGAGCAAAAAGAACGGTTCCATGGCTACACCGGGCAGTACCTCGTTTTTGTTTACGAAAAAAGGATTTATTACGGTTGAAAAAGCAAAAGCTAGTGAAGACCAGATTATGGAAATCGCGCTTGATGCTGGCGCTGAAGATGTTGTATCAGAGGGGGAATTGCATGAAATCACGACGGCTATCAGTGATTTGCCAAAAGTTAAGACGGCTATTGAATCCAAAGGCATCATAGTTAGTTCAGCGGAAATGACCATGATCCCTAGCACATATATTCAAGTGGATGGAGCAAATGCTCGTCAAGTTTTAGCGTTGATGGAAGCGTTGGAAGAACAGGAAGACGTTCAGAACGTATACGCGAATTTTGATATTTCCGACGAAGAAATGGCGAAGATAGCAGCAGAAAGCTAGAAAAAATGTAACACTGTCACACTGTCACGGTTTTTAATATGTTAATCATCGGTATTGATCCTGGTTCAAATGTGGCTGGGTATGCTTTGTTGGATCATACCGGACAGAAAAGTGTTTTGCTTGAAGCGGGTACGATTGAGCCGTCTAAAAGCGCGCGTTTTGAAATTAGAATTGAAAAAGTTTATAATGTTCTTTGCGCCATTCTCGACGAATATAAACCGGATGTCATGGTGCTGGAAAAACTGTACACCCATTCCCAATATCCGACAACGGCAGGTGTTATGGGGCATGTCCGCGGTGTGATATGTTTGGCGGCTGTCCAAAAAAAGATCGAGTTAGTGGAATACAGCGTTAAGCGGATCCGTAAAGCTGTTGCCGGCAATGGAAACGCGACTAAGATTCAGACTAGAAAAGTAGTAGCGCACATATTGAAAGTCAAAGAAGAGCAAATGAAATTAGATGCCAGTGATGCGGTGGCTTTAGCATTAGGTTATGTGAGTATGGAACGAAAACCATGATAGTCGGTATTATTGGTAAACTTATTTGTGCTAAAGAGCAGTCTTTGACATTAAACGTGCATGGGCTTTATTACGAAGTGATGGTTCCGGCCCCGTTATTACAGCGTCTCGATCAGATTATGGATGCTGATGGAAATATTAGTCTCGTAACGTATCATTATCATCAGATCAGCCCGTCTAGCGGAACACCCGTGTTGATCGGTTTTGCCAATGATGTGGAGCGGGATTTTTTTATGCGTTTTATTACGGTTTCCGGGATCGGACCCCGCGCGGCTGTCAAAGCGCTAGACCGTCCGATGTCAGAGATCGCGCAGGCCATCAGCGCTGGAGATGTGAAATTTTTAACCAGTTTACCGGGTATTGGCACTCAACGGGCTAAAGAAATTGTCGCTAAGCTTCAAACGAAAATGGCGAAATTCGCTTTGATTCAGGATCAAGTGACTGCACCGTCTATAAACAGCATCACTGCCAGCTGGCAGGAAGAAGCTTTAGAAGTTTTACTCCAATTACAATATAAACGTCCAGAAGCCATGGATATGATTGAAAAAGCATTGAAACGCGTAGCTGGTATAAAAAGTACTGAAGAACTGTTAAATGAAATTTATAAACAAAGGGTGAGCAAGTGATGGAACAAGCACCTGAAGAAAAATTAAATGAAGCTATTCCTGAAGTGGAAGTCAGTTTAGACGCGTTAACAGCGACAGTTCAATCTGCGGTCGTCGATGTGGAACAAGCTAAAACGCAAATGGCACATATCAAAGGTGTCATTGAGACGATTTTATTTATTAATGAACGTCCGGTTAGCATCAACGAGTTTAAGCGAGTTTTAGAAGCTGTGGGTGCTAAAGAGATAAAAGATGCTGTACTTAGTTTGATCGCGGAATATGAACAGCGGGAAAGCGGCGTGATTATTAAAGAGATTGCTGAAGGGTATCAGATGTTGAGCAACCCGAAATACGCGTCTTACGCCCGGGCATTTTACAAAACCCGTCATAAAGAAAAATTATCAAAGCCCGCGTTGGAAACTTTGGCCATTATCGCGTATAAACAGCCGGTTACCCGCGCGGAAATAGAAGTGTTACGCGGCGTTAATTCGGACGGAGTGTTTAATCATTTGGTGGACAAAGAACTGATTAAAATCGTTGGAAGAAAAGAAGCTCCGGGAAAACCGTATTTGTATGGCACCAATAAACAATTTTTAGAATACTTTGGTTTGCGTTCATTGCAGGATTTGCCGCGTCTGGAAGAGTTCCCGGATTTATTAGAACGAGCCGAAGCGAGGCAGGATCAATTAGATTTAGAGAGTAACAAAGTAACCGAGGAACCGAGTGACAGAGAAAAAGCGATTGCTGAGAAAAGCGAATGATGCGGGCGATCGGGAGATCGCCCCTACGACCAAGGACGTAATGTCCGCGTAGTGCTGGAAGCACCTGCGAGCAGCGCGACCAAGGACGTAATGTCCGCGTAGTGTTGGAAGCACCTGCGAGTAGCGCGAAATGTCGTTTAAAAATGATTAATGCTGTTGTAGGGGAGGTCTCCTGACCTCCCGGTACAAAATTGTCGTTTTGGTTTTTTTGATTTTTGTTTTGTCTCACTGTTACATTGTCACGTTTTTAAAAGGATTAATATATGAACTTACCAGACTTGCGGAAAAAAATTGATTTGCTCGACCAAAAACTGGTCGCGCTATTAAACGCCCGGGCTGAAGTCAGCAAAGCTGTTGGTCAATACAAGGCCGAACATCAATGCAGTATTTATTCGCCGGCACGGGAACGCGCGGTTTACGAGCGGATTAAACGCTTGAATAAGGGCCCGATGTCCAACGAAGCGTTTGAAGCAGTTTACCGCGAGATCATGTCGAGTTCTTTAGCGCTGGAAAAAAAATTAAAGATCGCTTATTTCGGCAATGAAGGGTCATTTACGCATTTAGCAGCAAATAAAAAATTTGGTACTATGGTTGGATATGCGCCGTATGCCAGCATCTTTGAAGTGTTTACGGCTGTGGAACATGAAGAGTGCGATTATGGGGTGGTGCCGATTGAAAATTCAGTCGAAGGTGCGGTTACGCATACGTTTGATTTGCTAGCTGATTCGGAATTAAAAATTTGCAGTCAAACCATGTTAAAAATTTCGCAGAATTTGTTGTCCAAAGCCGTGGATATTAAGTCGATTAAAAAGATTTATTCTCATCCGCAGGTATTCGGCCAATGTCGTATATGGTTATACAAAAATATGAGCTATGCTGAGCAAATTACAGTCGGCTCAACTACGGAGGCGGCTCAATACGCGTTAAAAGATAAACACGCGGCTGCCATTGGCTCACAGTTTCTCGGCGAATTGCAAGGTCTCAATGTTTTATGTCCGAACATCCAGGATATCGCGCATAATACGACGAGATTTCTGGTGATCGCCAATGAGGACGCGCCAGCAACCGGACGGGATCGGACATCAATCCTGTTTTCGATTAAAGATAATGTGGGCGCCTTGCACGCCATGTTAACTCCGTTTTCGAAAAATAAAATTAATATGACGAAAATTGAGTCGCGGCCGTCCAAACGTAAAGCCTGGGAATATTTATTTTTCGTGGATTTTGAAGGCCACCGTGAAGACGCCAAAGTAAAAAAAGCTTTATCACAATTAGAAGCGATGTGTAATTATTTGAAAATTTTAGGATCATATCCGGCTTAATAAAGAAAGTACAGAGTACAGAGTAAAAAACCAAAAACCAAAAACCAAAAACTATCAACAATATCACATATAATTATGAAAACTCGCGCTAAACAAACTTTATTTAAAGTTCAACCCTATGTCCCTGGCCGTCCCATTGAAGACGTTAAACGGGAATTGGGATTAAAAGAAGTAATTAAGCTTGCTTCAAATGAGAATCCTTACCCGACCTCGCCGAAAGTTTTAAAGGCAATTGCACAAGCAGCTAAGTCAGTCAACCGTTATCCGGACGGCGGGTGCATTGCTTTGCGTCAGGAACTGGCTAAACAGTTAAAAGTTAAACCTGAACAATTAATTTTTGGTAATGGTTCGGATGAAGTGATCGTTATGGCAGTCCGCGCGTTTGTTCAGCCGGGTGATGAAGTGATTTTTGCCAAGCCATCTTTTTTAGTTTATGAGATCGCTTCTTGCATTGAAGGCGCAAAATTAAACGCTGTTCCTTTAATGCCTGATTTCCGTTATGACCTGAAAGCTATGAAAGAGGCCGTTACCTCTAAAACTAAAATTATTTTTTTAGGTAATCCGGATAATCCATCAGGACAATATATCAGCAACACAGAATTAAAAAATTTTTTAAAGAATTTACGCTCGGATATTTTAGTTTTTATTGATGAGGCTTATTATGAATTTGTTTCAGCCAAAGATTACGCGGATTCGTTAAATTTACTGAAAATATACAAAAATTTGATGGTGGCCCGCACGTTTTCAAAAATATATGGGTTAGCCGGTTTGCGGATTGGTTATGCGATGGGAGACGCGGAATTGATCGACATTATCGGCCGTGTCCGTGAACCGTTTAACGTGAATTCAATCGCGCAAGCCGCGGCTTTGGCGTGTTTGAAAGACAAAGCGTATTACAAAAAGATTTTGACTCAAATCAATGCGGAGCGTAAATATTTGTACGCGAGTTTTGACACCATGAGACTGGAACACATAAAAAGTTTCACGAATTTTATTTTAGTTAAAACAGCTATCGGCGGAAAAGCCGCGTCACAAGGACTTTTAAAAAAAGGTATTATAGTCCGCGATATGAGCGGATGGGGCAAACCTGAATATTTCCGGGTGAGTATTGGGAACGCGCAGGAAAATAAAAAATTTATTAAGGCATTAAAGGATATCATATGATCATAGTATTAAAATCCGGCGCTACTGAAGAGCAAATTAGTCATATCGTTGACAAGGCGCAAAAGCTGGGGTTGAAAGCGAATATATCCCGCGGCGTGGAAAAAACTGTTATTGGCTTAATCGGGCCTGAAGATGTGTTGCGGGTCACGCCATTGGAAGTGTTTCCAGGTGTCGAACAAGTCATTCCGGTTTTAGCACCGTATAAATTAGTGTCACGCGAATTTCAACCTAAAAATACTGTTATTAAAATTAAAGACGGCATTGAAATCGGCGGCACCAAAATCGCCATGATCGCCGGGCCTTGCGCGGTTGAAAATTATGAAGGACTACGCCGCATTGCTAAGTTCGTCAAGGCCGCTGGCTGTAATATTTTACGCGGGGGCGCGTTTAAACCGCGTACGTCGCCGTATGATTTTCAAGGTTTAGGCGAAGAAGGATTGAAATACTTAAAAGAAGTCGGACAGGAATTTGACATGGCAACAGTGACGGAAGTCATGGATTCGCGCGATATCGATTTGGTTTCAAAATACGTTGATGTCCTGCAAATCGGCGCACGTAACATGCAAAATTTTTCTTTGTTAAAAGGCGTCGGAGCGACGTACAAACCTGTCATCTTAAAAAGAGGGATCAGCGCAACGGTTAAAGAATGGCTTATGTCTGCCGAATATATTTTAGCTAATGGGAATTTTAATGTCATGCTGTGCGAAAGGGGCATCCGCACTTTTGAAACCATGACCAGAAATACTTTGGATATTAATGCTGTGCCGCTGGTTAAGCAATTATCGCATTTGCCGATTTTGGTCGATCCAAGCCACGCGACCGGACGATGGGGTTTAATCAACAGTGTCTCTAAAGCCGCGGTGGCAGCTGGATGCGATGGTTTATTAGTGGAAGTGCATGATAATCCGGAAGAGGCTCTTTCTGACGGGCCGCAATCGTTAGTGCCGAAAAATTTCGAAAACTTAATTAAAGATCTGAAACGCATAGCTGACGCTGTGGACCGGACGATCTGACAGGACAAACTATGATATTACCTTCTCACAGGCCTTTCCGCCAAATCACCATTATTGGTGTTGGTATGATGGGCGGCTCGCTGGGGCTGGCGATCAAGAAACACAAATTAGCCAAAGAAGTCGTCGGTTTATCTTTTCAGCAATCTTCTTTGATTAAGGCTATGAAGATTGGCGCTGTCGACGTGGCCACAACCGACCTGGCTAAAGCAATTCGCAACACGGATTTGATAATTCTGGCGACTCCGGTTGAAACGATTATTCAATTTTTACCCAAGATCAATCCGTATTTACGCAAGAATTGTTACATTACGGATATTGGCAGCACGAAATCAGATATCGTTGATATGGCAGCTAAACTGTTGGCTTTTCCTGATAATTTTGTCGGCTCCCATCCTTTGGCAGGATCGGAAAAACGGGGCGTAGAAAACGCCGTGGATAGTTTATTTACGGGAGCCAAGTGTATATTAACGCCGATCAAAACCACTCATCATACGGCATTCGAAAAAGTGAAATTATTTTGGACCAAACTGGGCACGGAAGTTTTAACTATGGAACCTGAACAGCATGACCAGGTTTTGGCCTATATCAGTCACTTACCGCATATGGCCGCCTTTAGTTTGATGGGCGCGGTACCGGATGAGATGTTACAATATGCGGCCAATGGTTTAAAAGATTCAACCCGTATCGCTGCTTCTTCGCCGCAGATGTGGGCCGATATTTGTTTATCCAACGGAAAATATATTATCAAAGCCGTTGATGACATAGTCAAACAATTATCCATTGTCCGCCAAGCTATTATTGCCAAAGACGAAAAAATATTATTGGCGCAGTTTGAAAAAGCAAAAGCGAAAAGAGAAAAGTTAAATTAGCAAATTTAAAGGTTTATGGTTTTTAGTTTTTGGTTAACAACTGCATAAAAAGATTTAAAATCAATAACCAACAACCAACAACCAACAACCAACAACCAACAACCAACAACCAACAACCTGTATGCCTAATATCATTTACGTTATTGCCATAGACGGCCCTGCCGGTGCTGGAAAAAGCACGGTCGCGAAACGTTTGGCTGCAGAGCTGGGATTTGCTTTTTTAGATACAGGAGCGATGTACCGGGCTATTACTTTAAAAGCCATGCGGGAACAAATTAATTTGGAAGATGAAGATGCTTTGGCGGCATTGGCTAAACGTACTATTTTGGATTTAAAAGCTGTTTCCGCCGGAGTTATGGTTGTCATGGACGGTCAGGATGTGAGTAAAGATATCCGGACTCTGGACGTGACAAACAATACGTTTTATATTGCGCGGGCAGGCCAGGTGCGGGAAATTCTAGTGGAATGGCAAAGGCAGATTGCCGGACGCCGCAGTATTGTCGCGGAAGGCCGGGATGTGACAACAGTCGTATTTCCAAGTGCGACCCACAAATTTTATATGGATGCCTCTGTCGAAGAACGCACGCAAAGGCGTTATAAAGAATTAAAAGAAAAAGGCCAGGACGTCGATATTAATAAATTACGTCTGGAAATCGAAGAGCGCGACCAAAAAGATTTTACCCGGAAAGTAGGCCCTTTAAAGCAAGCCCCTGACGCGGTGTATATTGATTCGTCGAGATTGACTATTGATGAAGTTATAGAAACATTAAGAAGATATATCGGCTTATAAAAGCGATTATTTTGTTACGGGCGATCAGGAGATCGCCCCTACGAAAAAAAATATTATTTTGAAATTAAAATTTATGCACGATAAATCCCTCATTCGCAATTTCTCTATTATCGCTCATATCGACCATGGTAAATCGACTTTGGCAGATCGTCTGTTATTGTTTACCGGAGCGATTGATGAACGTAAATTTAAAAATCAGCTCTTAGATGACATGGATCTTGAGCGGGAACGCGGGATCACCATCAAAGCCTCGGCGGTCTGCATTAATTACAAAGCGAAAGACGGCCAAACATATCTTTTTAATTTAATCGATACGCCCGGGCATGTGGATTTTTCTTATGAAGTGGAAAAATCACTCAAAGCGTGCGAAGGCGCCCTGTTATTAGTCGATGCCACCCAGGGTGTGGAATCGCAGACTGTCGCGAACTATTATTTGGCGATTGATAACAATCTCGAAATATTGCCGGTGTTAAATAAGATCGACGTAGCCAGCGTCGATATTGACCATGCGAAATTGCAGGTCATGGAAGCATTCGGATTTGATGATACGCATATCCAGCTGGTTTCTGCTAAAGAAGGCATCGGCATTGATACTTTGTTTGAGAAGATTGTCGAGTTTTTACCGGCGCCTACAGGCGTCGATGATGCCCCTTTACAAGCTTTGATTTTTGATATGAAATACGACATCTATAAAGGCGTCATTGTTTATATCCGGGTGATGAATGGAACTGTTCGAGCAGGTATGCGTATCCGCATGATGAATATGGGTAAAGATCACAATGTGGAAGAAGTCGGTATTTGCAAGCCTGAAGATGTGAAAGTCAAAGAATTAACCGCCGGAGAAGTCGGGTATATTACCTGCAATGTTCATGAGCCTAGGAATGTGCGTGTCGGAGACACCATCACGGAAACGGAACGTCCGGCTGCCGCGGCATTAGAGGGTTACCGTCATTTGAATCCGATGGTGTTTTGCGGGGTTTATCCGGTTAATCCGAAAGATTTTATGCCTTTGCGTGAAGCCATTGAAAAATTGCGTTTGAGCGATCCTAGTCTCGTCTATGAACCGGAAACATCCCAATCTTTTGGGAATGGGTTTCGCTGCGGATTTTTAGGGTTGCTGCATATGGATATCGTGCAGGAACGGCTTCAGCGTGAATATGATTTAAATTTGATTTTGACGACACCAAACGTCCAGTGCCGCGTGATTGATAATAATGGGGAACAAAGGATTATTGAAAGTCCCAACGATCTTCCTGACTCGTCGAATATAAAATCAATCGAAGAGCCTTATCTTCGGGTAACGATTATGACGCCGGTTGAATTTATGGATTCTGTCATGGAATTGGCTAAAAAGAAACGTGGCAATTTTGTCACCAGCGAATATGTTTCGGATCGCATGCGGATATTGTTTGATGTTCCTCTGTCAGAAGTTATTGTGGATTTTAATGATAAGATCAAATCGTTGACGCGCGGGTATGGTTCGATCGATTATAAATTTGAAGGCTATCAGCCGGCGCAGATTTCTAAATTGGATATTATGATCAATGATAAAGTGTGCGACGCCTTTTCTTGTTTGGTGCATAAGACCAGCGCGTATGAAAAAGGTTTAGCGTTAGTAACTAAATTAAAAGATCTAATCCCCCAACAATTATATGAGGTACGAATTCAGGCTACTTGCGACGGCCGCATTATTTCTAGTGCCAGGGTCAAATCATCTGGTAAAGATGTAACCGCCAAATGTTACGGCGGCGATATTTCACGCAAACGCAAATTGTGGGAGAAACAAAAAGAAGGAAAGAAAAAACTCAAACAAGTCGGAAACGTAGAAATCCCCCAAGAAGCTTTTTTGGCTGTATTAAAATTATAAAGGACTGATATGAACAATTTGAGACAATGGTTTAAAACCGAAGGCAAAGAATGGTTTGATTCGGCGGTCATTGCGTTAATTTTGGCGCTTTTTATTCGTACTTTTTTTATCCAGGCGTTTAAAATTCCCAGCGGCTCGATGATCCCGACGTTATTGATTAATGACCGGTTAATGGTCAATAAAATGAGCTATGGGCCGCTTATTCCGTTTACTAAAACGCGCATTCACGGTTATGGAAAATTAAACCGCGGGGATATCATTGTTTTTAAATTTCCTGAAGATCCGAAACGTGATTTTATCAAACGTCTGATCGCGTTCGAAGGTGAAACAGTAGAAATCAAGTATGGCGCTATTTATATCAATGGTCAAATTATCGACGAACCGCGTATCCGTAAAACTTTTTACTACGATATGGGTCAATATGGCGTGAATGGCAACGCGGTCAAAGTTCCATCCGGCCATGTTTTTGTTCTCGGAGATAACAGCCAGTCCAGTCATGACAGCCGTTATTGGGGTTATGTTCCAGTAGAAAACATCGTCGGCCCAGCCTCATTTATTTATTGGCCGTTGGATAGGATCAGGATTATAAAATAGACGATAGACGATGGACGATAGAAGAGAGAAGAGAGAAGACAAGATTGACGATGGTCGTAGGGGCGATCTCCTGATCGCCCGCGACAAAAGTATCGTTTTTTCTTTTTTTCGATAATGGCAAAGCGAATATTTTGTTTACGGGCGATCGGGAGATCGCCCCTACAACAAATAAACTAATATTTTTTAAAAAATATAAAAGTATGAAAAATAAATCATTATTTGTTTTAATTGTATTTTGTCTCTGCGGCTGCGCAACCACGGGTAAGCCTGTTTCCCCGTTAAACAACGTCCACGCCTCTGAAAAAGATCTCACGGCTGTGGCATCCGCTGTGGCAGGAAAACCTGTGTCTGCGCAAGAAATGCGAAATTTAGAAAAAAATCTACGCACTAATCCTGAAGCACAATCTGCTGTCAAAGAAGTGGCTGATTCGTTTAACGGCGAAGTGAAAGTAAAATATTGCCCCGTAGACGGCAAACGCTATGCCCCAAATATCCAAGAATGCCCGTTGCACCATGTAAAATTGGAATGGGTTAAGTGATATGGGCATGACCTTAGCTAATAAAATCACCGTTTGCCGAATCTTGGCTGTGCCTTTTTTTATTGCCGCGCTTTTGGATTACGGTCCGGGACGTGAATATAATTTGAATGTCGCGTTAGGTATATTTTTGTTTGCGGTTATTTCTGACTTGGTCGATGGTTATGTGGCGCGACGTTGGAAACAAAAAACTAAAGCTGGCGCGATCCTTGACCCTTTGGCGGATAAAATTCTTTTGATTTTTGCTTTTGTGTTTTTATATTTTATTAATGATCATCTTCCTTTAGTAAAATTTCCGGCGTGGCTGGTGGTGTGGGCGATTGGGCGTGATTTAATTTTAATACTCGGCGTGACCATTGTCAGTATTTATCATGGTGTGTTTGAGATCAAGCCAACCAAGTGGGGCAAGGCTACGACATTCGCGGAAGTCATGTCGGTTTTGGCGGTTTTATTGCAGTGGCCGTTTTTATCCGTATTTTGGTATGTTGCTTTAGGTTTGATCATTGGCTCTACCATTGATTATATGCGCAAAGGAATTAAAATGTTGAATGTAGGGGAGGGGTTATGATTTTTGCAGCCATATTTTTAAGTTATTTAATCGGATCCATTCCGACTGCTTATATTTTTGGTAAATTTTATAAAGGGATTGATATTCGCCAGCATGGTTCAGGGAATGTGGGCGCGACCAATGTGTTCCGCGTGTTAGGAAAAGTGCCGGGAAGCATTGTTTTGATTTTGGATATTTTAAAAGGTGTGATTGCGGTTATTTTATTGTCTTCAGTGTTTTCCTGTAATGATGTTTGGCAATTGATCGCATTGAGTTTAGCCGCGGTTTGTGGGCATAATTGGACGATATTTTTGAAATTTAAAGGCGGCAAAGGTATTGCCACCAGTTTAGGCGTGCTGATCGCTTTAGCTGTAAAATTAGTAGGGATCAGGCTGGCTTTAATGATTACAGTAGAAACCTGGCTGATTTGCTTCATTTTAACCAGTTTTGTTTCATTATCTTCGATTTTAGCTGGTTTGGCTTTTCCTTTAGCCATCGTTTTAACCCATCAGCACCCCTTGTTAATCGGCATGTCTGTGGTATTTGGGGCTTTTGTGATTATCCGGCATAAGCCAAATATCCAACGTCTAATACAAGGGAAAGAACCCCGCGTGCCGATTGGTTTTTATAAAAAGAGGCCAATAGGCGATAGGCAATAGGCAATAGGCAATAGGCGTTTTTATTAACAATTAAAAATATATTAAAAGATACCAATTAAAATAAATATTACCCATCTTTCACCCATATTAAAGTAATCCCGTCGCTGACTTTCCAAGAAAACGGTTTCTCGAAGGACCCTTTATCCACCTTGTCGTCTTCATAGTGAATGTTATACTTTGATCGAGGATGACAAGGGGGTTCACATGAAAGAGTTAAAATTCAGAAGATCGATAAATCAGGATAAGAGCTTAAAAAACTTTTCTGTTTGTCAGGAAAGCGAAGACAAACGGTCAGTAACAAAAATCCGCAAAAGTTTCATTTATTTGGCTCGTCATGTTGAGCAGGCTTCTGAATTAAATGCTCCCGAAATTTTCATTAAAAAATGTGTGGATAATGAACGGATGGTAGAGAGTTTCCGTTTTAAGGTGAAGGGACTCTTTTATTTGACCCACAATCGGATGTTAATTGAAGTGCGGTTCTGTCATACCTTGAAAATAGGTATTTATTGGAAAGCAAAATATTTCTCCCCCAAAAAGTCAGTAGTTTTGACTAAATAGTCTGTGCTGTTTGCAGACTGAAAGAGCGGAAGGCCTTTTCTCCCTTCCGTTTTTTTTGTTATTATTATTATGAGCATATCACTTTTAAAATTTATTTCAATTCTCTTGCCATACACCCACAAAGTTTGCTAAACTACACAACCAATGGGTAGGAAATATTATCATTATGAAGTTGTTAATTATTATTTTAGGGTTGGCGTTTGGCTTAAGCGGATGTTCTGTCGTTCCGAAAGCTAAAACACCTGTTTCAACTGTGTCACGAAGTCCGCTTGCTTCTGCGAGCGGTATTTCTGTTGCTCATACTAGCTATGCGCCAAAACTTTTATTGAAAGGTTTTGTATTCGGGAAAACGGATTTTGAAGGCATATTAAAAACCACTTATGTGCGCCTGGTTTTCATTAATAGGAGCAACCCGTCAGAAGTGCATGTTTTAATCGTCGGAGATAAGTCCAAGCAGAATCCTTTGGGCTGGAATTCAGAAACCGTAGAACCCGGCTATTTTTTTATTGAACTACCGGCTGGAGCGTATAGAATAATAAAAGTTGCTATTCCGGTGGGCGCGGCCATGGCGGAAGAAAATACGAATGTGGTATTTAAAGTTGATCCGTCAAAAGTCAACTATGTGGGAACGCTCCATATGGTAGGTACAAAAGAAAAATTGAAATTGGGCGGAATCCCTGTGATTAAACCGGGTTTTGATTATACAATTGATGTAGTTGATGATTATTTAGAAAGCGCTAAAATATTCGCGTTAAAATATCCGGAAAAAAACGGACAATTTATAAATAACCTAATGAAAATAAACGTAATTGAAGAGGGGGAAAGTCGATGAAAAGAGCAGAGAACAAATTCGGGCCGTTAAACCTATTTTCGTTTTCGCTGATGCTTTTGGCATTAGGCGGATGCGCGGGAACAAAAGCGCCAACAACGGTGAATAATTTAGAAATTAAGGTTGCTCATTTGGAACGCAGTTTAGAAGAACAGACCCAGACCATAGACAGTTTAAAATATCAGGTCGAAGATTTAACTCGTCAAAATGGTTCGAACAGTGAAGCTAGCCGGCCAGTTGAAGAACCGGTGATCAAAGATAAAGAAAGTTCAAAATCAAAATCATCCGAAGGCGATCAGAAAGATGTTCTTCATGTTGACGCTGATCCGAAAGATGTCCAGCGCGCGTTAAAAGCGGCCGGGTATTATGATGGCGCAATTGATGGTAAACTTGGTAAAAGCACCAGAAAAGCTATTAAAAGTTTTCAAAAAGATTATGGCTTGACCGCAGATGGCGTGATCGGTAAAAAAACTTGGATCGAAATGAAAACTTTCTTAAAGAAAAAATCTGAAAAAGCAGAGTAAAGAAAATATAAATAATGGTTTTTGGTTTGTGGTTTGTGGTTTTTGGAAAAAATGAATAATTTTTAACAACCAACAACTAAAAACCATCAACCAACAACATTTTAATTCGTGTCGAATATCGTAACTGTCACATTAAACCCGGCGTTAGATAAGTTTATATCTGTCGATCACCTGCGCCCTGGATATGAATCTCTGGCCGGAGAAGTCAGTATCGTTGCCGGCGGAAAAGGTGTGAATGTCAGCCGGGCATTGAGGCAATTTGTTCTTTTAAGTGTGAGGGCAATTGGTTTCGCTGGAGGGAATTCCGGTGAACACTTGAAGCAGTTATTGGAAGTTGAGAAAATTCCTAATGAGTTTTATCTTATCCACGGTCAAACGAGAAGTAATTATACTTTTATTGATAATAATGGACAACGGACTAGAGTTTTAGAACCTGGTCCGTTGGTTTTATTTTCAGAGTGGAAGGCTTTTTTAAAAAAATATAAAATTTTATTGGGTGCTCAAACTTGCGTGGTTTTGTCTGGCCGGAATGCCAATGGTCTTACACATTCTGCATATGGAGAGCTGATTCGTTTAGCACATCAAAATCAATGTTGTTGTTTTTTGGACACCAGTGGTCAACCTTTGATTGAGGGATTAAAAGCTGGTCCGGATTTTATTAAGCCCAATCAAAGTGAAGCAGAAGAAGTTTTGGGTTATAAGCTTTCCTCAATAAATCGGATTAAAAAAGCATTAAAAGAATTTTATCAAATGGGAGCGAGGCGGGTTATCATTTCCCGCGGTCCAGAAGGTGTTGTGGCTTTTGATGGTGAGAATTTTTTCGAGGCAGCTGCTCGTGTTAATTTTAAACTTGTCAATGATGTAGGCTGTGGCGATAGTTGTGTGGCTGGTTTTATTGGTAATCATATTTCGGGAAATTCATTTATAGAAAGCTTACGTTTTGGAGTAGCCTTTGGTATGGCCAATATGCAAGTTCAAATTCCCGGCGGAATACAAATGGCGGTTGCTAAAAAAATATTACCAAAAGTATATGTAAAAATGCTGTAGGGGCGATCTCCTGCTTGCCTTGCCGTAGTTTTAACGAAGGCAGGATCGCCCGCGCCAAAATTGACGCTTTTTTGTTTTTTCATTGTCACACTGTCACACTGTCACAATGTCACATTGTTACGTTTTTATAGAAAGGATCGTATGCCTGTTGTTGATTTATCCATCAGTAAAAAAAAATCTTTGGCTAGTCACACGGATATGCTCGGTGATGAAATCCGTCAACAGACCTTGGATTTTGCGAAAAATTTTAAGACCTCTTGGCTTAATTTTGCGCGTCATTTATTCTCGATTTGGGAAGACAAAATGTATGTGGGCTGGGGACACAATAAATTTGAGGAGTACGTCGAGAAAGAATTAGGTTTTAATAAATCTTTGGCTTTAAAATTAGTCAAATCGTATATGTTTATCGAGAATGATGAACCTCAATATTTGGCTGACTCTTTTTTTGAAGACCGGGAAGCTAATAATATTCCGGGTTATGAAGAGATTAATGTTTTGCGGACCGCTAAAGGCAAGAAAGAATTAACGAAAAACGATTATGAGCAATTGCGTAAGTCGGTTTTTGAAAAAGGCAAGGAAGCCGCTGAAGTCCGAAAAGATTTAACAGCCATGATGAAAGAGCGGAAAAAGGTTGACCCGGAAGAAGATCGTAATCAGCGTCATGTCGTCGCTGTCCGTAAAATGATTAATTCGTTGCGTTCGTTCAAAAAAGATATGGAAACTTTAAAAATAGTTTCACCGGATATTGTCGAAGAAGCTAAAAATTTGTTAGAATTATTAGAAGACGAAGTGAATTAAATTTTATTGAAAAATATTAATTTTGAAGCGGGCGATCAGGTGATCGCCCCTACAAAAAGCATTATTCTCGATTTGATTTTCGCCGTCGTAGGGGCGATCACCTGATCGCCCGTAATAAAAATATTCTTTTTTTAAGTTGTTTTTATTGCTAAAGAACTTAATTCAGATAAAATAAAATTATCATTTTAATTTATAAATTATAAGGAGATGAGAAAATGGCTGAGGGCAAAGGGATGTTTAAAGGATCATCAGAAGGTGGATTGTTTGTGTCAGAAAAAAATTCAGGTAAGAATAATAAAGTTTGGATGTTTTTGTTATTTCTCATCGTTATTTTTGCGGTTATATTTGGTTATAGTAAACATCAAGAGCATGCGCGTAAAGCAAAAATTGAAGAAGTTATGGCTCAACAGCAAACCAATCCGACGGATGTTCAATATCAATATTACGAAAATGGTGAACAAGAAAAAGCGCTGCCTCCTGGAACATCAAAAACCGGAAATCAAGCCGTCGCGCCTGTCGCGTCAGCAACCGGGACAACAACCGGATCAGCTACCACAGTTGCTCCTTTATCCACCACGGTTCCAGTAGAACCATCCACTGAAGTGATGGCGCCTGCTGTGAAAGAAACCAAAGTTATAAAATCTGCGAAGGCGAAATTATCGAAAAAATCTACTTCTTTAAAATCGACTATTGGTTCGGCTTTTTCAATACAGGTCGCATCGTTTAAAGACCAATCCCGCGCTGATTCTGTAGTGGCAGATTTAAAGAAAAAGAATTTTGAGCCATATGTTATTGCGAAAGATTTGGGAGATAAAGGCACATGGTATCGCATCTATGTCGGCCATTTTGACAGCAAAAAAAATGCTGAAGAAGCTTTGACAACTTTACCAAAAGCATATAAAGGTTTGATCGTTACTGCAAAAAAATAATATGAAAATTTTGATCATAGATGATTCAATGATGGACCGCAGGCTTTTGACTCGGACGATCGAAAAAGCAGGCATTACCTGTGAAATAATTCAGGCCCCAGACGGTCAAGAGGGTTTCAAACTCCTCAATCAATACGCCACAGAGATCTGTTTGATCCTGTTGGATTGGCAGATGCCGATTATTGATGGGATTGAGTTTATGAAATCTGTGCAAAAAGTTCCTCTGATTGCTGACATCCCGATTGTTATGGTATCTGCTTCGAGTTCCGAAGAGAGTCAGAAACAAGCTAAAATGGTTAACCCCAAATTAGTCGCGTACGTAGTCAAACCTTTTAAGCCCGACAATCTGATAGCCATAATATTGCCGTACGTCAAACAGGTTTAAATTATTGTCTAATCAAATAACCGAACTCTCAATTCAGGCGAAAGTGGCGTCAGAAATCTTGAAACGGATTCTGGAGCGCCGGGCCGGAATACATTTATCTACTGCCCCAATAGTACAGAACCGCCCGATTGTCGAATTCATGCGCCGGATGAGGATTACCAGTTTTGAGAAATTTAATACGACCACGTTTATCTCTGTGATTAATTTTTATGTGAGTAAAGAACAGGCCAATAAAGATATTCCTGTTGGTACCATGGTTTTATATGTTGAAGTTGAATATCTTTCGAAGTTATTGCATAAATTGGGTTACCCTGTTGACGAAACCGATGAAAATGAATTACTGGACGCGTGCGGGACTTTATGCAATCTAATCGCTGGAAATTTTAAGTCTGGACTTTGCCAATTGGGATATATGAATATGGAAATGTCTCATTTTATGAGTTTTAAGAATGAGATTTTTGAAGGGGTCTTATATCCGGTCGATCAGACGGAAAAATGTGAAATGAGCTTCGAGATCGAAGGCGAAAAACGCATCATGATCGATCTAGTTTTAGGAAATATTCCCAAAGTAGAAATATAAATCGGAGGACAAATGGACAATATTAACGCTGCTTTAGAAAATTTAGGTATTCACGGAGCCAAAGAAATCTTTCATAATCTTTCTTATGAAGAACTTTATAAACATGAAACTGATCCTAAATTAGAAGGCGCGGAAAAAGCAGTCATCTCTAAAAGCGGCGCTGTTCTCGTCGATACCGGAAAATTTACTGGCCGTTCCCCTAAAGATAAATATATAGTCGAAGAAGAAACTTCCCGCGATTTTGTTTGGTGGGGATCAGGAGCGGCATTGCCTATTTCGAATAACTCCGATAATAAAAGAATGTCTTTGGAAAATTGGGAACATGTGAAAGGGTTGTCCACCCGTCAATTAAGCGGCAAACGTTTATATGTTATTGATGGTTTTTGCGGGACTAATCCCAGTACCCGTTTAGGCGTGCGGTTGATTACCGAAGTGGCCTGGATGGCGCATTTTTTTAAAAACATGTTTATTCGTCCGACGGAAGCGGAACTTAAAGATTTTAAACCGGATTGGACAGTCATGAATGCCTGCAAGATCAATTGTCCGGATTATGAAAAACATCATATGCGCTCGCCGGTTTTTATCGCGTTTAATATTAAAGAACGCACCACTGTGATCGGCGGCACCTGGTATGGCGGAGAAATCAAAAAAGGCATTTTCTCCATGATGAATTATTTTCTGCCGCTCAAAGGAATCGGCTCATTCCATTGTTCCGCGAATATGGGAAAAAATGGGGATACCGCGTTATTCTTTGGGCTTTCCGGAACAGGGAAGACGACCTTGTCGGCAGATCCAAAACGTTTGCTGATCGGCGATGACGAGCATGGCTGGGACGATGAAGGGGTATTTAATTTTGAAGGCGGCTGTTACGCTAAATGCATTAACTTGTCTGAAGAAAAAGAGCCGGATATTTATCATGCGATACGCCGCAACGCCTTATTGGAAAATGTTGTCGTAGATAAGGACGGAAATTTTGATTTCGCGTCTGATAAAAAAACCGAAAACACTCGCGCGTCTTATCCGATTGATCATATCGCCAATATTGTAAAACCGGTATCCAAAGGCGGGCATCCGACTAAGATCGTATTTTTAACCTGCGACGCGTTTGGTATTATGCCTCCGGTATCTAAATTGACCAATGAACAGGCCATGTATCACTTTTTAAGCGGATATACCGCGAAAGTGGCAGGGACTGAGTTAGGAATCATGGAGCCAACGTCCGCGTTTTCCGCGTGTTTTGGCCAGGCGTTTTTATCACTGCATCCGATTAAATACGCTGAGATCCTGAATGAAAAAATGCTCAAGCATGGTTCTTCGGCTTATTTAGTCAATACTGGTTGGATCGGCGGAAAATACGGCATGGGTCATCGCATTTCGATTAAGGATACCCGTACCATTATCGACGCGGTATTAGACGGTTCTTTGGATAAAGCGATCGACTCCGGCGAATTTGACGTAATGCCGGTCTTTAACCTGCGCATCCCTAAAAAAATTGCCGGCATTGATTCCGCTGTTTTAAACCCTCGCAATTGCTGGGAAGATAAAGTGAATTACGACACGACCACAAAACAATTAGCCGAAATGTTCATAGCCCATTTCGAAAACTTTTTAGATCATCCGAAAGCTAAGGAATTAGTGAAAGCCGGACCGCAATTAAACAGGCAATAGGCTATAGGTGATAGGTTGTGTTAGGTGAGTTACCCATTTGTTGTTTGCTGATTTTATCGTCGTTGTTGTAGGGGCGATCTCCTGATCGCCCGTTACAAAAGTATCGTTTTTTTATAGTTTTTAAATGATATTCGCTCTTAGGTTTATTTATGTATTTAATTTTTTGTAACAAAACGACAATTTTGACACGGGCGATCAGGAGATCGCCCCTACGACATTTTATTCTTTTCTGCCTTGTTTTTTTATCATTTTATTCCTTGGAGATCGGCATGGTAAATGCTAATCAAAATATAAAATCCCCCAACGTTGCCGGTCAATTTTATCCTGCTGACCCTAAAGAACTTTCTGCTGAAATTGACGGTTATTTGAAGCAGGCCCAAGTGGCGCCAGATCCTCAACCTGTCCGCATGCTCATTGCCCCTCACGCCGGGTACATGTACTCCGCGCCGGTCGCCGCGTATAGTTTCAAATCTGCCAGTTTAGGAAAATACAAAACTGTTATTGTCATCGGGCCCAGCCATTATTTAGGTTTTGACGGCATATCCATCGGTTTGTTTGACGGGTATCAAACCCCGTTAGGTACTATTCCGGTTGACTTGGAATTGGCTAAAAATTTGATTGATGAAAAGAATGGATCTTCTTTTGTTCCAGAGGCTTTTAACCGTGAACATTCCGTAGAGGTCGAGCTTCCGTTTATTCAAAAAATTTTTCCTGACGCGAAAATAATTCCCATATTGGTCGGCCAGCCAGACTTGTCTGTCTTGGATAAATTCGCTCACTTATTATCTGATAAATTAAAAACCCGCACCGACATTTTACTGGTATTAAGCACAGACATGTCCCATTATCATCCTGCCGCGGAAGCCAATGCCATGGACCATGCCACCATAGAAACTGTAAAAAAATTTGATGTTAAAAATTTATGGACCGGCTGTGTAACCAGAAAATTAGAACTCTGCGGTTTCATGCCCGTAACCATCGGCCTCTTGTACGCGCAATATCAAGGCATCCATAAAATAGATTTCCTAAAATACGCCGACTCCGGCGACGCTACGGGTGATAAAACAAAAGTTGTAGGCTACATGGCGGCAGTTTTTAAATAAATGTACGGTCACAAAGTCACAAGGTCACAAGGTCACAAAGGCAATGATGGAAAAAGCGTATAAAAAATTGTTAGTTTGGAAAAAGGCAGATGAATTTGCTTATCAAATTTATTTAAAAACAAAATCTTTTCCGAAAGAAGAAATATACGGAATAACATCGCAACTAAGACGGGCTTCATTATCAGTTCCTGCAAATATTGTTGAAGGCTGCGGTCGACAAGGGCAGAAAGAATTGAAGAATTTTATAAATATTGCATTAGGCTCTCTTATGGAAGCAGAATATTATTTAGAGTTTTGTCGTAAATTGGGATATTTAAAAGAAGACGAATTTAAAGATTTAGAAAAATGCAGGGAAGGTGTTGGTGGTTTGCTTTGGAGATTTTATAAAAGTTTATAAATTTATTTTGGTTTTGCTTTTTTTATCTTTATAACCCTTTGTGACCTTGTGACTTTGTGTCCTTGTGACTATTATGAAGACATTTACTATAATTTTGACATATATTTTGGGGTGCTCTATGTCTCACGCGAGTGAATTAACTGTTGATCAACAAAAACGTTTACTGGTGATTGCACGATCGACTATGGAAACATATATTCAGACGGGCAAAGTATTAAATTTTGATGAAAAGGATCTTCGCCTTCAAGACGAAGAAGGCGCATTTGTAACGATTCATAAAAATGGCCAATTGCGTGGATGTATTGGAAATATTATTGGACAAGGGCCTTTATTAAAAACTGTTCGTGATATGGCCATTGCTTCTGCAACTCAAGATCCGCGTTTTGAACCTGTCACGCCAGCTGAATTAAAAGATCTAGAATTAGAAATTTCCGTGTTATCCAAGCCGCGGCCCATCAAAAGTGTGGACGAAATTAAAATGGGAGAGCATGGCGTAATTGTCAAAAAAAATGGCATTCGCTTGGGAATTTTTTTACCGCAAGTCGCCACTGAAACTGGTTGGAGCAAAGAAAAATTTTTATCCGAATTATGTTCCCAAAAAGCTGGCTTGCCTGCTGATGCCTGGAAAGACCCTGCCACCACTTTAGAAATTTTCACCGCCCAGGTTTTCTCTGAAAAAAATAAATAAAATTCCTTCCTGATATATTCAAATAAAAATTCAAAATTTATCATTTAATTCTTGAGTTGATCCCGCAATTCGATATTATATGAAAGTGTACGAAAGAGATTGCTATATCTCTTAGTATCTGGTGCGTTTAGCGCAAATTCGGGGAAACCATTTCATCTGCGTAATCAATGTCTTTAAACAGAGATAATTCGGGGAGAGTAAATCTGTTCTGCATGCTTTATACCATATATAAAGTATCTATAATGTGCTTTTTCAATTTTTTTAAAAACCGCATCATTCGCCTTTTAAAATCATTCGTTTTAACATTGTCACATTGTTACACTGTCACATTGCCACCGGTCAGACCGTGACCTAATCGGTTGGTGCGGATATAAGTTGTTCCTGACGCGTCAACAACTGTTAAATCCCCTTGCAAATATTGGTTCTTCCATTTTGACACACTGCCATCATACATAAGAACTGAACCGCTGGTGCCGCCGGTTGTCACACTGATCGAGGCGTCGTGCATTTTATATAAGCTGTCAATGCTAGAAACCGCAGTCGCCGCATGCGAATCGACATATTGTTTAACAGCATGTTGGGTGGGCACGCGATTGGCGTCATTGCCGGTTAAATCGATATCATCAAGAATAGCTGTCCCTCCGACTGTTCCGTTTATAGTCGGAGAATTTAAGACAGCCAAGTTTAAAGTCTTATTGTCCATGGTCTGAGTAGCGGTTTCTTGAATCACCATGCGCCAACCTGTGTTGCCCGCGGTCGTGTCTTTGATATACATGGCACCGGTCGTAGGATTAACGCATAAATCGCCGGCATTTCCGACCACGTTGCCATTAGGATTGCCTGCGCCGTATAAAAATATTTTGGTGGTATTTATATAAATTTTGCCGACAGTTGTAATATCCCCCAGGGTTTGAATATTACCCAAGGAGTCAATAGTGGTAACCGGTGCCAGGCCAACATTTTGGATCGACAAATTCGATGAGCCGTTGTTAGAATCGAGAACAGCTTCGATGTTAAGAGCGGAGGCATTGGTGACGAATAAGAAAAGAGATATGATAATCGTATGTAGTATGTGGTATGTGGTATGTCGCGAAAAACGATTGGTAAAAAAGCGAATGCCAAAACGAAAACGTGACAATGTGACAGTGTAACAATGTGACAATGTTAAAACGAATGATTTTAAAAAGCGAATGATGCGGGTGATCGGGTGATCGCCCCTACGAAATGCGCTGATTGCTTTCCAAATTGTGGTTAAAAAGTTTGCTATCATTTATTTTCTGCTTTGAGCTGTTTTCTAAAATTTCTTTTAAAATCTGTATCGCCTATGAATCTGCCTCTGGCGTTTAGGATGTTTAATTTTTCGCCTTGGTAATTTGATACCAAGACACGATAAGCGTGCTGACGCTCTTCGGAACTTTTGCCCAGAGCGGTATAAAGTTCGAATTCATCTAATTTTAATTTTGATTTCCCGCCGAAAGCCAGGCTCACGAAACCAGACCATGAATATTTTTTGGCTTCTTCTATATTTTCGTTTTTAGCGGGAGTTAAATCGATATAACGGGAACAAGCGATAAAATAACGGCGGCTTTGAACGATAAAACTTTTAAATCTTCCGGCAAAAACGTGTCCGCTGCGGTCATATTTCTTATTAAAATATTTCGCATAGGCTTTGGAGACATTCTCCATAAATTTGGATAAGTCCCCCTCTGCATCCGGCTCTACCAAAAGTTGTACGCAATTGAGCTCTAAACAATAATTGTAGATAGATATAGGGAAGACAGTGCGTTGTTGATTGAGGATATCAACATAAGTTTGAAAATCCTGTTGGTCTTTAAATAAGGCAAGCCCGTCGATACCACGGGAGATAACGTGGTATAGATAACCAGCATGTTTTATACGTAGAGACCGGGCCATGTTCATAACTTATCATCATGGCGTATATTTGTCAAAAGAATCCTGGTTTTTTTATATATAATAATTCCTGGTAATTTTATATATTTATACACCTGCCAATTTATATATTTATTACGCCATGTTGATAGGACAAAAAAATGGTGTCTGCGCTCGACAATAAATTTTTCAAGTCGAGATCTGACACCATTTTTTGACATTTTTTATTAAAAATTGACTGTTGGAACTGACTTGGCCTTCTCTTCTGCTTTGAAATACACAGCTGCCTCTTTTATGCCGGCTTTGCTGGCAAAAAATTGGCCGAAAAGCTCTCTTCTAAAAGTATTAAGGTCTTGCGCGGCTTGATTATATCGCATACGTTCAACGGCGATCCGGTTTTCTGTCCCCTCCAGCTGGGTTTGCAGAGCTAAAAAATTCTCGTTAGATTTTAATTGCGGATAATTTTCCGTTACCATTAATAAACGCGATAAAGCTCCGGACATGGCATTGGCATTATCGATTTTTTCAGGAATAGTTTTAGCCTCTCCCCATTGACTGCGCAAACGGGTCACGTCTGTAAATACGGTTTTTTCCTGAGTCGCGTAACCTTTGACTGTGTTGACCAGGTTAGGAATCAAATCGTTCCGACGCTGTATTTCATTCTCAACCTGCGACCAGGCAGACTTGACCATCTCGTCTTTGGCCACAGCGCGGTCGTAGCCGCCTTTGTACCAGCCGAAACCTGCTAACACTATTACTATGATGATTCCTAATGCGATTAAAAATTTGTTCATTGTTTTATCTCCTTTTATAATAAAAAAACAAAAACGATAATTTTGTTACGGGAGATCAGGAGATCTCCCCTACAACAACATCAATCTCTTTAAAACAAATTTTTTTTCGTAGGGGCGATCTCCCGATCGCCCGCATCCATTCGCTTTTATTACTTTAATGTTGCGCGAGCGTCCTTACCATCCTCCTGATGCTCCGCCGCCTCCGCTGCTGCCTCCGCCGAAACCGCCGAAGCCGCCTCCACCACCGCTGAAACCGCCTCCACCGCTAAATCCGCCGCCATACCCGCTTCCACTCCACCAAGAATTTCCACCGTATCCTCCACGATTGTTTCTTCTTGCACTATTCGCCATAGAACTAAAAATAAATAATAAAATAAACAGCATCCACAGCCAAGTTCCTTTCGAAAATTTTGCCGTATCATAGCTTTGATCTTCCTGTCCGGTAATAGTCAGCCCATTCGCTTTAGCAATGACACTGATAATCGCCACAGCGCCGTCTTTAATCCCAGTTGAAATTTGACCAGATTTAAATTCCGGAGTCATGATGTTGCGGATGATCTGGCCGCAAGTAATATCCGGCAAAGTTCCTTCTAGGCCGTAGCCGGTTTCAATGCGCATTTTGTGGTCTTGAATCGCGACCAAAAGCAAAACGCCATTGTCTTTGCCTTTTTTACCAATACCCCATTTTTTAAAGAGCGTAACAGCATAGCCTTCAATCGTTTCCGGCGCGGTTGTCGGGACAGTTACCACAGCAAGTTGATCTGTGGTCTTTTGTTCTAATTCGCGGGCAAAATTTTCAATAGTCTGTTTATCATTGGAATTGATTACGTTCGCGTAATCGTTGACATATCCTTCAGGCGCGGCAGGATAATACGGCTCTGCGGCAAGAACCAATCTGGAGTTTAGGACAAAACAGCCAAGAGCTAATAAATATAGAGTTATAAATTTGATTTTCATAGCTGGTCAACCGCTTCAGCTAATTTTTCAATTTGCCGGAAATATTTTTCCATAAAATTTTGGGCGACCTGGAGAGACATTTTTTGATTTTGAGTACGGTAGTTATATATCGCCAAAAAAACTTCAGCATCTAAATTGAATTCTTTGGATATTTCGGCAAGGATTTTTGCTTTATCAACCACAATCATGCCTGATTTCAAGCGCCAAATATTCTTAAAAACCGGAATTAACGCATTGAGTGATTCTTTGAGCAGCATTTCAACCGCACGGGCGTTCAAACCATTTTCCATATACGACTGTCTGATGCGAATCAATTTCCCTTTAATCTGATGCTCGCAAAACAATCGTAAATTTTGATCAGTAATATCCAGCGGCGTGAAAAAATCTTCGCCGTAAATTGAAACATGGTTTTCTTTGATATCCAGAAATTCAATAGGAAAGCTGTCCAAAGAAGATTGAATATAAGCTTTGGTTAATAACAGCGGCGCGGAAATTTTTTGTTTAACCCCGGAGACAATTAATTTCAAAACAGGATTTAAGTTAGTAAAACCCGTGTCCAGCGTAATAATAACTGAATTGATGTCGGATCTGCCCGGGATATAATGGGGCGTGACCGCTGAGCCGTAAACAGCGACCGTACTTATTGGCGACGGATAAAGCTCTAAAAATTTTCGTAAAAACGGAATATATTTTTTTTGGACTTCTACTGGTAGGTTTTCGATATTTTTTAATTCAGTCACAAGCGCCTCCTGGTAAAAAAACACAATTGCGTTATTGTTGCATTGTTACCAAAAAATATCAATAAGTTTTATCGTTTCGACGCAATCAGGCCGGCTATTTTGTCGCCCCAAACATCTAAGATAAGGCCTAAGGAGGTTAAATCTTGATCATTATTAAAAGGGTCTCCGTAAAGTTTTAAAGAAATCGGCTGAATGTCTGATAAAGAGACAATGGTTTGCTTTGTACGTGCGTCAATGACTTCAGCCTCCATGTTCAATTTTGACACCTCACTGGTCCGCTTAGAAGCAGAGGCCAAAAGCTGCATCAAAGCCCTTTGGGGCCGCGCCTTAAAAGAACCTTTTAATTTTATATTAAGCAGTAAGGACGTTTTGAGATCTTTTAACTTTTTTTCATCTTCGACCACGGCCATAGCCAATTTCACTTTACCGCTCATATGATGATTAACTGCTTGCGCAACCAGCTCAAAAACTTCTGGTTTGAGCGTGTCTTTTTCATAATCAAGAGTATCCACATTCTGGGTTTGGATTTCGATTCCTCTTAAATCAATGATCGACACAGCCATTTCCTGATATGGTTTTAAGCTGATATCCGGCCGCGGCCATTCTGCTTTATAATTGTCGGCGGAAGCCATGTTAGCGCATAAAAACAAAAAAACAAAAATGACAATTCTTTTCATTCCCTTTATCCTTTCAACAATAAAAATTCCATGGGATTATCCAGTGACTTTAGGCCAAAAACAATAAAATCAAAACCTTGAAAATTTCTTAGTTCTAAATTCTCGGGCGTTGAACGATGATGGCCGTAAAATTTAATTTTACTCTCTGTTTCTGAAAAATCAATACCGCCATTTTGGTCCAACAGCGCATTGTCCGAAGAGGTAGAATGCGGCGTCATGGCCATACCGTCAAATCCGTTTTCATGGAGAAGCTGATCAATCTCTCTGACATTTTCCGGTGTCTTGGCATGCAGAACTCTTGACCTATCTAAACTTGAAATATTAACCAGCATTTCAGGCGTTCCACCGTCCGCATCCAAACCCTTACGAATTAATTTATACAATATCTGTCTTCCGGCGAAGTGATCTTCGCGCGGCACAGAATAGGGGCTCATTAAATCAGCATCATCCATGCGGCGGTTTATATATTCCCGGGTTTCAGCCTTTGACATACCCATAGGCTTAATAAGATCACTAATCATATGAATATATAACCCCTTTAATTTGGGGTCATGGTTTATTTTATTTGAAATTTCTCCAAAGAGTTTAACAATTCTGGGACGATAAACCATTATCCCATTCACAGCAGAAAACTGTTCTAATTTTTGGTTATTTAAATCATAATACTCATTTAAAAATTCCCACTCCTGCTTAACCCAGGACCCTCCCTGATTTCGCGCGTCTTCTCTAAGCCTTTGAATATCGAGCTTTTCCGATAACCCCCTGACTTTAAAGTCCCCTCCTGAAACAGGCACAATATCCACCCGGCCTAATCCGTTGAGATTCCCTTCCGTAGTCCAATAAGCGCTCAAACTAATATCTCCTCGAGAAATTTGCTGCAAGGGGAAAAATCCGGCATCTCGGCTGTAAATGATGATATGCCCGCCCGGGGACTCTCCCATGGAAGATGAAGTGCAATAACCATTCGTGATCGCCCATTCCAAAATGGTGGGATCGTATATCTCATTATTTCCGGAAAATACAAACATAACCCTGGCATCCTGCCACGACTTAGCTTCCGAATATTTATATTTTTTAATAAATTCAGGATCGTTGAATTTTTCCTGAACATATTGAAGCGCGTTTAAATATGCTCCTCCGCTTCCATTGGAGGTTACTGGCATCACCTCAACCGGAATATCCTTTCTAAAAATGTGATCCCGCCCATCTCTAACAAAATTATTTAACTTGGGAATAGAATCCGGATTTTCAGGAATAATTACGATCATATCGACGGTGGGATGCCGATGAGGATCAAGTTCCCGCTTTAATTGTTGTTTGCCCTGTTGGATCGCTAAACTAATAATTTCATCTTTGTTATCTGTGTTTCCTTGAATATTAACGACAGGCATGTCCAAAGTTTTATACATGTTTTTGCTAAGATCATTATTAACATCTTTCAATATATCACTCCAAAACATCCGCAAAGTATCCCAGGTTTCATTCCAGAAATTCAATAAGATGGGCAGAGATAGAATACTGAAAGAAATGACTAAAGGAACACCAAAAAAAGAACCCGCTATAGCGCCAATGAATGGTAAAGAAAAACCTAAAATCGTCAAAGCACGGCTGCGAAATCTGCGTTTCTTAGGC
>JADFYJ010000004.1:0-62830 GCA_015233115.1 Candidatus Omnitrophota bacterium | reverse complement strand
GGCAGAGATAGAATACTGAAAGAAATGACTAAAGGAACACCAAAAAAAGAACCCGCTATAGCGCCAATGAATGGTAAAGAAAAACCTAAAATCGTCAAAGCACGGCTGCGAAATCTGCGTTTCTTAGGTGCTTCCTGCATGGTTTTTGAACCAAAAGAAACAAATTTCTTTGCTTCGCGAATAACTTTCTCTAATAAAAGCTCGCTATCTTCAATAATTTTAGGGCGTTTATCGCCATAAAGCCCGGGCATTAAACTCTCTCCCTGATCCAATAATAGCGGAACCTCTCTATTCAATATTTCTTTGGCTTTGGTCCATTTATAACTATACCCAAGAATTTTTCGAGGCAGCCAATAAATTTTTTCTTGAATGTCGCCTTCACGGAATTTATAACTTGCATCATTATCAAAAATCCAACGGGCTTCTAAAATGACCGCGAATTTCCTCGCGTGTTCAATCATACACGTTAATTTATCAATGGCGTTTTGTATTTCTTTCTTCTGATACCCGTCAAAATTATTATTGACCAACTGCAAATTCATGTTGTCTTTAGTCTTAACGGCAAGCCAAATAAAATATTTATAAATTTTATCATATTTTTCATTGGGGACATGCCCATCAAGATCTTCCTCGTCCCACATCAATTTTTCCGTATAGGGATTCCAACGAAGAATTTCCTCGGCCAGAACCATAACCGTATTGAGACTATGAACAAATTCCCGAGGAGGAAGCGATATTGGCCCTCCCCATTGCGCCACAATTTCTTCCCAATTTTTTAAGTTGATGCCGCATTTTTCATCAACCGCCCCATATTTTAAAGGGCCTTCCGGTAGTAATTCATTCCTTAATTCTATAATTTTATTTTTAGTTTTGGCGTGTTTAATTTGTGAGCGGCGGATATTTTTCCATCCGAAAAACCCGAATGTTCCCACAGCCAAAGTCCCCACCACCATCCCTGTCCACCAAGGCACCCTAGGCAGCCTCTGATCATTGTTGACGATCCTTTGAGCCAATTTATCTCGCTGGTTGATAATTTTTCCGGTTATTTTTCTGATGTCCTGATCCGCACTTTGACTTTGACTTTCCAAATAACGGCCGGCATTCTGTGGATCATCGGACAATTTAATTATCTTTCTTACTTCTTCGATCACTCTCACCTCTTTGGCTGACAATTGTCCAAACCATCTGACCCAAGGTAATAATTGATGGTCCTGACGTTCTCCAATCAAGTCTAATGCCATCATGGTAGCCATTTGATTCGCCCGGTCTTGTCGCAGGCTTTCACCGCGAGGATCCGTCAAGGCATGTATTTCGGGATAGGTAAACGTTGCTAAACGCAAATTTAAAGGCCAATCTTCATGAATCCTGCCATACATTTTTTCCATTGATCGTCGTATTATATCCGTAACTACCGGGCTAGCTAATTTTTCTATATCTGCTTTTATAACATCCCGCCAATTGCGGTTTTGTTCAATTAATTTACAAAGTTCATCATCTTTTGAATCCGCATAAGCTTGTAATACCAATATGCGGTCAGCTGGAGTTTTCATTAAACGCTCCAGGGCCTTGCCCCTCAATGACGAAGAAAAAACAGCTATCCTCATCAGTTCAGATGAATTTTTTGTCCGCGCGATATATTCTTTTTGGGCGTCTAAACCTAAATTTTTAAAGTAAGTTAACGGATCTCCTGCTTCACCATGAGGAACCGCAAAATGATATAGAAGTTCGCCCGAAGACTCCGGCGCCGGATTGCCAGAAATTAAATTATCTCTGGCCGTTTTAGCTCGCCGGTTCAAATCAGTAAAAGTCCAATCACCTGGTTCGTTCCATTGTGGCGAAGTGCTTAAAAAAGCCCGGTTTTCTTCAGCAAATTTTTGATACAAATAATGTGGGGTCACATCAATGGATTCCGGAGACTGAAAAGGTCCCAATCTAAAAACTTCAACAATATTTTGTAGTTTCTGCCGCCGTAAAATTTCAGCATCGATCAACTTGGCCAATGATTCTGCCTGTGGTTCTTGACTTAATTTGAGGGTATTATAAATATTTGCCAGCTGATCGTCATTCCAATAATTGCCTTGTAATAACCGCATTTTAGCTAATGAATCATCCGGTAAACGCGACATAAAGTTCAGCCAAATTTTTCTGGAATCTTCGACTGAAATTGGCCTGCTGACCGTTGAACGATTATGGATGTTTAATTCACTTAATTTATCAAAAATGGTCGCGTCCTGGGTCAACATATCACTCATTATCTGAAACCCTAAATTAGCCAGAACAAATTTTTTATCTTTTATGGATTGATTAATAACGCTCATAAAAAAACGGACATCATGATCTTCACGATCCACCATAAATAAAAGAAGTTTTTGGGTCACGTCGGGATAAGGAGATTTCAAAACAATTTTTGCTACTTCATTCGCAAAGGTCGAATCATTCTGGAATTCCAAAAAAGAATCCAAGGCCTGGTTACGCATTCTTATATCGGGTTGACTCATAAGGATTTGCTCAATCGCGTTATATCGCGAATCATCAGCGCCAGGCGCGGTTTGAGCCATTACCGTGAGCCAATATTCATGATCCGCCGGAAGGATAACCACCCCTGCTGACAGGAACTCACTGGGGCCATGATTTTTCCCGCCGGACGATAATCGATTAGGGCTGGACGGCATAGCTAATAACTTTTCTTTATTCTGGTAAGATCGAGAAGGAACTGTTTCCAAGCCAGATTTACCGGCGGATGGCTTCACGATAGTCTGATCAGGCTTTAAAAGTCCCATTTCTCTTATTTTTTCTTCTGCTTTTAAATATTGGGCCTTAAGATCTACCCCTTTTTGTAACATTTGCGCGATGTGGACGCGTTCATTATATAACGCGTCTTGGGTATAAATACTCTCTCCACTGGCCCCCATTCCTTCCGTGCGGATAGCCTTTTGTCTCCAAGATTCATAGGCCGTTTGATAGGCCGACTGCGCATCAATAATCTGCCGGCTTAAATCCCTTAATTCCGATATTGTTTCTACAAATTGTTTCTGAAGTTCTTGTTTGATAGAATCTAAATGCAGACGAGCCCGCTGTTCCTCCTGACTGATAATTTGTTCATTTATTTGTTCTTTGGTTGTAAAAAAAGGTAGCTTGGGAATTGGAATTCTAACGCCAAAAACCGTATTGCCGCCCGCGGAAGGCACTTTTAGCATTTCTCCGCTGACAATATTTTGCTGAGGATTGGAAGCGCTGCCTGAAAGATAAAGAGCCAATAAATCCGCTGAAGGCAAATCCCCTTGTCTTTGCAATTCACAGGTTTTTAAAATCGCCCTCAACAACGCTTGCGCTTCCCGCAAGGTATAATTCGCGCTATGATCACTCATCAACCAATCTTGCCATTTTTGTTCCAAATCAGCTCCCAAAACCGGAAATTGTCCATCCCAATGTAAAACAGGAGAAATTTCTGTTTTCAAACCAGAACCGATCATATTGTTAAGTTCGATTGCCGATTGCCGGTTATTTTTTTCTAATTCCAGAATTTGTGAATGAGTATTTTCAATTTGTTGCCTGATGGCATTGGTATTGGCACTGCTCGAAAAACCACCTGCTTCTCTCGCTGTACTTACGCCTAAAGCTTTTTCTAAATCTGAAACCAAATCCTTTAGAATGTTAATCTGTTGCTCTTCACGACCTATATCTATCAACAACGCGGTTGCTTTATTGATAAGCGAAGCGACTTCTTTTTCCATATGATGCTGAGCAATCTCGGTCCTTAACAAGGCCAATTCTTTTTCTTTAACTTTTTGTCCGGAAATAAGACTAACCAGATTTCCTTCGACTTGGTAAATAATAGGCAGTGCCGCCGCATAAGCATTACCGGTTGAAATACCTGCTGTAACGCCTTGGTAAACCGCGTTCAATCCACCGCTATAAGTTAATTTGCCATTCTGAAAAATGATATTGCCTTGCAAAGCCACACTCACGGCATCCGGCAATTTCTCGGCTGATTGTTTTTGCAGCACTTCCAGAGTTAGATCGCCGATCTGCAAAAAATTGCCCCCAACACCCTTTGCCACATCTTCAACTGTAACCCTTTGTCCTTGAGGAACCAATGTGCTATGTGTAATAGCCGGCTGATTGACAGGCGTCTCGCTATGTGCTGAATCTTCCCAATAAACCAAAGCTTCCGGCTGTTGTCTTTTCAAACTTTCATTATATTGGCGGTCATTTTCCTGGATTTTTTCGTCTATTCTTTTAAGCGCTGATTTAATTTTTTCTTTATCATTTTCGGCTGGAACAATAATTGACCCCGGCAAATTTTCGCCTAACGAACTTTTTCCATTATTAATTAAATCTTCATCGTAGATCGTAATCTGAACGGCCTGAACATCATTCCCCAAATTCATCTCTATACTTTGAGGTGTTTGGTCGGGGGCAGTCATTATTTTTCCAGGTAATCGCTGTCCGGAAAGCGTTTCAAATAAAACCGGATCTCCCTCTTTAAGGTTTAAACTTTTTGGCAAAATAACCCAAGAAGAACCTTTATCCATATCTCCGACAATTGCCTCACCAGTTTTTATGCGCACAAATTCATCGCCTTCTTTAAATGAACTTGCCCACGAAACATCTGAAACTATTCCGTTTATGGGGGAGACAATTGTGAGTCTAGAAATTTGAGTTTGAAAAGCTTTGATTTCGCCTAGGACAGAAGCTTTTTTAGCCTCTAAATCCGCGCTTTTATCTCGGGTAATATGCACAATTCCTATGGCATCCTGAGAAGCTAAATTTAAATCTTTTTGTATACTATTATAAGTTGAAATGGCTGTTTTTAATTGCTCTTGATATTTTTCAAGTTCGATTCTTCCTATGACTTGACCTGCTTTAACAGAATCACCCGGATTCACAAAACGTTTGGCCGTCCCGTCAGCTGAAACAGGAACCCTCCGCTCCGTCAAATGATGAATTGAACTTAATCCTCGGTACTGTTCCTGAACAGAAGCAAAATTATTATCTGAAATATTGGGAGGTAAAATTTCAAGATGCATTTGCACCTCACCTGCCGAAATGGGTGAAGCAGGAATGACGACAAAAGAAGCAATAGTTCCGTTTTTCTCCGGATTCGGTTGAAGCCGCACTTCATCAATATTTTTGACCGGCTCTGTGTTAATCCTCAATTTCATATTTCCCAAATAGGTGATATTAGAAGGAAGATTTTCTTTTAAAGTAATCCGAATTCTTTCATGATTAAGATATTTAAAGACCTCGGTCCCCTTCCTTATCGTCATTCCTTCTGAAACTAAAATTTCTCCGTTTACTCCCAAAGCACAAGGAGCGTCTATCGCGAATATTTCCTGATCCATTTGAGCTAATTTTTGCTCAAGCTCATTAATTCTAGTCTGCACCGGGTTGATTTCCGCGTCTGTGGCAGAACCGGAAACTCTTAATTGTTTTAAATCATTAAGCCTTCTTTCTTCAACGATTTTTTGTTGTAATAACGCTTCTCTTTCTTTATCCATTTTTTCTGGGACTATCAATAATACACGACTCCCATTATTGTAATATGTTTTACGTCCATCCAAGCCCCTTATAATTCCCCCTGCCGGTGATTTAATAATGCCGTCATCTAAAATGGCGTGAACGCCGCCGAAAAAAACATAGGGTTGATTAAAAGCGAACGGCAATACTGTTGAGTCCCTATCAGGTTTGCATTCTGGTGATGTACAAGGACTTCCCACAATGTTCGTTTGTTTACTTATCTGGCTGATAGTAGTTACTGTATCTACTGGTGTGGGCACAGATGTGGGTAATACGTTTGTTACCTGCGCAACTTTTGGTACGGGAGTAAAAATTGGAGCCAAAGTCACTTGGGGTGCCCGTGTAATTTGGGGCGCTGGAGCAACCCTTGGTGCCTGCTTGACTTCTGGCGTTGGCATGGCTGTCGGCGTTGATGTGATTTCTGGTGTTGGTATTTGTTCCTGAACTGTTTGGTGAACGTTAGCTATATTTTCTAGAGCAGGTATCACCCGAGACTCTGATGCCTCTGCGGTTGGCGCATTTCTTACTTCTTCCGCTGCCTGTTTTAATCTTGGATCCGTCTGAAGAGAACCGATTTTCCCATCCGCTTTTACTCCCAAGAATTCCTGCAACGCAACAACCTCTGTCGCGTCACTTTTTACTTTATTCCAGGACTCACCTAATGTTTCCAGATTGGCTTTTAACTCTGTTTCCTGAACGCCGTTATCTGTGACAACGTCATAATCGCCCTGCTCTAAGTGACGCACATAATTTTGATCAAGGTTTTCTGAAGCTTTCTGGATATCTTCCCCATGTTCAGCTTTAAACTGTGCGAAACGCTCACTGAACGAAACATGATCGGCCTTCACAACATGAGCGCTGTTTGGAAGATTTGAAAACCGTGTCCCCGTCTCTACCGCTTTCGCCTGAATACTCATCGAGGCTGCCATTAAACCAGCGGCGATGACTGCGGTCAAAAGGCTTTTCTTTGAAATACCTTTCGGAATCAATGAAACAGTAAAGCGATAAAGACTTTTGCCCCATTTATGAAATAAGCTGTAAAGTCTGCCTTTAAAAGACGACGAAGGCTCTACTTGTTCCCATTGTTCTGAATTGCCAAAAGAAAACCCGCCGGAATAATATTTTTTCGGAATGATTTTCTGCGTATTGGGATCATAATCCTCCCGGACAATATTATAAACCCCTTTTTTTATCGCATTCATATATTGCGCGTAAACTTTCTCTCCAATTTTTTTCTCATCCAATTCAATGCCGGATATTTTTTTTTGGTCTGAATAAACCACATTAACAATATTTTTCTCAAGGTGGCGTTTAAACCAAACAGCTAAAATAAGAGAATTGAACATCTGACGTAATTGAGCGAAATGACGGCCTTCATTTACCTCACGTTCCAGCTCGGGAATAATCACTTCACGCGCGATCCCAGAGTACAACTGATTAATTTGTGCTGTATCCTCCTCTTTGAGCATAACTTTTAAACGGCTTTCACCAATAAACGCGGAACCTTTTTCTTCATACACTACAGCCTTTTCCGGGACCACCCAAACTTTGCTGAAGGTGTTCCCTGGAATATTAATATCTCCATATTTTTTCTTAATCTTTTCTGACACCTGTTCCCAAAATTTTTCCCCGGTATCCTGATCAGGGTATGTCAATGATGCAGCCAGTTGCTTTAAAATATAATCTTGCACCAACATATCTCGCCCGACGCTGGTAGACTCCAAATCAGCCGTAATAATGCGGTTCGATTCATGCGGAGATAAATTAACCCACAAATCTTTTTCTGGAATGGTCAAAAACGTCAAAAAATATTGGGTGAGTTGTTTAATCTGGTCTTGTTGGACCAGCGAATTATTCCCCGCTTCAACGATAAAATTCATTTTAAACGGATCAGCCGCGTCTAAAGCAATGCCTTTTAAAGTCGGAAGAGAAAAAGACACCGAGGGTGAAAGTAACGCAACCTGTGGGATCACGAGAGTCGTTTGAGCATTGGCAGATTGTAAACCAATCAAATCTGCCCCTATGATGTTAGTGGCATAAGCCATTAAAACAAAACAACACAAAACACGCATAAATGGTGTCAGATCTCGACCCCGAAATAATTTATTACAAACGACCAAACCCCGACGGACAAATGCCGGGCGCCAACTCACAGTCGAAATCAGACACCGATATAGATTCATGTAGTAAAGTATAGACGACAGATATGAATAAATAGTTATGCGGATGTAAATTCTGTGTGAAGTCCCCTCCTGCGCCAATTATTCTAGATAACTGGCACTAAACTTTTGTTCTTGGATTAGGTATTGTGTGATTCTATCCAATCTTAATCCGTCAACAACCTTATCAGGGGTTAAAAAAAGCCCACTTTCATCGCTTGACATGATATCGGCTTCTTCGCTGGTTAACATGAATTTTGACATTTCTCCCCTCCTCTTTTTTCACTATCCAACAGACTATTAATTCCTAATATATAATAAAAATTCATGTCTCCGATAGGCCAAGAGTCATCTACCGAACACCAGGGATGTTTCCGGTCTTTCAAATAATCTTTAATGGAATCTTCATTAAATTTTGTCATAATTTCTTCGTTCTTTTCCCAGCGGCACTCCATCTTACGCGAAATTTTTTGAATCTCCTTAAGAAAATCATCATGAGTTGACTTAATCATTGTTCCCCCCTTTTGGAATTTTGATTAATAAATTGGTACTAATAATGCAAGTATATCGGGGAATTATGATTTATTGGTTATGTCCGAGTAAATTATTTGTGAATAAAATAAATGGTGCCCATTATTTTATTATTTTATCAACAGCGGCTTGTAGGGTAAGTATTTTATAATTAAGATCGGCAATGTTTTCAGAATTTAATTTTTCCCAAAGGTCTTTTAATTGTTTTTCGGAAACGGCAGTCCGTTTATCAATTCCGGCTAAGACAGCTATATAATCCTTGAGCCAGCCTTTCATATCTTGATTGATCACATCCATTCTGGTATTGATATCAAAAACCGCGCTCTTAAAAATTTTATTTTCTTTTTCCAACTGTTGACGCTTATTTTTTTCGCCTGCTAAAATATTTTTTTGTTCATCAAACTGTTGTTTTAAAAATCGAACGTCCTTTTCTAAGAGAACAATTTTTTGCTGTTGTTCATTAAGTCCCAAACTATAAACGGCTGATGTTTTTTTCTCTCGTTGTATACCAAAAATCAAAACAGCACTGGATATAACTAAAATAATTATAATATTTAATAAAGTTCTCATACTTAATCTTGGCTTTCCAACCTCTCCGGATGATGCCGCACCATTTTGGCGCGGAGCATATAAATCACGTCTTGCGCGATCGCCACAGCGTGATCGCACATGCGCTCTAAATCACGGGCGATTAAAATTAATGGAATGGCTCTCGGCGCTGTTGTTCCATCATTTACAATATAATTGTTGATAAGCTCATGCACAATGATGGTTCGTAGCTCATCGACTTCTTTATCCGATAAAATTACTTTTTTGGCCAATTCTTCATCGCGGTTTACAAACGCGTCAATCGCGCTTTTCACCATCCATTTGGCATTATCGCCCAGTTTAGGAATATTGACTAAAACTTTTAATTGAGGCATATCAGATAATTGAACAGTTCGCTGGCAAATATTGACAACCAAATCAGCGATCATTTCTAATTCTGAATTCATACGCATGCCTGCTGTCGTAATAAAACGTAAATCAATGGCCATAGGCTGAAAGAGTGCCAGTAATTCAATCGCATGCTCTTCGATCGAAATCTCATATTCGTCGATACGTTCATCGCCAATAATCACATCCCGCGCCAAATCTTTATCCAGTGCTTTGAGCGCTTCCATGGCTTTATGGATCGCCTCTTCCGTCAATGTAGCCATGGTCAAAAGATCTTCATTCAATTTTTTTAACTCATCATCTAAATGTCGGTCCATAGATTATCCAAACCTTCCTGTTATATATTCTTCCGTGATTTGTTTTTTGGGACGGGTAAAAATTTGATTGGTTAATCCAAATTCGACCAGATCGCCTTGCATAAAAAACGCGGTCATATCCGAAATACGCGCCGCCTGCTGCATATTATGCGTGACAATGATAATGGTATATTTTTGTTTAAGCCGGATAATTAATTCTTCCAATTTCGCGGTCGCGACTGGATCAAGCGCGGAGGCCGGCTCATCCATTAAAACGATTTCCGGCGCAATCGCTAAAGCTCTGGCCACGCACAAACGCTGCTGCTGTCCTCCAGAAAGAGACAAAGCACTCTCGTGAAGCCGGCTTTTAACTTCATCCCATAAAACAGCATTTTTTAAACTTTCTTCCACTTTATCGCCAATGTGCTTATCGACTGTCCCATTGATGCGCAAACCATAAGCCACATTGTCAAAAATAGATTTTGGAAAAGGATTAGGTTTTTGAAAAACCATTCCGACTTTTTTGCGTAAACTCACGACATCCAACCCCGGAGCGCTAATATCCTGACCGTCAATTTTTATTGAACCCTCCATACGCGCAGAGGGAATCAAATCATTCATGCGATTCAAACATCTCAAAAATGTTGACTTCCCACAGCCAGACGGGCCGATAATACTTGTCACCTGATGTGCGGCGATATCAAAAGAAATATTTTTCAGACATTGGGCATGGCCATAAAAAAAATTAAAATTCATGACCTCGACCATTTTGCGACCCTGCTCCATAATTAATCCTTTTTCTGTTTACGTAAATGATAGCGCAGAACCACTGCGCCAAAGTTCATGAAAAACACCAAAGCAATCAACACGAGCGCTGTTCCATAAGCTATCGGCCGGACTTTGACAATAGCTTGATGTTGCGTCGACATAATATACAAATGATATGGCAAAGCCATAAATTGATCTTTAACCGATGACGGTAATATAGGCAGAGAAAACGCCGCACCGGTAAAAAGAATCGGAGCTGTCTCTCCTGCCGCGCGCGCCAACCCCAAAATTGAACCAGTCAGCATACCTGGGACAGCATAGGGCAGAACATTCGTCCGTATGGCTTGCCATTTCGTCGCGCCTAGGGCCAAAGAACCTTCCCGATACGCGTTCGGAATACTTTTTAAAGCTTCTTCAGAAGCTGTTATAGTCCAGGGCAAAGTCATTAATCCTAAAGTCAGCCCGGCTGATAAAATGCAGGTTCCGAATTGCATCATATTAACAAACAAAACTACCCCAAATAATCCGTACACAATAGACGGTACTCCAGACAAATTCCGTATCGCCATACGAATCGCCCGGGTAATCCATGAATCTTTGGCATATTCGTTTAAATAAATCGCGCAGCCTACGCCAAACGGAATCGCGAAAACCGCGGTGATCACAGTCACGCAAAATGTTCCAACAATCGCGGGAAATATTCCACCCTCAGTCATGCCATTACGGGGAGGCTGAGACAGAAATGCCCAAGAAATCTTTCCTGCGCCTTTGGAAATGATGTCATAAAAAATCACAAACAAAATCAAAAGCACGACAGCCATGCAGAGGCGTAATGCGTTAAGACCTAAAAATTGTTTTATATCGGATGATTTCATTATGGTTGATAGTTTTTAGTTTTTAGTTATTGGTTTTTATTTTTCTTCTGACTTCTGACGTCTGACCTTCTGACCTTTTCTCATCTATTCACTTTCTCATATTTATGCAAAAATGTGTCTGATACTAAATTTACAAAAAAAGTAAAGATGAACAACACTAATCCGACGGCAAATAAAGAATAATAATGCGTGGTATTATACGGGACTTCCCCTAACTCAATAGCAATAGTCGCAGTCATAGTCTTGACTGGATCGATAAATGAATGCGGAAAGGCCGAGGCATTACCGCACGCCATCAGCACTGTCATTGTTTCGCCAATCGCCCGCCCCATTCCCAACATACATGCCGCTAAAATTCCAGAACTCGCGGCAGGAATTTTTACAGTGATCAAAGTTTGCCATTTATTAGCGCCTAAAGCCCATGATGCTTCGGTATAAGATTTCGGAACACTGCTTAAAGCATCTTCTGATAAACTGATTATCGTCGGAAGAGCCATAACCGCCAGCAAAATAGATCCATTGATCGCATTTAAGCCGCTAGTCTGGTGAGTCAATTTCGCGATAATAGGACCTACTAAAACAATCCCTAAAAATCCAATCACTACAGACGGGATGCCTGCTAAAATTTCCACCACCGGCTTGGCAATTTCCCGCACCCGGGGAGAAGCCACATCCGTTAAATACGCGGCGGTTCCAATTCCCAAGGGAATGGCGACAATCAGCGAGCCAGCGGTCACCATCAAAGTGCTCACCACCATGGACACAATGCCAAAAGAGGGTTTTCCGTACGCTTCCGGATTCCAAACTTTTCCGGTCAGGAAATCCCAAACACTAATGTCTCTAAATGCCGGAATGGCATTCACTATCAAGAGGACAAAGATGCCCAATAACACAATAATGACTGCCATTCCGTTAATAAAGAAAAAACCTTCAATGAATTTTTCTTTGCGAACCATAAACTCCTGTATCGTTATTTAACGAAAATTTCGGTTTACTCCCAAGACTAAACTGTTTAATCTCCGATACGTGAGCAACCCCGCAGCTTTGATTAAATCTCGCCGAGATTTAAGCATGCGGGGTGACTTATTATAATCCAAGTGCTTTGTTATATTGTTTATGTTCATCTGTGATAGCGAAAAATCCCTGCTCCTCGACCACTTTTTGTCCTGCCGCGCTTAATTCATAAGTGATGAATTCTTTCGCCTCGCCTGTCGGAACACCATTCACATATTGGTTTAATGGACGAGATAATGGATATTTACTGGTTTTAACATTTTCAGAATCAGGTAGATAATATTTTTCACCGGATTTTTTCGCCATTTCAACGACATTCACACCAGTCGCTTCCTTTAAATAACCAGCACCCACATAACCAATGCCGCCTATATCGCTTTTCACAGATTCCACAATTTGGGAATTTCCGTTCATCTGCCGCATCGTACCGGCATATTCGCCCTTGACTACCATTTCCAAAATAAAAGAATATGTCCCTGAATTGGATTGGCGGCCATACAAAGTAATCGGTGTATCATTTCCGCCAACCTGTTTCCAATTGTTCACTTCTCCTTTATATATTTTCCCGAGCTCTTCCACAGATAATTTCTTAACCGGGTTTTCTCCGTTAACAAGAATCGCCACGCCATCTAAAGCAATAATAACGCGTTTAGCGTCTACGCCGTTAACCAGGGCATTTTTAATCTCGGTATTGCTCATGGTTCGGGACGCATCCGCAATGTCGCATTTTTTGTTGATCAAAGCGGAAATGCCGGTACCTGAACCACCACCGGTTACAGAAACCATTTTACCGGGATTAGCCTGCATATAATCTTCGGCTAATTTCTGGACCATGTTTATCAAGGTATCAGAACCCTTGACCTGAAGCATCCCTGCCGCGAAGGAATTCGCGGCGAGGAATAGACACAACATCACCAAACTTAAAATCTTCTTCATACAAATATCTCCTTTTTTTAAAAACAATAATTTTGTTCCGGGCGATCAGGTGATCGCCCCTACAACAGCGAAAACATATTTTTTTCGCACTGCTCGCGGGAGCTTCCAGCACTACGCGGACATTTCGTCCTTGGTCGCGCTGCTCGCGGGAGCTTCCAGCACTACGCGGACATTTCGTCCTTGGTCGCATTACAAAATTGTTCGTAGGGCGATCTCCTGATCGCCCGGATCAATCGCTTTTTTTGTTTATATAACTTTACCTTTTAACAATGAACATTTTGCAAAGCAATTGTGAAATCCGTGTGAAATCTTTTAAAACTTAACCAATAAATCGGCTTGCAACAAATTTTCTGTATTATGCACGCCTTTGATTGTGTCGGATTGATACCAATTTGATCCTAAAATAACATTTTTAGCTATCGCGTAATTGACGCTAAACTTATGCGCCCAGATATTTGTCGCGCCGCTGTAACGGTCAGAATCCGTAAAACAATCCGGAAACGCATCAGATTTTAAACGCGCGTACATATAACGGAAATTCCAACTTTTCTTTTCAGATACGGTTTTACTCCCCACAATCATTCCCACTTGAAACCCATCACGGTTTTTAGCTGGAACTAGCGCTGAAATATTACGAATATAATCGCCAAAAATCCCGATCCGTTCATCAATATGAAACGGCAAGCCTCCGAATAAGTTAGCAACTCCCAACTCTCCAGAAGCTCCGACGGCATCGTAATCATAAACTAAATTACTGCTTCCATCTTTGGTATTACCACCGCCGCTAAAATCCAAATTATGGCCTTTGAATTTATTGAAATTGTAATATGTTCCTGCGACTTTACCATCAAACTTCCCGTGAGTTCCCTTTAACCCCAATTGTCCATATTGAAGCCACTGGCCAAACGCATTGGTGTTATCCGAACTCACAATACCTTTATTACGATATTCGTCTAAAACCCACGCGCCGGTATTAAAAAACACATCTGAGTCTCCTATACCTGTCGGATGCACATACGCCAATGACGCGCCAGCCGGATTAATGTCATCGTCCCAAACCAATTCCGAAGTTTTGTACAAATAGTCAGTCGGCACAAATTTACCGGCGACAAGACTAAAATTAGAATTAGGTTTATATTTAATATCCGCGTAATCCAGCCGGATTTCCGGACGTTCAAAAAAGTTTAAGAAAGACGCGTTGGTCGAACGGGGATCATTCCCGGTTAGGTTACTGGACCGTGATTCACCGGTTGCCATCCCTGCTTCCATTAACCATTTACTATTAATTTGGTCTGCCAAACCTAAACGAAAACGGACACGGCCCCGGTTGCGGCTGGTTGAATCTGTATCTTTTTTTTGCCACTGATATCTGACCCGGGCATCCCCTTTTAACTGCAGATTCTGAACCCACGACGGCAAGCTGGTATTAATCCCTTGCGCGTTTTGTTTCGCCACATCCGCCTGAGTTTCATCGACTAAAATTTGAGCCTCAGTCGGATTCAAAACTCCCTTTTCTACTAATTTATTGACCAAAAGGTCAATTTCCCCGGCTTCTGCTTTATATATTGCTAAAAAGCATAGGAACATGGCCATGATTACCCCAATTTTTTTCCGCATCTTTACCTCCTGTTATATATGGTTGATATATGTCAACACAAATATACGGGATAAAAATGAACAAATGAGGTGGGTTTTGTGAAAAGAATGTAAAATAGCGAAAAAATTTTTATATAAAATTTTTTCTCAATATTTCCAATTTATTTAAAACATAAAGGCGGATATTAGGCTCAGGGATGTGATTGACCCATTCAGCGGCTTTCTTAAAACTAAATGTCGGCTGAAAATGCAATTCTGGAAAATGACCGAATTGCTTCTTTTTTCGGCTCGACATGTACAAACTATCGATTAACGCCTTCTCCGGCTCCGCAATAAGAAAACTGCCTTCCCCTTTATACCAATCAAATCCGTCAAAAAGGACGGGCGCGATCTGATGCACTGAATAGACTCCCGTCCTGGCATGGATAACCCTTGAGTGTGATAAAGATACCAGTGTTATCACTTGCGGGATCTGTTCCACGATCCCGTGCAAATGAAGGGCAGTGATAAACGAAACATAAACCCGTTGCCGCGGAAATAAATAGGGAATAATATCAAACGGCGAAACCCCATGCAATCCGGGATCTGCCCAGACTCCACGATATAATTTGATGAGCAAGCCTTGCTGTGTCAGGCGGTTGAGACATTGAATGACCGTTGACGAAGAACGGCCAGAAATCGCTGTTAACTCATGAGTCGTAAATACCGGACGGCCAAACTTCCTGATAAAAACCATGATACGCGTTGGATTAGGCGGCCGCATCTCTTATCTCCTCTAAAAAATGAGATACCTTTAATTTAATTTCATCCCATACCATAGGTGAAGCATAGGTCTTTTGATCTTCCAGTTGAAGATAGGCAACAACAGAATCCCGAAATTGCGGAAAATCCACTAAAAAAACATTGTCCATGGCTATTGTAAGAATATCTGGTTCACTCATCGCCATTTTATATTCAGCTAGATCAAGTTGAGAATTTAAAAGGAACAAATCGAAAATGTCCCTCGCCTGTACCACTGTTCTCTGCGCCAATGCCTGAATTTTTTGTAGAACAGCCGACGGAGTATCATAATGCGGGACCAATAAAGGCGCCATTTTGTAAGAACGCAAAATCTGAATATCTACTGGCTCAACAACAAGCTTGCCTTTGAGCCCGCGTCTAGAAAATTCTATCTTTGTAAAAAGATCCTGGCCTGCTGTTGTAAAAACATGAACTTTAAACCGTTGCGTCGTATCGGTCTGCTTGGCTTTTGCAATATCAGGTGGTACAATTTTCTCAATCCCAAACGATCTAAGGCTATCAGAAAAACCACGGCTCATTAAAATATCCAAAGTGACTATTTTAAGTTTTTCAACGCTTACTCGACTCACGTCAATATCCATATCTTCGGAATAACGGATACTTTTAAAAAAAAGCCTTAAGTTCACGCCCCCTTTTAACACATACTGCGCGGAGGTCATCTTCCGGCTAAACCAACGGAGGAATTCCAAATGAAAAACTTCCCTGATTTGAAATGACGTATAAATTTGAGTATTCATATTATGAAGTATAGTTTATTTAATAGTTAATTTCAATACATAATGTAAAAAATAATGGGTATACTTCTCAAGGTAAATCCGTCGGGAAAAAGATGCAGAAAAAATAAAGCTCGGAAAATTATAAAATTTTTCCTCTTATTCGGGGAAGTTCAATGAAAAATGACGAACCTTGGCCTAATTCGCTTTCCACCTGAATGCGGCCGTGCATAAGCTCGACGATATGTTTAACAATGGCAAGGCCAAGGCCGGTTCCGCCTTCATGGAGGGAGCGCGCTTTGTCTACACGGTAAAAACGTTCAAAAATACGGGGCTGGTCTTCACGGGAAATGCCCATGCCGTTATCAGTAATCTTAATACAAAAATTTTGAGCCGCGTCTGTTACATCAATTTTAACTAAACCATCCGGCTGGCCATACTTCAATGCATTTTCTGTGATATTAAATAATACTTGTTCTAAACCGACCTCATCCACTTTTACGGTTGGAAGTTGTTCAGAAATATTAACTTGCACTTTCGCCCCTTTCTGCTGAATAACCGGACGGAGCGAAGCTAAAACACGGTCAATAATTTTATGGATCGAACATTCCTTAATATTCATTTCCCATTTTCCGGATTCAATCCGAGAAAGATTCAATAGATCCGCAACCAGTTTGGATAAACGGCCGGAATCATGATAAATCACATTTAAAAATTCCCGGTTATGTTTTGGATCATTGATGGCCCCGTCGAGCAAGGTTTCCGCGTAGCCATGAATATTCGCGATCGGTGTCCGCAATTCATGCGACACATTGGCGACAAAATCCCTTCTCACTTTTTCCAGCTTGCGGACTTCAGAAATATCATGAAATACCAGAACTACACCTTGTATTTGCTGTCCCCAATAAACCGGAGCCGCGCTGACCAAAAGTATTTTTTCATGAAGCGGAAATAAAATTTTCAATTCTTTGGTTTCCACCCCTTGTCCGGTTTTTAACGCGTTTGAAATTAATTCCTGTATCTCACTATTACGGACGACTTCAATGGAACTGCGGTTCTTAAAATCCTCACGCACGTTAATGAGTTCTTTTAATTTTTGATTCATCAACACGACTAAGCCATCCTGATCAACGATCATCACGCCTTCAAACATGTTTAAAAACACCGCTTCGAGCCGGGAGCGTTCCACTGCCTCGGAATGGACGGAATATTTAATCTTGCCGGCTAATTCATCGGCCGCCTCAGCTAGGGCCTGCAATTCATCATTACTGCGTAAAAATATTTTCTTATCAAATTCATTGGCGGTAACAGATTTAATGACCTGCGTCAACCATTCCACCGGACGGGTAATTAAAAGAAACGCGGCAAAACCGATTAACGCGCTTAATACAAAAGCTAACAAAACTGACCAGATCAGCATATAGCCAATATTGACTTGTAAATTATTGTATTGATAAATATACTGAAGGCCTAAATCAAAAGAAAAAATAAAAATCAAAAAGGCGAGAAAAACAAAACAGGTGATTTTAAGATAGGAATAAAACTTCAATGAATGCTCCTTAAGTGTCATCTTCACTTAACCGATAACCTACTCCACGTACGGTTTCAATCAATTCGCCCATGCTTCCTAATTTTTTACGTAAGCATTTAATATGGGTATCGACAGTACGGGTAGTTACTTCGGAATTCATATCCCAAACATCATTTAATAAACGATCCCGTGACTGAACCCGACCGCGGCGTTTGAGCAAAGTCAATAGCAAATTGAATTCCATGGAGGTTAATTCTACTTCTTCCTTTCCCACAAAAACTTTGTGCCGCCCAATATCAACTTTCAGATCACCCACAGCCATGATTTCTTTTTCTTCCTCTTCCGGCTGGCCGCGTTTTAGAACCGTCTTGACCCGTAATATCAGCTCACGGGGGCTAAAAGGTTTGACAATGTAATCTTCCGCTCCTAATTCCAAACCGACAATTCGATCGATCTCTTCACCGCGCGCGGTCAAAAAAATGATGGGAATAGTCGCAAGACGAGATTCTTTTTTTATGGCTTTACACACCTCAAACCCATCGATATCCGGGAGCATAACGTCTAACATAATAAGATCAACGGCCTCAGAAGCTAAAATTTTTAAAGCTCCAGCGCCGTTTTCAGAAGACAAAACAAAATACCCCGCTTTTTCCAAATTATATTGAATCAAGCGGTTAATATTCACTTCATCTTCGACGATTAAGATCTTATTTTTTTTCATAATATTTATTATTAAAAAACGATAATTTTGTTACGGGCGATCAGGAGATCGCCCCTACAACAGCGTATTTTCATTTTCCAACTTCAATCACTGTGCCTTTTGGTATATGCGTGCCTTTGCTAACAACGACAATGCCGTCGCGCACGGAGAACAGGTCGCCGTCAAAACTTTGGCCGCTGTTTTTGCTGCCGCGGATGACTACGCCATCCTCGACAACTACATTCTTATCAATGATAGCTTGTTCAATATGCACATTACTACCGATATACGGTTCCTGATGTTCTTTTTCCATATCCCGTTCATAAAAATCATTACCCAAAATAATACTCTCAATAATCTTGGTGTTCGACCGGATGACACCCCGGATTCCAATCACCGCGTGATTAATATACGCATTATCAATCAAGCTCCCTTCGGAAATGAGTGAGGTAATAATTTGAGAATTCTGGATTTTAGCCGCGGGAATAAAACGCGGGTGAGTAAAAATACGGCGGTCTTCATTATAAAGATTAAATTTCGGCTCAAGCTGAGCTAAATCCAAATTCGCCTCAAAAAAAGATTTGATTGTTCCAATATCTTCCCAGTAATCATTATAAAGGTACATAAAGACTTTTCCGGAATCCAGAGCCTTAGGAATTATCTCTTTGCCAAAATCCTGTTCATAATTTTTTGTCAACAGCTCGAGCAGAAAATTCTTTTTAAAAAAATAATTGCCGGTGGATGCGATATATTTTCCGTCCGGCATCTCAAACCCCTTGACCAGATTGAGGTCTTTTGGTTTCTCAATCATTTTTAATATCCGCTGATCACGGTTAACCTGAATCACACCCATGCGCGGCGCCTCTTCAGCGGAAACCGGATGTCCAATAATCGTCAAATTGGCTCCGGCTGATTTATGAAATTCATAAATCGGCATATAATTCATCGCGCACAATTGATCCCCGGATAAAATTAAAATATCCTCGACCGGAAGCTCACGGAAATATTTGATAGACCGGCGAACCGCGTCTGCCGTTCCCTGATACCAGTCACTGCTGGTCAAGGTCTGTTCAGCTGGTAAAATTTCCACAAACCCGCGGGTCAGCATGTCCATCCGGTAAGTTTCAAAAATATGACGGTGGATGCTGGAGGTTAAAAATTGCGTTAACACATAAATCTGGTTAATTTGGGAATTCAGACAATTGCTGATGGGAATATCAATCAAACGGTATTTACCGCCGAAAGAAATCGCCGGCTTACAACGGTGTTTGGTTAATGGATAAAGCCTGGAGCCTTTTCCTCCCCCTAAAATAATCGCTAAAACTTTATTGTGGAGCATAAGTTGTCCTATCGGAAGTTTAAATTATCAATAATATATTGGAATACTTCGGCATATTTTCCCCATAAAATATTTGGCTCGACAGAAAACATCACACTTATCAATTCATTGCCATTCATCATATAAAAATCTTCAATCTGCCGATAGGGAAAATTTTTCGAAGTCCCGGTCACTCTTATCATATCCGCTGAATTTATAGAAACAGGCGTTAAAACAAAACCGTCCGCGTATAAATTGGTTTTATTCAAATAATCTTTGGTAATCTTGGAAAGAACAAATCCATCTGATTCACTTTTCTTGATAACCATGTTCACCTGCGGATCTGTCGCAATCTGAATTTCCAGGGCATCGACAGTATTTTTCATGGGCCAGGCCAGCATGCAAGGAAATTCTACTCCCAGCCCCTCGTCAGAGCACGATTGCATGGTTTCACCAGGCGCCGTTGAGGATATATCTGTGGTGGAAGATCCATCAATTGTGTTGGACGTTGCGATATTCTTATCCGTACTCAGCAAACGGGTATTTTGAGCATAAACCACGGGTGCAAAATCGAGCAACAACATAATAACACACACTAATACTTTGTCTAACACTGAACTCTCCTCAACACAAGCATACGGCACATTTATCAACAGATCATGAAGAAAATGTGAAAAGCAGGAAAAATTTTATTTACGACTTCCCAATTCTTTATCCAAAAATATTAAACCCATAGAACTATCATTGATCTGATCAAGTTTAACGAGGATATCCTTCGCGGTTTTTTCCTCTTCCACTTGTTCTGAAATGAACCACTGTAAAAACGTAGTCGTCGCGTGATCATTGACTTCCATAGCCGTTTCATAAATTTTATTAATGCTCGCTGTAATCAATTTTTCATGGGCTAAACTTTTTTCAAAAACTTCTCTCACCGAACCAAAATCCGCAACCGGCTTAGGAAGCGCCCCTAATGACACTTTAATTCCGCGGGCGTTGAGATAACCAAAAAATTTCATGCCATGCTTCATTTCTTCGCCATACTGAACTTGCATCCAGGACGCCATGCCGGATAACCCTTTACTTTCAAAATAAGCGGCCATAGCCAAGTAAACGTAAGCCGAGTCAAATTCTTTGGTGACTTGGTCATTCAACAATGATGATACTTTGTTATCCATAAAATCCTTCCTTTATTCAACGATCACAGCTTTAGAATTTTCCCAGAGGCCGTGGATATTGCAATATGATGTTGCTAAAATTTTACCGCTTTTATCCGTCTTGAAACTTATAACAGCTTGCGGCATCGAATAAATCGTACTGGTATTCGGACCTTCTGCGGACGCGCCGTGAGATGAAAAATCAAAACGGCCGATTTGCACCGGGAATTTCGCTCCATCAGCATGAAAATAAACGTCAATCCAAACGATATGATGTTCAGTTGTATTCGGATGAGCGATCTGTTTTCCGACAGAAACCTCAATCTTAAGCGCTTCGCCTTTTTTTATTTTTTCCGGAGCTTCAATGACTGGAACATGCTTTTCCGCTTTCCAATCGCCTGATTGATATAGATCTTTAATAGCCATAATAACCTCCTAAAATTTTTTAAAAATTTCTTTTTTAGCTTTGCATACCGGACAATTATCATGCGGTTCACCTTCGTGGGTATAGCCGCAAATCGGACAAATATACATTGAACCCAGTTCTATGTCCTTATTAGCGTCAGCTGATTTCTTGGCTTTGGTATACATAGCTGAGTGAATTTTCTCCGCTTCGATCGCGTAATGAATTGACTTCTCCGCGTCTTTTTCGCCTTGAAATTTCGCGTCCACATCATAAACCGCGTACATCTCGGCTACTTCAAAATTTTCGCCATCAATAGCCTTTTGCAAATTTTCCGGAGTTGTTCCGACGCCCATCAAAACTTTAAGGTGATTAGTAGCGTGAACTTGCTCCGCATAAGCTATGGCCCGAAACATTTTCGCAATATTAACTTTACCGTCTTTTTCCGCTTTATCGGCAAAAGCTAGATATTTAATATGTGCCATTGATTCACCCGCGAATGCGGCTTCCAGATTTTTTTTTGTCATTTCATGCATGATTCTTGCTCCTTATTAAGTATGTGGTTCGTAGTATGTAGTATGTCGCAAAAACGAAAATAAAAATCATCAATAACACAAAACAATTAAACTTAAATCCACAGAAAACATTTTTATAAAATCTTAAATCAATTTACGCTTTTATTAACAATCGTTTTAACTACATACCACATGCCACATACTACATACTGTTTTTGTTAATAACCTAAAAAACTTTCCGCTTTAATCTTCGATTCTTCTACACCCAGCTCCGTGCATAATTTTTTCATCGCGTTCACCATGCCCGGCGGCCCAAAAATATAAATTTCGCGCTTGAATAAATCATCTTTGTATTCGTTCAAAAAATTCTTATCAATCATCCCAAACTTGAAACCTTTGGTAACAGGTTTTTCATTAACCAGCGTATGGATAATCTCAATATTTTTCGCGGCTTTAGACCAATCATCCAACTCTTTTCGAAAAGCGATATCAGCCTCGGTCCAGTTTGAATAAATGAGTTTTATATCTATACTCTGCTGCGTATTAACTGTATGCTCTAATATGGAAATAACCGGCGTGATGCCTATGCCTCCGGCAATAAAAAGGACTTTGGACGTGTCCTTGCCCAGCACACAATTGCCTAACGGTAATTTAAACAGAACCGAATCCGCTTCCAGAAGTTTCCGCAGACGGTCTGAAAACGCGCTGGCTGACAATTTTTTGGTCACTTCAAAATAAGATTTGCCCGTATCACACGAAAAGGATAAATACTTGTTTAAATCTTTATTCTGCCGATTTTGCTCATCAAAAATAACCTGCGCAAACTGGCCCGGGGTAAAATCAATTTTATTTTCCGGCACAAACCGAAAACTCGTCACATCTTTGGTTCTTACTACAGACTCCACAAATTTCGCGCGAATTTCTTGCATAAGGCTCCTATTTTAAACGCATGTAGCATATAAAAATACGATCATTTTGTTACGGGCGATCAGGAATCGCCCCTACGCATCGATACTCACCCTTATCGGAGAGAGATCAATGACATTTTCCACATCAATTTCGATTAAATATTTCGGATGGGCAGGAAGGCTCGCTTCCGTGTGTTTAAATTTTTGTGATTCTGCCTGCACGCCGGATATGACCCGCCTCGATATCCGGTCAATAATACGGCGTTCCCATTCCTCAATTATATGCTCAGCAATATCTTCCCGACGGACCACAGTGGCTTTTCCCTGCAGGGTATAACCTTTAAAATTTTTTTCATCCAAAACAGTTATACTGACTGTAGAATTATTTTCCAAATTCTGGAACGTCTTGTGCAAATATAGATCAATGACAAAAACCACGCCTTCAGGAACAACTCCAACAATTCCTTTCGCGGAACAATGGATCCGGCCATGCTCATCAATCGTAGAAACAATGACAACACCTTGTTTGCTTAAAAAACGGATAACCTCGTCAGAAAGAACCATAAAACTCCGTTCTATTTGGCAGCCAGCTTCGCCTGTATTAATGGAAGAATACTGTCCAATTTTGCCAACTCATCCTGATCAGGAATAAAGCGGATATATTTCCCTTCACCTAATAATTCAAACCCTGCGTCCTGAATAGAGGTCTCCAATTCTTTAAAGCCGACCATAGACCATCCATAAGAACCAAAACTTAAAGCAAAACGGTTTTTAGGTTTTAAACCTTTTAAATACATCATCAACGCTCCCACCGTCGGAAGCATACGGTTATTCAACATCGAAGTACCGAATAGCACAACCTTGGATTTTAAAACATCCGTGACTACGTCCGACATGTGGCTCGTTTGCAGATTCATTAATTTGACCGGAATACCCGCCATATCAATCACTTCATAAAAACGCTTAGCCATGGCTTCCGTCGAGTGCCACATGGAATCATAGGTAATGCACACTTGCGCGTCACTCTCATAATTCGCCCATTTGACATAGCGTTGAACCAGTCCGGTAATTTGCTCTTTGCCCCGCCAGATCATGCCATGCGACGGACAAATCATGTCAAAATCCATTTTCGACGCGCCTTCCAAAGCTTTTAACACTTGTGACCCAAACGGTAAAACAATATTCGCGTAATACTTCGCGGCTTCATCATAAGCCAGACCCACGCCAATCTCATCCGCGAACCTTTCGGTCGACGCGTAATGCTGTCCAAAAGCATCGTTCGGAAATAGAATTTTATCTTCCGCCGAATATGTCGCCATCGAATCCGGCCAATGCACCATCGGCATTAACATAAATGTCAATTTACGTTTACCAATATCCAAGGTGTCGCCGGTGTTGACGACTTTGAAGTTCCAATTTTTTTTGAAATGACGAGACAAACCTTCTTCTCCCTTTGGCGAGCAAACCACTTGGGCGTTGGGACAGTGTTTTAATAACACATCAATTGATCCTGAGTGATCCATTTCCGTGTGGTTGGAAATGATGTATTGTATCTTTGACGGGTCAATGACTTGTTTGATCCTGCGGATCATTTCATCCGCGCCGTAATGTTTGACAGAATCAATTAAGGTCGGTTTCTCATCCAGAATAAGATAGGCATTATATGTGGAGCCATGCGGGGTATCATAGCCATGAAAATTGCGGAGATCCCAATCAATATAACCCACCCAATAGACGTCATTTTTGATTTTGCGCATATGAACTCCATTACGTTCGTAGGGGCGATCTCCTGATCGCCCGCGTCAAAATTGACGCTTTTGATTTCATGATAAAATATAGTTATAAAAAAAACGATTTGTTTGTAAGCGGGCGATCAGGTGATCGCCCCTAATACGATAATTAATTCAACACTTTAAAATCGCTTTTTCCTACGCCGCAATCGGGGCAGACCCAATCATTGGGAATATTCTCGAAAGCTGTGCCGGGTTTAATACCGTGATCTGGGTCGCCAATGGCTGGATCATAAATGTAACCACAGACTGTGCATTCATATTTTTTCATAGCGCCTCACTTTATTAGGTTGGTAGGAATTCTTATTTTATATAATATATCATTTTGAGCAAGGGTTATTTCATGGCTCATAATGACTGAATAATTATAAAAACGTGCGCCCATACAAAAGGTTAGCGTTTAAACTGAATCCCAGAGCGCCTGCCTGCCGGCAGGCAGGAGTTTCCCCCGCGCGCTTGTCACTTTTTTGCTGGAGCCTTTTTCGGAAATTGGATTTTTAATACTCCATTATCGTATTTGACGTCCATCTTGGTCATATCCGCGTCTTCTGGAATTGTCATGGCTCTTGAAAAACTGCCATAACTATATTGTTTTTGTATGCCGCCTTGTTTTTTATCCTCTTGCTGAGCTTCTTTTTTTCCAGAAACGACCAGCATATTGCCTTTGACTTCCACATTCATGCTGTTTTTATCCATTCCCGGGGCTTCAATTTCAACGGAATATCCCTTATCTGTTTCATGAATATCATTAAATCCCACATTCATACCCAAGCCCGTTTTAGTGTAGCCCATATTGCGATCAATGGTCGTATTGAATAATTGATTCATCTTTCTTTGCAATTGAGTCATCTCCGCGAATGGATCCACTTCATTCATAGTCGGGTCAGGTATCCCATAAGGGTCACGGGCAACATTGGCATTTGGTTCAGGAGGACGGTTAGGAATCGGACGATCCTGCATGGATTTGATAGAATCAATCCCTGTTCCGCCTTTGGGCACAGTCACCACCACATCTTCCCCTAATCCTAAAGACAACATCTTATCAGCGGCAAAAGTAAAAGTTTTACGTTCGCCGGTATTCATGTCCTTCACCGTGACTTTATTCCCCTCAGCATCCAAAGCGACGACCTTACCGACAATGTATTGTTTTTCATCCTGGGCAAAACTGGTTATCGCGCCAATACCCGCAAAAACCGCAGTAACCATTAATAATGTTAAAATTTTTGATTTCATATATCCCCTCCTTGTTAAATGAATTATTTTATTATAATCGCTTTTGTTTTTGGGTCAATATCGACTTTGATCTTACTGCCGGACTTTATGTCACTGTTTAACATTTTTAACGCAATCTGGTCCTGAACTGCTTTCTGAATTAAACGTTTTAACGGCCGCGCGCCATAAACAGCGTCGTACCCTTGTTCTGCCAAAAGATCCTTGGCTTGGTCCGTTAATTCCAAAGAAATTTTCTTATCTTCCAGCCTGTGCTGCAAAAGACTGATCTGAATATCCACAATCTTCCGGATATCCTCTTGTTGCAAACGGTGGAACACAATGATCTCATCCACCCGGTTTAAAAATTCCGGACGGAAATGCCCTTTTAGCGCGTCTTTGATCATGCGCTCGATTTCATTTTTATCATTCACCTCAGCAATCAGGTCTGACCCGATATTAGAGGTCATGATAATGATGGTATTTTTAAAATTAACAGTGCGTCCCTGTCCATCCGTCAACCGGCCGTCATCGAGAATCTGCAGCAGTGTATTGAATACATCACTGTGCGCTTTCTCGACTTCATCGAGTAATATCACGCAATACGGCCTGCGTCGCACAGCTTCAGTTAATTGCCCGCCTTCTTCATAACCCACATATCCGGGAGGCGCGCCGATCAACCGGGACACGCTGTGCTTTTCCATATATTCGCTCATGTCAATGCGCACCATGGCATTTTCATCGTCGAATAAAAACCAGGCCAAAGATCGGGCCAATTCGGTTTTTCCGACACCAGTAGGTCCCACAAAAATAAATGAGCCTACAGGACGGTTCGGATCACTTAAACCGGTTCTGGACCTGCGAATACAGGAAGCGATCATATCAATCGCGTCTTTCTGACCCACCACTCTGGACGACAAACTGGATTCAATGTGCACCAGTTTCTGCGTTTCCGCTTCCATTAATTTAGAAAGCGGAATTTTCGTCCAATGCGCGACGATCTCGGCAATATCCTGATCGTCGACTTCTTCTTTAAGCAATGCCCCGTTTTTCTGAATTTTGGTTAATTCTTTATTTTTCAATTCCAATTCTTTATTCAAATTAACCAAAACACCATAGCGGATTTCTGCCACGCGGTTAAGGTCACCCACTTTTTCCGCTTTAGCCTCTTCGATCTTTTTCTGTTCGATCTCAGCTTTAATCTCGCGGATTCGTTTGATGACTTCTTTTTCCGATTCCCAGCGCAAACGCAGTTTTTTATTCTGCTCATCCAGCGTCTGCCATTCTTCGCTGATTTTTTGGGACCGCGCTTTTGATTCCGGATCATTTTCTTTCTTAAGCGCCTGTTTTTCAATTTCCAGCTGACGCATACGCCGAGTAATGACATCCAACTCTTGAGGCATACTGTCGATTTCAATGCGCAAACGAGACGCTGCTTCATCAATGAGATCAATGGCTTTATCCGGCAAAAAACGATCCGTAATATAACGCTGGGACATTGTCGCGGCAGCCACAATCGCGGCATCCTGAATGCGCACGCCGTGATGGATCTCATATTTTTCTTTAAGCCCGCGCAAAATACCGATCGTATCCTCGACCGTCGGCTCTTCAACCATAACCGGCTGAAACCTGCGTTCCAAAGCCGCGTCTTTTTCAATGTATTTACGGTATTCATCGAGCGTAGTGGCTCCGATACAGCGCAGCATGCCGCGCGCCAAAGCCGGTTTTAACATATTGGACGCGTCCATAGCCCCGTCGGTTTTTCCCGCGCCGACAATCAAATGCAATTCATCGATAAATAAAATGATCTGGCCGGCGCGGTTTTCTACCTCTTTGAGAACGGCTTTTAACCGGTCCTCAAATTCACCGCGGAATTTCGCTCCAGCAACGAGCGCGCCCATATCCAGGGCTATGACTTTTTTATTCTTCAACCCTTCAGGAACATCACCGGAATATATCCGAAGAGCCAAACCTTCCACAATCGCGGTTTTCCCTACGCCGGGTTCACCGATCACAACCGGATTATTTTTTGTCCGACGGGATAACACCTGAATAACGCGGCGGATTTCAGCATCACGGCCGATCACCGGATCTAATTTGCCTTGTTGGGCTAATGCGGTCAGGTCTTTCCCATATTTATCCAAAGCCTGATATTTTTCTTCCGGATTATTGTCCATGACTCTTTGCCCTCCGCGTAATTTTTTTACAATATCTAAAATCCCGGCTTCGTCCCAACCGTTTTTCTTCAATTCCCGGCTGATCACGTTGTCATGACTTTTTTGTAAAGCCATGAAAATATGTTCCAAGGCCGTAAATTCATCTTTCATGCGTTCCGCGATTTTGTTTGCTTCCTTCAATATGCGGAATGACGCTTGGGACAGAAAAGGCTGGCCTGCACCTTCCACCTTTGGAAAGTGTTTAATCTCTTCATCAACTTTTAACAGCAAATCTGATGAGGATAAACCTAGTTTCTCGCATAAAGACGGAATCAACCCGTCTTTATCCGAGAGTATCGCTTGCGCGATATGATCAGGTTCAATTTGCTGTTGATGTAATTCCATGGCCAAAGCATACGCCGATTGTACCGCTTCTTGGCTTTTTTGGGTAAATTTGTCTAAATTCATGTTGCCTCTTTTCTATCCCAAAGCTAACTCTTCTTAATTCACATTTATTTTTATCTGCTTGGGCTTGGCTTCTTCTCTTTTAAGTAATTTAATTTCCAGCACGCCATTATTATACTTCGCGTCGACTTTGTTGGCATCCACACTAATAGGTAATGGCACGCTCCTGAAAAAAGCCCCATAGGATCTTTCTATTTTATAATAATTCTTGTCTTTTTCTTCATGTGCAAATTTTTTTTCTCCCTTAATAGTTAAGATACTATCTTCAAGAGAGATTTGAATATCCTCCTTGCTGATTCCCGGCAAATCTGCTCTGACCACTATATCATCTTTGGATTCTAGAACATCAACCGCAGGTACCCAGGATAAATTCAATGCCTGCTCCTGATCATTGCGGCCTAAAGACACATTAAACATTTTGTTCATTTCCCTTTGGATATTCTCTAGATCAGAGAACGGGTTTTCCCACCAGTTTTGATTTTGTCTTGCTACGATTTTCATAACGCCCTCCTTTCATTTGGCACTCCGTTAAATTGACTGCTAATTTTTTGTTAAAAAAATTTAACCTACCTTAAATGACCTTGCTCAATTTTTAAAATTACCTTTAAGCCCGTGATCTTGACTTTATGCACACTAATAAAATTCCAACAATGACGCACCACTTTTAATTGACGCATCGAATATAACCGGGCAGTCCCTTCTCTTTCTCTGGGAGGAGAAACAATGCCCTCGGAATCCAAACGTTTTAGCACCCACACCGGCACACCTAAAAGATCACAAACCACGCCTGTTGTAAAAACCGGCCGGTTCGCGTCAATCTTAACTTCATCCAAATTGTGGTCACCACTGCTTATCGATTTCATTTCTTTCGTAACCTCAAAAAAAGAATACCATTTTTCGAACAATTTGTCAATACTTTCGAATTGTTTTGTACGATTTTCGAACAGAAATACATTCAACGCAGCAAAAAAATCAAAAAACAAATAGCCATCACGACAACGTCATGTCGCGAAAAAAATTTATTTTTCTTGAATGGAATGCTTAAAATGCTTTGAATCTCCCCATTTACCATAACCGATTTCTTCTCCTATGTTTTTGATTCTTGTTTCCAGGCAACTTTTACAGACTAAGGCATTTTCGTCTAAGCAGGGTTTGTCGTCGTATAATTGGTAGAAACGGCGGTATTTGGTGTGGGTGATGTTGGGCATGATGATGTTGGCGCCGGCGAGTAAACCTTTCTCGCGGCCTGCGGGGTCAATGGCTTGTAAGGCAGTAGTTGAGGCAATATTGACATCTTCTAAAACTAAACGGGTCAGGGCAATCATTTTTAGGCTTAAATCAAAATTATTGGCTTTATCCGTTTTATCTGTTAATCCGACTAACGGAGTATCATGGTGGCTGATATACGGGCCCATGCCGATCATGTCGACATCGAAATTTTTAAAGAATAAAATATCATCCGCTAAATCGCTTAATGTCTGATGAGGCAGTCCAATCATGACCCCTGTACCGACCTGAAAGCCTTCTTGTCTTAAAATTTTTAAACAATCTAAACGTTTTTCATGAGAGTGATCTGCGGGATGCAATTTTTGGTAAAGTTCCGGATTCGAAGTCTCAATCCGCAATAAATATCTGTGCGCGCCGGCTTTAAACCAGCGGCGATAGGTTTCTCTGGTCTGCTCGCCCAAGGACAGGGTCAATCCCAATTGGCTGTTAGACATTTTTTTTATCTGACCAATCAGTTGCTCGATCCAAGCTACAAAATTTTCATCTGAACGCTCGCCGGATTGCAATACAATCGAACCATAGCCCGAATCAAAAGCCAACTTGGCTGATTCCAAAACTTCTTCATCCGTCATTTGAAAACGCTCTACATGATCATTGTCTTTTCGTATGCCGCAATAAAAACAATTTTTAGCACAAATGTTGCTCAGCTCAATAATGCCGCGGAAATAGACAATTTTTCCGACGTGCTTGACCTTCATGGCATAGGCGCGCGAATACAGATCCTGCACTTTATTCGGATCAGTTTCACTTAACCAATTTATTAAATCGATTCTTTTCATATTTTTAAAAGCGATTATTTTGTTACGGGCGATCAGGTGATCGCCCCTACGAAAACCTTTACCACCTTTATCACTTATATGTAAAGGTCCCGTTCCCCCCTCACTATTCGGTCATACAATTCTTTAAACTTCGGATACAGATTTGGCATGCGTTCTTGAATCTCTCCGATTTCTTTTTCTAATAGAGGCTCGGCTACTTTTTTGGTTTCTTCGCTGGCAAAATCGTCGATCCATTCTTTGAAAGTCAAAACCGCATTCAGTTTGCAGAATTTGCCTTCTTGCCCGGAACGTAATAAATCCATAATACATTTTCCAGTCCGCCCGCATCTGTAACCAGCTGTGCAGAACGACGTGATATGGCCTTTTTGCGCGAAATCACGGATCAGCTCATCCAGCGTCCTCGTATCACCTAAAATAAATTGCTGTTTATCTTCTTCCTGCTCATGAGCTGCCAATTGATAACCGCCGATGTCAATTTTACTCGACGCGTCAGTTTGGGTCACGCCCAAATACAAAGCTTCACTTTTCATGGCCGCGCTTTCCCTGCATGTAATAATCAAGCCGGTAAATGGCACAGCTAAACGCAGAACCAAAATCAATTTCAAAAAATCCTGGTCTGAGACGCGATACTTATCAAATCTTGCTAAATCCGCGTTTAAAGCCGGTTCTATTCTAGGGAAAGAAATCGTATGCGGCCCAATGCCTAATTTATTTTCCAGCTCCGCGGCATGATGGACTAAACTCATCACTTCAAATTTCCAGTCAAACAAACCAAACAGCACTCCGATACCCACATCATCAAACCCGGCTTCCAAAGCCCGGTGCATACAGTACAAGCGCCATTGATAATTACCCTTAATAGTGTTGGCTGGATGCACCCTTTCATACGTCGGGCGATGATAAGTTTCCTGAAACACTTGATAAGTCCCTAAACCAACCGTATACAATTTTTTCAAGTCTTCAATCGAAAACGCGGGCGCATTGGCATTAACCCGGCGGATGTTGCCAAATCCGTGTTTGGTCGGAACCTTAACGCTGTAAATCGCTTTAATGCTTTCAATAATATAATCAATATCATTTTTGGGATGCTCACCATAAACCGCGATCACCCGTTTATGCCCGATTTGGCCGGCTAAAATTTCTACTTCTTTACGGATCTCATCCATATTTAAAACTTTGCGCTGTGCTTCCCCGTTAACAGACTTAAAACCACAATAGGTGCAATTGTTTACGCAATAATTGCCTAAATATAAAGGAGCGAACGTCACGATACGGTTGTCATAAACCATCTTTTTAATTTTCAACGCTGCGTCTTTCATTTCCTGAAGCAATTCCGGATCAGTCACATGAATCAATGCCGCGACTTCATCCGGCGTTAAATTCTGGATCGCCATGGATTTTTTCAATATATCGCGCACCTGCTGTTTTTCCGGATGCTGATTTCTATTTAACTGATCCCAAATTTCTTGTTCAGGAATAAAATCTTTGCCATCAACCAAATATTTGTCGATCTCGTCCTGTTTGATACGGCGATCGATCCAACTTTTATTTTCATTTAAATCGGAAAGCATATATATCCTTTTGTTAAGTGGTAAACGTGGTAAAGGTGATAAAGGTAAAAGCGAATGGTTTAAAAACGATGGCTAACCTTTACCACCTTTATCACTTTAAAAATGGCTCCAATACCCTATTCAGCACTCCCTGGAGCATGGAAATACATACTCCATAATTGGTCACTGCGACTTTTTGATTTCCGGCATAATGCATGCGGGCTAACATTTCCCGTCTGGTCAGCATGCACGCGCCACAATGAATGATCAATTTATACTGTGCCAAATTTTCCGGATAATCCCGTCCAGCGCACACATCAATCACCAAATCCGCCCCGGTATATTGCCTGAGCCAACGCGGAATTTTTACGCGGCCAATATCATCTTCGACCGCATGATGAGAACAGGCTTCGGCAATCAAAACTTTATCGCCGTCTTTCAAACGGTCAATCATCTGTGCACCCTTCACTAATTCATTCAGCTCGCCTTTAAACCGGGCAAAAATAATCGAAAATGTGGTGCATTTAATATTTTTCGGTGTATCAGCCACCATTTTCTGTACGACCTGCGAATCACAAATCACCACATCCGGAAGTTTTTTCAAGTTATCTAAAACCGCGCGGTATTCCCGTTCTTTGACCACCAACACAGCCGCATCATTATCTAAAGCGTCTCTAATCGTCTGAACCTGAGGCAGAATCAACCGGCCTTTCGGAGCGGCTAAATCAATAGGGACAACCAAAACCGCCAAACCGCCGGCAGGCACTAAATCCCCAATCAAACTCAACGGTTGTAAAAAATCTTCAGGGCAGACTTTAATGAGTATTTGTTTGAACTGGTTCAAAAAATAATCGCGGCGCGAAAGATCTATGCTGACGCAGGTCATCACCTGAGGCGTTAATTCTCTAACTGCGTTTAAAAATACTTCCGTAGGCTCGGCTTGATCTGCTTTATTAATAACCACAACTAATGGCGTTTGATGAACTTTTGCTTGTTCACAAATATCATCTTCAAATCCGGTCCATACATTCGGTTCGACCAGTAAAACCATCACATCCGCCCGACCGAATATTTTTTTGGTTTTACGAATCCGTTCGCCGGACAAAACTGAAGTGTCATCCAATCCGGCTGTATCCAAAAACACCACTGGCCCGATCGGTAAAAGCTCCATGGTTTTTTCAACCACATCCGTCGTAGTACCCGGAACACTGGAGGTGATCGCCACATCCTGGCCTGCCGCCAAATTCAAAAAACTTGACTTGCCGACATTGGTCCGGCCGAAAATTCCAATTTGTAAACGTAAGCTTTTTGGTGTATTCATAGATTTATTTGTTGCACCACTCGCGGAGCTCCTGGTACTATGCGGACATTACGTCCTTGGTCGTAGGGGCGATCTCCTGATCGCCCGTTACAAAATTATCGGTTTTTGTTTTTTAAAAAACGATTGATGCGGGCGATCAGGAGATCGCCCCTACGAAACACGATAACCTAACGCTGTTAAATTTTGGACTGATAAAATTTTATCGACTAACTCTTGACCCAAATGGACAATCAAAAAATCCCTCACGGTTCCGTTCGCCGGGTCATATTGTTTGATCAATTGTTCACACTTTTCATATCCGATTTGCGGAATAAAGGCGGTTACAATCGACGTTGAACGGTCCAAATTTTCCCGGCACTTAACCGCATCCGCTTTGATTTCCTGGACGTGGGCTGTGAATAACTTGTTGATACTGTGCAAAACTTTTAAATCATTTAAAATCACATCTGCCAAAAGCGGCAAAAATTCATTAATCTGCAATGTTCCCCGAGAAGCCGCTTGAGACACAACTTGTTCATCTACCATCACTTTGATTCCAACTTGAATGACCGCTTCCAGCATAACCGGATTGACTTTGCCCGGCATGATCGACGATCCAGCTTGTAATTGCGGCAAATGGATTTCCCCAAGCATAGATAATAAACGCAAATCATCTGCCACTTTAACCAAATTGACCGCGTGGGCTTTAAGGATCGCAAACACCTCTACAAACGCGTCCATATTGGCCGTCGCGTCCACCACGTTTTCAGCCCGGCAAATTCCCAACCCGCTTAATTGCTGTATTTGCTCAATCACCCCAAAAATGTATTCCTTGGGTGCTGTTAATCCTGTTCCAATCGCTGACCCGCCGATATTAACCGTGCGAATCCGCTCTTCGCACTTAAACACTCGCCAACGGTCCCGGCTAAACGCCTCAGCAAAAGCGGAAAATTCCTGACCCAAAGTCATGGGCACCGCATCCTGCATTTCAGTCCGGCCAATTTTAACCACAGCATGAAATTCTTTTTCTTTTGACTGAAAAGCGCCTTGCAATTCTGCCACAGCGCCACTCAAATCTTTTAACAAAAACAAAACTGCAATTTTTAAAGCCGTGGGATAAACATCATTGGTCGACTGATGTTTGTTCACCTCTTCAATCGGATGTACTAGAGAATACTCACCTTTCGTTCCACCCAAAATTTCTATAGCGCGATTGGCAATCACTTCATTCACGTTCATATTGGTTGAGGTTCCTGCCCCGCCTTGTAAAGCATCTAAAGGAAAATATTGGTCAAGTTTTCCTTCAATAATTTCGCCGCAAGCCTGAACAATCGCCGCGGATTTTTGAGATTCTAAAAATCCCAGTTTTTGATTCGTCAGGCAAGCTGCTTTTTTAACCAAAGCCATCGCTCTAACTAATTCCAGAGCAACCACTTTGCCGCTTATCGAAAAATTTTCCAACGCACGCTGCGTATGGATACCCCAATACACATTCGCAAAAATTTTTTTCTCACCCAATAAGTCTGTTTCGATACGATATGACATAATAACCTATCTGGTTGATGGTTTTTAGTTTTTGGTTTTTGGTAACAGCAAGATGTTTTTTACCAACAACCATCAACCAAAAACCATTAACCCGCTTTTATTTCGCCATTCCTGATTTCACGGTTACTCCTGGCACTGCGCCTAATTTTCCGGTCAAAGCGCCTAAATCATCCAAAGTAATATCCACAACCAGCGTAATAACACTGCAATGCCGTTCTCTATATGGAATTCCTACCCGCGCGACAATGGAATCCCCAAATTTGGAAAGAATTTTGTTCACTTCTTCCGCGCAAGTTTCCCGGTGTTCAATAATAATTCCTACGAAGCCTAAACGTTTGTCCATACACATATCCTTTCTTGATTGTTTGGTCACAAGGTCACACACAAGATTGCCCAAAGTCACAACGTCACAAAGAGAAAATTTTATAAAAAACGGAACAAAAAACGAATGGTAAAGTGTTGTTCTTTTTTTGTTCTTGATTTTTAATCTTTATTGCCCTTTGTGACCTTGTGACTTTGTGGCTTTGTGACCTTTTTACAGTAAATAAAAAAGACCAGTCCGCTTTTTGAACGGACTGGTCGAAATTTTTTATACTTAAAATTTTTCCAATCCTTGAGCTCAGCAAATCCTTGCTCTTAGAAAGCTATAATTACTATACATGTTTTACAGCTAAAATGCAAATATCAAAAATAACGCGGGTTTCTTATCAATAGGAGGCTGAAATTTTTTCCACGCGTGAATATTTTGGGTCTTAATGTATTGATCAGGAGACGTTAAATTAGCGGCCACGCACAGCATTGTACTCGGCGCGAAAGTTGCCACAATTTCCTGAAACAAACTCAAATTGCGATAAGGCGTTTCCATGAATATCTGCGTTTGCTTTTCTGCGGCAGAGCGTTTTTCCAGCATTTTCATCATACGCGCCCGTTCTGCCTTATCTTTTGGCAAATACCCAACAAACGCGAAATTTTGTCCGCCCAAGCCTGAAGCCATTAATGCCAGCAAAATCGATGACGGTCCGACCAAAGGCACAACATCAATACCTTTCTTATGGGCGGATAAAACAACATCCGCGCCTGGATCTGCCACGCACGGACAGCCGGCTTCAGAAATAATGCCAATATCTTTATGGCACGATGCTTCAAAAAATTTCTGGGTTTCAATCCGGTCCGTATGTTCATTCAAATTAAACCATTCACATTCCTGCAGGGGAAAATCCGGTAAAAGTTTCCGTAAAAAACGGCGGACAGTTTTTTCGTCTTCCACCATAAAACAACGAAGGTTCCGCACCGCCTCGATCACATATTGAGGCAATGCGGAAACATCGTCATCAACCAAACTGCTGGGAATCAAGTATAATTTGCTCATAATAAAATCGTATGTCGTGCGTAGTATGTGGTATGTAGCAAAAATTAATGAAAATCTTACGCACAATATATCATAAAATTAAATAATTATTTATGATCATGCATTTCTTGCTTTTAAATTTTTCTTACCTGTTCTTTTTTTTCTACATACCACATACCACGTACCACATACTGCTTTTAAAGCGCCCTCATTCCTCTTTCACCCGTACGAATACGGATACATTCATCCAGCGGCGTTACGAAAATTTTTCCGTCGCCTATTTTGCCGTCTTCATGCCGTGCGGCCTTCATAATGGTTTCACAAATCACTTCCACCATTTTTTCATCACACGCGATATCAATACGAATTTTAGAAATCAAATCCAACCCGACATCCTGCCCCCGGTAGATTTGTTCTTCAATCGATTGTCCGCGCCCGGAAACACGGCTGACTGTGACGCGTCCAATCTGTTTCGCGATCAGAGCCTCACGCACTTCATCTAGTTTATCCGGTTGTATAATTGCTGTAATTAATTTCATATTTATCTCCTATCCTCTTTATTGGAATAAAATCTTTAGTTCAAATTTAGCATGCCATACCCTTGTTCGCCATGCATACTCTGATCTAACCCTGTCACTTCATCTTTGACAGATGCACGCAACCCAAGTGTTTTATCCAATATAAAAGCCAAGATAAGTGTCACAACTGCCGCGTAAAGAATAGTACAACCTACAGCTGTGGCTTGAACCGCAAATTGCTGTCCAACTGTCCAGCTTCCGCCTGCCGCTTTGGCAGCGTCAGCCCACCACGTCTCACGGATGAAGAAAGTTAAACACAATGCGCCAGTTATACCACCAACGCCGTGAACACCAAATACATCCAGAGAATCATCATATCCTACCTTAGCCTTAATTTGAATAGCTAAATAACAAATGATCGACGCAATACAGCCTAACGCTAAAGCTCCTGGAACTTTAACAACCCCAGCAGCAGGTGTAATCGCAACTAAACCAGCTAAAATACCACTGCCCATACCCAAGGAGGTTGCCTTCTTATGATGGAAAGCTTCAAGCAGCATCCACATAATGGCACCGGCTGCGGCGGCTACCTGAGTGACTGTTAAAGCGCGAGCGCTGTCTAAATTGCTGTTAACAGCAGAACCGGCGTTAAAACCAAACCAGCCTACCCATAACAATCCTGCGCCTAACAAAGTCATGGTTAAATTATTCGGATGCATAGCGGTCTTAGGATATCCGCGGCGGCGTCCGATGAATAAAGCCAAAACCAAAGCGCTGACACCTGAAGAAATATGAACCACTGTACCGCCAGCGAAATCAATAGCACCCTTTGCGCCTAATTTGAAAAGGAAACCATCTGCGGCCCATACCCAATGACATAAGGGGGAATAGACCAAAATGCTCCATAAAACAATAAAGACACAATAAGTTTTAAATTTGATGCGTTCCGCGAATGCACCCGCGATCAAAGCCGGAGTGATAATCGCGAACTTCCCTTGAAACATCGCGAAAACATATTCCGGGGTTCCGGCAGACATAATTTTTTCGTCGATACCAAGAAGACAAAATAATTTTGGATCCCAGCCAATCCATCCGCCTAATATGCCCGGCCCAAAACTTAAGGAATACCCGCAAACAGCCCATAATACCCCAATAAGGGCCATAGCGGCAAAACTGTGCATCATGGATGACAAAACATTTTTTGCCCTAACGAGGCCGCCATAAAATAAAGCCAAGCCTGGCACCATTAAAAGCACTAATGCGGTGGATGTTAACATCCATGCGGTGATCCCGGTATCTGAAACCGGAGCCGCTGCTGCAGCCTGTGCTCCAGCACTTTTCGCCCACAAAACGCCAAAAGCGCAAAGCAAGGTGAGCGCGCTCCCCTTTAAAAACCTTCTCATGTCTTCCTCCTTAGTTAATGTTGGTCTACTTTTTCCCCTTGCGACCGCACTGTTCGCAGGAGCTCTCTGCACTACTTCGGACATTGCGTCCTCGGTCGCGGATCGCAAAAAAAAGTCCTTCCCCAGCCGTCGCCGGCCAAAGAAGGACTTCATTGTCTTCAAATTTATTATCGAAAGCTACAATGCTTTCAAATCTGTGTTAATTATAAAACCCGAAATACCTTTTGTCAAGCCCTAAAGCTGGACCGATGGTCCACCGACGCGGTGGTCCAACGGTTCCATTATTTTATTTCCATATGACCTGCCATATTCGACCAAAAAGGAGACTTGTAATCGACTGTTTTAAAATCTCCTCCTTTCAAATATATTTTAAACTCTACTGGATTGCCGTAGACATAATACGACCGCGTGGAAATTTTTTGCTCTTCCCCAAAATCATCCTGCTTTTTAATCTTCTCCGCCGTTGATGAAATCCTGACAGTATGATAGCCCGGATTGACAAACACCCGTAATGTCGCCATGGCATCTACCGGAAATTCCTGATCATCCACCTTGATTATATGACCCACCACTTCCGTCTGGCCTAAAAACCGCACACACTCAAACTTGAATCCTGTGTCTTGAGATGTCGTATTTAAGCTCATCGGTTCATACAGCCGCGCAGTAGGCGCACAGCCCATGAGAAACAAACCCAATAACGCTAATAAAATTTTTCGCATATCAGATCTCCAATATTTTTATATATACGCATATTAACACAATCGCGCGCCTTCGGCTGGCCATTTTTTAATATTTTTTCACCAGATCCAAATGGGTCTTAAAATAAATTTTATCGTCACGGCCCCAAAATATCTAGAATCCCAACTGCGCGGATTATAATCCGACATCATCCAATATTCGCCTGGCTTTAAAATTATTTTTTTAGGATAAAAAATATCCAGAGAACGGTGTTGGGAATCCTGCGGCGCGATCAAAACGCGATCAATCACCCGGCCATCGACCTGAATTTGATTATTTTTGCGCTCAATGCCGTCTCCCTGCTCGGCAAATATTTTTTTCATGAGTAACACATGAGGTTTAAGATATCCACGCTTAAGGCCATAGCGGATTAACGCGGGGTCTAGCTGAAAAGCGGCATAATCTCCGACGGAAGGTAATTTTGAAATCCGCTTATAAACTCCGGGGGGTAAACTATCAGACAAACAACTCACGTAATAACCATTCCATTTTAACCAACCGAACAAACTCAGCACAATGACCGTAAACCAAAAAAATTTTTTGAACATTATAAAACTTCCACTAATTTTTGTGATTACTACGTTATTTCTGCGAAAAACCAATTTTAAGTTTAGGTTTATCTTCCGGCACAAAAATCTTTTTTAAGGCCGCAAACACAACGTGAAACTGTTTGTCATACTTCTTTTCCAACTCCTCGATCTTTTGCCTCAGCTCTTTGTGTGTTGACATCATTTGCCGGATTTTGGTAAATGTCCGCATGATGGAGATATTAACGTGAATAGCGCGTTTGCTGTTTAAAATACTGGAGAGCATAGCAACGCCCTGCTCGGTAAAAACAACTGGTAGATTTCTTCGGCCGCCCCAACTTGAGGTCACAAATTGTGACCTCAAGATTTTAAATTCTTTTTCCGTCAACAAAAACATAAAATCTTCTGGAAACCTATCGATATTTCTCTTAACGGATTGTATAAGAACTTTGGTCTCTACCCCATACAACATTGCTAAATCCGAATCAAGCATGACCTTCTGCCCGCGTAATATATAAATCATAGTTTCAATGACCTCAACATCCACACCTTTAATGTCTCTGCTAACTCTTTTCATTATCTGCTCCTTATCACAGGTTCCAAAACATACTGCCCTTCTTTTTTATCGAACGCTTTCACTTCCAGAATCTCATTGACCAATCGACCCGCAGAATTTTTATTGGACCGCGTAATATTCACCACCATATTAATGGCTTCCGCGATCGTATCCGGAACCGGCGCAACATTCGCTTCCAAAATCAATTGCTCCAGCCGCATCAATGCCCGCGCGGCGTTATTAGCGTGGATCGTCGATAATCCGCCAGGATGTCCGGTGTTCAAGGCTTTAATCAAAGTATGCGCCTCTTTTCCTCTTACTTCACCGACGATAATTCGGTCTGGACGCAGCCGCATGCAATACCGCAACAAATCATCCATACTACGATTATCCGAGGTCTTTAATGAAACTCTATTTTTAACATTACATTGCAGCTCTAATGTGTCTTCGATTATAGCTATACGGTCTTCAGGAAAAGTTTGAGCGATTTGATCAAGAATCGCGTTACACAGCGTAGTTTTCCCGCTGCCGGTTGACCCTGCCACTAAGATTGACTTACGTGCCTCAACGGCCTTCACTATGGCTTGGTACTGTTCCAACGTGATCACTTGGTCCTGACAATATTTTTGTAAAGTAATAACCTTACGGGCTGGTTTACGGATGGAAAAAACTGGATAAGAAACCACAGGCGGAACCAATGCCTGAAAACGGCACACTTGATACCCGTCTTCCAATTTAAAACGAATCTCTGTGGATAAATTAGGACAATCTTTATTGACTTCAGTTTCATTAATGCTGGCAATGGTATTGATAAAATTTTTTGCCTTTTCCGGCGACAATTCACAAAATTTCCTCATGCCGGTATAAGTATCAATCCATACTTGCGAATCTTCATTCAGCATGATCTCAATGACTTGTGGATCACGGATCGCTCCAAAGATTTCTTCACCAAGATCGTAACTAATCTTTTCATTAATGCGTTGATGCTGGATCATATCTCATACGGCTCCAGGATCATGTCTTTCATCACCATCACTTTAGATTTAGTTCCTGGCCGTATTTCTACTGTCGGACGGATATCTAAATTTTTTTGAGTTTGCTGCGTGAATACATCGCCCAACTGTTGTCCAACCTTGCCTGCCGCGTCATCAGAAACCGACCCGTTCTTACGGCGGGGCTCCAATATCGCATAGGACGTTCCCACCATGCTCATTAACAAGGCACTGCCATAAATTCGCAAATAATGATTGTTCGCTTTGTCTTTTAAACCTGCATACCCGCTGACATCCACGCCTTGCATCCGATCCAAATTAATAGTCGAGCCATTCGGAAATTGTAGTCTGAGCCAGACGACCAAAACCCGATTTTGTCCGTAGGATAACTGGCTGTCATAAGTCCCAACCAAGCGACAGCCTTGAGGTATCAACAAATATTGGCCGGTCACAGTGTCGTATACATTTTCTGTAACTAAGGCCGTAATATCTCCAGGCAAATCCGAATTTATTCCCGTGATCATGGCGATAGGTATGACAGCACCGGCTTTTAATTCATATTCGGACAAGGGTTTTTGTTTTAAATACGGCAAATATTCTCCTATCTCTCCGCTGCCTTTCAAAAAATTTTCTTGTCTATTGTCCGTTACCTGATCCTTCACGTCATTCAATATTTTAGACCCAACTGCGGTTAATTTTTGGCTAGGCTGAAAATCTCGTGGTTTCTTAATATCTATTGTCATGGGCGATTTGGCCGCAGCTGCAGTTGTGGACTCAAAATCCGCAACAGCTTGTTCTCTCATTTTTTGAATTTTAACTTTGGTCGCAAACTCTTCTTCCCTCACAGCTTTACGCAATTTAATTTCTTGCTCAGACAAAATTTTCACCGCCACTTTATCTGCGCGGCGGTCTTTATGCAAATTTTCCGCGAGTTTATTTTTATTGATTTGAGCGTCTTTAAACCAACTCTGTTTATCTAGCTGTTTTACTTCAACATTCTTCGCTGACACTGTCTTTCCTGCCGTTTTTAAGCCCCCGCTTTTCTTTTGATGTTCAGAGCTAAAGATCAAATACAACATCAACCCCGCAAACGCGATAAAAAAAATAATCAAAGGCAACTTGCCATAACTCACGATACCGCGGGGTAAAATCTGGAAAGAAATTTTCGAAGATTTTTGACTGGAATCATCCATATTTCACTTGCTCCGCGATATTTTCACGATTTTTTGATTGTCATTGTTTAAAATCAACATCCCTTCATTAAAAATCTTATCGATAATCATAAAAGGTTCCCGGTAACGGTAATTAACTATTTCTTTAACCCCTTTTTCGGTGACGCCGACAAACACTGGCAATTCCATATATTTAACCCGCTCGCTCATTTTAATATAAACTTTTTTACCATCATCAAACACCATAACTGGAAACCATTCTAATTTTTTATTCCCCATGAGCCGATAATCAAAATTCATTTGTTCCACTTTTATCGACGAGCTATCTGTTTGGTCTTTATGCTCTTTATGGGGCAATAGGACAGACGCATTCTGTTCAGGGTAATAAAACCCAATGCGCGGCGTATAATCACCGCTGTCAATCGATTTGAGCTGAACATCATAAATTCGTTTATTGGTGACAATCACAATGTTTGTTTCAATATTATTTCCGAAAAACGGTTTTACTGTAATGACTGGCCGGGAAGCGTCATTGGTGACCTGGTATGAAACCTTATAGGTCCAGCGTTCCGTATCTCCTGGTGACGCGTCCAAAATTTCTTCTCCTTCTGCCAGCTCAATCATACAAGCCCGCATTTTTCCGCAGATCAACTTTGGCTGGGATAAGCCGTAAGGAAATTTCACCATGTTATCCGCAGTCACAATCGTTTCACTCCGGCTATTGCTCTCTGGAAGGCTTTCAGGAGACCCAATGGTTGCTGAATTATCCAACTTCAATTTAATCGGTTTGGTTTGCAGGGTGATGTCTTCAAATCCAGCGTCGTCGTTACCGGATTCGGCTGCCGTCGTAACATCCGCGTACCCCACTCCGCATAAAAAAACTAAACTCATACAGTAAAATATTATGTTCATACCAATCTCCCACTATGTTGTTCCATTATCAATTTGCGACCAGGATAAACGGGTAATAAATATGCCTAACGGGTTTAACGGATTTTCCTCTAACACCCGCGTATCTTTCGGAGGAATAATTGTTATTTCGAACAATGCCTGCCATTGTTCCTGCCGCACAATTTTTCCGGCTAAATCCCGGCGAACTTCTTTCCACTCCATTAAAAAAGACTTTTCTGACTGTTTTAAAAACGTCAACGGCGTAATTTGGGTCGTAAATTCCTGTCCAGCCTTAAACGGATCATGATCTTTATAATACGCGTTTAAAAAATTATTTTGCACATCCAAACTCGAGACACTATACACTTCAGAAAAGTTTTTTTTCATGACCAGATCATCTGTAATCACAGACCGGGACTGATCAATAAAACGATACAAAAACGCGCGGATCACCGATTCATCAAACGTATTCGAAGCTTGGATCTTTTCTACAAACTGGGCCCGGCCTAAATGATCCACTTCGACTATATAAGGAATCACCTGCGCTTTATGGACTAACGTGTAATTACTGACCGATAGCACAATCGCGACCACACCCAAAACACCAGCTATAATCTGCCAATTACGTTTCGCGATCACGGGATCAGCAAACTGCTCCAACCATTCACGTTTAACTTGTTGATACATAATATTATCCTTTATCTATTTTATTTTAAAGTGACAAAGTAACCGAGTAACCGAGTAACAAAGTAAAAAACTGAACCCCAAAAACTTCCCAATTTTTCATGTACATCTTCAAACCGCGTGCCCAAACACAAGGTTAGTGTTTAAACCGAATCACCGAGCGAGTTCAGCTCCGCTTCGGAGCTGCTGTTTGAGCGAATGATTTGGTTTAAATGCAAACCGCCCTACCGCGCGCATTAAAGGACAAATCACAAATCGTTTGTTTTATTCATTCCAAACAAAGTATTCACCGATCCTATTTTATCCATCCCATAACATTTAATTGTTTCCGTCTGAGTATTTTCCCGAATTATCATTTTTTCTGTTTTAATCCGCGGCTCACCTTCACGTGCTCGAATAACAGTGTTTTGTGCCGCGTTAAAACCAAAATCATTGCCTTTTATCACAAATCCATTCCCCAACATATTTGCTGCCATAGTCGGGACATGAATAGACATAAAATAAAAGATCAAAGACCCTGTGCTGATAAATACTCCATCGCGAAACAATGTTTGATAGGTGCTCGCCTCTAACCTCGCCACCCATTGCTCCGTGATACCGTCTCCCGAACTGACAATGATCACTAAAAACAAAAATTTGATTCCCAGGTTAATGGCCGCGTTGATATACTGCTGGGCGTATTTGATTGTTAATGGATTTCCGGCAAACCCCAACAAAAAAGTACCGCCGGCTAAAATAATATTGCCGCCGATAATGATCAGCATCATCTCTATTCCCACCCGCACAAACACATAAAATGTTAAACAACCAAATATAATGAGCAGCAGGGCTAACGCGGTGTGGTTAAACCAGGGGCCATTTGATCCTTTCATAAAAATATATGAAAATAACTGCATGCCTCTGCCCATAATTCGTCCAGGTTTTAATGACATGGCACCACTGACATTTGAAGCATGAACCATTTGCCCGGCAATATAATTAAAAGAACTTTTTAACGGAATAAACCAACTCTCATATTGCGATACGAGCCAGTAAAAAAAGAAAATAAAAAACACTTTTTTGATCAGTTCCCCCATAATTCCGGCCATATCTTCCCGATGCAAAATCCACAAAATACCGCTCCAAAGAAAATTCAACAACGCCAAGACGCTGAATATTTTTAAACCAATCCCTGTTCCTACTGCGCCGAGCTGGTCTGCCAGCCCGCCATAGGTGCCAACGATATCTTCAATCCCTTTAAAAATATCCACATTTGGGTCCATTATTTATATCCCCGATGATCTTCACTGTCATTGAGCAGATATATAGAATTTTTTGCCGCCGCTTCAACAGCTGAATCTTTTTGCATTTGCGCGGCCATATACGCGTTTTGTGATTGAATTTGCAACATAACCAATTGACGAAGTTTTTGCAGCTGCGTGGCAAGCTCCAAAGCGATCATATTCGTCACTTGCAAAGCTTGCGTCTGACCCTGCGCGTTGTTCGATCGGTTCTGCCATTGCCGGTAATAATCTTTCTCATGAGAAAATTCTTCTTTTTGTTTTTGGGCGGAATCTAAAGACGCGATTAAGGTATCCATAGTCGCGCCTGCCCAATTTTTATATTCATTCTGAAAATCATCCGGTGGCTGATAACCTTTATAGGTTTCTTTAAATTTTGTATCCAAATTCTGCATCGCGTAAGAGATAGCCTGACCTTCATGCGCCGCCTCATGATATGCTTTTAACTCTTCGGTCACATCATGAAAAGAAAGGTTATAATACGTTTTCACGCTTTTCAATAATCCGTCAAGCTGGGTGGCTATACCCACTTGGCGGGTCAATATCTGACTCAATATAACCGTCTGTTGTGCCAATTCTTCGGCAATAATTGTTCCGGTAATATCCGAAGCGAAAACCTCATCTCTGAAGGATAAAAATATCACTAACACAAATCCCATAACAACTAAGGCGCTATGCCAATTTTTTAGTTTATCAATCATTGTTTTCCATTCCCCGTATTTTAAGCCAATGCGCTACCCAGTCTGCCCCATGCATTTGTTCTAATTTTCTAATGGCTTTTAAATCTTCCGCTGAATTAATTCCCATAAAACTTAATTCCAGACCATCCAACCCCAGATCAATCAATCGTTGCCCAAGCACGGAAGTATAATAGTAATGTTTCTTAGGAATAGCCTGCTGGATCATGTCAATCTGTTTATCGTTGAGTCCATACGCATGATATACCGACCGGTTAGCAGGATTAGACGCTGTCGCATTAGGCAGGAAAATTTTGGTCGGACAAGATTCATCAATCACATTCCGCAGAGGCGAATTAATAACATCAGAAATACTATTAGTTGCAAACACCACCGCTGCGTTTTTCTTCCGCAATTCCCGCAACCAAGATTCAAATTTTTCCCGAAATATCTCATGCTTTAAAACCAGCCAAGCTTCATCCAAAATAATTAAGGTCGGCCGACCATTTAACCTGCCGTCAATACGATGAAATAAATACGTCAAAACCGGCACCACATACTTTTCATCTTTATTGAGCAAATTTTCCATTTCAAACACTTGAAACGCGTTGTTCCGCAGTCCGTCTACTTCCGCGTCGAGCAAGCCGCCCATAATCCCGTCGAAAATCATAACAAATGGCCGTAGCGCTTCTTTAACTGAACTGTTTTGTATATTCGTGTATAAATTGGATATCGTGCGTTTCTGATCATGGACTAATGATCGCAATCCGTCCGCGATATCATTTCTTATCCGGGGATCAATATCTAATCCCTGCAAACGCAAAATTTCTTCTACCCAAGTCAAAGCCCACACTAATTCATTTTCCTGATTGATTCCTGCTAGAGGACAAAAGGTCAATTCTTTGCCATCATTAAAAATATTATAATGATCCCCACCGCACGCCTTGACCAACGCGTATTGGCTAAACCCTTTATCAAATAAAAAAACTTGCGCGTTTTTATAACGGAAAAAGGACGCGGCCATTAAAGACAACAATGTACTTTTCCCGCTTCCGGTCGGGCCGATCACCAAAGTATGCCCCACATCCGACACGTGAATATTAAAACGGAATGGGGTAAATCCGGAAGTGGCTGAAAAAAACAATGGCGCAGATTTTTCAGGATAATAATGATTAGGATTGTGCTCCAAGCCTGCCCATATCGAAGTTAATGAGACCAGATGCGACAAATTTAAAGTATTGATTAATGGTTTACGCACATTCGGATATTCTTGCCCCGGAAGACTTCCTAAATAGGCCTCGACCGCGTTCGCTTCTTCTATCCGCGAAGGAAAACCATTATTATCAAGAATTTTTCTGACCTGTTCAGCTTTTTTTCTACCTTCACCTCGGTCTTTATCAAAAATCACTGTAACAGCCGTAAAATACCCGTATTTTACTTTTCCGGATTGAGCCTCAGTAATGGCCAAATCCGCATCATCCGCGCTCGACAAGGCATCATTATTTACATAATGGCTGGATTGTTCATTAAAAAGCAGTTGATTAGCGATCTGGGACACATCAAAATGTTTATTATAAAAATTCCGGCGGACTTTTTTTAGTTGAGCCTCGGCATCCAACTGATCCATCATGATAAACCGGCAGTTGAAACGATATTCAAACGGCAAACGGTTAATCAAATCCAAAATTCCAGTATAAGTGCTTGACGGAAAACCAATTAAGGCGACCGTATATATCCACATGTCATCAATTTTCGGAGACATCCCTCCCACAAAATCATACGCGCCCAAACTATGCGCTAAATAAACGGCAGGTTCAGGAACGCGCCTATGGATTTTTTTACCGGTCAGGCAATATCCCAAATAATCAAACATATCTTGTGAACCCATGAACTTGACCGATAACCGGCCGGATAAGGCGTCGTAAAATTCTTTGAGCATTTTTTGATAATATTCCAATATTTGCTCTAATTTTTGCTTATGTTCCGCCCAGGAAGGCCTGAACGTTAAGGTCATAGCAAACGCGCTTTCAAAATGAAACCCTTCCGCTTCATATTTCTTCCGTCGATAATTTTCAATTAACAGCAAAGTTGGGTGTGTGAATTCATTCACTGCCGGATAACTAACCGATGGCATCCTTATTGCATCAATATGAATAGTCCATCCCGAGCCTAATTTAGCAAACGCGTAATTAACATGATTTGCTAAAAGGCTCAACTCTTCATCCAGGGATGAATCCATATCCGGGCCGGAATAATATAAGGAAGAAGAAAGACTGCCGTCTTTATTTAACATAATTCCGTCGGACACGAATCCAAAATAATGGATCAGACTGGAAAAGCTGGTTAGACCTTGCTTGTATTCTTTCATTAAAATCATAATTATGCCTTGAACAATTTTATCTCCGCTTCTGGATTATCTATTTTTTCACCAGCAGGATAAAATTTTTGAAGTTTAATATGGCGCAAATAGATTTTGGTCCAGCAGGCATCTTTTTTAGCCAATAAACGCCCGGTCGTAATGCCGACGGTCCATAGCGTCACTGCCAGCAAAAAAGCGAACAAATCTTTCCCCGCGAACCAGACCATCAAAGACCCAAAACACGCGAAAATAAAAATTTCCCGTTCAGCACCGGCATAAAGTACTTCACGCGTTAAAGACTGGTGTAAAGGTGTGGAATGCTGATTTTTCATTTTGTTTTAATTCATCACGGGTCGCGATGAAATCCTATTCTTGGTATTGAGGTGGTCACAAATTGTGACCACCTCTGCCTTCTCCTTATCACATAGTTGAAACATAAAATTGGAAGGAAAACGTGAAAGATTACGTTTGACTTGTTGGTTTAGCCGCTTCGTTGTTACTCCGTATAACTCAGCCAAATCCCTATCAATCATCACTTTTTCGCAACGCAGCACAAATATCCTTTTTGCAACGATTTCAGCAGGGATACTAAGATATTCGGATCCGTTCTCTTCATTGTTTTTCATAGGTGTAAATCCTCTTTGCGCTATGGGCCTCTTACTGGATCACTTTTAAAACGTCGCCGTAGTTATACCAAGGGTATTAAAAATATTCACCGCGAACACGATCATGGATAAACCAAACACGACGGAAAGAAAAACCCGCATCCCGCCGGAACTCTCTCCCATGAAAAATCGAAACCCGCACGCGCAAATACACACCAGCGCGATCGCGGTTGCCACCGGACCTTGCAGGCTATTCGCGATCTTCATCAAAGGCTGCTCCCAAGGCATAGTTGTGCTAGTCGTGTTTGCGAACGCCGTACCTACAGCTATCCCTTCTGATAAAACAAAACTAATTAAGTATTTAATTCTTTTCATTTTTTCTCCTGTCTCTAACTTTATATCTTCGTCATTTAAATCCCGTGATCGCGCAGCGATTTTACGGGACCACCTTTATCCCTTTTATAGCGCCGCCATCACGATTCTTAAATATCCATTGGAATACGGATTAACTGAGCCGTTACGATCAAACGTCACGGCTAAATACCCATTAGCCCTGACTGAGACATCCGTATTTGTCAAAGCAACAATGTTGGTCCCCCTCTCAGCATTAGCCGCGTCAAAATGCGTGCATACAGCGTAATTGACCCGGCCAGACCCATCGGATGTATCCGAAAAATACAAAATCGATAGCACTTTGGTTGTCCCTAAATTGTGACTTTTGGTGTATGTCACATTGGCTGATGCGCTAAACCAGCCGCTGTCATAGCTGTTCAAATTACCTGCGCCGCCAGGAACAGCTATCGAACTTTTGACCACAGAACCGTCAGCCTCACCCTGGGGTAATTTTCTAGACGCATATGGAGCCACTTGCGTTTTTTTCACATCTGACTGAACAGTCAACATATCCGGCGTTGATGTAATAATATAATCCTTACCTAGCGGATTTTGACCGCTCCAGGTTGGTGATAAATATTTGTTTTCTTTTAACGCCGCTATATCAGCTGGCCAAGCGCGGTTGTCGATATAATACGCCCTGGCCGCGCCCTCGATTACGGCCATATCCATAGCCACAGCTTCTCCGTACCGGGCATAAATATCTTTAAGCAAATTTGGGACTACTGCGGATAAAGTTATGGCCATGACAATGATTACCACACACATTTCCACCAGGGAATAACCCCTATGATTTATAGGTATATTTCTTTTCATACTCTAACCAGTCTGTGCTGTTTAAATTATCCCTGATCGCGATTGTAACTTTTTCTGTTGATCCTTCATCTTCCACTTCGACCATCGGCCCCCAAAAATTTCCCTGAATTTTTCCTTTGGGCAAATCTGTCGAAACTTTAACTAATCCCGCGTCAGCGGTCACCACATACCGCACCTGAAAAGGGTTTAACCCGATATTGACGTCGATAAAATCCGGCTTAAGCTCCTCCAAGTCCGCAGGCCATGCCCCTTTTTCCTGATAAAACCGGACCACGGCCTGCGCGATAGAAATCATTTCTTTGAACGTCCGCTTTACTTTCGCGTCATTCACTTGCACGTTGACGGATCTCAACATGACACTTAACAACACCATAATCACGGTCATGACCACGGCCATTTCTACGATGCTGAAACCTTGATTAAAACGTGGCTGTCCACGTCTGATTTTTGTCGTCATAAGAAAAATTGTCCGTTGAATTTGATAAACCGTTTTCCAATTTTGTCCGCGCGCTGTCCGACACCTTGGTCAGCGTAAATATATATTTTTCCTGGTCAGCCGGATCCACAGCCACAGTCAGATCTCCGCCGAATTGATTTGCTTTGGTTGAATCAAAATTATTTTTCAGATATCCGTTATTTTTTAATTCATCTACCGAAATGCCGGAATAAGCCATTTTGTCTCCATACCATTGCACGGCCGCCGAATGCACGACTTTGATATTTTGAATCTGCTGAACCACCCGGCTATTTTCAATAGCTTTGTTCGCGCTGATAACGCCGCTGGCCAAAACAGCAATGATCACAATGACCATCACCAACTCCACCATCGTAAAACCGCTTTTGTTGTTTAATTTTTTCATCACTTTATCCTTTCTTGTTAATCAGGCCCAAGGCCTTTGGTTATACAAAATTAGAACATGCCATTCATCATGGAATTTAAATTCGTATAAATCGGCACGATAAACGTCCCTATTAAAAACATAATCATCACACCTCCTATCAAAATAAAGGCCGGCTGAAGAATAGGAATCAGCGTCCGCGTGGCTTCTTCGGTTCTGGTTTTAAAATAACCGTGAATATGCCGGAAATACTCCTCATATTTGCCCTGGATTTCTCCCCGCCGGATATTTTGGTAAACAACTTTAGGGATTTCTTGTTCCTGCTTAACCGCTTCCCAAAAACATAAACCATGGTCGATCCCGTTAAGGCACTTTAAAAACATCCGGCTGATATAATTGCTTTGGTGGGCGTGAATGTATCCGATGGAATCCTTGATCGTGATCCCGCTTTTTTGGTAGGTATACAGGTTCAAAAAATACAACGACAACTGCATTTCTTTAACAAGAGGGCCTAAGACAGGAATTTTATATAAACATTTAAAAAAAATATCGGCATGAAACCGGTGCCAATACCAAAAAAACATTACAGCTATTAACGGAACAACAGCGAATACATACCAATGGTATTGAACCAAATGGCAGTACCATAAAAACAACTTAACTGACATCTTGTCCATGGATGCTGCTGGTAAAAAATCCCGCAAAGCCGGGACTAATTTCACGGATATAATGACAGACGCGGCTGATATCAACCCACATAACCCCAACGGATACGCAACCGCGCCCCAAATTTTTTTCTTAACTTCATCCGTGAATTCAAATGTAGATGCTAATGATCGAAGGACTTCCGGCAAATTCCCGCTTTCTTCCCCGGCGGACACACAAGAAATCGCCATAGGCCCAAACGCGCCGCATCTCTTCATCGCTTCCCACAATAAATATCCTTTATTTAAATCATTCCGCATTCGTGCCAACGCCATTCTTACTGAATTATGTCCGGTAGTTTCGGTTAAATTTTCTAAAATTTCATTCATAGATAATCCCACTTCCAGCATTCCGGCTAGATTTTTCAACATATCCGCTAAGATTTTATGATCAATTTTCTGTCGATAAAACAATTCTTTCCAAAACACGTCCCACTCAGGGAAGAGCTTAATAACGATCCAGCCCTGATCCTGCATCAGGGCCCGCGCGTCCTTCCTAGTGCCATGGAATGAACCGGCTACTTCCTTCCCGAAATTATTTAACGCCACATATTGCCAATACATGATTTATCCTAAAACCCGAATCAGTTCATCTAATGAAGTTTCACCGCTTAAAAACAATGCCTTCGCGTCCGCAAAAATATCTTTATGATCTTTTCTACCGCGAAGCAATTGCCGGATCATGTTAAGATTTTGTTTTTCAATTAAATCTCTAATCTCGTCATCCATGCTTAAAACTTCAGCGACCACAGTACGCCCCAAATATCCATTTACACATTTCGGACAACCCACTGGGACAAATGCCTCAGTAACATCCTCATCCAGATATTTTGTTTGCGCGACATTGTCGTTTTCCATGAAGATTTTTATTTTTTGTTTACAAAACGGGCATAATTTTCTTATAAGCCTCTGCGCGACCACCCCGGCTAAACTATTTGATATATTCACCACATCCACACCCAAGTCTTTGAGCCTGAGCATTGAACTGACAACATCATTGGTATGCAAGGTGGAAAAGACCTGATGCCCCGTCTCGGCTGCGCGAAAAGCTTCCTGCGCGGTTTCCGCGTCCCGGATCTCTCCGATTAAAATAACATCTGGATCATGTCGCAAAAACGCCCGGATCGCAGACGCAAAATTTAAATTTTGAATCTCATTGACCTGGATCTGCACCATTAAGGATTGCGGCATTTCCACCGGATTTTCTACTGTTACAATTTTTTTCTCTGGTGATTTCAAGTGATTCAACAGACTGTAAAGCGTGGTAGATTTTCCGCTTCCGGTGGGGCCGGTAATCAATACCAAGCCATACGGACGCGAAATTAAATTTTGAATTTTTTTCCAGTTGTGAAACGAGTATCCCAACCGCTTGAGATCATAAGATACTTTCGCGCGGTCCAAAATTCTCAGAACCATAGACGGTCCGAATATTGATGGAATAATGGAAACCCGGATATCCACCTGCCGGTCAAAATATTTGAATTTGAAACCTCCATCTTTAATCTTAAAATATTCCCCGGTATTGAGTTCACATAACGTTAGAATCCGGTTGACGATCGTATAAATAAAATATTTCCGTAAACAGCAGAATGAAAATTTTATCCCATCGACGCGCAGGCTGATTTCCACGGCTTTTTCCGAAGGTTCAAAATGGATATCCGTCCCATGATGCACCACAGCTAAATGCAGCAGCTCATCTAAAAATTCCGCCACACCATCCACATTTTTTTGTTCATTAATCCGGCCCGCGTGTTCTTTAACCTTTTTATTCAGCTCTTCCTGCATCAAACTTTCTAACGCGAAACACACATCTTTTTCTACCCCTACCATAAATTCCACTTCGACAAACGGAAAACTATCACTGACAATATCCGTGATTTCCATATCATCAATCCGAGCGCACACAAATGTTTTTCGCCCGTTGACCGTTTTCAAAGGAAAAACCTGATGTTTCACCAGCACGCTTAAATCAATAACTTTTAACACCTCTTTATCAGGAGCATACGTTCCTCTAAAAAATTTCCACCCGCTCTGCTCTGCAATCACTTCACCGATTTCATCATCCGTCACAAAATTAAAATGCCGTAAAATCGCGCCAATTTTTTCCTTTTTCTCAATATTTTGAATATCCAAACATAAATTCAATTCTTCCGCATTTATGTCGTGCCGATTAACCAGAATGTCACCCATTTTATTTTTATTCATAATTAATTCACCAGATGATCAACGTTTAATGTAAGATTAGCTGAATCTTTGAGTCTGATCGCAACATGATCGATCGTTATATCCCGCACGCACACCCCCGCGTAAGGACAGTCACCCGGTTTCACTGAATAATTGCGACCGTTGATCGTAACAATCGCCTCAAAATCATGTTTCGCATGCGCAATATAAACGGCTTTCATTTCCGGCATTTCCGGATCACCAGATTTCAACGGATCCTGAATCATTGTCCGGTTTTCTTTACGCAACTCACCCATTTCCTTTAGAGTTTTTTCCCTTTCCAGTTGAAGTTTTAATTGTTCTAATTCCATGTTCAACAATTTAATTTGCCGCCTCCGATTTTGCTCCATCTGTATAAGTGCAGTCGTTTCTCCGTCAGCGTCATCTTCCCCCAAGTTAGAATCCTGAGCCGGAGCAGGCTTGGTCATTAACGACTCCATGGCTGGTTTATTAGCCTGGTTTGCCTCCGGCTCAGGGGAAAATTTAAGATGGTCTGGCGCGGCCTGACCCCATGCCACTGCGCAGACAAACACCCAAAAGCTGATCAAAAATCCGGTTTTCTTCATATTAACTCTCCTCGTCGATACCGTAAATCGACCCCTCAACGGTCAGGCCGTTTTTAATCGATTGTTTAACGCTTTGAATTTTGACATCTAAAGTTTTTTCCAGACTTGATATCGTTTGCAAAGCGAACCCTAAATCCACTTCATTTTTAATTCCAGAAAAATTCAATTCAAACGGAATCCGGCTGACTCCCGCTAATTCGGATTCAACAGAAAACGCGTGGATATCTTGCTTGTCTTTAACATGAGGAATGCTCAGTTCTATTTCTCCTTCGCTATACATAGCGATGATATTTCTATGATCAACCAGCCGCTTAAACGCTTGATTGAGCGAATAAGCTTTCCGCGAAGGATATCGCGACATCCGCTGAATAGTCTGCGTAATTTGAGAATTCTCCTGTTTCAAAACTTGTTCCTGCTTTCGAATATCACCCAACTTCCCCCAAACCCTGCAACTGTCAAACCCCGTCCATAGCACAACTACACCTACGATCACCGTAATTATTTTTTTCATATTTCCCCTTTTTTACCCCTCACCCCTCCCTCTCCCCCGAGGGGAGAGGTGCAATTATCTTACATTTCGCTTATCCCTTCTCCGCGAACGTTTTCAAAGCCGCACTTTTATCCTTTTCCCCGGCTGATGCTCCAGCATGACGTCCTGCACTTGTAGATGTTTAAACTTGGATGATGGTTTAATATCTTCGTAAAACGCGTCTTTGTTGTTCAAATTTAAAAAAACGTCAAAATCAATGTTTGAGCCTGTACGATTCATTTCCATGACATTCACTTGGTATCCATCGGGCATAATATTTAAAAATTCAAAATATATGGATTCCCAATTCCCCCGGCTATTTTTTAAGTAATTTCTATACGTCCCTTTATTCAGATTTTTTAATTGTTTTAACAACACTGTTTTAGCGGCGATTAAATCTGAACATTGACTTTGTGAACGAGACACCATCATCCCTAAAAATATATTGATCCCTACGGCTAGCAAAACGACAATTCCGGCAGACGCTGACCATGACAGCCAATTTTTTACTTCCTTCATCCTGACTTTTTTAATTAAAAATTCAGGAGGGCAATAATTTATATTTAAATTCTCCAGCTTTAACCCCTCCAGCGCCGGACACCCTATATCCAAAAACACCACCTGCTCTTTTTCGATGTCCGCGTACTCCGCTAAATAATCTGTCAAAATTTTCCAATTACTGACATATATAAACTCGTCACTGCCCGGAATCAAACTCTTGGCCCATAATTTTTGATAATTTTTTTCATTACGTTTGATTTCCTGCAGAATAAAAACTTGCTCGCTTAACGAATTCATCTTTCTGGTTTTGCCGATGATCGTCCCATTAAAAGCCGTAAAGAATACTTCATCTTCAAAATGATCAATAAATAGAATAGGTTTTTGATCCTGCAGCAGTCCGCTCTTAATTAACACTGACCGCAACAAAAGGCTGTAGGGAACAATCGTAATTCCCGGCCGATTACCAAATAAAGCGTAAATTTCCCTCACTCGGTCTTGATGTATCCCCATGACCTGGTAAGAATTTTTTTTGAGGGTTTCGGTCTGCAATAAATATTCATTACCGAATTTCTGTCTAAAATCCAGCGCCAAAATTTGGTCTAACTTATCTGGTGAAGCATCCGATACACTGACCATGAGTGGTTCCATATCAACGACCGCGACAGTCACCTCTCCAGTTATCCCTGACCATTCATCAACCGCGTCTTCCTTATCCAAAGCCTTGATTCCGCTGTCGACAAAAGCATAAAGCTTATTATTGAGCAAATAATATTTCATTACGTATTCACCTCTTTAGGCGTGATTATAATGACTAATTCTTTTTTGTTATTTTGACGAATTTTATGCGAAAACAGATACTTGATGACCGGAATAGCCCCAAGCACAGGCACTCCTTGACGAGAATCACTGACTGTCGTTGAAATCAATCCGCCCAAAATTAAACTTTGATTTTCCGTAACTCCGACGCTGGTCGTGATACTTTTCGAACTAACCTTCGGTGTTTGCAGGACAATATTCCCGGTTTTGATATTGACAATACTGTCAACAGTCGTTAAGGTGGCCGCAATATTTAAATATGTTTCTCTTCCTTTTCCCGCAATCTTAGGAAAAATCAACATGGTCAAACCTTCATGCACCTGGTTAGTTTTGACCAAAGTGCTTGACGAATTATCATTAAGGACTTGCCCATTCTCAGCAATATAGGTTAAAGTCTTCCCCTCTTGAATAATACTACCCGACATATTCCGTGAGGTAATATGCGGCCGCGATTTCACTTCAACCTTGCCCACATCTTCCAAAGCTTTTAAAACCGCGGACACTCCTGACGACCCTGTGCCGCTGTCATCATTGGGCCCCAGTCCGGTTAATTTCAATAATTGTCCACCAGCAAAACCATCACCTGTGAAACTTGCGGCACCGGCCAGAGCGCTCAAACCTTTCAAATTTCCGGCTAAAGCGTTCCAATCTACACCGCTTTCAAATTCATTTTTCAATGTTACTTCCACAATTTGAATTTCAAACGCTTGCTGAAGGGTTAGATTCCGATTTAATTCATCAATAAATGCCCCCGCTTTGTCCAATATCCCTGGAAAATCATTAATCAAGACCACACCCGTTGATCTATTAATAGAGAAGGAACCGGTTTGCGGCGTTACAATAGTCTGCATATTTTTATCCAAATCATCCCACAGCGATAATAACCGGGTCTTATTTTCCATCAGGATCTTGGATCCCACATTAATCGTTTGTCCGGAAGTATTATCTTTGGACGAATTTTCCGTGCTGGAAAACGATTCATTCGACGTGACATTATTAAACGCCTGTTCAATGGCAGGAATACTGATCTCATACACCCGGGTTTCTTTAGACATGACAATTAAATCTTTGTTCACAACCTTAAAGCCAAAGGACAATGGATAAAGCAAAGACTTAAGTCCACGCCAAATTTCAATATCCGTAACATTGATCGACGCCCGTGCCTCTTCCACATCTTTACCCATAATGACGTTATATCCGGTGGCTTGCCCGATGGTACTTAAATAAATTTTCAACGGTAGATTATCGCCTTTTAAAGTAATTTTCTGATCCATCTCTTTAGGCAAATCATTTTCAGTAACTGGCTTTTGCGGTGTGGGTAATTTTTTTTCTCGAGCTTTATTCGAAACTAAAATATCCGGCGGATTATTGTTCACAAAATCAATAACCGTATCCTGTCCAATCACTTTCTTGCCTTCATCCTCAATAAAAACTTTAGATTGGCTATCCTTTTCATTAATATGAAAATTTAATACATAAATCTCCCCTTTTTGCCCATACACCCGGCAATCCGCCGGCTTATCAATATAGGGAACAATGGTCAAAATATTGGGCTTATCATGCATGATCTCATAATGCGCCATATTTTCCGATCGCACCACTTTAACCACTTTTTCCGGGAAAATAATTGAGGTGAGCTTGCGGGGATAGACATTGATATCTATCTCTTCTCCTTTATATGCCACATTGAGGACGCCCGCGTAACTGGATGAAACAAATAATAAGAATAGGATAGAGTAGATAATTTTTTTCATACATTCCCTCATTTGCTGGGCGCGGCAAGGCACCGTGCCAGACGTTGGTTTAAGAACTAAACCCTAGGGAATGCTGAAAGGGGGTTTTGATTTATTTACAATTTTTTTAATTGTTAGTGAAAGTATAATATAGGAATTTCAAAAATGCAAGAACTATTTTACAGCATCACCACAAACGTCGCGCCATGTCCGATACCATGACTTTCCGCCCAGACTTCTCCGCCCATGGATTCAATGTGCCGTCGGACAATGCTGAGACCTAAGCCCGTGCCTTCACTGGTGGATTTTGTGGTTACAAAAGGATGGAATATTTCTTTAAGCATCTCCGGGGCAATCCCGTGGCCGCTGTCTTCGCATTCCATCCTAACGCGCCTGTCATGGCGTAAAACCCGGATCACAATCCGTTTGCCTTTGGATTCTCTTAACGAATGCAAAGCATTAGTGACAAAATTCATTAATGCCTCCTGCACCCATACCGGCACGCCGGCCACCTTCGGCAAATCATCGTCGATTTCATACGTTAATTATACATCTTCATGTTTCAATTTGCCCTGCACTAAAACTTTAAAATCATTGACCGCATCCAATGCGCTGAACATTTTGAAATCATCGGTAGAATAACCTTTGGAATAATTATTCAAAACCTGCACCATTTTCGATACCCGGTGCAGCGGCTCTAATGTATACTCGAAACTCTCCGCTACAACTTTTGCTGAGCCAATAATTGGATCTCCGCACGATGTTTCAGCCGGGAATAGATGAACAAACCCAATGAAGCAAATAAAAACATCAGCGTAGTCGGAACCAACCAATGAGGAGTGACAAAACAGCCAACGAGAAAAGGCAGGCTGAGGATAAGAACATAAGCCGCTAAAAAGGACGAAAAATTAGGAGATTTCATATCTGTTACAAGTGTAACATATGGGCGGTAAGAAGGGCAATTAGGCGCTATTGGGGATAAAATTTATCTTATGACAACGTATTACAATTTTAGAATATTACGTGTGATTAAAGATGTGTCGCCGAAATTATTTAACCTTTCGTCTCATAAAAATACCGCACAAACCAGTTCCGATTAAAGCTAACGAGGCAGGTTCTGGAACGCAATTACTCTCCGGATTAAAATCAACCAATCCTGATATATTGTAAGTAAAAGTATAATTCTTTCGTTGAAATGTCGCCTCATCCCAAACATCAAAAAATAGCGGTGAATCAATGTTATAGGTAAGTTCGTATGGGACAATATCCCCAATTTTTGCATTTATAGGGGTATTTTCATAATTACTATAAGATGGATCAACATATAATATTTCTGCAAGCCCACTCGTAAATGCTGTTGTAGATCCTATTTCAGCCTCTAGGTACAGCGGGGTTATCATTCCCAGCGCAAATTTTGATGAGTAAATTTTATTAGGATCTTCACTCCATGGGCCAGACCACTCGCCATTTAATATAGTCGTAGAAGGGCCATAACCAGAAGGCTGCAAATCAAAATAATATTTTATTGTGGTTCCATTAATTTCAGAATGATTGTAAGTCGCGAAAGAACCATCTCGGTAACCTGAAACATCACTATCCCATGAAGTGCCATCACTCAAATTATGAGTGACGGGAGATCCAAAGGTAGAAATTCCAGGTTCAGTCCAGCTATACGTTTTAGATCTGTGATAATCTTGTATTTTAACAGAATTTACAAGAACAGCATTGGCATTTCCTTGAAGGAAAAATAAACAAAATAAAATTGATCCTAGTATTTTTTTCATGAAATCCATTCTCCAAAAGATAAAAGATTATTTAAAATTTTTAATATATTTTGATAAAAATTAATTATATTAAAATTTTTTAAAAAATCAATACGATAATATCTGACAAACCAGGACATTACATGCCTTCCCTTTTATTTAATATTACTTTTGATTAAAGAAAAGAGCTCATCGTAAAATTGTTGATCTTCAATCGTATTGACCCCTTCCGTAACCTTGGTGGCTTCTTTTCCCCCTCCACCGGGCAAAGGAATAATGAATAACAAGAATCTGGTCTTGTCCGCAATAAACGTTTTTTCCGTTGTTTGAACGCCATTTAAAAATAAAGACGCGGTTTTATCCGTCAAACTATAGATCCTGGCTTGAATGCCTACGACATACGTGCGCTTCCCCTTTTGGATAGATTTCCGCGCGGCAATAGCCCCGTCAGCTTTATTTTCAGATTCAATGATGAACCCTTTGGTTAACAAAGTCTGCATTGTAAATTTATAAAGATCGTCTTTGCCGACATCAAACTGTCGCGAATTCTTGATCCCAGTATCCACAAGGCAAGTCTTATAAACAGCCTGCGCGCATCCGGCAAAAAAACAACAGCTCATAACTATTAAGACAATTCTTTTCATTGCGCGTTTCTCCTCGTATAAATTAATTCGTGCCTGTCATTTTTTATTCAAATAATTAAGTATTGTGTCCTCGAAATTTTTTATCACTATTTTTGTCTGTATTGCCTTAAATATTTTTTTACTTCGTCATGACTGCCGACCAGAACCAAATAAATATCTTGGCCCATTTGTTTAAAAACAATTCTTAAGCGAATATCGACGCGGAATTCATATTTATCGTGATTGATTTTTTTTAAGCCAAGACCCTGGCTAAAATTACCGGAAGCAATAAATTCATTGAATTGTCCTAAAGACTTAACCACCTTACCGCGATCAACAGACGGTAATTTCTTTAAATCCCGCTCAAAAGAAGGTAAAATTATAATATTTTTCATTCTTTAACGATATGCTTGAGATAATCCGCGAATTCTTTACCCGCCTTGAATTTTTTACCTTTAGATTTTTGCTCTTCGACCAGAACATCTATCGCTTGCAGTTCATCCGGGGCATAACGAGGCTCCACAGTCACTGGCGTTAATTTTATATATCCTTTTTCGACATCTATGGTGAATAATTCATGCGGCTTTAAACCCATCCGCTTTATAACGCTAGTCGGAATTGTGAGTTGATTTTTAGCTTTGAGTTTGGTAATTGTCATATATCCTTCCTCCACAAAGGAGTATGCCATAAGTACAACATAACGTCAAGTTAGAATTTCTAACAAACATAATATTTTACCCCACAGCTGTCCGGTAAAAAAGGGGTCAAACGATGCCAATTATGGATCATTTCAAAAGCACCACAAACGTCGCGCCATGTCCCACTCCGTAACTTTCAGCCCAGACATCACCGCCCATCGCTTCGATATGGCGACGTACTATACTTAACCCTAAACCTGTGCCTTCGCTAGTGGATTTGGTGGTAACAAAAGGATGAAATATTTCCTTAAGCATATCTGCCGGGATGCCCTGTCCGTTATCTTCGCATTCAAGGCGCACGCACCTCTGATGCCGTAAAACCCGGATCACGATCCGTTTATCTTTGGTTTTTCTTAACGCGTGCAAAGCGTTAGAGACGAAATTCATTAAAGCTTCCTGCAGCCAAACCGGCACGCCCATGACCTGAGGCAAATCGTCATCGACTTCATACGTCAATTGAACATCAGCATGCTTTAATTTACTCTGCACTAAAACCTTAAAATCATTAACCGCGTCAAGAGCGTTGAACACTTTAAAATCCGCGACTGAATATCCTTTGGAATAATTATTTAAAACCTGCACCATTTTTGACACGCGATGCAACGGCTCTAAGGTATATTTAAAACTCTCCTCGACAACTTCCCGGTCATCCTGAGTCATCTCATATTTATTAACCATTTCCCTCAGCACCTCTAAATTCCCCATCGCGCCAGTCAAAGGATTTTGAATTTCATGGGCCAAAGACCCGGTCATAATATCTAATGATTTCGCGCGAGCCACAGCTTCCTGCCGAATGATCCTTTGCTTTTCTTTTTCCCAATACAACGCGTTTTCCAATGCCACAGCAGTTTGATCCGCGATAATTTTTAGAACCGACATATCATCGTCGCTAAAAACTGAGCCATCCTGTTTCGGACCTAGCATAAAAAAACCAATCAACCGGTTGCTCCGGTTCATGGGAAGCAGCACCGCGCATTCTTCTGCGGCTGCCGCATCAAAAGATAAATCAATTTTTTTAACCCGCGCTTCTTTTCCCAATTGACGAGCTAAACGATAAACATCCCCGTCGCTATCTACGGTATAAATCAACAGCCAGGAAACGCGCATTAACTGATAAACCGTGTCCCCCACAAACAAAACCAGCTTCCCCTGCTCTTTAATAAACGACAATTCTTTAGAAATCTTAAACAAATGCCGTTGATACCGTCGTTGTTCAGCCAAAAGCCGGTTTTCCGTGCCTCGTTTAAGATGAGAATTAATATAAAGAAGGCTGAGGAGTAACGCATAAACCAATAAAAGAGGATAAAAATATAATGGGTTCATATCTGTTACAAGTGTAACATATGTACGAAGGGAAGGGCAATTATTTACAAACCCTACCGCGAAAACTTATACCACAGCCAAATGTTTTTGTGACAAAGCCAGATCATGCCCGGTCTGGATATTCATCCAAAACTCAGGCGTAGTTCCTAAAACTCGAGACAAAAGTACGATGGAATTCTAAATTTAGGAATCATAACATCCTCCTTATTTATCCAATTGAGCTAATTAATTTGATGCTGGGCAACGTAAGCATTTATCAGATTACGAAGCATGGTTTGATAAGGGACATGATTACGATGAGCAATTTTTTTAAAAAAATCAACTGACTCAACGTCGAGAGCCATGGTTATTTTTACGCTTTTTCTTTTGAAAACAAGCTTTTCCGGCGACGGTAAAAAATCTTTAATTATTTTAATGTCACCTATCGGTTCATCAGTGTATTGAATGTGTTTCTTCATAAATTTTCTTTCCTTTCCGCCAATAACCAGCGCCAAATATACGGATTTTATTATTTCTATAAGTAAAACGAACCGTTATGATTTCCCCGCCAACATCACCGAAACAATAATAACGGGTTTCTGATGACTTATGCGCAAGGTCCTCCGCAAAGATACGCTTAGGATCAGCAAAGGCATACTGGGCTTCTTCAAAAGAGACATGATGTTTTTGCTGATTAGCGGCATTCTTTATAGGATCCCATTCGAAATCTGTAGTCATAAAAAAACAATATCATAAATATTTATTTTTTACCATAAAAAAGTATGTATTTTAAGTTTCTGGCTTTTACACTAAAGGCGA
>JADFYJ010000003.1 GCA_015233115.1 Candidatus Omnitrophota bacterium | reverse complement strand
CTAAAAATCAGGTCTTCATCCGTCAAATGCGCGCATACGCCGACAGAAACCTGTTCCTGCCCAAGAGACAAATGAATAGGCGTTTTCATTTCATCCAAATGATAAAGCGACTCCACTTTAAGTTCACTCAATCGAATGAACAAAAATTTTTTGTAAGACGCCAATAATAAATCGTTAGAAATTTTTGGTAAGGTCATAAAAAATCGTTTATCTTTTTAAAAATTAATTATTTGAAACAAAACCGTCTATTTTTGACGCGGGCGATCAGGAGATCGCCCCTACAAATGCCATATCAACTATAGCCTATCGCCTATGGCCTATAGCCTATTTTTAAACCATTCAAAAGTCGTCTTAAGGCCTTCGGACAATTTTACTTTCGGCGACCATTTTAAATGTTTCTTGGCAAGAGTAATATCCGGGCGGCGCTGTTTGGGATCATCCGTCGGCAGAGGCTCGTAAACCAATTTGCTTTTGGATCCGGAAATTTTTAACACCATTTCCGCGAATTCTAAAATTGTAAATTCGCCCGGGTTGCCCACGTTGATGGGACCGGAACAATCCGACAACAGCAGGCGGACAATGCCTTCGACTAAATCCGAATAATAACAAAAAGACCGGGTTTGTTTTCCGTGACCGTAAATCGTCAGCGGTTCACCCTTGATCGCCTGATAAATAAAATTCGGCACAACCCGGCCATCGAGAATGCGCATCCTTGGGCCATACGTGTTAAAAATCCGAATAATTTTTGTGTCGACATTATGAGTACGTCGATACGCCATGGTGATGGCTTCTCCAAACCGTTTGGCCTCATCGTAAACTCCGCGCGGGCCGATCGGATTAACATGTCCCCAATACGTTTCTTTTTGAGGATGGACTTCCGGATCCCCGTAAACTTCTGACGTAGAAGCCAGCAAAAACCGCGCTTTTTTCAATTTCGCTAAACCCAAAGCATTATGCGTTCCTAATGAGCCAACCTTTAACGTTTGGATCGGAAATTTTAAATAATCTATGGGACTAGCTGGAGAAGCAAAATGTAAAATGTGATCAACTTTTCCCGCGATTTCAAACGGTTTTGACACGTCGTGTTTTAAAAAATTAAAATCCTTATTGTTATGAAGATGCGCGATATTCTCGCTGTTGCCTGTGATCAAATTATCCACACACGTCACCTTGTAACCATCCTCAATAAAACGATCGCACAAATGACTTCCTAAAAACCCCGCACCGCCGGTAATGACCACATGTTCTTTTTTCATCTTAGAATCTGACCACTTTCGGATTTACAATTTTCCCATATACATTTTTGACATCAAAAATCAATTTGGCTGATTTTAATAATGCCCCGTAATCCACATCCGTATGATCCGTCGCGATCATGACCGCGTCGTATTTTGCCAGCACAGCCGGTTTAAATTCAATGGAGTCCTGATTGATGTTCCCAATTTTAAGAAAAGGAATAAATGGATCATAATAATCCACACCCGCGGACTGTTCCCGTAAAAGTTCAATTAATTTTAACGGCGGAGCTTTACGCAAATCTTTCACGTCTTTTTTATAGGTCACGCCCATGATCAACACTTTGGCTTTTTTCAAACTTTTTTTCCGTTTGGTCAGAATGTCCGCTAAGCGATTCACCGCGTGCTGAGGCATGGCCAAATTAATATCCGCCGACAATTTAATGAATTTCGAACTAAAACCATATTGTTTGGCTTTCCAATATAAATATAAAGGATCGTCAGGAATACAATGGCCGCCCACGCCTAACCCTGGATAAAATGGCATAAACCCAAAAGGTTTCGTCTTTGCCGCCTCAATAACCTCCCAGATATCAATCCCCAATTTCTCGCACATGATAGCGGCTTCATTAGCCCAGCCAATATTAACGATGCGGAACGTGTTTTCCAGCAATTTGGTCATCTCTGCCGCTCGTGCCGACGATACCATATGAATCTTGGAAATAATTTTTTCGTACAAGGCCTTAGTCAATTCTCCGGCCGCCAGAGTTAACCCGCCGACAACTTTGGTAATCGTGGTGACATCATATTTAGGATTGCCCGGATCAATTCTTTCCGGCGAAAACGCTAAATAAAAATCTTTACCGGATTTCATGCCGCTTTTTTCCAATTCAGGCTTGATCAATTCATCTGTGGTGCCGGGATAAGTCGTGCTTTCCAAAACAATCAGCATATTTTTATGCAAATATTTACGAATCGTCCGAACGGCTCCCGTGATATAACTGATATCTGGCGTATATTTCCGTTTCAATGGCGTAGGCACACAAATGATCACCACATCAGCCTCTTTGAGAGCGGAAAAGTCGCAGCGTCCATCCAGCTTACCGCTGGTTACAACTTTACTGATTTCCTGCGAAGATATATCCAAAATATAACTTTGCTTAGCCATTAATTTTTTGACCCGGTCCTGATCCGTATCCAAACCAAAAACCCGATATCCAGCCTTGGCAAAATTCACGGCTAACGGCAGACCGACATATCCCAAACCGATCACAGCAATTTTAGCGGACTTATCCGCGATCTTTTTTTTCAGTATCATCGACATATTTTATCCTCTTTCTCCTTTATAAATCCCCCTGCCGATCCCATAATATTCAAAACCATATTGCTCCAGATTTTCATCGGCGAACATATTACGGCCGTCAAACACTAATGGCTGTTGCATCAAATTATGGATCCGTTTAAAATCAATTTTTTTAAATTCCGGCCATTCGGTTAACAACAAAAGGCAATGCGCTCCTTTAACCGCTGAGAAAACATCTTTGGTCAAAGTAACCCCAGGTAAAAGGCTTTGAGCATTTTCCATCGCTTGAGGATCATACGCCCGAACCGTTGCCCCTTCTTTTTGCAATGCCTGAATAATATCTACCGAAGGCGCAGACCGCATATCATCTGTATTGGGCTTAAACGACAATCCCAACACGGCAATCACTTTATTTTTTACAATCCAGAGTTTATCTTCAATCAGCCGGATAAAATACCGCCGCTGAGATTCATTCACCTTGCGTACCGCGTCTAACAAAATAAAATTATATCCACTTTTTTCACTCAAATGAATAAACGCTTCCACATCTTTCGGGAAACAGCTCCCTCCATAACCAATTCCTGCATCAAGAAAATGGCGGCCAATCCGTTTATCAAAACCCATTCCTTCCGAAACCTTTAAAACATCAGCACCCACCCGGTCACAGACCTGAGCAATAGAATTGATGAATGAGATTTTTGTCGCTAAAAAAGAATTAGACGCGTGTTTAATCAATTCTGCTGATTTCAAATCAGTCACAATCATCCGCGGTTTTAACGGTTTGTATATCTCCCGGAAAATTTCTTCCGCTCTCTTGGACTCAACCCCGACAACCACCCGGTCAGGATTCATAAAATCTTCAATCGCTGAACCTTCCCGTAAAAATTCAGGGTTAGACGCCACGTCAAATTCCAAACCGCCGTTATTTTTATTCCGATATTTTTTCGGCAAATTCATCTGTACAGTCCTGCGGATCCGAAGTCCGGTCTCAGCCGGGACAGTCGATTTCTCAACTAACAATTTATACGAATGCATATTTTCCGCGACTTCCCGCGCCACATTCTCCACATAAGTCAAATCAGCTTCCCCATTGGGTTTCGACGGCGTCCCCACAGCGATAAAAATCACCACCGCTTTTTTTGTCCCCGTCTTAATAGAGGTTGAAAATGTAATCCGTTTTTTTCGGATCAAATCTTTAAGCATAACGTCCAAACCAGGTTCATAAATGGGAGGGACGCCTTTTCTTAATTTATTAATTTTTTCCAGATTGATATCAATGCAGGTCACCCGATGGCCCAAATGCGCTAAACAAACTCCGGTCACCAACCCGACATATCCCGAACCTACAACGGCAATTTCCATGTTGTTTATCCTGTTCTAAAATATTTTAAAAAATTTTTACTGCGGATTCGCTCCCGGCTGACTTCTGCTTAATCCGGAATTAAAATCAAAACCAATCTGCGGAAAAGCTTTTAATTTGAAAACAAACATAACCTCACTAGACCCATCGCTCTTATAATTTAATGTGGTGTCCACTTGCCAAGAATGCAGATCTCGAGTCAAACGATATTCTTGTTCTTTCATTTTACCGGTCTTAGCATCAAAACGCTCATATAGTCCGACGCTCCATTTCCGGTTTACTTTATAAGTAAAATCCGTCGTAATTAAATCATCAACAGCACGGTTGTATCTTTTTCCTAAACCAAATCTCCATTTATCATCTTTGCCGTTAATATACGCGTCAAAATTAGCCGTACTCAAATTATCCTCGCGGGTATTATAGCGTCCATCCGTGTATAGTGTCAGCCAATTCGCAGGTTTCACATCACTGCTCCAATTAATACCATCTAATCCTTCGCCAATAGCATCGGTCTTTAAGCGATAATCCGTGGACACCAATAACCGCACCAGATCCACGGTTTTTCCATTACGCTTGGTCTGCCATTTTTGTTCAGTACCAAAATTAATATCATGAATAGCCTGCCGATTGTCAATCCCATCAAATTGATTCAAACGATCAGCCAATAATGTTGGACGGTGCTCATAATCATAAGTAATAGTCGGCGTGATGACATGTCGTATTTGATTAATTTTGATGCCCAGAGCATCCCAATGCGCGTCATACAATTTATAAAATTTCGTACTGATACTGGTCCCCGTCTTAAAAATACCCCGGATAGCGTCCGTATTCTCCGGATCAATCGTCCGGCTATAATACGTCCATTCGCCGCCCACAAAAGGTTTAACTTCAAAAATACCTACTTTGGTCAAATAGGAGAACTCATTTTCCGTATCCAGCCGGATAGTCTTTTCTTTAGTCGAAGAAGGAGCGGCATGTTCATGTGCTAAATTCACGTACGCGGTCGTATCTTTAAAATAAAAATTAGTGTCGCCTAATTTTTTCTCTGCTAAATCATACGTGACTTCCGGCAGCCGGGTGACCTCATCCATCCAGCGGTTCACATGTCCATCGGCACGGAGCGTCATCATGCCCACCGGCAAAGATCGGGTCATTACAAAATAACTTTTAGGAGCGGAATCAACATCATTCTCTTTTTGGAAATAGTCTTTAAGATAATTGGCATCGCTAATTTTATAATATTGCCAAATCGCGTTAGTTTTTGAATTAATATTCCAGCTATGACGCCAGGACAATTTATACCGTTCCCGCCATGTGGTATGACCGATTTTAGGATCCCAAATATGATTTTGAGCCAGTGTATACTCATCCATATAATATCCACGAAGCATCCCTTTTCCAAAGCCGGGGATTTGATACTGAGAATCAAACCCTTCTGACATACCGCGCCGTTCACGATAATCTAAATGTAAGGTGGTTTGTAAATAATCATTAAGCGGCACACGTATTCTGGTCAATAAAGTTGGGCCCCAGGCGTTTTTATAGCCGGGAACAATGGTTATGAAAGGACGCCGCTGATCTAAACGTTTAGCAAAACGGGGGACATACATCAATGGCACCTGTCCGATCACGGTTGTCATATCATGCGCCACAAGTTTTTTTCCAGGATAAACCTCGATTTTTGATGAGCGTAAACGATAACCCGGTTTATCGTAATCCGACGTCGTCATATATCCGTCTTCCATGATAATTTTATCCGGGCCGGCCTTAATAATTTTTTTTGCTTTGCCATAATACGGATCAGCAAAAATATTCGCATTCATGAACTCACCCGTCATAGTGTCAAAATTAAAAATAATGTTATCCCCATAAATGTCGCTTGACCCGCCATGTAAATGAACATGTCCTTTTGCTTTAGCAATCTTGGTATTGCGATCCATCTCTGCCTCGTCGCACATCAAAACCGCGCCGCGGTATTTAACCACCACATGCCCTTTAGCGGTAGCGATGTTTCCGCTCATAGAATATTCAAGCGTATCGCCATTTAATTCCACAGTTTCTTGGGCAAAGGCGGAAGAAAGACCTAAACCAAAAAGGGCAACAATCGAGGCCAAAAATATTTTTTTATTGAATAAAAATTTCATCAGATCGCTTAATAAATAGTTGATAATTTGGTTTATTTGTTTTTCTAACCAATCGTTTTTTCTTCTGACTTCTGACTTCTGACCTTCTGACTTTTAACAAGTACCATTGCCCCAATTAATCCCGCGTCATCGCCCAGCTTGGCTTTTACAATTTTGACCATACCAGCCGGAATCTTCATAGCCCTGCTTTGAATCGTTTTTTCTAATGATTTTTTCATAAATGGCAGGCCATTCGAAACTCCACCGCCGATCACAATTAACTGGGGATTTAAAACATTAATCACGCTCACTAAACCCATACCTATATGAAAGCCAGCTTCTTCCCAAAATTCAATAGCCCGGGAATTTTCTTTTTTCGCCAATTCTGATACATCTTCCAATCGAATATTTTTATTTTTAAAAAGCTTAGCAGCTTTGGCAATCAAATGACGATTCCCCACATACGCTTCTAGACATCCAGAACCTCCGCAATTGCAAGCCGGCCCTTTTTCATTTAATGGAATATGTCCAATTTCTCCAGCAGTAAAGCCGGGACCGCGATAGATCTCCCCGTTTAAAATTAACCCTCCGCCCACACCTGTACCAACTGTAATACACACCAAATTGTCATAACCCCGTCCTGCCCCGTATTTCCATTCTCCCAAAGTAATCACATTAACATCATTATCTATGAAAGTAGGAATACCTGTGGCATCCTCCATCATTTTCTTGAGCGGAACATTTTTCCAGCCAAAAATATTCGTTAATATCTTGACCTCACCAGCTTCAGCATCAATGAGTCCCGGTAAACCAAATCCTATTCCTGCCATTTGATTGTTTTTTAAATTATTTTCATTCATTAACTGATGGATAATACCGGTAAGAGCATTGATAAGCTTTTTTTTAGAAGAAGCGCAACTCACTGTTGATAAACGATTTCTAGCGATAATCGTTCCGGATTCGTTAAGCAGTCCAAACTTAATATTTGTCCCGCCCACATCAATACCAATATAATACTTATTCATAATAATAATCACTTTTTTATATTTTGAGCATTTTACATGATATGTACTCGTCATTCAATAATTGTTTTATTAATTATATAAAAGGTAAGATTATAGTGGAACTGTTTCAAAATGCCCAGATGCAAGGCATTCCCGAGTGAACGCGGAGGCGTACAGCAGTAAGTACGCCGCACAAGCGAACGAGAGAATAACGCCGCAGATGGGCGTTTTCAAACAGTTCCTAAACGGAGTCTTCGTATACTCCAAAGGCGCAGACTTTATTCCGGCCAATTTTTTTTGCCCGATACAATGCCCAATCTGCCTTATCTACCAACTCATCAATAGTTTTGCCATCTTTTGGAAAAGACGAAGTTCCTATACTCAACGTCACATTGATTCTGGCATCATAGGCATCAATCTCTGCCTGTTCCGCAGCAGCACGAATACGTTCTGCGACAAACGCGGCACCGTCTTTATCTGTATCCGGCAGGACGACACAAAATTCTTCTCCGCCATAACGCCCCGCAATATCAATTTCACGGATATGCGTTTTGATAATCTGCCCTATTTCGCGCAAGATCCGGTCTCCGACCAGATGCCCAAAATCATCATTATATTTCTTAAAAAAATCCACATCTATCATTAACAATGATGTCTGCATATTGCGATGTTTAGACCGTTTGATATCTTCATTGAACCGTTCTAAAACGTAACGCCGTGTATATACCTCCGTCAAACTGTCCGTGATGGCCAAACGTTCAATTTCTTCCCGTAACCGTACCCGTCTTAACGCTAGCGCAAATTGTTGGACAAGAATAGCGGCTTTTTCTTTATCATCCGGATGAATACCGATAAAATCCAAATAACCCAGCTTACTATTTTTCCCCTGCAGAGTAAAAACACAATGCTCCGCGTCTTTTTTGGATGACCGCATTTCTGCGGTTGTTTCCATTTCAAAAAATTCACATTGTTCAACCCGTACATGCTGAGCTATTTTATTCTTGAAAATCTGTAACGCTTCTGCCTCATTAAACGCCACCACAATATCTTTGGTCATTTCATATAAAGTGAAAATCTCCGCTGATTCAGATTCCAATTCTTTTCGTTTCTTAACCGCGACAATTTTTTGGTCAAGATATTTACGATAGCTCTCATCTTCCACGGCTAACTTACGTGTTAACTCATCATCAACCAAGCGGACGATCCGGCGGGCTAGCCACCCAGAGATAATGAGAAATATAACAAATAAAATCGTAAAAATTGTGAATACCATTAATAACTCCTAATCAACTAGTATGTCGTATGTAGTATGTGGCATGTAGAAAAACCGAAAAATAAAAAACATTCACAAATAATTCTAGCCCAAAATTCTTAAAAAAATTTTATCTTTATTTTATATTTTTTTACTGCCTACTGTCACATCCTTCACTACACCTATCGATTTTCAACAACGGCTTTTTCACCACATACGACATACCACATACTACATGCTTATCAAGCAAACCCCACCCGATTCCGCCCCTTTGCTTTTGCTGAATACAAAGCCTGATCCGCCTTTAAGATCAATTCTTCTTTAAGCACCGCATCATCCGGAAAAGTCGCAATCCCGATAGATATGGTGATTTGCGTTTTTTCGCGGCGGAGTAAGATCGGCTGACCTTCAATTTTTTTCCGTAATTTTTCGGCTAGATCTCCCGCCTGAGCCTTATCACAATATGGCACAAGAACGCAGAATTCTTCTCCTCCATACCGACAAACTACAGAACCGGGTAAATCTTTGAACAATTCAGTCATAAACATCGCGAAAGTCCTGAGGACAATATCTCCAGCCATGTGCCCGAATTTATCATTATACTGCTTGAAGTTATCCAAATCGGCCATCAACAAAGACACGGAAGCTTTCGTGCGCAAATGACGGCTAAATTCTTCTGGTATACGGTCATACAAATATTTGCGCAAATAAAGCCCGGTTAATCCGTCACGAATAGCTAATTGTTCCACCCGCTCATAAAGCTGGGCATTCTCAATACCAATCGCGCCCAAATCACCAATCGTTTTTAAGAACCGAAGATCTTCCGTGTCAAAATAATTTTCTTTCGGACTATCAATTCGCAAAATACCCAGCGCCTTTTGTCCCCCCATCAAGGGCACGCTGACCAGAGAACGGATTGGCCGAGAATCTTCCTTTTCAAACTTATCAACGTCAAACCGGTAATCCGCTTTAGTATCTTCCACCAAAAGAGGCTGCATAGCCTTGATCACCCATTGATCATAAATATCGCCTTTTTTTGATTTCAAATTGACTTTCATCTGTCCTTTATGGGACGCAGATATTCCCAAATCACCCGTTCTCGAGTGGAATAAATACAGAATGATGGTCGTGTCCTGACCGCCGAATAGCCGATTAGCCTCTGACGACAAAACCCGCGAAGTGTCTTCAACATATAAACACATGCTTAATTTTTCAGTTAAGCCTTTAAGTTGAGAATAATTAATAATTTTTGTACGGTAAGATTGAGAGGCCAGTTCCAATTTATTAATTTCAGCCTGGGCCAGATTGACTTCTTCTTGTTTTTGTTCCAAATGAAGCGATGAGGATGATTGTTTTTTTTGAATATAGAAATGGAAAGGAAAAATAAATGCGAAGATTGCCAACGCACCGAAAGCAAGCACGCCAAAAAAACGCAATTCAAAGACTGCCGCGTAAAGAAAAAATACTGCTAAAAAACCCAGTAGGCTCCACGCGGTTAACGTGTCACGGCTAAATAATTGTGAGTTCGCTGCTCGTGTCAAAAAAATGCACCTTGTTCATGTCAAACACCACGTCCATGTCACGATTGACTTCCGGACGATTGTGTGAACCAACGCGCGCTATAAAATGACTTTTCCCGGTATTTAAGTGGAGATAAACATCCGAGCCCATCGGTTCTACCACTTCACAAGTAGCGCGGACAATATTATCTGGAGGCGCTTCTGAAACAAACAATTTATCATAAATATCTTCCGCTCGTATCCCCAGCACGACATCTTTATCTTCATACGCGGATAGGGCTTTAAACATGTCTTCAACAAGTTTAACCTTAAATTTACCTTCATCAAAATAATATCTGCGTTCTTTTTTAATGATCCGCCCGACCATGGTACTGATAGGTGGAGTACCGATAAAACCCGCTACAAATAAATTGACTGGACGGTCATAAATCGTTATCGGATCAGCACACTGCTGGATAACACCGCCTTTCATAACACAGATACGATCCCCTAAAGTTAACGCTTCCGTCTGATCATGGGTGACATAAACAAACGTCGTCTGCAAGCGGGTCCGCAATTTATGAATTTCGGTCCGCATCTGTACGCGCATTTTCGCGTCTAAATTGCTCAAAGGCTCATCAAATAAAAAAACTTCCGGTTTGCGGACAATGGCCCGTCCTAACGCCACACGCTGACGTTCCCCGCCGGAAAGCTGACGCGGCCGGCGTTCGATCATGCTCCGAATTCCCAAAATTTCAGCTGCTTCATACACCCGGCGGTCAATTTCGATTTTAGGATATTTTCTCAGACGTAAACCAAACGACATGTTTTCATAAACCGTCATGTGAGGATACAAAGAATAATTTTGAAACACCATAGCAATATTGCGGTCTTTAGCCGGAACATCATTCACCAGCCGGTTACCGATCCAAATTTTGCCTTCTGAAATTTCTTCCAACCCGGCAATCATACGCAAAGTCGTAGACTTCCCGCAGCCCGACGGGCCGACCATAACCATAAATTCCCTGTTTTCGACACCCAGCTTAAAGTGTTTAACTGCCTCAAAGCCGGTTTTATATGTTTTTGAAACATTTTCTAAACTAATTTGTGCCATAGGTCTTTCGCCTTATTAAGTAACAATGTAACAGTGTGACAGTGCAAAAAAACTGCAAAGCAAATCTGGTAACCGCGTGCCCATACTCAAGGTTGGCGTTAAAACCGAATCCCCGAGCGAGTTCAGCGACGCCGAGTCGCTGCTGTTTGAGCGAAGGATTTGGTTTAAATGCCAACCGCCCTACCCACGCGCTTTATTAAAAACGTAACAATGCAAAAACGATTAATATAATTACAATCTATAATTTATACACAACACTGATCAAAAGCAACCATTACCTCTTTGTGGCATAACTGATCAAGAGGCTGATTTGTTTTTTAAGTTCTGACCGGTGCGTGATGAGATCCAAAAGCCCATGCGCCAGCATAAATTCGGAGCTTTGAAATCCGTCCGGTAATTTTTGGCGTATGGTCTGTTCAATAACCCGCGGCCCGGCAAAACCAATTAACGCGCGCGGTTCTGCCATAATGATATCCCCCACGCCGGCAAATGAAGCCATGATACCGCCCATGGTCGGGTTGGTTAAAAGCGAAATATATAAGAGTTTAGCTTCCGCATGTTTGGCCAAAGCGGCACAAGTCTTGGCCATCTGCATCAACGAAATAGCACCTTCATACATCCGCGCGCCTCCGCCGGAACCGGACACAATAAGCACCGGCAAACTGTTTTTCGTCGCATATTCAATCGCACGCGTAATCTTTTCACCCACCACCGAACCCATCGACCCCATAATAAACTGCGAATCCGTAACCGCAATCGCGCAGGGACGGCCATCGATATTTCCTTTACCAGTTATGGCTGCGTCTAACAAACCCGTTGCCCTTTGATCTGCTTCTAATTTTGCTTGATAAGTCTTAGGCCCCTTAAAATGCAATGGATCTTTAGATAACATTTCCGCGTCATGTTCTTCAAAAGTGCCTTGATCAACCAAAAGCTGAATCCTTTGCCTGGCAGACAGCGTCATATGATAGCCGCATTTTAAACAAACATTCCAATTATTATCCAGCTCTTTTTTGTAAATAGGCGCGTCACACTCCGGACATTTTTCCCACAAACCCGCAGGGATCCCGCGTTTTTTTACATTCACCAAAGTATATTCTTTTCTTCCGAATAAGACCATGAGGTACTGTCTCCTAAAAAATTCATTAATCGCGCGCTCAAAATATAGGTTTGCGTTTAAACCGAATCCCCGAGCGAGTTTCCTTGGCGCTTCGCCAAGGTTGTTTGAGCGAAGGATTTGGTTTGAATGCAAACCGTCCCAACCCGCGCGCAGTTCTCCTATTCCATTTTATAAACAGTCAAACCAGATAAAACTTTTGGATAAAAATAAGTCGTCTTAGGCGGCATTTTTTCGCCGTTAAGAGCGATAGCTTTCAATTGTTCAATTCTGACCGGATTTAAAATAAAACCCGCTTCAGCCTGTCCATTATCCACAGCACTCATGACCTCATTCATATCTTTAGTATAAATAATATCTTCAGATTTGATGCCTAATTTATCAAACATAAAATTTTTCAGGATGACGGCATCCAACCGTTTGTATTCGCTGGAACCATCTTTCACCACTTCATCAATAAGCAAACGGTTTTTCAGCCGAAGCAGGCGGCTCCCCTCTTTAGTATATAAAACAAAGGTGTGTTCATTGCGGCCGGCTTGAGCTAAAAGAATTGGCAATTCTGCTTTATTTTTGATGCGGTCTATTCTAAAAAACTCTTCTAAAGAAGTAAGATCTGCTTTAAATTTTTTCACAATCCGATGCATGGGAAAAATCTTAAGGTCTTTTGAATCAATATTTGTAAAATAAGTCATGACATAATTAAACGGTTCTTCGCCAGATATACTTTTTTTACTCCCACTGCGGAACTGACGATATTCGTTAGCCACCTTAAATCTGTGGTGACCATCAGCAATAAATAATTGCTGGCCTTCCAATGTCTGCTGAACTTGTTTAATTAATACCGGATCAGACAACCTCCATAAAATATGCCGCACGCCATCATCATCTTTCACGTCCACCATAGGCATCGACGCTGCCACTTTGTGGTTAAAAATATTTTCCACTTTTTTCTGCTGGTCAGCATAACACACAAAAATACAGCTCAAATTCGCGTCTAAAGCTTTGGTCAATTGTAACCGGTCATCCACAGCATGGGCATGAGTATTTTCATGCGGAAAAACTTTGGACTCCTGATCGTTTTTAAGATGCATTAAAGAAATAAATCCTACGCGGCAGTGTTTCTGTCCAACGATTTTATATTCCTGCTTGTAAAAATAAATACTGGGCATTTCATCCTGCATAATGATATTTTTTTCAACCCAAGTATCAAAAATAGTCTTCGCACGGGTATACTTATTATTGTCTTTGCTATCGGAAGGTTTATCTTTTCCCAGATCAATATGGGTAAAATTATAGGGGCTGCGTTCATGTAGTTTTACTTGATCATCAGCAGATATCACATCATAAGGCGGACAAACCACCTTAGCGAAATCTACTTTCTCCGGATTATAATAATATGCTTTAAATGGTTTAATCGTGTTTTGCATATAAATTTTTACCTAACTTTTAATTTTTTTTCACCGATCGTTTTTCTATCAATCGCAGGTTCTTTTACAACCTTTACCACGATTACCTCTTGATAAAAAGCCATATCCACCCCCCCAAACCACCGCCAATGAAATCAGCTATGGCATCCCATATATCTGCTGTTCTCCCAGGAACAAATGATTGATGCCATTCATCGGTTAAGCCGTAAATAAAACAAAGCACTGCTGCCAATAGCCAAATCTGTTTTAAGGAAAGCTTAAACTCTATGCTATTCAACGCCCTAGCTAACAATAAGCCCAAAACAACATATTCCCCAATATGCAATACTTTATCAAAATTAGGAACGCTCCCAGGCAGTGCGACATTCTGTATTGATGAAGCAGCAAAGATAATAGCAGAATAAAGCAGGACAGGGAACCAAAAACTGAGAAATTTTCTTATTTGCAGCAATGACAGGCTCCACTCTTAGCGACCGGACAATCAGCAGGCTTTGACGTATCTTTACTGGAAGAATTATCTGCAGCCGGACAACTGGTTCCTTTATAATCCGTTTGATAGAAACCAGAGCCTTTAAAAGTAATCGCGCCGCCGCTTCCCACCAGGCGACATAGCTTACTTTTATGACAATGGGGGCATTTTTTAAGCTTATCATCCATTATAGACTGATATTTCTCAAAAGAATATCCACAACCATCACATTGATATTGATACGTTGGCATAATAATTCCTTTTAATTAATTTTGATAGTAACAGAGTAACCAAGTAACAGAGTAACAAAGCAAAAGCAAAACCAAAAAACAAAAGCGCTAATTTTTTAACGGGCGATCAGGAGATCGCCCCTACGACTCTTTCCATTATTTAAACACTTTTTTTATTTTATCTGTAAACTTCTCTTCTTTTTTAACTTCTTCACCGCTTAAACGCGCGAAATCTTCTAACAATTTGCGCTGTTCTTCCGTTAAGCGAGTTGGAACTTCAATCATCACACGTACATACAAGTCTCCCTTAGACCCACTATGCACATCCGGCATCCCTTCACCTCTTAAGCGTAACACTTTACCGCTTTGAATGCCTGCTGGAATTTTTAAATCTACATGGCCGCTTAATGCTGAAATTTTTACCTCACCGCCCAAAGCTGCCCTGGTAAAACTCAGACCCAGGTTCATATATAGATCGCTTCCCTGGCGTTCAAATTTATCATGATTCATCACATGGATAAATAAGTATAAATCACCAGAGCCGCCTTTGCCAATCTCACCTTCATTTTTAATCCGCAACTGGGATGAATCATCAACCCCTGCCGGAACATTAACATCAATCTTGCGGGTCACTTTAGTCATACCTTGGCCATTGCATTGATTGCAGGCTTCCGTGATAACTTTTCCCTGACCATGACACGCCGGACAAGTTTGCTGCATCCGGAAAAAACCAGCTGAAGTCATAACTGCTCCGGCTCCATTACACGTGGTACATGTTTTGATGTGGCTGGAGGATTTCGCTCCAGATCCGTCGCAAGTTTTACAATATTCATACCGGGGTACTTTAACTTCTCTTTTCACCCCTTTATATGCTTCCTCTAATGAAACATCCAATTGATACTGAATATCTCTTCCCCGCTTCGGCCCCCCGCGTTGACTACCGCCGCGCCTGGACGAAGAACCAAAAATATTTTCAAATCCGCCGCCACCGCCGCCAAAAAATTGGCTGAACACATCTTCCAAACCCATGTCTCCGCCAAAGACACTGCTAAAATCAGCGCCACGAAATATGTCTTCCGACGTATATTGCTGGTCAATGCCTGAATGACCAAACTTGTCATACATTTCCCGCTTTTTCGGATCACTTAAAACAGCGTAAGCTTCGGAAATCTCTTTAAACTTTTCCTCAGCTGCTTTTTTTTCATTTTCCGGCACGCGGTCAGGATGATGCTTCAAGGCAAGGGAACGGTATTTTTTCTTGATATCCGCCTGCTCCGTTCCTCTTTCCACGCCTAAAATTTCGTAATAATCTTTTTTCATTTATCATTTTCCGCTTTAAAATCCGCGTCTATGACATCATCTTTTTTTCCTTCTGACGGCTTTTGCGGTTCTTCAGATTTTTGTTCCTGCGTATGTTCTGCACCCGGCTCTGCTCCTGGAGCAGCTCCTGGCTGTTGCTGGGCATTAGTTGCTTTATAAAGTTCTTCCGCTAATTTATAACTGGCTTTTTGCAAAGCTTCCATGTCAGACTTGATCTTATCAGCCGCTTTAGCCTTAATGGAATCTTTCAAACTCGCGATGGCTTTTTCGATCGTGGTTTTATCTTCTACAGAAACTTTATCACCGTATTCTTTTAATGATTTTTCAGTTGTATACACCAGTGAGTTAGCCTGATTCAAGAGCTCAGCTTCTTCACGGATTTTTTTATCTGTCTCCGCAAATTGTTCCGCTTGCTTGACCATCTTTTCAATCTCTTCTTTGGACAATTTAGTCGGAGCTGTAATTTTGATCGATTGTTCTTTTCCTGTTCCCTTATCCTTGGCGGAAACATGGACAATCCCGTTTTGATCAATATCAAACGTGACTTCAACTTGCGGAATCCCTCGTGGCGCTGGAGGAATGCCAACCAAATCAAAACGGCCTAGTTCCGTGTTATCATTCGCCATTTGACGTTCACCTTGCAAAACCCGGATGGTCACCGCGGACTGACTGTCTTCAGCGGTTGAAAATACCTGACTTTTTCTTGTTGGGATGGTGGTATTGCGTTCAATCAATTTAGTGAACACTCCGCCTAAGGTTTCAATCCCTAAGGCCAAAGGCGTTACGTCGAGCAATAAAACTTCTTTCGCTTCGCCGCGCACAATTCCCGCCTGGACAGCTGCGCCTAAAGCCACGCATTCCATCGGATCAATGCCGCCTTCAATCTTTTGTCCCACTTCTTTTTCCACGAAGCGCTGGACAATCGGCATACGGGTCGGTCCGCCGACCATAATCACACGGTCAATCTTAACCTGCTCGCCATATTTTGCGCCAGCGTCTTTCATGGCATTACGAATCGGCGAAGAACAACGGTCAATGATACTGGACACTAAATCTTCCAGTTTCGATCTCTCCAAAGTCATGGTCAAATGCTTTGGACCAGACGCGTCCGCCGTAATAAAAGGCAAATTAATTTCCGTCGAAACAGTGCTGGATAATTCCACTTTAGCTTTCTCGGCCGCTTCACGCAAACGTTGAAAAGCCATTTTATCGTTCTTAAGATCAATACCTGATTCTTTTTTGAACTCACCGATAATATAATCAATGAGCACATTGTCCATATCCGTACCACCGAGCAAATTATCTCCACTGGTCGACAAAACTTCAAAGGTAGCGGCTTTATGTTCTTCATCCCAGCCCATGTCCAAAATCGTGACGTCCAAAGTGCCGCCGCCGAGATCAAAGACCATAATCTTCTGCTCTTTACCCGCTTTGTCCAAACCATACGCCAAACACGCGGCAGTCGGTTCATTGATAATACGAAGCACTTTTAAACCAGCAATTTCGCCGGCATCTTTAGTGGCTTGACGCTGATTGTCATTAAAATAAGCCGGGACTGTAATCACAGCTTCGTCCACAGTCTCGCCTAAATATTTTTCCGCGTCAGCCTTGATCTTCTGCAAAATAAACGCGCTGATCTGCTGAGGAGTGTATTCTTTCCCATATACTTTAAATTTATGATCTGTTCCCATTTTACGTTTCGCCGCGTAAACCGTTCCTTCTGAATTCACCGGAGCTTGACGCCGGGCAGGTTCACCCACCAAACGCTGACCATCCTTCGTAAATGAAACAAAAGACGGAAATGCCTTTCCCGAAGCCACACCCGCGCCTTCCGCAGACGGAATAATCACCGGCCGGCCGCCTTCCATCACCGCAGCCGCTGAATTCGAAGTCCCTAAATCAATTCCAATTGCTCTAGCCATATATTCTCCTTCTTGTTATTAAATTATTAGTAACAGAGTAACCAAGTAACCGAGTGACAGAGTAAAAACGTAAAAAAGCTATACAAAATCAAATACAAAAAATCAAAAACTAAAAATTTAAAGCTAAGATTATTAAACAAAAAAACTAAGTCAATTTTTCTACAAAAGCCATCATCTTCTTTAACATATTATCTATATTTTTTATCGCGTACATCCTCAACCCGCGTGCCCCCTACTCTATCTTCATATATTTCCTGTAATCATTAAGTAACAAAGTAACCGAGTAACAGAGTAACAAAGTAAAAAACTAAACAAAAAACAAAAACCCTAAATTTTCATACACATCTTCAACCCGCGTGCCCCCTACAGAAGGTTTGCGTTGAAACCAAATCACCGAGCGAGTTCAGCTCCGCTTAGGAGCTGCTGTTTGAGCGAATGATTTGGTTTAAATGCTAACCGCCCTACCGCGCGCTTTATTATTCCGTTTTTTCTTTTGCAACTTTAACTTTCGCTGTTCTTACTACTCTATCGCCTAAATAATATCCTTTTTGCAATTCTTCCATCACGGATCCATCCGGCATCTCATTGGTCGCTTCCTGCATCAAAACCTCGTGACAATGCGGATCAAAAGATAAACCTGGGACGACTTCCATAGATTTGACCCCGTGTTTTTTTAACATATCTAAAATCCGGGACATGATCATTTCCACGCCCTTTAAAAAATTTTCATAATCCTGGTGTTTCGACCTCGCCACCAAAACAGAGCGTTCCAAATCGTCAAGAATATTCAAAAATTCCACAATCACTTTTTCATTCGCGTATTTAACAAATTCCTGCTTATCCCGCTCCATGCGTTTACGAGTATTCTCAAAATCAGCGTATAAACGCAAAGTCCCGTTTTGACACTCAGCCAACTGAGCCTTTAAAGCCTCCAGCTCTGCCTGCTTAATCGTCACCATAGCCTCTACAGCTTCCGGCTTCTCTTCCGGACTATTCTCTTTTTCTTGCATACTTTTGCATCGATCTTTTTTTCCCATAAACCACGTGGGGTTTATGGCCCTGAACCCAACGTGGTTCAGGGTTTAATAACATTCTTCAAGCAAATTAGTCACATAATTTAGCGTCGACACCACCCGCTCATAATCCATGCGCGTCGGCCCCAGCACGGCAATACGGCCGCTGGTTCCATGATGGGTTTTATATTGCGTAACCACCATAGAACACGACTCAACTTCTTTTAATTTAATTTCCGAACCGATAAAAACATTAATCCGTTTCAACAATTCACGGTTAATAACCTTCAATAATTTTTCTTTTTCATCTAAAGCATAAAGGATATCCTGGATCTTTTTCAGGTCTTGATATTCCGGATACTGTACCACAAAATTCGTTCCGCAGCAGTACAACTTTCGATCCCAGCCATCCACAGAAACAATACTGGTATAATGCGTTGAATCCGATAAAATTTTTGAGGTCTGGTCTAAAAGATCTTCCAGTTCTTGGGTTTGCGCTTCATATTGAGCTTTAATTTCCGCTTTTTCATTCTCCAAAATCTGGATTTGATCCATTAAATAATCCACGTAATAGCGATAACCTTTTTGCGTTGGAACACGGCCGGCTGAAGTGTGGGGATGGGTTAAAAAGCCATCCTCTTCCAATTCCGCCAAAATATTACGGATCGTAGCAGAGCTCAAATCAAAGAAGTGATGTTCCGTAATATAAGATGAACTCACCGGTGTCACACTATGGATATATTCTTCCACAGTAACGCCCAGCACCCGGTCTTTTCTTACTTGTATTTCTTCTTTTTTCGTAACCACAATATAATCCTTTATAACATGTAGTATGTAGCATATAACATGTGGCAAAAAAATCGTAAAAATTAAATAAATGCAAAATCAAAAAACGTAAATGAAAATCTTATATTAGTATTGAGAATTTTTGATTGTTATTTTTTTAAATCATTCGTTTTTTCTACATACTACATACCACGCCCGACCTACTGCCCTAATTCATACTTCTAATCCGGAATTAGGGCATATTAGCACTCCTTACACTAGTTTGCTAAAAAAGAATTATAATAAGAAAATCCGTCTTGTCAATAAAATTTCTATTCATACTTTTTGGAAATTACTTGAGCAATATTGGCCAACTCAATCATGATGGCAAAATACTTGTTGATCTCATGAGGGCGGGTATAAAAAGTTAATAAATTCGGCTGGCGGGGGCCTTTGGCATAAATATCCAAAGATAAAAATCCTTCGTAAAACCTGACCGGCATAGAAACGATACCGCGGGTATCTTTATTTTTTAATTGGGATAGAATTTTAAGAAATTTTTTTTCTTTTAATAATTGATTAACGATAAAATGATCATTTGTGTGAATTTCCAAACCTGCCAGCTCCCCAGGCAAAGTCGCTACCACTTCGATTTTTCTTAACATGGCATGAAGAGCTGGAACAGATTCCGGTTTTTCCTGACGGATAATTCTGGCTTTTTCCATTTCCGCGAAAGTCATCAAAAAGCTACCCTCGACAGCCAAACGAACATAAGCACGATTCACATCTATTTTCAACCCATGCTCTAAAATATCTTCCAAAATAAAATCCCGATCCTGAAACTTAAAAAAAATCCGAAACGCTCCTTCCCTCTCTTCCCACGGCTTCAGCTGGCCATCCAAAAGCTCAGCCATTTCATTCAAAAAAACCATACGGTTTTTTTTGTCACCCAGGCTTGGTACGCTGACCACGAGCAATCCGACAATGGATATCACCGCTATTATGACTAAAATAACAATCAACATTATTTAAATATCAACTTTCCTGATTCATCATAATTCTTACTGATAATTTTCTTCCCCATTTCAAATTGCGTTTTATTTTTTACTTTTCCATCTTCATAATAAGACGTGAAAATCCCGTCCCGTTTATCTTGTTTTAAAAATCCCTTTACCATCAAATGCCCAGAACGATAAAATTCTTCATATGACCCGTTGCGCTCTCCATCTTTAATCTGTGCCGCCCGCGACACCGCGCCGTTTTCATAATATTCTTTGACTGGGCCATCAATCAATTTGCCCTGATTCATATTCGCGCTTTTCGTCACCCCATCAAAACTATATTCTTTTACTGCTCCGCGCGGCACTCCATCCATGGCTTCATAAGCCCGTTTCAATCGGCCATCCAAATTATATTCACGCACAATGCCTTTTTGAACTCCATTAACAAATTGAGCTTGGCGAATCAAATGCCCTTCTGAAGAAAAATACTTTACAACCCCTTGTTCCTGCCCATCAACATAATGCCGCTCATACTCCAAAGAACCATCTTCCCGATATTCAAGGGCTTTGCCATTCAACCGGCCCTTAACGTAAACCATTTCCATTTTAACGGTCTTGGCCGGATAATATAACAATGCTTTCCCGTCAAGTAAACCATCTTTATAATATCCGTCAAATTTCAAGTACCCGCTGGGATAATAGATCCGAGCTCTTGCCTGCATAACCCCGCTTTGGAAAGTCCCCTCGCTCTCTAACCGCCCGCTTTTATAATATGTATTAAAATGTCCGTGCAATACTCCCTGGCTGTAATGATATCTGGCTTGCACTTCGCCGGTAGGATATAATTTTTTATAAATCCCGTCTTCAATAGCAAAGACTGAGGAGCTCAAGGATAAGGATAAGAATAAAACTGAAATTAAAACTGTTCGTTTCATTAAAAAAATTTTACCATGAATTTAAAATTTTAGTTATCAATTTTTAGTTTGGTTTCGGTTGTTTTTCAAGCCTTAGTTTTTTCGTTGTCACATTGTCACACTGTCACATTGTTAAATTGTCACATTATATTCCATAAAACAGAACCGCCTTCCTGCTCTGGTATACTCCGAACACAAGAAGGCGGCCCATATTAAAAACTACTTAACCATTTTCTTTTTGAGCTCCTCGTTTTCTTTGCTCAATTTATCCACTTTAACATTTAATTCTTTGACGGCTTCAATCAATGCACCAACCATATTCTGATAAGCTACAGATTTAAACCCTTGGGCATCGGTCTGCACCACTTCAGGAAAAACTTTTTCCACTTCCTGAGCGATCACGCCCATTTGTGTTTCTTTACCCCGGGCTTCATCAATCCATTTATAATTCACCCCGCGCAATTGTGTCACCCGTTGTAACGCATTAGGAACAGTTTGAACATCCTTTTTCAAACGCATATCCGATGCAACCCAACCTCCCCACGAATAAAAAGCCCCTTGCGCGTTTATGTTCCCCTGCACGTACAATTTATAAGGACCAAAAGGCGCAAGCGTTCCTATCCCCACCACATCCCAAACTCCGCTACCATTGTTATGCTTAAACGACATAATCGGTGCTGCGGCAATATTGGGAGTCGTCAGTTGATTGGTTGATTCATATCCAAACTGAAAATCATAACCAGTTCTTCCCATCCAGTACCCAAAGGTAGCCGGTTCGTACGCTTTAAAACGTATACCAGATTGAAAATTTGAAGCCCCAGCCACACCATATGGGTTATTAGCGTTAGATAAAGTAATACCTGTATAATCTCTTATCATGTTAATATGAAAATTTGTATCAGGATAATTAGGCCCACCTTCTCCCATCCTCATTCCTATATTACCTAAATTATCCAACAATAATGTGTTGGCAACAGGGTTGCCCGAGGCATTCGCCCACTTTTGAAAAACAAACCCGCCATCTATATGTTGTTTATCCACCGCATTACCGCCTACACAAGAAATTTGATTTAAAAGCCAAGCATTATTAATGCTTGTCTCACTATTAGCGAATATTATTCCGTTATAATTAGAACCGCTATTATTATTAAGACCGCTCAGACGCAAGCCTGCCGAATTAGGATTATGGATATGTAATTGATTCTGAGGCATAGTCGTTCCAATGCCGACATTACCTAAACTACTAATTCTCATAGCATCAACTAAAGTACCCGCATTATATGTCCGTACCTGTAATTCTGTACTTCCACTATTATCTGACCGTCTGGCCTGCAAATAAGAAACATTTGACGAATTATTTAAGGGAGCTATATAAATATGACCAGGAAGATAAATACTTTGTACGGCTGCAGGTCCAGCTACTGTATTATTAGCCAGATAAACATCCCCTGTTCCTGCCAAATCAAACCCCCCCCTTGGAGCAGTTGTCCCGATACCAACATTCCCCGAACTATTAATCATCATTCTATACGCCGCTGCACCTCGGTCATAAACAATGAGTGAATTCGCAGGCGAACTATCACTGGCAATAGCTTGAAATTCCCAGCTGTGCCCTCCTGCGTATGGAGTTAATTTTATCCCACCAGAACTTGTTGAACTTGAAAATTCTCCTTGAATAAAACTAGCATTTAACACATTTAAAGTTTGAGTTGGCGCGGTCGTTCCAATTCCAACATTGCCGTCATTATGAATAACCATCTTTTGCCCAGCAGAGGTTAAAAAATTGATGCCAGAATTACCAAAAGTATCATGGTTGGACAAATTTAAAGAATAATCACCTGCTGACCAAAAAATATCCGCATATTTATTAACTCCGGTGCCATCCGCACTCTGTAAGCGTAAACGCGGAACTGCTCCCACTGCAGGATTATTGACTAACAACATCGGCGCAGAATATCCGGCAGAGTTTTTATAAATATCGAGTATGGCTCCAGGAGAAGATGTCCCAATCCCCAGCTTATAATTGAGAACTCCTGATTTCAAATTCACTAATTGACTTGCGGAATCAAATGTCCAGACATTATCAATATCCTCAATTTTTTTTGCTGATCCGCATTTTAATAAATTTCCATTAGAATCTGTATAAATAGTCCCTACACCATCACTAGTACAGTCTGTTCCTATCGGATGAACAGCTGGCACTATTTTAATTTGATCGTATGACGCCATGGCCGATGGTACGGTTGAAAATAGTGTGAATGACCCTCCATCAGCATACGCGAAAGAGGCCGAATATAAAAAAGCAACTCCTAACCCTAGAATGAACATCGCCCTCATCATACCTTTTTTCATAGCTCCTCCTTATTAAAAGACAACCTTATCCTAATTAAAGTATCCCCCATAAACAGGGTAAAAGACAATAGATTTTTCCATTTTTGAGAAACCGCTTACAACACACTTAATACGATTCCAAATCCTTGTCTAATAATGGATTATCAATAATATATTCCTTTACATGGCCGATTTTTGGTTCAGGAATCCGGCATACGACATGGCAGCCATCTTCCCTATATTCTTTAGTGATCACGTCGGAATTCTCATGAAGCCAGCCTATCAGATCAGCACGATTTAAAGGGATTAAAGCGCTTACTTCGATGCGGGTTTTGGCTAAAATTTGTGAGACCATGTTGATTAAACTGTCCACATTTTCCCCGGTCTTGGCTGAGATCATTATTGCTTTTTCAAAACTCGTTCCTAAGTCCTTCAAATTAAACCGCTCAGGTAATTGATCAATTTTATTAAAGACCACAATAGTGGATTTATCATTAGCATTTAATTGAACCAGCACCTCAATTACTGCCTCGTACATATGTTTAAAATTGGGATTACTTAAATCAACCATATGCAGTAAAAGATCAGCCTGTTGCACTTCTTCTAAAGTCGCCTTAAATGATTCAATCAAATGGTGAGGCAAGTCGTGCATAAAACCGATGGTGTCTGAAAGAATAGTTTTTTGATTGTTGGGTAACAACCATTGGCGGGATACTGACGCGAGCGTCGTAAATAACCCGTCTTGAGTGCTTTGTCCTGCGCCCGTCAAACGATTCATCAATGTTGACTTACCCGCGTTGGTATAACCGACTAAAGCGATCAGCGGAACTTTATTATCTTTCCGGCGAATACGAGTGATACTGCGGTTCGCGACCAATTCCTTCAATTCGCGCTTCAATTTATCAATGCGCTGACTGATCCTGCGGCGGTCAATTTCCAATTTCGTTTCGCCTGGCCCCAAGGTGCCGATTCCTCCGCCTAAGCGGGACATTTCCACACCATGGCCGACTAAACGCGGCATCAAATATTGAAGCTGAGCCAGCTCCACTTGAGTTTTTCCTTCCCGCGTCGTCGCTCGGCGCGCGAAAATATCCAGGATCAGCCGCGTGCGGTCAATGACAGATTTACCGATAAACTCTTCCAGATTCCGCTGTTGACTTCCTTTTATATCTTCACTAAAAATAATGATATCCACGCCATCAGTCGAATCACACAAAAATTTTATTTCTTCCGCTTTACCTTTACCAATTAAATTATTAGAAGAAGGCTTGTCCACCTTACAAATAAATTCACCCACCACCTCACACTCACAAGCCTCAACCAAAGCTTTCATTTCTTCCAAAATTTCCTGCGGCTGCCATATCCTTTTCTCCCGCTTAAAATCTATGGCAACAACAATAACCCGCTGTTTCGAACCTTTCAAATTCAACAAATCATCCATAGGTGCTCCCCTTTTAAGTAACCGAGTAACCGAGTAACAGAGCGAAAAAGAAAAACGTAAAAATAAATGTCGGTAAACTATTATCCAAATACTAATAAACAAAAATATTATCCCAAAACTTAAACACCTTTAAATTTATTACATCTTTTCATTCTCGTTTAATTTATCTTTTTCGCTTTTTCACTCAATCATTTTTTATAAGTAAATCACCATTTTTATTCTCATAAATCGTTTTGCTCTGTCACTCGGTTACTCTGTTACTCGGTTACTTAACTAAATTAAAACATCAAAGGACTAGTTCCCATGCTGCGTATATTTTTTCGCCAACTTTTTCCACATTATAATTATTTTCTAAGTCAATCCATTCGATGCGTTTTTCTTTTCTAAACCACGTCATTTGTCGTTTAGCGTAACGCCGGGTATTTTGCTTCATTTCCTCAGCTGCCTGTTCTAAAGAACATTGCCCGGATAAATATTTCCGAATTTCTTGAACTCCAATAATTTTTTCAGCCGTCGAACTTAACGAAATATTTTTTAGCGCGGAAATTTCTTCTACCAAACCGTCCTTCAGCATTTGATCAACCCGCCTATTAATCCGGTCATACAAAGCTTCCCTCTCCATTCTTAAACCAAAAATTTTTATCGCATATTGATCCCACAATCCTGAACGCTGTTTCTGAAGCTGAGAAATCGGTTTTTTTTCTTTAATACCCACTTCCAGGCCTCGGACAATGCGCTTCAGATCATGCGGATGAATTTTTTTAGCCGCATCTGGATCTTTTTCAACCAGCATTTGATATAACGCATCCAGTCCTTTTTCCTGCGCCAGGCCAAAAAGTTCCTGACGCAAGACGTCATCTTTGCCAGATTCTTCAAAAATGCCATCCAATAAAATCTGCGCGTACATGCCGCTGCCTCCGCACACAACAGGGATTTTTTTTGCTTCCCTAATTTCTTCGATCGCGCCTAGAGCTAACTTGTAGAAGCGCGACACATCAAAATCCGCTTCAATGGGGACACACCCAGTTAAATGGTGCTTAATGCTTTGTTCCTCAATCGGACTGGGACGGTTACTCGCAATCCGGATATGATCATAAACTTGCATGGCATCGCAGGAAATAATTGAGCCATTGATCTGTTGTGCCAAATCAATAGCCACAGCCGATTTCCCCACGCCTGTCGGACCGACTATAAAAACAATTCGCTTTTCCCTATCAGCTATCACCTATCACCTATTTTTACGGAAAAATATTAGTTGGATAACCCTTTTTTGATAATTTATCCTTCAAAGCCTGCGCCTCAATGATAGACCCCAGCCGACCCACTCGCACTCGGTACAATTTTTTCCCAATTTTATCCGCTTTCTCAATTATATAAGCATACTCGCCTTCTTCTTTCATGGCAGAAACCAATTGCGAAGCCTTGTCTCTTTCTCCGAATGAACCTATCTGCACAGAAAAATAATCTTTTTCTTCCAATAATTGTCGAGCCGTTTGACTGTCCATACTGCCAGGAAACTCCGAAATTGTTTTATTCAAATATTGCCGAGCTTCAACCCAATGCGCTAATTTTAAATGGGCGCGCGCCAATTTTAAATATCCCAAAGACAAAAAATCCGATTTAGGGTTCACCTTTAAAAAATCCTGCGCAGACACAAGAGCCTGATCGTATTTCTCATCTAAATAATACGCGTCAATGCGTAGAAGATAAAACCGTTCGCGCCAGCGTTGATCGACTTTTTGATTTTTAATGTTTTCATCAATAATTGAACGGGCTTTAGTAAAACTACGGTTTTCCATCGCGCTTAAAGCCTGCCAATACAATAACCGTGCCTGGCGGGAAGCGTCCGTAGGGCAAGATCTGACATTATCCGTTAGTTGCACCACCCGCTTCCAATCTTTTGCCAACACGGCCATCTCAATATCCGAAAGCTCATTAGCCGCAGCACTCAGCACAAAACCCGTGAAAACCAAAGTGATCAAAATTAAAAATTTTCTCATTAAAAAATCCTTTCATCAATGACGGCTATTGCCTATTGCCTTTCGCCTCTTTATCTTTTTCTATTCCAAACATTCCCCGCACTTTGATCTCCGCTTTTTTCACTAACGGCGGTACAACTTCTTTAAATTTAGTAAATACCGGTTGCCGGTAAACGCCCAAATAATACCCCCCAACAAACAAAACCACCCCCATTATAAACAATTTAAAACCAGAACCACTATCACTTTTCTTTGGCATTCTTTTATCCTTTTTAACTGTAACAACGTAACAGTGTGACAATGTAAAAATAAATTAAACGTGTCATCCCCGAACGCTTAAATCGGGGATCCATGAATACCAATATTTATTTTAATGACAGAGCCCTTTAGAACAGAAAAACATTTTAACATGATAAATTGCCCGTGCCAGCCACACCGGGTGCTGGATCCACAGCAAAGTTAATGATATGACCAACAATGAAAACAATTTTAGGCCGCGTTCCATCCTGGATGTAATACAAACCACAAATACCGCGATATACGCTAATGACCAATAAAATTCCCACATAAAATTCCTCCTAGTAGCACCGGTACAGCTGTTTCAACCCGCAAAATCCTCGGCCCCAGTCCTATCGGCATAAAACCAATTTTTTTTAACAGGTCAACTTCATAGTCAATAAAACCACCTTCCGGTCCCACAGCTATGGTCAAAGGAACGGATAACGTCGAAGGACAAAATAATTTTCCGCCCGGATGCGCGACTAAAGCTGTTGTGCCGCGGATTAAGGAGGGAACCTCATCTTCAAAAAATGGCTTGAATTTTCTTTGAAAAATCACTTCCGGCATCACGGTATCGCACGCTTGTTCTAATCCCAAAATCAGCTGGTCTTTCCATTCTTCATTTTTCAACAATGAACTATTCCAAAAACTTTTTTCCACCCGGTATGAATGAAACACAATGATTTTTTTCACACCCATCATCGCCGCTGTGTACAAAACTCTTTTCAGTACAATCGGCCGATGCATGGCGATCATAAGAGTGGCCTCCAATGGCTGGGGAGGATCATAGTCTAACACAACCGCCATGTCCACAGTCTCATCAGAAATACCGGTTACAACACCCTGTCCCATTTTCCCATTCAACAATCCGACTTTTAAGGTCTCACCCAAAACTGGCTTATGGATTTCATAAATATGCCGATGTCGTCTACCCGTCAACCTGACTCGCCGGTCAGAAATAAAATCATCATCAAATAACAGAATTAAATTCATAAATAAATTGTTTATTGGTTGATGGTTTTTAGTTGTTGGTTTTTGGTCAACAATTTTTTAACCAATCGCTTGTTCCTTTACTACCTTTATCACCTTTACCCCGTTTACCTCTTTTAAAACAAGCTCCCCTGTTCCACACACTGCATAGCGAATTTAGGTTTATCCACGCCAAATAATTTTACAAATTCGCTCGCCGTTGAAATATTTTGCTCCCCCGCGATCTCTGCCAGCCGGCCAAACAAATCCGCGGTTAATTTTACGTCCGCCAAAGCCCGGTGGGTTTCTCCGAGAGGAATTCCAAAATATTGTGCCAATACAGAAAGCTTAAATGTTTTTAAATGCGGCATCAGATATCTCGCCATTTTTAAAGTATCCAGTGACGGCGTCTCATCCCTAAGTTTCCGTGAACACTTTGATAATTCGTAACAAATAAAATTAAGATCAAATTTAATATTATGCCCGACCACACATCCCCCGCCCACAAATTCAATTAATTGCGGTAAAATTTCACTCGATACGGGCGCGCCTTTAATCATGTCGTCGGTAATATGATTAATCCGCTGGGCTTCAAAAGACAATGGCCGCTGCGGATTGATCATCGAATGAAATTCACCCTTAATCTTGCCATTCGTCCATTTGATTGCCGCTATCTCCAGAATCCGATCTCCCTTATCCGGATAAAGTCCGGTCGTCTCCACATCCATGACAATGTACTCCAGGTGTTGCATGATCATGCGATCCTTTCTCCAAATTTTTTAGCCAAATCATCAATACGGCTTAATGCTAAAACTTCCTGCGCAAAAAGTTCCGCGCCTTTTAACGAAACATTTTTAACCGCTTGTTGAATTTTGTACATGTTGTTGGGATTAATACTTAATTTTCTTACTCCTATGCCGATAAAAAATGGGACGAACCGCGGATCATGTGCCATATCCCCGCACACCGAAACATCCTTATGCTGTTTCTGTGCCGCTACGACAATAGTTTGGAACCCACGCAACACTGCCGGATGATAAGGAATATATAGATCCGCGACTTTTTCATTTGAACGGTCTACCGCGAGCATGTACTGAATAAAATCATTCGTGCCAATACTTAAAAAATCCGCGACTTTCACGAAATCATCTATAATGCTGATCACCGACGGTATTTCTACCATCATCCCAATCCGCGGCGCCGCATTATGCGGAATATGGGCCGCTTTAAACGAATGAATACCGTCTAAAACAAGCTGTTTCGCATCCATGAATTCATCCAAAGATCCCACCATAGGAAACATGATCCGGACATTTCCGTTAACTCCAGCCCGTAAAATAGCCCGGATCTGCTGATTAAAAATATCTTTATGGCGTAAAGAAAAACGGATTGACCGCAAACCCAGATAAGGATTTTTTTCCTTCTGATGATCATCAAAATACGACAATACTTTATCTCCCCCTATGTCCAGAGTACGGAACGTAATTTCTTTACCCTGCATCTGTTCAACGAGTTTACGGTAGATCACATATTGTTCTTCTTCCGACGGAAAATCACTTCTAACGATAAACGGAAATTCGGTACGGTACAATCCCACGCCTTCCGCTTTAAATTCTAAGGCACGGGGAACTTCTCCCAACAAATTAATATTCGCCATCAAATGAATCTGTATTCCGTCAGACGTGCTCACCTGATCCACTAATAAATTTTTTACAGTTTTAAGCTCATCTTCCAGCCGCATCTTGGCCTTAAAATTCCCCACAACTTCTTCAGAAGGATTAACGTAAATATTTCCTTGTTCCGCGTCAAGCAAAATCCGGTCATCCCTGTTTAATCTCAATAAATCTCTGACATCCGCGATAATCAGAGGAATCTGCAGGGACTGTGCGAGAATCGAAACATGCGCGGTTTCCCCGCCATGTAAAACCACAACGCCCTGAACTTTTTGCGAATACAGCTTTAGAATATCCGACGGATAAAGCTCATCCGCGACCACAATCCGATCATGAAAATCATTTTCTTTTTTATCAACCCCTACTAAATTATTCAAAAAGCGCCGGCCAATATCAATCACATCCCGGCTTTTTTCCCGTAAATACGCGTTCGGAACAGCCTCGAATTTTTTAACATAATCATTGAGAACATCAATAATCGCGCGGACCGCTGGAGCGCCCTGCTTAACCCGCTCCGTGATCGCGTTAATAAATACCTGATCTTTAAGCATTAAAATCTGCGCGGAAAAAATCAAAGACGCCACATCGAACAGCGCCACTTCAACCTGTTTTTGCATGTGCCGCAACTGATCCTCAGTCGTCTTCACCGCAGTCAAAACATCTTCCCGTGTATACACCTTATCAAAATAAGTCCGATACCGGTCCCATAAACTTTGCTTTACATCTAAAACAAAAACTGGTGCATACCCAAAACCTTTAGACCCGACTTTCCCTTTTACAAATTTTAATTCTGGTTTTTGTTCCAAAGCCTGAGACTGGGCCTCCGGCTCATCTACAGCCATAATCAGCCGTACCATCTCAATGGTATTCCCTAATTGAGAACTGATCGCTTTTAAAACCGTAATATCCCGCTCAGTAAAATAATGACTTTGTTTATTTTGAACCACCAATACGCCAATCCGCACGCGGCCGCGGGCGATAGGTACAGCTAAAAACGATTCAAACAACTCTTCTCCCAGGCCGACAAAAAATTTAAAATTGGGGTTCTTGCTGGCCTGACGTTCGCAGACGGGAGTAAAATCTTTCAACGCCAAACCGGTTAATCCTTCCCCCAGCTTCATGCGCACCTTGCCGATCAAATCCGGGTTTAACCCCGTATTCGCTTTTAAAATTAATTCCTGCTCCGCGTCAGAGAACAAATAAATCGAACAGACTTCCGAATGCATATGCTGCGCGATCATCTTGACTGTCCGTTCAAACAATGTTTCTAAACTCTGCGCGTCGGAAAATAAGGCAGTAAGTTCGGCTATATCACAAATCAATTTTGCGTCATCGCCTCTGTTCATAGAATTGTCCGATGGCTCTCTCTAAATTTTCTGATGAGGGAAATTTTTCCTCCCCGCCATGACTTTGTTCTTTAACCCCTTTGACTAAACGGTCAAAACTTTCCCTTATCGCTTGGGCTAAAATAACTATTCCTTCAAAAACTTCACGGGTCTGAACAGAATAATCTTCGCCTTTTTTCAAATATTCCGTTTCAGCATAGATCCCTTGTTCTGCCTGATGTTCTAATTGAGTTAATTTTTTCGCTGACAGGCATAATCCCTGAGCTTCTTTCTCCAAAGCAGTTCCATATATTCCTAATCGCGCGTTATCAACCACTTTGCTTAACGGAAACAAATTCGCCTGAAAAACAATTTCTTTAAGGGCCTTAATCTGATTTTTAGCCGCTGGCGGCAAACCACGGATAGGCGCGAATTTAGGCTGTTCAACCATCTTAATCTGTTCTGGCGTCGGAAAATGTCCTTCCGCTGCCAAAACCGCAGGGGATGATCTCTCCAACGATTCTACTTTCACAGCAGGAGAAATAGATGTGTTTTTTATCATTTGCTCTATTTTACGCATGGGTTTAATGACAATGGCCATGACAATCAAAATAATCGCGATGCCAACGGCTAGCGGAATAAATAATGTCATCAAAAGGCCGGAACTGTTGGGTCCAACGGCTGAGGCATTGATCTTTTTCGACGAAAATACGACAGCGCTCAACCGTTCCAAATCATTGAGACTATCCCAGGTGCCGCTGAGTTTTTCCTGAAATTTTTGAGATGAAGCTAAATATTGAACAGTCGCCCGGTCAAATTCATTAAACGCGTACTTAATTTTTTCAACACGTTTCAAGTCTTCAGGTTGATCAAAGTTAACGCTTAATACTTTAATAGTTTCAACCACCTGGTCCAAATGGACTTTAACTTCCGAATTTTTTTTCTGTTCACTCGAAAATGCTTTACCCGCTCCGATCTGAATTTCCTGTACAGATTCAACCAAAAGATTTAAAACATTTGTCCGGTTAACCCATAACGCCACCGGATCCATATCCCCGCCGGATTTCCTTGATGAAGCGATCACTTGCTCCGCACGGCCTTTAACATCTTTGCGCCATTGTTTCAACTCTACCAATATTCTCGCGAACGCGTTAGCCTGGGCCTGGGCCAGCTCACTATTTTGCTCAATAATATTTTTGTTATTGGTTAAATCCTGCTGAAACCGAATAATTCCCTGATTTAATTTTTCCAACAAGGAAGGATCAACCACTTCTTCCGCTTTAGAATGAATTTTTAAAAATTCTTTTTGCAACCCATCCACTTGAGTTAAAACATCAAATAAAGAATCCGCGGAAGGAGAAAAAACCAATTTCCTTTCGGATTCCCGGACTTGAGCCAATACCCGAAAATACGGCACGGACACCGGATTATATAAACGGCTTTCATCCGAAGCGAACGTATGTCCGACATTCAATAAGCCGGCACAAAAAAAAATTAAAAATTTAAAATACATAAACTGGTCCTTATATATTTTTTTTCGTTCGTAGGGGAGATCGCCCGATCGCCCGTCACAAAATTATCGCTTTTTTCAATAAATTAATTTTAAAAACAAAAGCCAAAAATAAAAAATTTATTAACGGGCGATCGGGAGATCGCCCCTACGACGCTTATCTATTATTTATATTTCTCTGCCATATCCCCCGCAAACGGCAGTTTATAGTACACCCCTTGGTAAGCTTTCACCATAAGCAAAATCCACACCACAACTCCAGCCGCTCCCACCAACAAACCCACAAAAGGCAAATATATCAGAATATTAAAAACCCCGAACACGACCATCGATTGCGCCGCGTGAAATCTGACGTATTTGTTCTCTGATTCCAAAAGATAAAAAACTATACCCGTCACCCATCCGACGCTGTATCCCATGACCGCAACCATTTTGGGGTCCAGCCCCAAAGAAGTTTTTCCTAAATCTTGTGGCATGCTCTCTCCTCTTATTTTAAATGGATACCGGGTAACATGGTATCGAAAAGTAAACTGACCGCAATATAATAAATTAACTTTAATTTTAAATAATACTTTGAATTAAATCACAAATTTTTGCCAATTATTTTGATCAACACACTCAAACGAACTTTCCGGATAAGTTTTGATCCAAGCCGCAGGGGCTTTCGAATGTTTTTTAAACGAATATTTAAATTCATATCCGAATAATTTACCATCCCGTTCTTCAATATAGTCTAACTCACTTCCCGAATAGGTACGCCAAAAATACTGGCCAGAAAATATTTGATTGTAAATGGAATGTTTTTTCCGTTCAATCATCAAAAAATTTTCCCATAATTTACCGACATCGTCGCGGCTGTCTAAAAAATTTAGATTTTCAATGATAATATTTCGCACGCCAAGATCATAAAAATAAATTTTATCCATTTTAGTAATTTCTTTACGCAAGTTGCGGCTGAATCCGGATAAACGAAACACCACAAAAGCTTTCTCAAGTAAATCAATATATGTATTAACGGTATCTTTATTGATGCCTAAATTCAGGGCGAGTTCAGTGATAGACACTTCTGATCCTATTTGAAAAGCCAGCAGTTTTAAAAGATCGTGAATTTTACTAGCGTGTTTAATCGCCGCGAATTCTAAGACATCTTTATAAAGATATGAAGTCGCGAGTTCTATCAAATATTGCTTTTTATTGTTAATATTTTCAATAGAAAAAATATTGGGATAGGATCCAAAAACCAAAAGTTGTTCTTTAAGTTGGTCAATTTCAAAAGAATTGTTTTTAACTGCCAGCTCTTGAACTGAAATCGGAAATAACGTGTACGTCCAAGTCCTACCGGTTAACGGCTCTTTAATTTTATTAGCCAAATCAAACGAAGACGAGCCAGTGGCAATAATTTTTAAATCAGGCAAATTATCGTGAAGAATTTTTAGGTTAATGCCGATGTTGGGTATCCGCTGAGCTTCATCGAGGAAAAGAAGGTCATAACCGGTTACCAATAATTTTAGTTTATCGAAATCCTGGGAAGACAAAATATTTGTATATTTTAATTCATCACCGCTGATTGATAAAATTTTCAAATGAGAAAAATTCTCAAGAATTTTTTTAACCAGCGTTGTTTTTCCTGATTGACGGGGCCCATAAAGAATAATAATTTTATTATCTTGGAAAATCCGTTTTTCAATAGAATCAGCTATGGCACGTTGAATAAACATAATTTCCTTTCATATAATCCAGGATAATTTTGCCATAATTAAGCCAACCTGTCAACTTAATTAGCCATAATTAAGCCAATCAATTAGCGCAATTAAAGATTTTAGCCATTATTTAACTAACGAAGGACTTCTGAAAGATTTGGGACCAGGGCAATAGAAGTGATGACCGGTATTAAACCTTCAATATTAATTTGCTGCAGTTGAGCGGGGTCAACACTCAAATCCACGGATTGGCCGCGGGTTTTTAAATTTAAATACTGTGAATTAAAATCAATCCCGCCGGGAGCCCGCTCCTGAGCCGGGTTTACTTCTTCATCTCCGGTGGAAAAAAGGACATTTGTACTTCTGGGAAATGTCAGATATTCTCCCTGATAAGCGCCGGATATTTTTGCCAATTTTGGAAAAACCTCCGCAAAGCGAGACTCTAATTGAGCTTTTTCATTCGAAAATTCCGCGACATCTAAAACCGCGTAACCCTTCCCATTTTTTAATAATGCCTTGGTTTGTTCCGCCCAACCAGCAACGCCGTGAGGGATGCCGCCGACTAAATCAACCATAGTAACCAAATCAAATTTATTCATTTCACCGCGCAATGCCACCCCGCCTTCCCTGCTCCCAAATTCCAATTGATATGACCGATAGTTCAACGCGCTAACTCCAAATATTTCCTCGCAATATTTGATATAAGCATCCATATTATTTTTAACCGAAGCATCCATGTCTATAAAAACAACTTCCAATCCGGATAAAGCTAAAAAAATTGGCAGATAATATAATCCTTTTCCCACTACCGCGACCTTCTGAATATGATGCTGTAGTATTTCTTTGGACAGTTGATAGGCTTTGTCTTTCATTTTGACTGGACCAGCGTTTTCCGCCATCATTTTTTTATAAACAAATTCCAATTTTTCCTCAGGAGCGCTGAACGAATTCAATCCCTGACTTCTGTCTCCCTCATCTGAAATCATCGCCTCATCTCTGACATAAAAAAGTTTATTCAAGCTTCCGGGGTAAACGGAAAATTCACCGGAAAAAGACCGCGCATTTATATCTTCAACTCTTTTAAAAGCCCGGTTAAACCGAGAACTTATTTTCGAGTCTTGATCCGCCGCATCTAAAACCACATAACCTTGGCCGCCTTCCAGCAACGCTTTAACTTGTCCCGCCCAATTTTCCGGATATTCGCCCGAAAAATCAACCATAGTAACCAAATCAAATCTATTTAAATCCTCTTTCAAGGCTGCCGCAGCTTCAGAACTACCAAATGCCACTTTGTAAGATCGGTAATTTACGTTAACATGAAATTGTTCTGCCCAGTAATGAACATAAATATCTATGGCTTCTTTCTTTGCCTCGTCATTATCAATAAAAATAACCTCCAACCCGGATAAAGATAACAAAACCGGTAAATAAGTCAATCCCGTCCCCACGACTACGACCTTATGAATATCATGCCGCAATATGTCCTCAGCCAGAATATCCGCCGCTTTTACTCTAGACATATCTGCCTTGCGCTGGATCATGGCCTGATAAACATAATTTAATTTATCCAAAGAAGCGCTTATTTGACTCAACGTTTGCCCGTCTGAAATCATGGCTTTATCTTGTTCATAGGGAAAATTTTTCGACTCTAGACCAGCCGGCATTTCTAACGTATGAACTGGAATAAAAAGAGCGGCCATATTATCAACCTGCACCAGCGGACTTTTGAAAAAAATATTGTCTGTAACCAGCCCCTTTCTTAAAGCAAAATTCAGATCAAAACGCATGGCTTGAGCACCTTCATCATCAACAGCATAGCTTCCCAAAATAACGGCTTTAGTATTTAAATCATCCTTAAACCGTTCAATAAAATTAAAAATTTGCTGCCTTTTTTCTGAGCCATGCGCCTCACCATTGGATACAACAATGACTTTTCCTAAACTATCATCTAAATATTCCCCTAAAAATTCAGGCCGCGCCATTGTTCCGGCCGCTATTTCAACCTGTTCTTCGTTTATTCCATTGACGTACAAATTTTTATTAATTGTCGCCTTTTGGTCACCCTGTGAGGACACAATTAACGCTTTGGCTACGCCCAATTTCAAGGCTACGGCGGATAATATTCCTTCCCCTTGATCTTCAACGATAGTATGAAATGCTGATAAGTCAGCCATCATCATACTTAAAATCGTCGCCCACGCTTGCGGATGATCTAATAATGTTTTAGGCAAATATTCTTGAGTCCAAATGACATTGTGTTTAATCTGAGTTTGGATGTCAGCAGGTAAATCGTCATAATCCGCCTCAGCCATAAAAAATAAATACCCGATTTTTACCATGCATTTAATGTTACGCGCGAAAGCAGACGAATAAACCGTAATAGGATTGTCACCCATCCATGAAAATTGCTTTTTTAGATCCGGAGGGATAAAGACGTTTTTAGGGGTGCTTTCAACCCAGCCTGTTTCTTCCGCGATTTCCGCGCCGATTAACTGACTTTCTTTTTCCGACCATAGAGTTGGACGATACATCTCTTCCAATGACGCATCATGCCCTCTACCCATCATGGCATGATCATTAAAAACATTTTCCGGCGATAAAGGCAGGGTAATTTCAAAACGGGTGTAAGGAATTTTTCCGTGTTCGGTATTTTTTATCTCCACCTTTCCCCCCATGCGTTGAAATACCCGCACCGCGAACGGCAAACCTATACCATGGGAATAATTAAATCTGGTGTGATCTAACAACAAAATCTGCGGCAAACCCTTTTCAGGATCAAGTTCTAACCCGCTTCGTTCTTGGGCATGTTCCAAAATAGGCAAAAGCTGTTCAGCCTTACTTTCAAAATATGCTTTCAAATGTTCTTGATCCCATTGCCCTAAACGCACTTCATTTTCATTAATTTGCCATCCCCACCCGCTCATAATTACATATTTACAAAACAGCTCCCAATCCATAATCGGACTAATCTGATCTTTGGTGACAACTTTATAGGAAATGCGTCCGGGATTTTCAATACTAATCTTTACTTGTCCTTTTTGTGCCAATTCCTCATTTTGTTCTAAATATAAATCAACATGCTCAAGTTGATCATCTAATTCCGCGGCATTTTTTTCAATGGCATGATATCCATTTGAAATCAACCGTTCGATCGCTAAATGGACTAATTTGTCCGGCCAAAACGCCTCTAGCTTATTCTGCGTTCCATGAAAAGTTACCTGATATTTATTCCCTTTGGAATCCCAAATTTGATCTTTGGGATCTAACCAATTATTTAAGTTATCAATAGTCACGCCCTCTTTTTTCCAGGTGTTGACAAAATTTTCGTCAAGAAACATAGCCAAATGTTCGAAATTTGGAATCCATTTATCAAAGAAACCTTTGATGTCACGCCAGGCTTCTTTAACTTCCGGGTCATCATCATTTAACCAACCCTTTGCTTCTATTTTAGACCAGAAAGCCCGCATCATAATCGTTGTATTAACGTAATATTGTTTTATATAGTCCGCAATCTCGGCTTTATTATCCTCATAAAAATTTTTATTAGCAAACAAAGAAGTATAGCGCCGTTGTAATTCTTTGAAATATCTTTCCCTTCTTACAGCATCATCATTAAGGTTTTTATTCAAAGTTTTCAATGACAAATTTTTTGCTTCCGATTCTAAAACATTCTGTAACCGCGTTATAGCACCCAAAGATGCGCTCACGACACTCCCCAATTCATCAATAGACATAGTCTGGTAGCGATCAAATTCTTTTATAGCTACTTCTTCACCAAAGTTAAAAGACTGTAAATTATAATGATCTTTGATTTTTATAAATGACTTAAAATACTTTGACAAATCGCGTTCAAAATCCAATGGTCCACCATGACCGATAATCAATGCCGCCAAAAACGGATCATATTCCAAAACCCGTCCTCTTGCCGCTTTAAGATATGACCGGGCCTTTGAATTATCACCTATCATTGCGGAATCATTAATAACATTTACCGCATATTCTTTAATTTTCGCATAACCGCCAAACGGGCCAATCCATTGGCCAGCGTTGATTAACTGTCTTACCCGGCGTAAAACCAATTCAATACCAGTTTTTGCGGTTTGGGGATCTTTGATTTGTGTCGAAAATTTTTCTATTGAAATTCGCTGCGGTACCGGGACTGGCAATGCCGCAAGATATCTTTCTTTAACCCCTGCTGGTTTAGGCGCCATGACATCTTCAAAATCTGTTTTTCTTTTATTAAGAAAAAATGGCCTCAACACCAATTGATAAGGCAGGGAAACGTCTGTCCTTTCCATAGAAATATTTAGCCAATGAAACAACTCTCTTGTTTCCGGCAGTACCACAGAAGAAGAAATTATTTTTTCATCCCCAGCCACCAGAGGTTGTTGGGCTTTCAGCTGTAAAATTTTTACTAATGTGCCTACATCACGAAAATCCGGAATTATGATATGGGGATCAAATTTTTCTGCCATGGATAGTTGTTTATTGAATTCTTCCGCCACAGCTAAGGAGATTGTTCCGGCTTCCCGCGCGCCCCGCATATCACTTGAACCATCGCCAATCATCACAATTTGGTCCGGCCGCACTTCCTCACGCAGCGCCAATTTTTCCAGCTCTGCACCTTTAGAAAAATCCGCATTATTCTCACCCGCGTTAGTAACATTTTTGAGTTCAAAAAAATAACTACCCATACCCAAAGCATCAACGACTTTGAGTTCGTTCAAATAAGCGTTTGCGGATAAAATATACATTTTATAACCATATTCTCGTAAAGTTAAAATGAAGTCCAATACGCCAGGAACCAAATGCTTGTTCATTTCCCGACGCCAATCTGCCAAATGCGAAGCAATAAAGTCTGCTTGATTTTTATAATATTGTTTTAAAAGCTCTTTAATTTGAAAATGTTCCGACTTGCCGCTCGAAAAAGCTATGGCGTCTTGATAACGCTGCTCATCCGTGCGGCCTAAAGTATTCATAAAAAATTGCCGGCCATGTTCGATTTCTTCAGCGGTCAAATCCGCGGAATTTTCTTTTCCTGTCATCAGCATAGCTAAAACCGGCGCTTGAATGTAAGAGGCAGCTTCAGAGACAGCTTTCGAGATGGTGTCATCCCAGTCAAACACAAAAATTTTAACGTCATCTGGAATCGGCTTACGCTTCTGGACTTGCGATATAAGTGGTATTTCCTGAATAGAACGGCCCTGGGCAGCGGATGCCGCTTCAACAGATTTTTTGACCATCATCGCCCGGTCATTTTCCAAATCTGCTGCCGTTATCGATTCTGCTATGTCCTGACTGATATCCGGCATGCTTTGCGGGGAGTCTAACCCATATATTTTTCCAACTGATTCTGCAATTTTATTTAAAGTAAACCCCTTCGCATCAATCAAGGTTTGAAAATAATCTGCCAGTTCAGGACTATGAAATTGATCTTCCAATGTTTCTTTTCTTGACTCAAGCTGCAATGCCAGACTATTCCACCGCAGGGGATCATTAATTTTTACAAATACCCCAGGATCAATTACCACTTGTTTTCCCTCAATTATACCTATATGTTGGAACCCTGCGTCCCAAGGAAAAAGCCCTCGTCTTATTAAATTGCTTAACAAATCAAAATATTCATCCAATATTTTTTTGGATTCTTTTATATGTTTTTCTTTTATTAAACGAGTCAGTTCACCATCAACAGTCCTTTCCGCTTTTCGCATGATAATTTTTTCTACCTCATTCAAATAATTTTTAACATAAACGAATTCAGCCACTAATCCTCCAGCAGATTTCCCTGTGACATCATAACCATAAATCGCAACGTTTTTTTCTCGATCCGTCAAATAAGGCCAGAAAGATTTCACCACAAAGGGCCAGCCCTCCATTGATTCAACTTGGGTCTGCTCACCGCCGCCAATTTGTCTTAATCCCATTTGCTTCAATTTCCAATAATCCAATGACATAGCGGGAACATCGTTCGTCGCGGTAAGATTATTAATCATCGCGTGATCAGTCAGATTAGAATTCTCAAAATTTCCCGCAACCTGAAAAATTTGACCATACGGTTTAAGCAACATGGCACCGTCTGGATTAACTTTGTATTTACCTTGTAATATGACCCCACCGGTCAGATATTTCCGCGGGACGATTTGCTGGGAATTGAGGTCGTACTCCTCTTTTATAATGCCTTGGGTGCCTTTGCGGAAAGCGGTTAAATATTGATCGTAGATTTTTTGAATGTTAGCAGGAGAGCCATTCTCTATTCCTGAAATTTTTTGTTTATCCGCGTAATTAGCTACAATGCTGTTATGCAAAGTTTTTTTGTACCACATGGCCAGAATGTAAGAGTAATAAATTTGACGCAAAGGCGCGAATTGCTCGCCTTCGTTGACTTCTTTTTCGAGGACAGGAATGATATTTTCTTGAATCAATTTATTTTTTTCGTCCCTTTGTGTCCTTAAATAATCCCTCTCCGTCATAACCTTCAATCTTGCTTTAACGACATAGGCCTTATTGCCATTTTGATATATTTCTGCTTCGGATGGAACGATCCAGACGCGGGAGAGAATGTCGACGGGAATATCAAAATTATCAGACGATAGAGGATAGACGAGAGCTGATAGATTAGAAACGATTGATGGTGTTGCTTTATTTTTTGTGGCTTGTCTTTCTTCTGTTTTCTCTCTTCTATTTTCATATATTTTTTCATAAACAGCATCCCAAAACTTTCTTCCTGCCTCATTCTCTGGGGACAGGACTGACGCAGTTAATTTTTTCAAAAGAAAATCTTCTGCGAGCATTTCCTGGCCCATGGCGGTCTGGCCTAATTGAGTGTCAACGATTCTTTTTGGTTCGGCCGGCGATAAATTGACCCATAATTTATTTTCAGGAATGGTTAAGGCGGCGAGAAAATATTTAATAAGTTGATTTGATATGCTCTTCATTTCTTCTTGATTTAATTTTCGATTGCCTGTATCAAGCAGGAAATCGAACTTAAATGGTTTCTGCGAATCAACTATGATGCCGCTTAACAATGGGGGGACAAACGGGACATTTGCACTCGCAGACACAGACGAAACCTGGGCATGAGCCCTCACCGGTATCACAATATTTTGTAATACAAATATACAAATTAAAAAATAGACAATACTTTTCTTAAACATAACTTTGTTTATGTTATTTCTGATTTGCTTTACTTTTACTTTGAATTTTTACTTTTTACTTTTTTAAGAAGTATGACAAGTATGCCATATATATAGGCGGCTTTGCCAATCGAAGAGGCTATTTTATTTTGGTTCAGGATGAACCGTAACATCGGCTTGAGGGATTATTGCCTGGATGGCCAGCTCAATCCCTTCTGTTAACGAGTGGGCTTCACGCAAAGTAATACTTCCATCCATAACCACATGCAAATCTATAAAATACTGATGCCCAAGAGAACGGATGCGGATATGATGACAATTTTTAACGTATGGCAAAACTTCTACGACGGATTTAATCTTGATATCCAGCCCTTTGGGCGCGGCATCCAATAAAGAATCAATGGTTTGTTTTCCTAATTTCATACTGATCCGAATGACAATAAGCCCGATAATGATCGCGGCCACAGAATCCGCATAATACAAAAACTCACATCCTTTAATCCATTGACTCAATAACACACAAAACAAACCAAAAATAACCACTGCCGAGCTCCAAATGTCCGTACTAAAATGCAGGGCATCTGCTTCTAACGCCTGGCTGTTATATTTTTTTGCTACCCGATAAAGCATGCGGGAACGGTTAACGTCAACTATAATCGACGTGATCATAACTAAAAAAGACCATATCGTGACCTCTATTTCAACTTTCCCCGTAAGAATATGTTTCATGGCCGTGATAATAATCCATCCGGCCGTAAACAACAGTAAAATGGTTTCCGTGAACGCGGAGAGATTTTCAAATTTTCCATGACCATAAGGATGTTCCCGATCTGCCGGTTCAGCAGATTTTTTTACGGCGAAAGCTGTAATCACCGCTGACACCAAATCTAACCCCGAATGCGCGGCTTCGGCAATAATCCCTAAACTTCCGGTCATAAAGCCGACTATAATTTTAAAAGCAGTCAACCCGAACGCCGCAATGACGGAACTCCCGGCAGCCTGTTGTTTTTCGTTATTGGTGGTTTTATTCATAAATTTGTTTCTACAAATATGTGGCCCGTAGTATGTCAAAAAATAAAAATTGTCATCCCCGAGAGCCTTTATCGGGGATCCATAAATATTCTTCATAATATTTTAAACTGGATTCCCGCCTCCGCGGGAATGACATCAACTATAACCTATAATTTGTCGCCTCTTTGCCTATAATTCAAATAATCTTTAATCACCTTTTTATGGTCGAACGCGTATTCGTATTTCATTAGATCCGCAAATTTTACTATCTTTGCAGCCGCCGCGTCATCACCCGCTCGAAGCTGACCAAGGCCTTTCGCGGAAAAAACTAAAGTGACAGTGTGGAATCTCGGATCGCGTTCCGGCGCTGAGTACACATGAAATTGACGCAAGTCTTCCAGATCTAAATTCGTTTCTTCTTTTGCTTCCCGCCGAGCTGCCGTTTCCAATTCTTCACCATAATCCACAAAACCGCCAGGCAGCGCGAAACCAAACGGTGGATTAGAACGCTCAATCAAAACAATCCCGCCGTCCATCTCAATAATAATATCTGTCGTCACATACGGCCCATCGCCTAACGTATCCTGAAAATGTGTCACATAGCCTGTGACTGTGTTAAAAAATATTTTATATGCCTCTTCATCATACAGACAAAATTGAATTTTAGTAAGTGAAGTTTTCTGATTTAACTTCAAAAATTTCAATACCTCCTGAGCCATGATTTTAGCCGCGCCAATCAAAGGAAAGCCACCTTCACCGCAGCCGAGAGCGGGAAAGGCAATCGTTGAAACTTTCAATTGATCTGCCGAAGTTAATGCGCTCGCGCAAGCCAAGCGAATCTTATGCTCATCGGGATTACAATCCATCCCCATTGCCGCCGGATTAACGATCACGTCAACCAACAATTTCGTGATATCCCCTTTAATGATTTCAAGTTCGCAATTTTTTATTTTCATATCCCTTAATCCTCTTCAATTCAAAACACAAAAAATTAAAAAATCGCGTGCCCAATAAATAGGTTTGCGTTTAAACCGAATCCCAGAGCGAGTTTCCTTGGCGGTTCGGTCGTGATCCCAGCTTCGTCATGCTCTCGCTTCGCCAAGGTTGTTTGAGCGAGGGATTTGGTTTGAATGCAAACCGTCCCAGCCCGCGCGCAGTTTGACAATTCATTTCAAGAAGTTTTGTTTAATATTTTCACGGCTAATTCCAAGGCCATTTTTTTATCTGTAATTTTTCCCAATGCCTGCGCCTCGTCAATTTCCCGCAAAATTTTCCCGACTAACGGCGAAGGCTTAATTTTCAAGGCTTTCATGACATCATTCCCGTTAACTAATTTCACCACCGGCTTTTCAGACAATTTTTTAAAGTATCCGTTGATCAAACGCCGGCAGATCTGGGCGTGATGCTCTGTGGCTTCTTTCGTAGTCATGGGTCCGCCGGTCGCTAATTGATCTGCCATAGCCAGAACCGCTACTGCCGGAGCTTTTTCACCCGCGTCCCGCATAAAACGAAATACCGCTCTAGAACTGGGAACTTTAAAATTCGCTAAATATCCAGGACGCAAATGCAACAGGACTAAATCTTCCAGCCAATGCCGTTCTTCCGTCGATAATTTTAACATTTTTGCCACATGCCGGCTAATGCCTTTGCCAACATGTTCATGTCCATGAAACACAAATCTGTCACCCTCTTTTTTTCGCGTATCCGGTTTTCCAATATCATGCAACAAACATGCCAGCTTGATCAAGCCATTTTTAGTATGTATCCCGCTGACTGATTCTTTCAAATATATTTCCAGCGGAAAACCAGCAAAATTGTTTAGATTTTTTTCATATTGGCGAAGAGTTTCCAGAGAATGCTTCCAAACATCCAAATGATGATATCCACCCTGCCGGCAGCCGCTCATGACCTGTATTTGCGGGATCACTTCTCTCAACAATCCCATGCGGTCCATTTCCTTCAACACGATAGCGGACCGGGGAGATTCCAGAATTTTGAATAATTCTTCCCGGATACGTTCCGCGGAAACGCTGTGCAGAAGCTTAAGATCTTTTTGAATTTGTTTTAAAGTTTGCGGATCAATTTTGAAATTTAAAACGGCCCGAATGCTGTAAGCCCGCATGATCCGCAAAGGATCTTCCTGGAAAACTTTGGAAGAAACCATCCGGATTTTTTTTGCTTTCAGGTCATCTCGCCCTTTTTTATAATCTTCAACTGAGTCTTTAAAATTTTTTTCTAAATCAGACTCATTCAGGTTGATCAAAAGCGTATTGATCGCGAAATCCCGGTGGCTGATATCTTGTTTGAGCGTAGGCGCGCGAAACTGCGCGAAGTCAAAAGTATAAATCTGCCCTTTTTGTTTTTTAACCACCCGGCCGCACACATTTTCTGCGTCAAGCAACACGTATGCCCCTTTAATTTTTTGGGCAAACGCTTCAGCTAGCTTAAGAGCATTCTTCTCAACGGCAAAGTCAAAATCATTATTGAACCGATTTAGAAATAAGTCGCGAACAAAACCGCCGACTAAATAAATTTTACAGCCTTTTTGGATGGATAATTCTCGAAGAGAAACTAAATATGGGAAATCGGTAAGACGAGACATTTGTTGTCCTAATTTAATCGTATGTAGTATGTTGCATGTCGCATGTGGTTGAGAAATAATTAATAAAGACTCGAAAAGCAGACGTCAGTAAAACGAAATGTTTTAGATTTAGGCAAGTCAGAAGCCATTCTCTCCAATTTACTTATTTTTTGTTTTTTACCATTCGCCTTTTCTTTACTACATTCTACATACCACATACGACATACTGTTTTATTACTCTTCTATTCTATAAATATCCGCGTTTTTCATGACTTCTTCGGAAACAAAAATCGGCGCGCTGGCACGGCCCGCGAGAGCAATTCCGTCCGACGGTCGGCAATCAATAACTTTACGGGTACCATCTTTAGCGATCAAGATTAATTTGGCGTAAAACGTACCTTTCACCATTTTATCAATAGCTAATGACTCAACTTTAGCGTCTAACGCGACTGTCACACTGTATAATAGATCATGAGCCAAAGGACGGGGCGACTTAACTTTAGCGAGCTCCATCTTAATACTAGACGCCTCCATCAACCCAATGATGATCGGAAACTGACGATCGCCGTCTTTTTCTTTCAAAACGATCACCTGATCCTGTCTTTTTTCATCAATAATAATTTTACTTAGCTCAACCCTAATCATTTTTTCCTTTGTCCATCATGCCTTTTAATTCTTTCATAAATTGATTCACGTCTCTAAACTGCCGGTACACGGACGCGAAACGGACATATGCCACTTCATCGGTCAGCATCAACTGTTCCATGACCATTTCGCCGATATCTTTAGAATTTACTTCCTGATCATAACTTTTCTGGATCGACCGCTCAATTTCATTGGTGATGGATTCAATTTTTTCAATACTCACCGGCCGCTTTTCACATGCCTTAATCAAACCAGAAATAATTTTTTCACGGTCAAACGGCTGACGCCGGCCGTCCCGTTTGACAACCAACAAAGGAACATGTTCCACATATTCATAAGTCGTAAAACGATGCTGGCATTTTAAACACTCTCGCCTCCGTCGGATTGAGTTCCCGTCTCCGCCTAAACGGGAGTCCACGACTTTTGTATCGCTGTAATGACAAGAAGGACATTTCATAGATTAAATTATGTAAAGTATGTGGTTCGTAGTATGTCGTATGTAGCAAAACTATAAACCAGCAAGGTTTTATTTGATTTTTTATTTTTCACTACATACGACATGCCACATACTACATACCGCTTTTAAGATTTTCATAAATCGGAAACTGTTTCGTTAATTTTTCTACTTCTGTTTTGACGCTCGCCAACACTTTTTGATCATTACGATTTATAATCGCTTGATCCATAAGATGCGCGATTTGCAGCATTTCTTTTTCTTTCATGCCGCGGGTGGTCACAGCCGGTGTTCCTATTCGGATGCCGCTGGTTACTGTCGGCGGCTGGGGATCAAAGGGAATCAAATTTTTATTAACCGTAATCCGCACCAAATCCAGCACATGCGCGGCTTCTTTCCCGGTAATATTTTTAGGACGGAGATCAACCATAAACAAATGATTATCTGTCCCGCCAGCGACTATACGATACCCTAATTTTTCTAATTCTTGCGCAAAAATTTTAGCGTTAGCTATGATCTGGGCTTGATACACTTTAAACGACGGCTCCAGCGCTTCTTTAAACGCGACGGCTTTAGCCGCGATCACATGCATTAAAGGCCCGCCTTGAATCCCTGGAAAAATACGGGAATTGATTTTTTTTGCGAATGCTTCTTTACAGAGAATCATGCCGCCGCGCGGACCGCGTAAAGTCTTATGCGTGGTCGTGGTCACAAATTCCGCGTAAGGAACAGGCGAAGGATGTAAACCCGCCGCGACCAGTCCGGCAATATGAGCCATATCCACAAACAACATGGCGCCGACAGAATCACAAATCGCGCGGAATTTTTTAAAGTCAATGGTCCGGGAATAAGCCGATGCTCCAGCGACAATCATCTTAGGTTTATGCTGTTTAGCTAAAGCCTCAATCTCATCATAGTCCAATTGTTCAGTAGCATGATTAACTTTATATCCGATGAACTTATATGATTTGCCGGAAAAATTAATATTTAACCCATGCGTTAAATGACCGCCGCAAGCTAAATCCATAGCCAGCACAGTATCCCCATATTCTAAAGCGGCTAAATATACCGCCGTGTTCGCCTGAGAACCAGAATGCGGCTGAACATTCACATGCTCCGCGCCAAATAATTCTTTAGCCCGGTCAATGGCCAGTTGCTCGACGATATCTACATATTCACATCCACCATACCAGCGCGCCGCCGGATACCCTTCCGCGTATTTGTTCGTCAAGACTGAACCTTGCGCCGCCAAAACCGCTTCAGACACGATATTCTCGGAAGCGATCAATTCCAAATTATTTTTCTGGCGGTCGAGTTCTTGACTGATCGCCTGAAACACCTCGGGATCAACATTTTTCAATGACATATAATTCTCCGTTTTAAATTAACTTTATAAAGTAACAAAGTGACCGAGTAACCGAGTGACAGAGTAACAAAATAAATAAAACACAAATCACAAATATAATTTTAAAAAGACAAAAGACGAACAAAAAGTAATTTGTATTATATCGTTAAAATTTTCTTTAATCGTCTACGTAATCAATTATTTTAAGCCGCCATTACCGTTTTCCCGTCAATCGTGTATATCGCCTTTTAAACCAATCACTTTTTTCTTTTAACTCGGTTACTCGGTTACTCTGTTACTTAACTAAATTATTTTTCCTGCTTCAATTTTCTTAACCAAATTAAAACGGCGCAGATGGCGGCCACCTTCAAATTTTTCGTTCATCCATACTTCGACCACTGTTTTTAAATCTTTCGCTTTAATCGAATTTACTCCGATCACCAAAATATTAGCATTGTTATGCATCCGTGATAATCGAGCCGATTCAATACTATAAACCAAAGCCGCGTACGCGCCTTTAACTTTGTTCGCCGCGATAGACTGGCCAATGCCAGACATGCAAATCAACACGCCACGGGAATTCTTGAATTTCGCCACCTTAGACGCGACTTCATACGCAAACCGCGGATAATCACAACTACATTCCGGGTCATTCGTGCCAACATCAAATACCTCATTCCCCAAATTCTCGAGAATTTTTTTAATTTTTTCTTTATAATCAAACCCGCGGTGATCCGCGCCAATATAAACCTTCATAATATTCCTTTCGACAAGTATGTAGTTCGTAGTATGTCGTATGTAGTAAACAAAATTTATTTATAAACACAAAAAAAGTTATTAGATATACTTTATTTACATCTTATTTAAAATTTTTAGCCAATTCCCTTCTCATCAATAACTCCTTTTATGCGTTTCTCTTTTTTATACTCTTTTTTCCACCACATACCACATACTACATACCCTAAATTAGTCCCACAATCTTATTTACCGCGTCCTTAATCATGCTCATACACATCGCGTAGTCTTGAACAGTTCCGCCCATAGGATCTTCGACATCCAACGGCCCGCCCTGAACCCGCTCTGAAAATTCCCTTAACAAATAAACTCTGGCCGCTACTTCCGGAATTTTTTCAATAATTTGCTGGCGATGACTATTCGTCATAGTCAAAATAAGATCCGCTTTCTTCAAAAGTAAACTATCCACTGGCTGAGAAATATGTTCGCTGGCATCGATTCCCTGCGTATTGAGTACATCTAACGTATGCTGTGTAGCCGGTGCCCGCAAAAAAACGCTGGTCCCGGCTGATAAAACCTCCACATCCTTACGGCCGGCTTTTTTCAAAGCATCCTTAAGCAAATATTCCGCCATCACCGATCGGCAACTGTTTCCGGTGCAGACAAACAAAATAATTTTCGTTTTCATGGTCAGCTGAATGTCCTCTAGCGTTATGCCGCCTGTCCGTAAAATCTTTGGTGCTGATAAAGTCAGATCCACTACAGTAGAACTTTGCCCCTCTTCTGCTTCTCCGCCATCAATCGCCAAATCTACCAACCCGTCCAGGTCCCGTAAGGCTTGACTACAATTGACCGGCGGAGGATGCCCTTCAAAATTAGCGGACGGAGCCGCAATATCACACCCGGCTTCACGGATTAAACTCAAAGCGACCGCGTGCCTCGGCATCCTCAGCCCTATTGTTCCACCATGCTTATCCGGCACAACCACAGTCAATGGTCCCGGCCAATATTTTGACAATAGCTTATACAAACCAGCTGATTCCGCTGTATGCCGTCCCGCGCTTTCCACATACGGAAGCAAGAGGGCGAACGGTTTATCATCGGCCCTGCGCTTGATCGTTCTTAACCGCCTCACAGCTTGCGGATTGCGGCAATCCACTCCAACGCCGTATACAGTTTCCGTCGGAAAAATGACCACTTTTCCCGCGCGTAACGCCTGCGCCGCCTCTGCGATCGCAGCTTTTTCCGGAAAATCTGAATGGATTTTTAATACTTTAGTTTTCACAGATCAATCTGAGTATCCAGAATACTCTTACGCTGTTCTTCTTTAAATACTCCTAACTTATCAGCTATCTTAACATCCTGTAAAGCTAAAATTCGTAACGCCATCAAAGCCGCATTTTTAGCTCCCATTTTTCCGACCCCTAAAGCCGCGACCGGAACTCCTGGCGGCATTTGAACAGTTGATAATAACGCGTCCCAGCCATGAAAACAAGTCGCGTCAATTGGCACTCCAAATACGGGAAGATCAGTATGCGCAGCCACTGTACCAGCCAAAGCCGCTGAAGCGCCTGCCCCGCAAATAACCACCTTAACTCCGCGGTTTTTTAATTTTTCCGCGTAATCCACTGTTTCCTTAGGAGTGCGGTGCGCGGACAGAACTTTGGCTTCATACCCGACCCCAAACTCCTTCAAAGTTTTAATCGTGTCCTCCATAATAGTCAGGTCATTCTTACTTCCCATAAGTACAGCCACTTTGATGTCGCCCATACGCCCTCCTCTATCTTCAAATATTTCCTGTAATCATTAATCTTCGCGTACATCTCCAAACCGCGTGCCCCATACACAAGGTTTGTGTTTAAACCGAATCACCGAGCGAGTTCAGCTCCGCTTAGGAGCTGCTGTTTGAGCGAATGATTTGGTTTAAATGCAAACCGCCCTACCGCGCGCCTTACAGAATGAATCACACATACTACATACCATTTTTCAGACGTTCCAATGCGCGATATCCTATATCTCGACGATAAAAACACCCATCCCATTGAATCATCTGCACCGCTTCGTAAGCGCTATCTATCGCTTTTTTAATGCCATCACCCAATGCCGTCACACCCAAAACCCGTCCGCCTGCCGTTAAAATATCATCGCCCTTTTTCACTGTCCCAGCGTGAAATACCATAGCATCATTCACTAAGGCCGCCTGATCCAACCCGCTAATCTTCAAACCTTTCGCGTAATCGCCGGGGTATCCTTTCGCGGCCATCACCACACACACCGCAGAACGAGGATCCCATTCCAATTTTATTTGGTCCAAATGTCCTTCACACGAAGCCAGCATCAAATCCACAAAATCATTTTTCAAGCGCGGCAAAATCACCTGAGTCTCCGGATCACCAAACCGCACATTATATTCCAAAACTTTTACGCCCTTGGCTGTAATCATTAAACCCGCGTACAACACACCTTTAAACGGCCTGCCGCTTTTTTTCATCCCCTTGATCGTTTGTTCAATAATAGCATAGGCTTCTTTTTCATTCGAGCCTTCTTTCAAAACCGGTGCCGGCGAATACGCGCCCATCCCTCCGGTATTCGGGCCCTGATCCTGATCAAATGCCCTTTTATGATCCTGGGAAGATTCCAGCATAACGAAATGATCACCATCACAGATCGCTAAAACCGAAACTTCTTCGCCTTGCAAAAATTCCTCAATGACAACTTTAGACCCGGCATCTTTGAAAATTTTTTCTCCCATGATCTGATCTAACGCCGCAAAAGCCTCCTGCTCATTCTGACAAATCACTACACCTTTGCCTGCCGCCAACCCATCCGCCTTTAACACTACCGGAAATTTATTTTTTTTCAAATATATCTTTGCGTCTTTGATCTGATCAAATGTCGCAAATATAGCTGTCGGAATATCCTCTTCCGCCATAAACATCTTCGCGAAAATCTTACTCCCCTCCAACTGCGCCGCCGACTTCGAAGGCCCAAAAATTTTAAACCCCTTTTTCTCAAACGCATCAACAATCCCAGCCACCAAAGGCGTTTCCGGACCCACGACGGTTAGATCAATCTTTTCTTTCTGAGCAAAATTTAAAAGCCCGTTAATATCCTCCACCTTAATATCAACGCAAGTAGCTAACTGCGCAATGCCGCCATTTCCCGGCGCGCAAAAAATCTGCTCCACCTTAAGGCTTTGCTTCAATTTCCAAACTATCGTATGCTCCCGACCGCCAGAGCCAATTACCATTATCTTCATATAAATCCTTTAATCATTAAGTGACAGAGTAACCAAGTAACCGAGTAACAAAGTAAAAACAAAAAACGAATGCTAAAAAAATAAAAAAACCGTAACAGCACAACACATTAACAACGATAAAGCATAAAATTTAATGCCAATAAACCAACAAAATCACACATTTTTTATCTGCTTCTCTTGTTCTAAATTTTTTATTTTTCCCGTAGTTTTTATTTATTAATTTCTCAATCCAACCGCTTTTTCTCTGTCACTCGGTTACTCGGTTACTTGGTTACTTGGTTACTCTAAAATAACCCTTTGTTTACTATCTTTAATAACTTCACCAATAATATGATACACAATTTTTTTCGCTTTCAAAAATTTGCCAAATTGCTCCGCGTCTTTTTTAGCGATCACAAACACATACCCAATACCCATATTAAATGTGCGATACATCTCACTCTTGGCCACATTGCCTTTTTTCTGAATCATTTTAAATAGCTCTGGCACATCCCAACTGGACGTATTCACCTTCGCGCACAAACCCTTAGGCAATATTCGAGGCAATTTTTCATAATACGCGCCGCCGGTAATATGCGCCATCCCCTTCACATTAAACTTCGCACACGCCGCTTCCACTTCCTTGGCATATATTTTTGTGGGCGCCAAAACCGCGTCCCTCATCTTTTTCATGTCAGACAAAGACAAAACTTTTCGCACCATAGAATATCCGTTCGAATGCGCGCCGGTAGAAGGCAATCCGAATAAAACATCTCCGGCTTTAATTTTCGAACCATCCACAATCTTAGCTTTCTCAACCACGCCCACGGTAAATCCAGCCAAATCATAATCATCCGCCGCGTACATCCCCGGCATTTCCGCGGTTTCTCCACCGATTAAAGCGCACCCTGATTGACGGCAGCCATCCGCAATTCCCTTAACCACATCCGTCAAAATCTTAACATCAACTTTACCGCACGCGATATAATCCAAAAAGAACAAGGGCTTTGCGCCGACACACAAAATATCATTCACATTCATAGCCACGAGATCAATGCCGACAGTATCATGCTTGTTCAATGCTTTGGCAATCAGTAGTTTCGTTCCAACCCCATCTGTCGAGGACACCATAACCGGCTCTTTATATTTTTTAGTATCCAGCCCAAACAAAGCGCCGAATGACCCCTTTCGGGTCATCACGCCTTTCACAAACGTACTTTTCACATGCGTCCCAATATTATCGACAAATTGATTGGCCTTATCAATATCTACACCGCTGGTTTTATATGTAATACTGGTAGTCATAGAAATTCCTTTAATCATTACAGTTAAGTGACAGAGTAACCGAGTAACCGAGTAACCAAGTAACAGAGTAAAAACAAAAAAATAAAATGCTATTTAAAAACATAAAATTTAAAAATAAAAAGTTAAAACAAATAGACGAAAAAAAACAATAACAAAAAAATTCGATAAATTTATAACAATATAAACTAAATTATAAAAATGGATGTCATTAAAACACTTTTCAGAAAAAATTACTAGTCTCTGCTCTTAAGTATTGATTATTACTTTTTGCAGTCGTTTTTTATTGTTATCTCGCATCGGCTTTTTTTACACCAAACGCTTTTTCTCTGTCACTCGGTTACTCGGTTACTTAATAAAGTATTGCGCACGTACTCCACGCCATTTTTAAAAATCTGCGCGCCATCGCCTAATTTATTTTTTTTAGCCTGTCCATTCCAATTAGGACTGTTTTCAAAATAAAAATGGCGTTCCGGATGCGGCATCAAGCCTAAGATCCTCCCAGTCACATCTGTAATGCCCGCGATATGCAGAGTCGATCCATTGGGGTTTTCCGGATAAACAGGCTCTCCTCCCTGAGCCGAACAATAAGTAAACGCGATCTGCTGATTATGCTTTAATCCCTGTAATACGTCCTCACTCATGGGAATAAATTTGCCTTCCGCGTGCGCGACCGGAAAATATACGACAGGCGATAAATTTTTCGTCCATACACTTTCGCCGGCAACCTTCAAATAAGTCCAACGATCTTCAAATTTTCCGGAATCATTATTCGTCAAAGTCGAAGACTGCTTAAATCCTTCTTCCATGGAAGATTGTCCTTTATCCAAATTTCCGGGCAATATTCCCGCTTTAACTAAAATCTGAAATCCGTTGCATATGCCGATAATCAATTTTTTATCCTGAATAAATTGAGCCAAATCTTTTCCCAGATGCAAGCGCAATTCATTAGCCAAAATCCGGCCTGATTCAATATCATCGCCGTAAGTAAATCCGCCGGGAATAGCTAAAATATGATAATCCTTCAGCAAAATTTCATGCTGACGCAAGCGCTTGATATGAACCTGGTCCACTTGAGCGCCAAAATGCTCAAAAGCATTGGCCATTTCACCGTTGCAATTTGTGCCTGCTGTGCGCAGGACTAAAACTTTTATATGTTTTTCCATGTGCTTTTTTTGATTTTTCTGCGTTTTGCTTCTTGCTTACAAAATTTATCGACTATAAGAACAGCTTCTTCAGCCGTGTCGACCACGTTAAACACTTTCAGATCCTTGGCTTCGATCTTCTGATTCCCCACCAGTTGTTCATCCATCCAGCTAATAAGTCCGGTCCAAAAATCCCGACCCATAAAAATAACCGGCACAGTCTCAATACGCTCCGTCTGCACCAAAGTCAAACATTCAAACAGCTCATCCATAGTCCCATAACCGCCGGGGAAAATAATAACGGCCCACGCGTATTTTAAAAACATCACTTTTCGGCAAAAGAAGTAATGAAAATTGACCAAGTGGTTGATATAAGGATTTGGTTTTTGTTCAAACGGAAGTTCAATATTTAAGCCCACAGAAATGCCGCCGCCCTCGCAAGCGCCTTTATTTCCGGCTTCCATAATGCCCGGGCCTCCGCCGGTAATTATCGTATAACCTTTTTCCGCTAATTGCTTGGATACCTTTTCCGCTAATTTATACATTTTATCTTCGCTTTTTGTCCTCGCCGAACCAAATACCGTGACAGCCGGCCCCAGCATGGACAAATGCTCAAATCCATAAACAAATTCTGACATAATACGAAATACACGCCAGGGATCTTCCATCTGAAAATCAGGTACTTTCTTAGCCAACTTAGACTCGACCATAATTTTACCACCTTAAGGGTTGTTTCCAAGCCTCACAAAGGTCTTGGATAAAAAGGTTAACCACCACATTATGTTTAAGCCCATAAATCACAAATTCCGGAGTGCTCTCGACCTTGCCAATCACTTTGCATGGCACCCCTTTTAACGCTGCTTCAAATGCCTTTTTATTTTCAGGCAATACTTCTGCCACAAATCTTGATGCTGTCTCGGAAAACAAAATGGTGTCATCCCGTTTGTCTGTACCGCGATACGGCACGTAATCCAAGCGCGCGGTCACCCCTAATTTTCCACCAAACGCCATTTCCGCGAGCGTAACCGCCAAACCGCCGTCTGAACAATCATGCATGGCATTCACTAACCCTTTTGATACGGCCTGGTTTAAAGCTTTAAATGTTTTCATGGCTTGCTTTGGATTAACCTTTGGCACATCAACACCAAGGTCTCCCAACGTGTCCAAATAAACTGAACCGCCCAATTCATCCTGAGTGAGGCCCACAGCATAAATCAAACTGCCGGGTTTTTTAAAATTCATGGTCACAGTTTTGGTCACATCCTCAACAATACCGATGGCGGAAATCAAAAGCGTCCCGGGGATCGCGATAGTCTTTTTATTTTGCGCGTATTCGTTGTACAAACTATCTTTACCGGAAATAAACGGCACACCATAAGCTACCGCGAATTTATAACACCCTTCAGCGGCGCGGACCAAAGAGCCTAACCGATCCGGCTTATCCGGATTGCCCCAGCAAAAATTATCCAAAATCGCGATGCGGTCAACCGCCCCGCCCACGCAGACAATCTGCCGGACTGCTTCATCAATGCACGCGCCCGCCATCCAGTATGGATCAACCATGCTGTAACGCGGATTAATCCCGTTAGAAATCGCAAGCCCTTTTTTCGACCCCAGTTTCGGCGTAATCACACTCGCGTCCGACGGCCCGTCACACTGCGGCCCGACCAACGGCTTGATAATACTGCCGCCCTGCACTTCATGGTCATACTGCCGGATCACCCATTCTTTGGAACAAATATTATAATGCCCCATGACTTCCAGCAATTTTTCATTTAAATCAATTTTAGCCGGCCTTTTTTTAATTTTTAATTTCGGCGCGGTCCATTGTGCCTTCTTGGTAATACGCGGATTTCCGTCATGTAAAAAAGCCATGTCCAATTCACAAACTTGTGTTTCCTTGTAAAATAATTCCAGCTTTTTTTTGCCGGTAAAATATCCGATCACCACAGCTTCCACATTTTCCGACGCGAACACTTTCAGCATCTCATCCACATTTTTTTCCGGCACGCTGAAAACCATACGTTCTTGCGACTCGGAAATCCAAATCTCATCATAATTGAGCCCGGTATATTTTAAAGGCACTTTATCCAGATCAACCCACGCGCCCAGTTCCTGTCCCATCTCACCGACTGCGCTCGATAAACCGCCTGCGCCGCAATCTGTCACAGCTGAATAAAGGCCGCGATCCCGCGCGATCAACATCGCGTCTAAAACTTTTTTCTCCTGAATCGGATCGCCGATCTGCACTGCTCCGGACGATACAACTTCGGATTGCGTGGTTAATTCGCCAGATGAAAAAGTGGCGCCATGAATCCCATCGCGGCCAGTTCGCCCGCCTACGACAACAATGCAATCGCCCTTATAAACCTTTTTTAATACTTTATTTTTCGGCATGATCCCGACATTCCCGCAATAAACCAACGGATTGCCGATATACAATGGATCAAACACTATAGCGCCGTTCACTGTCGGAATTCCCATTTTATTACCGTAATCCCGCACTCCGCTGACCACACCTTTCATCACCCGTTTCGGATGCAGGGTGCCAGCCGGCACATCTTTCCATTCCGTATCCGGCGGAGCAAAACAAAACACATCTGTTGAACAAATCGGTTTCGCGCCTAATCCGGTTCCTAAAATATCCCGGATCACTCCGCCGATTCCCGTGTTAGCGCCGCCAAACGGTTCCAATGCCGAAGGATGATTATGCGTTTCCACTTTAAAACACACATGCGAATCTTTATCAAATTCAATCACGCCCGCGTTGTCGTGAAATACGGACACACACCATTTTTTATCTAATTCCGTCGTAGCTTTTACGATCGTTGATTTTAATAAATTTTTTATAATGCGTTTTTTCGTTTTCCCTTTGTCCGTATATTCAAATTCGATATTTCCACGGAAGGTTTTATGAAAACAATGTTCGCTCCAGGTCTGCGCCACAGTTTCCAGCTCACAATCCGTAGGATTGCGGCCGATATTTTTAAAATACGCCTGAATCGCTTTCATTTCGTCGATATTAAGAAACAATTGGCCGTCTTGGCTTAATTTCATCAATTGTTTGTCATTGGCCTTAATCAAATCAACTAAAATCACTTCATGCTCCGCGTTGCCCATGGTAGGAGGATGTTCCTGACGCAAAACAGCATAATTCACCTGATGCTGTATCAATTTATTAGCCAGCACTTTTGTCACCAACATCGGCACTTGCTGAGCCGGACCGCAAACCTGATATTGCTTCGCGGTTTTAACACTCTTAACCTCGCCCAGACCAAGATCCCGAATTCCTTTGATCACAGAATATTCCACCGGATCCATAACGCCAGGATTATACGCTATCTCTATGACTTGAAAATCATCCCCTTGGACGGGTGGCACAAAATCTTTTTGAGGAATAAACGAAAATTTTTGGGTAACCGGGTCTGACAATAATTCACGGCAAACAGTTTCGATCTGATCATGAATCAAGGAACAATCGAGAGTATACACCTGGGTCACTTCGACTTTACGGATAGACGCAATTCCCAAATCAATAGCTGACTTGGTGACGCCTTCCCCCGCCGCGTCAAATACGCCTTCTTTGTGAGATATTTCTATACGCCAAAGCATAATTTAAAATCCTTATGTTAAATGTGACAATGCAAAAAAAACACTTTAACCGCTTGCTTAAACTCAAGGTTGGCGTTGCAACCGAATCCCAGAGCGAGTTCAGCTCCGCTTCGGAGCTGCTGTTTGAGCGAAGGATTCGGTTTAAATGCAAACCGCCCTGCCGCGCGCTTTATTAAAAACGCAAAAATTTAACAAAACGAATTAAAACGTGACAATGAAATAGGAAAACATGATTGTGAAAAAGATAAAATTTATATTTCTATTTTGCTCTTCGTTTTTCTCTTTTTCATTGTCACATTGTTACACTATTACATTGTCACGTTTTAAACTTTACTTCTCAATTCTACTCAAAACTTCCTGATACGCCTGTTCAATGTCGCCTAAATCATGACGGAAACGGTCTTTGTCGAGTTTGCGGCCAGTACCTTTTTCCCAAATGCGGCAAGTGTCCGGCGATATTTCATCCGCCAAAATAATGTCGCCCTTAAATCGTCCGAACTCTAACTTGAAATCAATCAATTCCAAACCCAAATTATCAAAGAATTTTTTCATCAATTCATTGATCTTAAACGTCATGTCCTTAATTTTTTTAATCTCTTCTTCAGTCGCTAATTTTAAAGCTAAAGCATGGTATTCATTGATCAAGGGATCGCCGAGATCATCACGTTTATATGACAATTCAAAAACTGTCGTCTCTAATTTCAAGCCTTCTTCCGCGCCATAACGGCGGCAAAATGTTCCTGCCGCTTTATTGCGGATAATTACTTCCAACGGCACTATCTGCACTTTCTTGATCAGCATTTCCCGGTCACTTAACCGTTTCACAAAATGCGTATGAATACCGTTCGATTCAAGGTATTCAAACATTTTGGAAGAAATGCGGTTATTCGCAATCCCTTTTTCAGCGACAGTACCCCGTTTAGCCGCGTTGAATGCTGTGGCATCGTCTTTGAAGTACTGAATAACCAAATCCGGATCATCAGTTAAATAAACAATCTTGGCTTTGCCTTCATAAATACGATTTCGCTTTTCCATTATCTTAACCCCACGCGTTTAAAAATTTTATCGGTATGACGAGTATAATATTTAATATCAAAACAATATTCGATCTCAGACTCTTTGAGATATTTTCGAACGTGACGATCGCGCATAAGAACTTCTTTAAAATCTGAAGTTTCCTGCCATACCTGCATGGCACAGCGTTGAATCACATCATACGCCGCTTCGCGAGTTAATCCCTTTTTCATCAATTCAAGCAGAACACGCTGAGAATAAATCAGTCCGCGTGTAATCCCTAAACTCTTGATCATATTTTTCGGATAAACCAATAATCCTTCAATCAAAGGAATCAATTTTTGCAGCATATAATCCAAAGCGATCGTGCTATCCGGAATAATAATCCGTTCCACCGATGAATGGCTGATATCGCGTTCATGCCACAAACAAATGTTTTCAAATGCCGCCTGGGCATTAGAACGTAAAATGCGGGACAAACCGGAAATACGTTCACAAGTGACCGGGTTACGTTTGTGAGGCATCGCTGATGAACCAACCTGCCCTTTAAAGAATGGCTCTTCCACCTCCAGCACTTCGGTTTTCTGAAGTAAACGAATCTCGGTGACAATTTTATTTAAAGTTGATCCAACCAATGCGATCGTAGAGATAAATTGACAATGATGATCGCGTTGAATAATTTGCGTCGCGATATTCGCGGGTTTCAAGCCTAATTTTTCGCAAACAAATTCTTCCACTGACGGGTCAATATTCGCGTAAGTTCCAACTGCGCCGGATAATTTTCCGATCCGCATCATTTCTTTGGCTTGTTCCAAACGGTCTAAATTCCGTCTCATTTCATCGTACCAAACCGCGATCTTTAAACCAAAGGTCGTTGGTTCAGCGTGCACACCATGAGTCCGCGCGACGCAGGGAGTATCTTTATACTTCTTAGCTTTTTGTTTCAAAGCGAAAAGTAATTTTTTCACGTTGCCAATCAACAGTTCACTGGCTTCCACGCACTGTACAGATAAAGTTGTATCCAATAGATCAGATGAGGTTAAACCCACATGAAGATATTGAGCATCCGTCCCTAATGATTGCCCGACATTATTGATAAACGCGACCACATCGTGCTTGGTTTTTTCTTCCAAACGTTTGATCTCTTCAATGTCAAAACTCGCGTTCTTTTTTATTTTTTCAAAGGATTTTTTGGGGATATGCCCTAATTTGCAATTTGCCTCACAAGCCAGCACTTCAATTTCAAGGAAAATTTCGCACTTCCTTTTTTCCGTCCATATATTCCCCATTTTCGATAGTGTATATCTATCTAACATAATTTCCCTCTCTGGTTTGTGGGTTGGATGGTAAGTTTATTGAACGCACTACTATATCAAAATCATTTTTTAAGGTCAAATAAAATTTCGCCTCAAAACCATAAATTATTTATTATCAATAACTTACGATCCAATTAAATTATTATAATTAATGAAAAACAAAAGAAACGCAGGGCGTTGGATTGATTTACAAATTATATAGTTTATATGATAATTTAATTACAAATAAAAATTACATATATATATATAAACAAGACCTTCGCAAAAAACCAACGACATTTTTTATTATAAAGGCGGTTCGTAAACCGCCCTAAGCTTTTTCTTCTGACATCTGACATCTGACTTCTGACCTTCTGACATCTTCTATCTAACTCTTTTGATTCCCCTGATTTCCAAATCAAAATCATCCGCGCTGTCAGCATAAGTCCGGGCTACATCCACATCCACCAATCCCTCTTTTACCAAAGCCACTAAAGACTGCTGAAAAGAACACATACCAAACATAGCGCCTTCATCAATAAAATTTTGAATTTCTTTAATTTTATTTTCATGAATTAACCTAGCAATCGTTGGAGTGATGACCAAGGTTTCACACGCCGGGATACGACCTTTCCCGTCTTTACGCGGTATCAGCCTCAAAGATATGGAACCTTTTAAAATCAACGATAATTGCATCCTCACTTCATCATGCAAGTGCGGCGGAAAAAAATTAATAATCCGTATAATTGTTTGAACCGCATTAACCGTATGAAACGTAGTAAATACGCCGGCGCCTAATTCCGTCGCGGTAATGGCCGCTTTCATGGTCGAATAATCCCGGATATTTCCGATATAAATAATATCCGGGCTCTGCAAAGTCACAGACCGTAGCGCGTCCGGATATGTGGCCACATCCTTTCCAATCTCCCGCTGATTGATAAAAGCTTTTTTATCTTCGAATAAAAACTCGATCGGATCTTCCAGCGTTATGATATGTTTTGACTTATTCCGGTTAATATGCTCAATGATACTCGCGACAGTCGTGGATTTACCATTCCCAGCCGGGCCGCAAACCAAACATAGCCCTTGGGTTAAATCCGCAAATTTTTTGCAAACAATTTCCGGCAGATGTAAATCAAAAAAAGTATCTACTGCCGCGAAGACATGCCGGGCCACAATGGAAGGGGTATTCCGCTGCATAAATACATTAACCCGAAAACGGCCGATATCCGGCTCAAAATGAATAAAATCCACACTCCATTTTTCCTGAAACATTTTACGCCGCTCATCATTTCCCAGCAGCACATGCGTTAAACTCATCATTTCTTCACTTGTAATCAGCGAATCACCTATCACCTCAATCGTCCCGTTAATTCTTGCCCGCGGATAGGCTTTAATTCTCAAATAAATATCCGAGGCTTTTAAATTCACCATTTTTACAAACATTTCCCTGATGTTCATGCCCTACTCCATTTCTTTAACGATATACTTCTCAATCTCCAACAATTCTGCTTTCCTATCGCACGGGCCACCTTCGTATCCACCGAGCTGGCCGTCGCTTTTAATCACGCGATGACACGGGATGATAAGCGGATATGGATTGCGCCGCAACGCTTGCCCTACCGCGCGCACAGCTTTTGGTTTTCCCAATTGATCCGCTACCCATTGATACGTCCTTGTCTCGCCTAACGGTATTGTAAGGGCGGCCTCTAAAACTCGCCATTGAAATTTTGTTAATTTATGTTTTTTCATCGCGATTTCGAAACGCATTTTTTGTTCTCCTTAGACGATGATAGGTTACGGCAAACCTATGGGCCTCATCCCTGATCCTTTGCAATAATTGTAAGGCCAATGATTCCGGCGATAACTTGACAGGATTTCGTTTCCGCGGCAAAAATATTTCTTCTGCTTTCTTGGCCAGCGAAGCAATCGGAACATCCACGTTCAAAATCTTTAATTGCCCCACAGCCGCTGACAATTGCCCCTTTCCCCCGTCAACCAAAATCAAATCCGGAAAAACAGTTTTCTCCTCTTTCAAACGTTTATACCTGCGGTGCACCACTTCGGCCATCATCTGAAAATCATCAATCCCTTCCACTGTTTTAATTTTAAATCTCCGGTAATTTTTCTTGTCCGGCCTCCCATTTAAAAATGACACCATAGACCCAACCGCCTGTTCACCCATAATATTGGAAATATCAAAAGCCTCGATGCGCTCCGGGATTCTCGGCAATTCCAATAATCTTTGCAATTGTTCAGCCTCTTTATAAAAATTAACATTGGCTGATCCAGAATATAATGCTGACACCGCGCGCAGCTGGTCCCGCACTTTTGCCGCTTCTTCATATTCTTTGCGGCTGCCCAGCTCTGCCATTTTTCCCTGCAACCCGCGGTATAACTGATCCTTTTCTCCGTCTAACACAAAACAAATGTTCTTAATATTATCTTGATAGTCTTTCGCGCAGATCTTGCCCGCGCATGGCCCCGGACACAATCCTAAATGGAAATCCAAACATTCTTTCGGCCCGCAGGTCTTTTTATTACAATACGGAAAAATTTTCCGCAACAAACCTAATGCTTCCCTCACCAAACCCGCGTTGACATACGGCCCATAATAAACCGCGTCTTTCCGCTTTTCCTTCGGACGGGTAACCATAATCCTCGGAAAAGTTTCTTTGGTAATTTCAATAAAAGGATAAGATTTATCATCCCGCAAATCAATATTGTAACGAGGCTGATGTTTTTTTATTAGTCCGGCCTCAAGGATAAGGGCTTCGGCCTCACTCAGCGTAGGAATATAATCAATGTCGCGGATATCCGCGACCAAAAGGTCGGTTTTGCTCAAAACAGCTGAAGCTGGACGAAAATATGATTGAACACGCTTACGCAGGGAAACAGCTTTCCCGATATAAATAATTTCACCCGCGGCATTCTTCATTAAATAAACGCCGCTGGTCAGGGGCAAGGCTTTAATTATTTCTTTAATGTTCTGTAACATACTTTTTAAAGTAACCGAGTAACAGAGTGACAGAGTAACAAAGTAAAAAAACACCAAACAAAAAAACCTAAAAACAAATAACATAAAACTAATAATGCATGTTAAGTGACAAGGTAACCGAGCAACTAAGTATCAAAGCAAAAAACAAAAAAATTAACAACTAAAATGTAATAGCCAAAAATTTAGATATTTATTATATTTTTTTATAGCCAATCTTTCTTGTAACTTTGTGTTTTATATTTTTTGTCTGATATTTTTCCAGCATCAATCGCCTTTTTCAACATTCGCCTTTTCTCTGTCACTTTGTTACTCTGTCACTCTGTTACTTTGATTATCCTAAAGGGAATATTATAAAAATCAGCACATCCCACAGGCTGTGCGAAATCAATGACGGCCATATGGAATTAAATTTCCGGAATAGAAAACCCCAGAACAAGCCGCAAATCAAAGCCGCTAAAAAAAGAGAAAGATTAAACGACCAAATATGCACCAGAGCATAAATTAAAGACGTAACCCAATAGCCTTTTCCTGACCCCATTATCGACGACAACTTCCGTTGAATATAACCGCGCCAAAAAATTTCTTCACCCGGCCCGATCCAAAACAATAATGCCGCTGCGATCCACCTTGGATCAGCGCCTAGTTTTGTAAAATAAACCCGGCTGATCTCGCCCGCGCCGAATGGCACCAGGCGCAGAATCACAGCTTTTCCCAGCCAAAATATACTATATAAAACAATCGCTGAGATCAATCCTATCCAGGCATGCTTGCCTTCGAATGGAAAAATTTTTTTCACTTCGAATCGTTGAGCCCAGCAGCCCCAGCCAGCCAAAGCGCCAGACGCGCACATCATCACGAACCAAAAATTAATTTTATGACTGGTCCACGGGGAGAACATCAAAAACCAGAAACCAAAAGCAGCGGCAAGGCTTAAGAAAATTTTCTTCATAATACTCGACTTAAAATAAATGATAGGCTTAGAAATAAACCAAAATTCAAATGCAATTGAGCTGTTTGCTGATCCATGAACGCGATTGTATCCACATGATTTGCAGGACACTCAAAAACCGTCACTACATTCTTTAATGCTTTAGGCGCAGTCAATAAAACTAAGAAAGACCATAATGAAAAAGTTTTGTTGATGATCAAAAATAAAACCGCCGCATATGCTCCGACGACAAAAAACAAATAAAGCCATTTACTCCTGCGAAAACCTAACCTGCCGGCTAAGGTGATTACGCCAATCGCCTTATCGGTTTTGATATCCCGCATATTGTTGGCAAATAAAATCGCCGCGACTAGAAACGAAATCGGCAATGACGCGTTCACCACATCCCACGTCCAAGCCCCGGTTAACACGAAATATATGCCGGTAAATAACAATACCCCCATAAATAAAAAAACAAAAATTTCTCCTAAACCAAGATATTTATAACCAAACATCCGGCCGCAATAAGAATATCCTCCGAGCATTCCTATCAATCCTAAAACTAAAATAGGCCATCCTAAACGGGCCACCAAAAACAATCCGATAACAAAACCCAATACCAACATCAAACGTGCCGCGTTTAAAATTTGTACAGGCTGTAATGTTCCCGACGTCAAAATTCCGCTGGACCCAAAAGTCCCGGGCTTATCCACGCCGCGCGTAAAATCATAATAATCACTGAATAAATTGGTCCCCGCGTGAATGAACAGCGCAGAAAAAAGAAACGCCAAAAACAGGTCCCAATGGAACACCTGCTTGTATCCCCAGACCAGACAACCCCCCAAAATAACCGGCATAATCGAAGCCGTGAATGAAAAAGGTCTGACTGCGGTCAACCAAATTTTTAAATTGAATTTTGCCATATTTTATAGTTGAATGTTAACGTTCATTTTCAAACCGCGTGCCCCAAACACAAGGTTTACGTTTAAACCGAATCTCCGAGCGAGTTTCCTTGGCGCTTCGGCCGTCGCAGGAGCTCCGGCATCCAGCTCCTCATACCGTCGCCTTACCAAGGTTGTTTGAGCGAAGGATTTGGTTTAAATGCAAGCCGCCCTACCGCGCGCTTAATTAAAAACTTAACAATATGACATCGTCACACTGCGACATTGTTGCTTGTCATTTTTCTTATCAACGTGCTCCACACCTTCTGCGCTGACTGAACTTTGAACAGCATACACGCGGCCTGATAAAAAATCGCGCCTATCGCGATTACCGCGAATAATTTCACCCACGGCCAGGGTAAAGTCCACTCTTTCCACAGCCACCAAACCAAATATCCTTGCAGTATACACACAAAAGTCACCTTGATCCAATACCACCTTAGGTCCGACTTTAATCCGCCTAAACGTTTACGCAAAACCAAAAATAAAACTGCGAAATCCACAGTGCCGGCAATAGAGCTGGCTAAAGCGATACCGCCGACTTTAAACGGATACATCAAAACAAAATTCAAAATTGTGTTAATCACTAAACACCAGAACGCCACCCACACCGGCGTCTTTGTATCCGCCAAAGCGTGAAAAGCGGAAACTAATATTTTAATGCCGCCAAACGTGAACAACCCCAAAGCGGAAAAACATAAGGCCCACGCTGTAATGTGTGTGGAATACGCGTCAAACAAGCCGCGCTGAAATAATATCCGGGTAATGGGAAAAGCCAGCACCATGATCAATACCGCCATTGGCGCCATTACAAAATACATGTTTTCCAGTGAAAACGCCAAAGTTTTCCGGAATGAATCCATGTCGTTCCGGCTGACCAATAATGACAGGGATGGTAAAACCGCGGAGGCTAACGCCACGCCGAACAAACCCATGGGAAACTGCACAATCCTGTTCGCGTAATAAATCGCGGAAACGCCTCCCATTCCTACTATGGTGCTCAAGGACGCGCAAAAAGAATCAATAACAATAGACAACTGGTAGACACCGCTGCCAATTACCCGCGGAATTAATAATTTACCAATCTTTATCACGCCCGGATGATTCATGGTCTTAGGTTTTTTATAACGAAAACCTGCGGCTTTTAGCGCCGGAAAATGAGCGATAACCTGCCATATTCCCCCAAGGACCACGGCGATTGCAATTCCGTATACCGGCTCTTTCATCCGCCCCGAACAAATCAACGCGCCGGCAATCATGGAAATGTTCAAATACGTCGGACTAAACATAGGAACCCAAAAAGAACGGAAAGTAAAAAGGACGGCCATAAAATAAGCCATGATTCCGGTCATTAATAAATAAGGAAACATGATCTGGGTTAAATGAATGGTCATTTTAAACTTAACCGGATCAGAAACGAAACCCGGAACCATGATCCGAACCAGGGCAGGAGAAAAAATAATGCCGGCAAGCGTGAGCACAATCAGCACAATCATCATCACTTTTAAAAAAACACTGACAAAATTCCAAAACGTAGCACGGTTCCTTTTTTCCACGTAACCGGACAATGTCGGCACTACCGCCGAATTCATGGCGCCTTCGCCTACTAAGGAACGGAATAAATTCGGGATCTTAAACCCGGTGTAAAACGCGTCCGCCTGAAATCCAGTCCCCAGCATTTTTGCCAGAACCACATCCCGCACAAATCCCAGTATTCGCGATATCAGCGTAGCCACTGCCATAGAAAACGTGGAACGCATGATGGATCGAAACGAGTCTTTGCCTTTTAAAAAAGACAGGTTCCACCGTTCCCGGACTTTAGGTTTTGCTGGTTCAAATTTATTGATTGACATCCCAAATCCTTTTTGCTATATTTGTGCCTCTCTTCCACAGGAAAGCCCTGTGGGAATGTTTTCAAGAAAGGAGTTTTACAGTGCCACAACGCAAAGCAGGTATTAAAGATCTACGTAAAAGTCACAGCCGCAAGATGGATAATCTTGACCACAAAACTGTGATCAAAAAAAGTGAAAAAAGTTTCTTAAAAGCTGTTGCTGACAAAAAACTTGATGTCGCGAAAGAAACCTTAAAAACTTTACACAAAAAACTCGACAAAGCCGCTAAGACCAATATCATCAAAGATAACACAGCCGCTCGTCGTAAATCACGCTTCAGCAAGCTCCTAAACAGCATAGCTTAACGATTAACAATTCCATGGCGTGTTCCGGAACCAAACGGCTCCGTTTAATATTCAAATCGGCCTCCTGTATATACTGGAGGCCTTTTTTATACTGTTCCATTTTCAACTTAGCGCGGCCGTTTTTCCATGCCCACAAAACAGCCCCCATCATTTTTAACGGGTCCTGGCCTTTTTCCGATAATATCGCTTCCATGATCTGCAAGGCTTTAACGGAATTATTCGCCAGTATCGCGTGCGTCATGTCAAAAACATTATTGGACTTCTCGCTTAATCCCAAACGCAGCACTTCTGCGCTAGATAAAATTTTTGACCAAAAAGCATCTTTTTCAGAAACAGTATCACCGTCTAAAATTAAATACGCATGATCTGCCCCCGAACCTTCAAAAGCCAAAAGCACCTCTTGCGAAGCTTTATTTAATTTTTTTATATTTTTTATAACAATCACCCGGTGAGAAGCAACCGCGGGCAAAGTGATCAGTGATTTTTTGAGGTCATCCGCTGAAAGGTCATCCGCGTAAAAAACTTCATAATCAAAATTTTCAGCCTCAACAGAATCCTTCAAAACAGATTTCTTGATCTGTGAAAGTTTTTCATCTTTCAACTCAACCTTGTCACCCAAAAACACATAAATCATATCTTCTCCCGACTATATAAGAACGCCCTGGCCATTGGCTCAGGGCGAAAATAAATTCTATTGCGATTGCTGTTTATATTTATTATCTGCGACATGTCTCGCTTTTCACCAATCGTTTTTTCTACATGCAACATGCGACATGCTGTTATTACTACCAATTCTCAATCGTGCGCTCAACCACCCGGTTAGCCAAATCTTGAATAGCCAAATCCACTGCGCCTTGTTCTGATCCTGCCACGTTAGGCGAAACTGTCCCTTGCAATAAATAAGTTCCTTCCCCCGTAAAACTTGGTTCTGTCCAGACCACTTTCCCGGTTTCTCGTTCAGTTAATTCCAACGCGACTGTAATGTAAACCCGGTATTCCTGCACATCTTCATTATCTGTGAATCGCAAAGGCTTTTTCTCATAACTTTTCAAGACACCGGTTAAAATCAAATCCGCAGAATCTTCATGAGCACCTTTTAAATGACCATCAAACAGAAAACGACGAATGATGGCATCATGAGCTTTTACTTCTAACAAAGGAAAATAATTAGACTGGCCAACATCCGTGGTAAATTGAACTTTATTTTCAAAGTTTTTCACCCAAAGCGTATGATAATTGGAAGGCAAAGCTCCGGCCGTCGTATAGCCGCAACCGGCCGCTGCCGACAGAAAACCCAGCGCAATCAAAAATCCCATCAGCCTTTTCATTTTTTTCCTTTAGAGGCGTGATTTTCAATTTTGTCAAATTTATCAACTTTATCAACCTTATCGCCTAAATCTCTTACTTTCCGCAAAGCCTTAATCGCCCACTTAGAATCTTTGTAATCAGTCACAATGCCTTCATAATATAATTTAGCGGCAGAATAATTTTTTTGCTTCTCATAAAATTCCGCGACCACAAAATTATTTTCCGCCTCTTTATCTCTCAATTCCTGAATCTGATCTTTCGCGACCTGAGTTAATTCAGCGTCTGGATATTCTTTGACAAAATTTTTAAATTCATCGACAGCTGATCCCGTAACTTTCTGATCGTACTGCGCCTTGGTGGAACGTTTGGAATCCGCGGTTGCGATTTGATATTTCGCGGCTTTGACCCATTCACTCTCCGGATAATCATTAATCACCTTCTCAAATTCATCCCGGGCTTCCTGAGTTAATCCTTTTCCCATCAAATACAAACCAATCTTATACTGGGATGGCGCGGCATATTTACCATAGGGCTCGTTTTTAATAATAGTTTGGAACACTTTGACAATATCATATTTCTCGCCGGCCACCGCGTCCAAAATGGTTCCCTTATTAGGATTATCCATTAACTTCTGGCCAATCTTATACTCCCGTTCAATCACCTCCGGCGACATCTCACTAAACGGATACTTATCCAAAACCAGTTGGTATTCCTTAAAAGCGGAATATAGTTTTCCCTGATCCTCGTAACACCGGCCAATATAATATTGCGCGTTGGCCGCATCCCGAGATTTAGGATAATTTTTGATTAATTTTTTAAGTTCACGGACTGCTTCCGGATATTGTTTTGAATCATAAAATCCCTTGGCAAAATCCAACTGCTCTTTGGGGGTATCTTTGACCGAATATTTGGGGTTCACCCATTTATTGGTTTCCGGGGTCCACATCCAGAATGCGGAAGCATCTTGGGCGAGAAAAAATAAACCTAATAATATAAGTAGTACATGGGATTTTTTCATTGCCAAAACTCTAGCATAGTCCTTTAGCTTTGTCAATTTAAGCCTAAAAAATGGTGTCTGACCTCGACCCACCTTTGACGCTTGGCAGTTAACCGGCGAAAAGCTTTCGTTTCGAACAAAATGTTTCAAGTCGAGATCTGACACCATTTTTTCTGACACCATTTTTTCAGGGTAATTAATGAGATGCTCTTGTTTTTTTATAAAATCATGTTATAATCTTACTAGTAAGAAAGGAAACATATGATCGCGATTAAAGCCACCACAAAATTATCATCTAAAGGGCAGGTTGTTATTCCCGAGGCCATACGCGCTAATTTGAAGCTCAAAACAGGGGATTTATTTCTCGTCTACGGGAAAGACGACACCATCGTTTTTAAGGCTACGCCAGAACCTTCAAAGGACGAATTCAATATTATCCTTGCTGAAGCGAAAGATTATGCCCGAAAAGTTCAGTTAAAACCGGCTGATGTTACTAGTGCTATTAAGAAAGTTCGACATTACAAATGAACGTCGTTCTTGACACCAATGTTCTCATCTCCGGTTTATTTTTTAACGGTACACCCTCGCGTATTCTAAAAGCATGGCACTCAGGACAATTCACGCTTTTTGCAACAACCGAAATTCTAGATGAATACGAACGCGTCATACAGGAACTCGCGCAAAATAAATCAATGTTTAACCCAGACAAGACCTTCTCTTTTTTATCCGAAAAAATGTGCGTTTGACAAAACCAACAGCTCTCCTTCATGCGGTATGCGACGATCCAGATGATGATAAATTTATTGCCTGTGCTTTAACTGTTAAAGCCATTATCGTAACCGGCGACAAAGCCTTATTAAGAACAGCAGGTTATAAAAATCTTTCAGTTTTAACTCCCGCATTATTTGAGCGTCAATTCTTGATATAACTCTATCTCATGCTTAATTTCGCGGCAGGAATTTCTTCACTCAAACCTAAAAACACCGGCACAGTCGTAGTCATAGGTCGAATGTCGATGATAACGGGCGTGAGGCCTGAAGCATTTTGTAATTTTTGAATCATAGCAGCATCAAATTTAAACTGAACACCGTCTCCCGTGCCCCGAACCTGCAGTCCCATTTTATCACGGGTTAAATCAATACCGCCGGTGTTACTTGTTTGCGCGCGGTCGCGATCATTTGCTGCCTTTATGGCCGTTAAAAAAGATTTATACACTGGTGGTATATCTGACTCTTGGAGCTCTACCTTAGTCCCCATTCTAATTGCCGCAATTTTTGCATACCGCAAACCTCTCGTTAAGTCATAAGCTTCTGAATCAAACTCATTATGGGAGATTCCTTTAAAATCAGCTAGACGCAAAAACCCATTAAACATATTCATTACCAATGAATTATTTCCATACTCAAATAAATAACCCGTGGTTTGCCAATCTCCTAAAAAATTTGAATAGAACCGGCTTAAATCAGCCGTGAAACTATTCAATTCAATTGTTAAATTTACTGAATTAAAATATTTCATGAGTCTTTGAAAATCTTCATAAATAATTTTTACCTTATTATCCGGCAGCCGATCAAAAAACCTCCCTGCTATTGCATCTATTTCATTTTTTAATTCCATCCTAGACTTGATATGGAAATGTAAAAAAGTTTGTGGAGCATAAAGAGATTGTCCATCGTATCCAAGAAGTAGGACTCGATGCATTTTTAGAAGCCTGCTTTCAAAATCTTTTATATTTTTAATCTGACCTGATTGATAATCCCGAACAAGTTTAAGAAATTCAATTTTCACGTCATATTGATTCGCCCAATAAGCTATCCGATTCTCCCGGTCGCCATATCTCTCTGACTCCTCGTCGTTCAATAATTTTTGTTTTGGGTCTGCAACCAATTCCTCTTCCGGCAGTTCGCCGTGTTCATCAACAGTATTTTCAAAATGGATTGCTGAATCCGGCTGTTCTTTGCGGACTTGCGCAATAGTATCGCGCAAGGCTTGGGCCCGCTCTGCCACGCGAGGAGGGAAAATGTTCATTACCGGATCATGCTCCATTGGGAGATTCGCAATCGCCCGAAGGTCATAAAGACCTCCTGGATATTGAGAAAAGCTTAGGCTTTCCATATCCTCTTTTGTCAGCACATTCTCTTGGACTGCCAATCTGATCAGATAACAATCGTCTGCTTGGGGGTATACCCCTTGTATCATTTTTAACAAAATCTTCGCGGAAAAAATAATTTGTCCGCGCTTTTCATGTTCACTAATATCTTTATCTTTACTACTGAAAAGAATGAGCTCTTTCGGATCTTTCTTATCGTCAAAATGCCATATAAATGGCACCCCGGCATTTTCATCCTGGCCAATTAACCCGGCCAATTCTCTATGTGAATTTATGCCCTCACTATTTTTAGTTCTCGACGCTAAAATCAACGTTGGCTTTTCGGTCCCTTGCGATCCAAAATAAAATGTACCCAAAACTTCCCGTCCCATTCCGGCAAGCTGTCTGCCTTTATTAGGAGAGACGTCTCTGAAAGTTTTCAGATATCCTGACAAACCCGCTTGCGTTAAGTTATTAATAAAAATAACATTATCAAGGAGACTGTTCATTGCCTGGTCATGACTCATCGGCGCAGCATCTGCTGGACTCCGCTTTATCATGTAGTCGCCCGCTAAAGGCTGATATTCGTAAACCCGCATATAATTATTATGGCCTAATTGCCCCCAATATGAAGCAACCCCACCCAGCCGGCCCAACACTTTATAGTCTTCGCGCTTTTCCGTTCTATCCTGAGCAATAATTGTTCCGGGTCTTAATATTTGCCCGACCATCGACGGATATTTTTCAACATTCCATCCCTTTAAAAAAACTAAATCCGCGCCATTGGCTATTCCATCAGATAAAATTTTATTGCCCGGCGCTTTAAAAGCGTCGGTTTCATGATAATAAACTGTTCTATGACGGCCAGTCTTATCATCGAATTCAATTTGAAATAATTTTCCAGTCCAAACATCTTCATTAATTTGTTTAACCTGGATATTCTTCGCCTCACGCTTTTCCAGTTCCGCCAAAACAAAAGGTTCCATTCCTATTTGAATCTTGTCCCAATGCATTTGAAGATATGTGCCATACATTATTGAATCTTGAAGGTCATCACTAATAAAATAATCAGCTGAAGATTGGAGATATCTCACCATCATTTGTTTATATGCCAGATGACCGAAAAAATTTGAATATGGTGATATGTCGTAAAAAAACAAATTCTCCATTAAAAATTCAACTCGAAAAGGCCGGTTATTGACAAAATGCGCAACCTCAAGATTCGGGAACAAATCAAAAATTCTAAAATCCAACCCGCCGGGGTAAAGCGCAGTCCGGGGCGCAAGTTGAAAAGATTGAAATTTATTTCCGTCTTTTATCATAGAAGCCTGTATCATCGCGCGGTCAGCCGCAAAATCAGGCAAAGTCTTGAATTGTTCGTCTAAAATTTTTTTTGTTGCGTCAAGAAACTCTCTCGTTCTTTCAGCGCTGATGCTCCATTCTTGAACGTTGGTATTGAAAAGCCTCACATTCAAAATTCCGTTTAAACGCAAAGCCAGTTCTCCAACTTGTTTATTATTATTGAGATTCGTGAGCCGGACTGTCACGGCGCCCTTCGTGTCCTCCTCTTTGAGACTTATCGTGACCGCTGTTCTTAAGATATGGAGCAACATACTAAAATATTGCCATCCATGAAAACTAACTCTTTCCGGTGAAATTTGCTTAATTTCCAAAGCCCTGGTCTTTCGATTGATTTCGTAAAAACACTCGCCAATCAACGACTCAAGCCCTTTGATAAAAAAAGCTCCCTTGTCCCGGGTCTCTATCCGCTGATAAACCGCGGCCGGCATTTTAACTTTCATTTTTGGGCCCCCGCTAAACCGTTCAGCTTCTACAAAGATGGGATCCATATCCTGAGTCCTGAGCTGTGTCCTCTGAAAAGATTCTTTCAACGGAAGTGTTTGTGTCTCAGATTCTTGGCCGGAGATAGCAGACTTACGGCAAACGATAATAGTTATTCCGTCTTGAGGATAAATTTTATGCTCCGTAATTTTAAAACCTCCAGCCAGTTCAAGCTTTTTCAAGACAAAAGCCAAACGCTCCTCGTTGGAAAAAGTTTCCCATAGAGGCATAGCTTCAGGCACTAAAAAATGCCGGTCAAAAGCCAGCATAAAAACTCCGCCGGGCTTTAGAGTTTTGGCGGCAGATCTAAAAACATCTTGCGGACTAGTAAGATAAGCTATTCCGCTCGTCATAATAACCGCGTCAAAATGTTCATTCCAATCTGAGGGAAACTTCGGATTTGTATTAAGGTCCTGAAGATTGAAAGATGTCAGTTTTGGATTAGCATACATTTCATACGCGTTTAATCCAACCCCAGCGGCTTGATTAAGATTTAGATTTTCCCCAATGTGAGTATGGTACCCGCTCATCAAGTCCAGAACCCGCCCGCCTTGTGGAATATATTTTGAATAATTTTCCGCGACAATCCGGTCGAAATCTTCTCCAAGATACGAATGGATTTGGCTATGACTCACAAACCCGGATGATTTAATTTCAAACATATTAGAATATGGATTATTCTCATCTGCCGCCTCTAAAGAATGACTTATTTTACGCGACTTGAGCGCGAAAGCGACTGAATCATCTTTTTCATAATCGCGCATCATCGCGCGGTCAGGGCCTAAAACAGTCCGTTGCTTAGCCGCAAAATATTCAAGAGTTCTTTTTTGTACCATGAGCGCGGCGAGCGGATTAACTATATCGCTGTCAAAACCTCTATAATCAATCGTGTCCATGTCCCAATTAACCGGGACTTCCGTAAACTTGATCTCAAGTCTTCCATCGTGGGACAAAATAGCACTGAGAGAATGTCCATGATACCGCGGAAGAAGCTGGAGCACCGTGCCCAAAGTAAAATTTGTTGTGTACGGCGTCGTTTTATTTTTATATTCTTGGGGAATCAACGCGTATGATCTGCTAAAATCATGTACTAGTTTATCTTTCGGTACGTCAAAAAAAATCAACGGCTCGGCATAAATGGGCCGCAAGTACGTGAGTTTTGGATCCCAGCCTGCCATTAAAACAGATTCGAAACGCAAGCCTTCGGCATGAGGAAATACAGACCAAAAAATTTCCTTAAGAATTTGTCCGGCTGATCCGCGGAAACCCGTATCTACAAATAAAAATTTTTCTTTATTTTTAATAGCCTGGGGAGTTAATCCCGCGTCTTCCAAAAATTTCTTTACCACCGGATCAATGAGGCCTTTTTCTGCCGCCGCCTCTTGTTTATGAATCAGATCTGATAAAAGAAAATGGCCGCTGTGTATCAATCGTACTTTTGTGGCAGGCAGTTTCTTCCACGATAAAGCGTCATAAAAAATTTCACCATCACGGCCAGCGACAATAATCGTATAATCCGGATACTCCGCAAAGATACGGTCAACAAATTGATCCACGTAAGGCAAGGCGTTTTCTAATTCTTTCCACATGACAGAAGATAAAATTTGCTTAACCCGGGCATCAACATCTTCCTTATCACCAAAAGCCAGTCGGCCTCCGGAATAAATATCCTCCCAGGAAAAATTATTTACCATGGCCGGTTCAGGCCGGCGAAAGACCGTCAATTCCAATCCGCGATCCAACATTATCATGGCAACCTTATCTGTATTTTGATTCGTAGCGGTAAAATTTGTTTTAACAATCATGGCATTGTCCAAAACTGCTGGCTGAAGCATCGCCCTATCATGCGTCCTGATCAGATTATGCTGAAGCCCTAAAGCGGTAAATCCGCCGGAGAAATATTTTCTGGGGATTATCTGTTGGATATTAGGGTCGTATTCTTCTTTGATGTAATTATACGCGCCTTTTTTAAATGTCTCGACATACTTGGCCCAGATTTTTTCTTTTTCGTTTTTGTCCGCGATATCAATGCCGCCGGTTTTGTTTTGATCGACATAGGCTTTGCCGAATATGCTTTCCTTGATTTTATCTTTAAACCACATGGCCAGAATAAGCGAATTATAAACCTGCCGGAGCTGGGCGAAATTTTTGCCAGTGTTGACTTCTTTTTCCAAAAGAGGGATGATCACCTCACGAATGACTTGTTGGGTAGATTCTTCCATCCGGACAGGAAGGGGACCTGTCCCGACCGATAAAGCATAATCTTGGTCCGTCATTACTTTCAATTTACTTTCGACGACATAGGCGGAATCTTTGGCTTCATAAACAACTGCTTTTTCGGGCACGATCCAGACTTTACTTAAGATGTCGGTTGGAATGTTAAAAGAGTTGTCATCCCCGCGAAGGCAGGGATCACGAGATAGTGATGAATAAATCTTATTCCAAAACTCCCGTCCGATTTCTCCTTCAGGATTAGTTAAAGATGCGGTGATTTGTTTAAGGATGTAATCCTGAGCCAAAAGATCGCGGCCCATTTGTGTTACGCCAAAGGCATCAGGAATAATGCGGTTTTTTTCATAAGGCGACAAGTTAACCCACAAATCTTTTTCAGGGACAGTTACTGCGGCGAGAAAATATTTGATTAGCCTTTCCGACTCGATTTTCATGTCACGTTGTGAGCTTGTGCCGCCCTTATCCAAGATGAAATCTAACCGAAATGGATTGTCTGCGTATATTTTTACGCCTTTAAGAAGCGACGGTGTAAATGCGGCACTTAATCCTACACCCGAAGTAAATGATTCTTGCGCGTTGGCATAGCGGACTGGCACACTTCCATTGGAAATCATGAATGTAAAAATTAAAAATGACGCAATAATCTTGCGCCCTATATTTGCTTCGCGCGATTTCATAATAAACCTGTTAAAAATTATATGGAGGTGTCTTTTGAATATGTTTAAATATATACTATATTTCTTTAATTTGCCACTTGGGGAGGATTTAAGCAGGCTGAGAGTGATGAGCCTTATTAAACAAACTGAATTCGAAGCCTCTTTCCCAGAGCTTGCGCGGCCTTATCCAAAGTCAACAACGTAACAGACGCATTGGAGGGATCCAACAACCGGTCCAGCTGGATTCGGCTCTTAATTCCCATGCGTTCAGTCATAGCTCTTTTAGTAAGATGTTTCTTTTTCATAATTTGCCGCACGCGATAAGCAATAACTCTTTTCGTTGCAGCCGCTGTTGTTTCTTCCAGGATGCCTTCCTGCTTTAAAAAATCATCAAAATTACTTCCAACATGTTTATTTTTCATGTTTTTATCCTCTCTTGATTTCTCCTAATCGTTGTTGCGCCAAAGCCAAATCTTCAACAGAAATTTTTCGGTTCTTCTTAATAAAACCGTGCAACAAAACAATTTGATTCTCATAGATTGTAAATAAAACTCTCGCAATTTTATTTCGCATTACAGTTCTAACTTCCCAAAGATCACGATCCAATTTCTCAACCACAGGCATTCCAATGGGCCAACCGAATTGAATAGTCTTAATATCTTCTCCAATTTGTTTCTTTTCGTCCTTTTGTAATGACTGCAACCATTCCCTGACAGGTTCACGGCCTGTCCACGTTGCGTAAAAAACAACTTTTATCGGCCCCAAATTTTTCCTCCTTTAAAGTGTACCATTTTTGGTACTATTTACAAGTTGAATTTTTTCAGTCTCTTTTATTTTATATAAAATGACCCCTAACATTAGGTAGTAACCCAGAATAAACCATCCATTTTGCTCTTTGGTTTGAACGTAGCCATACGGACACTCGGCAAACAGAAAGGTGGCGCCTATGGTGAGATTTAATAATAATTTCAGGACGATTACAAAGCATTTCATGACATACACCGAGAAAAAAGAAAAAAACATTACGCCCATAGCTAGGAACATGGCGAGGGACATTAGAAAGGGAATCAGCAGGTTTGCCAAAAGTGAGACAAAAGAAATGAGATGAAAATAATAAATAATGAGCGGCATCACGCCGATCCAAACGGCTAAAGATACCAGCAATGACTCGGACAACCATGAAACCACTTTATTTTTTGGTGTTCCTAACAATTTTTCTGCCGCTGCCTTTACTTTGGGTTGGAGCACGATCAAGGACAACACGCAAACAAACGACAGCTGAAACCCGATGTCAAACAAATATAACGGATCAAATATCAAAACCACAAACGCGGCCACGCCTAATATATTAAAATGATCCTTGGGCCGCTCAACCATGAACGCGATCAAAACGACCGACGCCATTATGGTCGCCCTGACCACAGACGCGGACATGTCCGTCATGATCATATTAAAAATTAAAAAAATAACAGCGAGCGACATAATGATGTTGCGGTGAAACGGAAAAAATTTTAAAAACACCAAAACCATCACAGCCAAAATCGCGATGTTAAAACCGCTGATCGCTAAAATGTGCGTGGTGCCAGTTTTCATGAAGATGTCGGATATGAAAAACGGAACACCTGTTCTGTCGCCTAACATGAGCGCCCTGACTAAGCCAGATTCATCCGGCGAAAAATTATTATCAAAAATCCGGCGGAAATGTTTGCGCACAGCATACGCCAGCCGCACCACCCATTGCCCCTGATCTTTCCCAAGACGCTTTAAAGGTTCAGCTTTTTTTACATTTAATGTGTAACCAATGCCGGCCCGCGCCAAATAATCCCGGTAAGAAAATTGCCCTTTCTTCCCGAATTCCATCGGCCGGCTAAATTTTCCCTTTAAACCCAACTTCTCGCCGTAAATCACCTCTTCTTTCCGGAACACATTGACCAAAACTTTACCTTGCATGGGAATAAATTTTTCCGGCGGATTTTTATCAACAATCCTGGCCCGATTAAGCTCTACCGTAAAAACTGTTTTCTCTGTATATCGCATGGCACGAAAAATCGGGTCTGCAGCAACCACACCCTCGATATAAACTTGCTGGGCGTTTAACAATTTTTGACGCGCAAAATCATCGCGGATAGCAGCCTGATAAATATTGGTATAAACAGCACCTGAAAAACCAATTAATAAAAAAATTAGAAATGGAGGAAATTTTAAATAAACCCGCCAGCACACCAAAAGCATACTGAGAGCGGACACGCACCAAATCCAAGCCGGAACCGGCAGCTTATATCCTGCCGCAATTCCCAGACAAAAACTAATAGCGATAGCCACAAAAGGACGGTGAGTATAAACCGCTTTCATTTGACCTCCAGGTAAGGCTGAAATTCTTCAAAATTTTTACTGCGGATGTCCGGAATGTCTTTAATTTCTTCGATGGACTTAAAAGGGCCATGTTCATTGCGGTAAGAAACAATACGACCAGCCGTACTCAATCCTAAATTCGGAACCTTATCCAATTCTTCCGGTGTCGCCTGATTGACATTAACCTTAATAAAACATTTATTCCCGGAAATAAAATCCAACTGCCGCCATTGATAAGGGAAATGCGTGGAAACAAACTGCAGAACAGAACCCCCGATAATCACGCCGCAAACCACAATCAGCGTGACTGATTCCTGCTTATTAAGAAAAAACATATGCTTGCCCGTTTCGAAAGTAACCGAGTAACCGAGTGACAGAGTAACAGAGAAAAAACTATTGGCATAAAAACATTAGAACAAAAAACACAGGTTTTTTTCTTTTTGTTTTTTTGCTTTTACTCTGTTACTCTGTCACTCGGTTACTATGTTACTATTTTTTGCGGGGGTTGATCAGGAACTGCGAGATAGTTTCATTATATGAAAAAAAATCTAAATGTCAAAGCCAAACAAAATCACCGCGTCGGTGACCTTTGGATCACCGACGCGGTGGTCCAACGGTTTATACGACTATATTAATCAATCTTCCCTGCACATAAATAAATTTCCGCACCGGCTTGTCTTCAACCCACTTTTGAATTTTTTCATCTTTTAAAGCTAATTCGCGGACTTGGGCTTCGTTGAGCTCAACAGGGACTTCCAGTTTGGAACGCAGTTTTCCGTTGATCTGCACAACGACTTCAACCACGGCACGCTGTAATGAAGCCTCATCATATTGCGGCCATTTGACTTGGCTGACACTCGTCACATCTGATCCCATTTTCTGCCAAAGCTCTTCGCACAAATGCGGGGCATACGGCGCCAACATCAATACGAAGGAGCGCAAAGTCTGGTCGAATACCGCTTGATCGATTTCATTTTGCGGCACAAATTTCTCGATCGAATTTAACATGATCATCATGGCGCTGACTGCCGTATTAAATTTATACGTTTCCAAATCACCAGTCACTTTTTTAATGGTCGCGTTGCGCTCGCGCTCTAATTCCTGAGCCGCGCCGGATAAAGTTTTAAAATCATAACCCACCTTTACCCCTTTGAATCGTTCATCAGCCAATCGATCCAAACGATTTAAAAATTTCCACGAACCGTCCACTGCGCCGTCGCTCCACTCCAGCTGATCTTCCGGAGGCGCGGCAAACAAAATACATACGCGCAAAGGATCAGCGCCGTATTTCACTAAAATTGTATCCGGGTCAACCGTGTTGCCGCGGGACTTAGACATGACTTCCCCGTCTTTTAACACCATACCCTGGGTCAAGAGACGCACAAACGGTTCATCAAAATCAACCAATCCCAAATCTTTAAAAAATTTCGTGAAGAAACGGGAATACAATAAATGCAGGATCGCGTGTTCAATCCCGCCGATGTATTGGTCAACCGGCATCCAATACTTGGCTTCCTGCTTATCAAAAACCTGAGACGAATTCCGCGCTGAACAAAAACGTAAATAATACCACGACGAATCAAAAAAGGTGGCCATGGTATCGGTTTCCCGGCGGGCAGGCTTACCGCATTTCGGGCATTTCACATTAACAAAATCCTGGCAATACGCTAATGGACTTCCGCCCTGTCCGGTAATCTGAATTTTTTTCGGCAGTTCAACCGGCAATTGATTTTCCGGCACCGGAACTACCCCGCAGGTATCACAATAAATCATCGGGATTGGCGTGCCCCAATACCGCTGGCGGGAAATCAGCCAATCACGCAAGCGCCAATGCACCGTGGTTTTGCCAATATTGGATTTCTCCATCCATTCGCCAATCGCCTGCATTGCGTCCTGATTATTCATACCGTCAAATTGGGCAGAGCCTGTCAAATTCCCTTGCTCTACATAAGCAGCATCCATTTGTTCAACTTTTAAATCAGGCCACGCCGGATCTTGAATAACAATTTTCATCGGCAACTGATGTTTTTTAGCAAATTCGAAATCACGTTGATCATGCGTCGGAACAGCCATGATCGCGCCGGTACCGTAATCCATTAATACATAATCCGCGATCCATACCGGTATCAATTCCTGATTCACCGGATTGACCACATAACTACCGGTAAAAATTCCTTTTTTCTCTAAATCGCCAGATACCCGTTCGCTTTTACTGACACCCGCCACTTCTTTTTTAAAAGCCTCTACAGACGCTTTGTTCGCCGGCGTTGTGATCGCATCAACCAAAGGATGTTCAGGAGCTAAAACCACATACGTTGCGCCGAAAATCGTATCCGGCCTGGTGGTAAAAACTTTAAGAATAGGGGACAGCGCCCTATTTCCTTCTTGAAATAGGGCGCTGTCCCCTATTCTAAAGAATATTTCTACGCCAAAACTTTTGCCGATCCAGTTTTTCTGCATAGTCACGACGCGTTCCGGCCATTGCGTCAATAAATCTAAATCTTTGAGCAACCGCTCGCTGTAATCCGTAATCTTCAAATACCATTGGCTTAAATTTTTTTGTTGCACTTCACTTTTGCATCGCCAGCACGCGCCATTTATAACTTCTTCATTCGCCAGCGTCGTGTCACAGCTCGGGCACCAATTCACCGGCGACTCTTTTTTATACGCCAAACCACGCTCGAACATCTTCAAGAATATCCATTGATTCCATTTGTAATATTCCGCGTCGCAAGTCGACAAACTCCGATCCCAATCATAGGAAAAACCCATGCGTTTTAATTCATGCGTCATTTCATCAATACAGCCATAAGTCCATTCAGCCGGATCAACCCCGCGTTTGATGGCCGCATTTTCAGCCGGCTGGCCAAAAGCGTCATAGCCCATCGGATGCAGTACATTCAATCCCTGCATCATGCGAAACCGCGCAATGACATCCGCAATCGTATAATTCCGCACATGGCCCATATGTATTTTCCCCGACGGATAAGGGAACATTTCTAAGACATAATATTTTTCCCGGCCATTATCTACTCCGGATTTAAATATCTTTTTCTCATCCCAAATCTTCTGCCACTTGGTTTCTATTCTTTGAATTTCATTGGTATTGTATGACATATTCGACAATCTATCATTTGATGCTGGTTAAACGTTCCCTCGGTCAATAATCCTGTGGCCGCCGATATTACGAAACATTATACTCTCTTTTGTCACTGAAAAAGTAAAACGGTATTTTTGAGTCACATATACTTCCCAGACCCCGTCTATTCCCGTGAAGCGGTGGATTTGCAACGATGGGTGTTTCGGATTACTCAGAAAAATTTCGAGTTTCTCTTCAAAACGTTCCTGAATATTAAGAGGAAGATCTTTGAAATTTTTCTTAAAACGTTCCGTGAAGACTAGCTCTTTAGCCATTTCATGGCCTCGGATTTATGTGTGAATTTCTTTACTTTACCCATTTTAATGTCAGCTTCCGCCAATCCATTTTCAGTACCCCAATCAAACGCATCCTGTTCTTTTTTCAGCGCCTCATCCAAAATTTTATTAATAAAAGTCGAACGTGGCAACTGTCCTCGGCACAAATCGACCGAGTAAATAATCTTTTTATCCAAAGTAATATTTAAATTTGATTTATTCCCCATATCTCATCTCCTTCCAATAAAATAATAACATAATAACACAATAAAATCAATCTTAAACAATGATCCCTCCCCCAAGCAAAACATCCTGATCGTAAAACACAACGGATTGCCCTGGGGTGATGGCAAACTGCGGGGCATCAAAAATAACTTTTACCTGAGCATTATTGATCCACGTGACTGCCGCACCACAGATAGGCGCACCATAACGAGCCTGGGCTTGTACTGTTTTCAAATCGCGCAACTTATCCGACAACACATTCACCTGATCTGCAACCAGCTCATTTGAATAAACTTGATCTTTAAGGACCAAGTGAATTTCATTTTTTTCTTTATCAATTTTTGATATATAGACCCGGTGACCGAGGGCGATGCCCAAATTTTCTCTTTGCCCTACCGTATAATTTAAAATTCCCTGATGCTGACCAACCACTTTGCCGTTCTGATCAATAAAATTTCCAGGCTTAAAAATAGATGTATCTATTTGTTCATCTAAAAATTTTTTATACCCATCCGGCACAAAACAGATATCCTGGCTTTCTTTTTGTTGATGCGAGGGCAAACCGTATTTTTCCGATAAAATACGGACTTCAGGCTTAGTCAAATCAGCCAATGGAAATAAAATAAACGGAAGAACATTTTTATCGATGGCCCATAAAAAATAGGACTGATCCTTTTTAGGATCAACCGCCTTTTTAATTCGCCATTCTCCAGAAATATTTTCAATACGGGCATAATGACCGGTCGCTAAAAACTCAGCACCCAACTTTTTTGCTTCTGCCCACAACGCGTCAAACTTGACTTTTCGGTTGCACATCACGCACGGATTAGGCGTGCGGGCATTCATGTATTCCGACGTAAAATAACGGATAACGTATTCATCCATGGCACCGGATAAATCCAATGTATGATGCTCAATTCCCAAAATCGCGGCAACCCTTTGGGCTTTTACAACGCCTTCATCTCCCCAGGAAAAATTTTTCCCGGAAAAAGGATGCCGGCACGCAAACCGCATAGTCACTCCAAAAACCTTAGCGCCTTTTTCTTTTAAGATCGCCGCGGTAACGGAAGAATCCACCCCCCCGCTCATGGCGACAGCAACACATTTATTAGTTATAATATTTTTCATATTTTTGTCGTAGGGGCGATCTCCCGATCGCCCGCTTAAAAAATATTTGTTTTTATATTTCAATTAAACATTTCAGACCAAATCAAAACAACTGCCCTAGAATGTTAAATTTATAAATCTTTATAGTTCGGGCGATCAGGAGATCGCCCCTACGACTAAAGCGCCATAACCTATTGCCTATTACCTCGTAGCTTTAAAAACCCATCCAAAACTTCATTAAATTGATCCGGCGCGGTTAAAAAAGGAAAATGGCCTAGCTTTTCAAAACTTTGAAATGTCCCGGCAGGAACAATTTTTTTCATTTCTTCCATCGCGGCAAGGGGGCAGATCACATCTCCTTCTCCGTAAAAAAACGCGACCGGAATATTCACCCGCATCAGCACGTCCCGCAAATCTTCATCATATATAATTTCCAAATATTCTTTAATAGCGTTTAAATTGGGCGGCTCAGCATCCCTACGGAAACGTTCCATCCACTTAAACCGGCGCGACTGGCGTTCTTCAAAAGTAAAGGTAGACCGAAAAAAAGATTTCAGAACATCCGGGAATTTCATCTGCAATTGGCGGGACACTTTCAACATTTGTTGTACATCCACGCCATACGGATACTCCGAGGTCTTAGAAAACCGCGGCATAGATCCGACAAAAATTAAAGAACCAAACATGGCAGGGTCAGCTTCAAAACTTTTTAAAGCGACCAATCCTCCCAATGAGCTTCCCACCACATCCACATCCTGCGCTTCTTCAGCTTCCAAAATCGTTATGACGTCTTCGGCAATCTGGGCTAAAGTAAAATCAGGCTGCCAGTCGGTCGAGCCATGCCCAGGAAGATCAACACTAATCACCCGTCGATGTGTCGAAAAATATTTAAGCTGCTGACGCCAAATCCTTAAATCCACACCCCACCCATGAATAAAAAGCAAGTCCTTACCTGTTCCTTCTGTTTCGTAATTCCAGTTAATATGATGATTTGTTTTTATCGAAGGCATAAATTTATATGTTTCCCGTTAATACTTTTATTCTGTTCCCATCTTTTTGCTCAACTAAAAGAGCGCCATTATCTGCCACATCCACCGCTTGCCCTTCCACGGTTTTCTGCGCATCCGTTATTTTAACATAAGTTCCTAAAGTCCCGCACAACCCTTTCCAGGATTTCAAGATCGGCTGACTGCCTTCTTTTTTCAAACAGTCATACCAAAATTCAACGCGCGCCAGAATCCCCGCCAAAATATTTTCCCGGTCAAACATCTGTCCGGTCACGGAAAATATTGAACCGCCACCTGCTGGCATATCTTTTTCCGCTGTATTCACGTTTACGCCTATACCCACAACCACAAATTCCAGACTACTGCCTTTAAATTCAGCCTGAGTCAAAATACCGCAAATTTTTTTATTTTCAACCAATATATCATTCGGCCATTTAATGGCAGCGTTCACGCCTAAAGCCCGCAATACTTCACAAACCGCCACAGCTGATAAAAACGTTAAAGCAAAAAGTTCTTTTCCGTCGATATATGGACGGAGCACAATTGAAAAATACAAACCTGTTCCTGCCGGAGATTCCCATTTTCGGTTAAACCTGCCCCTGCCCGCAGTCTGTCTGTCCGCTCCGATTACCAATCCTTCGGCCGCGCCATCCAATCCACATTTCATGGCCAAATCCATGGTGGAAGAAACCTCTTCAAACCATTTCATGGGCTGGCCGATATATCGAGTTTTTAAATTTGAATCTTTCATAAGAGATCAGTATACAGACCCAGCCAATCTATTGACAATAAAAATATTGAGTGTTATATTGGGTCAGCTTTTTTGCCCAGGACACTAGGGGCTGTAGCTCAGCTGGGAGAGCGATTGCATGGCATGCAATAGGCCAGGGGTTCGATCCCCCTCAGCTCCATTTATAAAATTTGCTGTTAAGGGGAAACGAAGAGAGCCGATTAGATGCGACGAATAGGAGCATCTGGCTTATGAGGCGAGTGGCCGACCCGTAGGGCGCCGATCCCCCTCAGCTCCATATTTTTCGATTTTATTACACGCCGGGGTGGCGAAATTGGTAGACGCGCTGGTCTCAAAAACCAGTGAGCGCAAGCTCATGTGGGTTCGATTCCCTTCCCCGGCATTTTTTATAAATAAAGAATCGAAGTGACTCGAACAAAGGAGCCCTCATGCACTTTAAAAAATTTCTTCCCGTTTTGACTTTTCTGTTCACTCTTTGTTTCTCCCCCACCGTTAACGCAGAAAATATCATCCACCTAAAAGATGGTTCCAATATTAAAGGCCAAGTCACCAGTCTCAATAATGGCTTATACACCATCAAAACCGAAACCCTGGGTAATTTAACCATTAAAGCCGAAGATGTGGCTAACATCAATAATCCCGCTATTCCTCAAACTAAGCCAGCAGAAACAAATCCTCAAGTTTTACAGAATCAAATGAATGCGGCTAGTCCGGATATTAAAGCTATGCAAAATAAAATTCTGGCGGATCCCAACATGATGCAGCAAGTTCAAGGACTGATCAATGACAAAGAAATCATGAATATTATTCAAGATCCTGAATTCATGAAAGCCATCATGAGCCAAAATGTTGAGGCGATTAAAGATAATCCTAAAACAGAAGAGCTTTTAAAAAATCCCAATATGCAGAAAATGCTGCAACAAATGGGTGCTCACCCTAATTCCGAATTAAAAATTAAGAATTAGGATCGACGCTACATACGACATACTACATACTATTTCTTCTTAACTGTCCACACGCGGCTGACACGTCCTGGCCACGGGAGGCACGCACAGTAGAATGAATACCGTACTGCGTCAACCATTTTTGAAACAAGGCAATTTCTTTTTTCGAAACAGATTGAAAATTAAATTCCGGAACCGGGTTATAAACAATTAAATTTAATTTACACAACATTCCCTTTAACAGCCGTCCCAATTCTTCCGCCGCCTTTTCTATGCACGTCACATCTTTTATTAAAATATATTCAAAGGTCACTTGACGGTTTGTTTTTTCTGTATATTGCCGGCAACACTTGATAAGATCCTTGAGAGAATATCTTTTATTAACCGGCATAAATTCATTGCGTAATTGATCATTCGAAGCGTGCAAAGAAACGGCTAATTCAATCTGCAACCCTTCTTTAGCCATGCGTTCGATACCGGGAATAATGCCGCAGGTTGAAATCGTAATCCGCCGGGCCGCAATACCCATGCCTTCTTTCGCGTTAATCGTGTGTACCGCTTTCATCACATTCTCATAGTTATCCATAGGTTCACCTACACCCATAAACACGACATGTGTCACATCCGGCCCCATTAATAAAATTTGCTCACAAATTTCTCCTGCAGTCAGGCTGCGTTTGAATCCTTTTAATCCGCTCGCGCAGAATTTACACCCGAATTTGCAGCCAGCCTGCGTTGACACGCAGACAGTTTTCCGTCCTTCAGCCGGAATCACCACTGTCTCAATTAATTCCCCGTCAGGTAATACGAATAATTTTTTTATAGTGCCGTCGGATGACGTCTGCGTTGACCGTTCTGTTAAGGAATGAAAACAAAAATGTTCGTTTAATAATTGACGCAGCGTAGCAGGTAAATTAACCATGCGGTCTATATCTAGCTCGGCTTTTTGAAAAAGCCATTTCCAAATTTGGGCCGCACGAAATGGCGGGTATTGATGCTTTTGCAGGAAAGAACCAAACTCGTTAAGCGATAAATCTTTTATATCTTTTTTTATCATTCGTTTTTGTCGTTATTTAATCACCAATCGCTTTTTTTCCTATAGCCTATAGCCTCTTTACCTGTTTCTATTCTATAAATTCGCCAATTTGACGAAACCGCTGGTAGCGTTTATCCAGGAGATCTTGGGTGGATAAGGCTTTGAGCGCTGCCAAATTTTCAAGAAAGGATTTCCGCATACCGCTGCAAACCAATTCCGGATCACGATGCGCTCCGCCGGACGGCTCAGGAATGATCCCGTCGATAACTTTAAATTTTACTAAATCTTCCCCCATAAGTTTTAACGCTTCTGCGGCATCCGGAGCTTTGACCGCATTTCTCCAAAGAATGGATGCGCACCCTTCCGGTGAAATAACAGAATAATAGGCATGTTGCAATATAAACACTCGATCCGCTACACCTATCCCTAAAGCACCGCCGCTGCCGCCTTCACCAATCACAGTCGCGATAATAGGTGTCTTAATCAGCATCATATCCCGTAAATTTTCCGCAATGGCCTGAGCCTGCCCGCGCTCTTCAGCTCCTACGCCCGGATACGCACCTGGAGTATCCACAAAAACTAAAATGGGAACGTGAAATTTTTCAGCCAACCGCATCATCCGCATAGCTTTCCGGTATCCTTCCGGATGAGCACAGCCAAAATTACGTTTAATATTTTCATTGGTATCACGGCCTTTTTGCTGGCCAATCACCATCACTTTTTCACCTTCAAACATGGCAAAACCAGCGAGCATCGCAAAATCATCCGCGAATTGCCGGTCCCCATGCAATTCCACAAAATCCGTCATCATGGCACGGACATAATCCAGCATATAAGGACGATCCGGATGGCGGGCAACTTGAATTCTCTGCCATACCGTCAACTTCCCATAAATCTCTTTTTTCAATTGCTCAAGCTTTTTATGTAACCGCTTGATTTCCGGTGAAATACCTGCTGAATTTTTTTCTCCCAAATCCCGCAATTCCTGAATTTTTTCTTCAATCTGATATATAGGTTTTTCAAATTCCAAAATAGCCATTCACTGTCTCCAATTTTAATAGTAACAAAGTGACAAAGTAACAGAGTAACAAAGTAACAAAGAAACAACAAAAAACGATTCGCAAAAAAACTAAAAATTACAAAAAATTAATTATATTCCGATTATCCGAGCTTTTATGTTTTTATTTCCGAGTCTTCTTTTATCGTGTTCTTTAAATTTTTGTCCCCGTTCGCTTTTGCTCTGTTACTCGGTTACTCGGTTACTCGGTTACTCGGTTACTTTTAATCAATTATCCGCACTTCCGTCCCTTGCGGAACTAAATCGTACAATTCTTCTACATCCGGATTGGCCATACGTACACATCCAGCGGTAACTTGCTGGCCAATTTTATCGGGGGCTATAGTACCATGAATTCCATAACTTTCAAGGTCAAATCCCATCCAGCGGCTTCCCAATTGGTTCTCAGGACTTTCTGGAGGATACACTCCTGTTTTGCTATACCAAACTGGATTCACCTGTTTGACCTTGATTTTATATGTTCCCACAGGTGTTGAATTTTCTTTTCCAGTAGAGACGCGGTAAACTTTAACAACCTCATTGCCTTCCTTGAGCATCAAAACATTTTGCGCCTTGTTGACCAAAATGTTAAATTTACCCGTCCATATCCTCAACTTTTGACCCAAACGGACTGTATCTGTTTTCATGCCATTACTACGCTTGACTAAAGACATCGTTGTCCCAAATTTTTTAGCGATCTTGGCTAATGAATCTCCCGGAGCAATTTCATACTCTACCGTTTTACCATCAATCATTTTTTTGGAAAAAATTTGCTCCACATTCAATGACCCTAATGAAGTTTGAACAGTCTCGATCTGCTCAAAATCAGGATGCTCAGTCATTATATTTTGATAAACTTTTTTAGCTTCTTCTTGTTTGCCGGTTTTTTGCAGTTCAACGGCTTTTTGATACATATCCCGGGCTGAAGAATTCTTTTCAGTCGTGCTTGAAGCGGCTTCAACTACCGGCACAGATTCGGCGTGTTTTTTAGCCACACCCAGCCAAATCAAAGCCACGATGATCACAGCGATCCCTGCGATAATTAAATTACGTTTATTCACAAACCCTCCCGTATAGTTAAACATTAAAACTTATTAGGCAATTCTATTCTTTCCAATCAACCATTTTTTATTATAACACCAATAGCTTTTCCACAACAAGCCACATGCTATTTAGATTTATTTAATTATTGACGGTTTTAAACTGATATGATAGGTTACATTATATTATTTGAAAAAATAAAAGCAACACTTTATCTCGCTTGCCCCTTACAACCCTCTAAGTAATTCATTATCAACTACTTAGAGGAGTCTCATGTTATCCAAAACTTACAGTTACGGTATTATCGGCTTAGACGCTTTTTTAGTGACCATTGAAACCGACGTTTGCAAAGGCTTTCCGTGCAATACCATTGTAGGACTGCCGGACAATGCCATCAAAGAAAGTAAAGAACGGGTCAGGTCCGCTATCAAAAACAGCGGCTATGCTTTCGACCCTCGCAAAATCACCATTAACCTTTCTCCCGCTGATATTAAAAAAGAAGGCCCTTCCTTTGACCTGCCTATGGCCTTAGGAATTTTAGCCGGGTCGGAACAGATTAATGGACAACACTTGCATAAATTCGCCATGGTTGGCGAACTGTCATTAGATGGAAAAGTTAAACCCATCAAAGGGTCTCTGCCCATTTCCATGGCTGCGTACAAAGATAAATTTGAAGGCTTAATTGTTCCTTTTGAAAATGCCGAGGAAGCCTCCATCTTCAATAAAACCCGCATCTTCCCTGTCCACACGTTAAACGATGTGATTAATCTTTTAAACAACGTTGAATTTATTACCCCCTTTCAACCGGAACCCAAAACAGAAACAGCCTGTCCTTATCTGGTGGATTTCTGTGAAGTCAGAGGTCAACGCCATGTCAAACGCGGGTTAGAAGTGGCGTCTGCCGGCGCGCATAATGTCCTGATGATCGGGCCGCCGGGAAGCGGCAAAAGCATGCTGGCTCAGCGCATACCTACCATATTACCCGATATGACTTGGGAAGAAGCCATGGAAACCACCCAAATTCATTCTGTCGCTGGCTTAATGGCTAAAGAAAAAGGGCTGGTCAGTCAGCGCCCCTTTCGCTCTCCGCATCATACCACCTCAAGCGCTGCCATTGTGGGAGGCGGCACCATACCCAAGCCGGGAGAAATCACGCTGGGCCATAACGGCGTGCTATTTCTCGACGAGTTTCCAGAATTTAACCGGACTGTTTTGGAATCATTACGGCAACCCATGGAAGACCATGTGGTCACCATTTCCCGGGCCGCTACATCTTTAAAATTTCCCGCCAAGTTTATGTTAGTCTGCGCGATGAATCCTTGCCCGTGCGGACACTTGGCCGATAAAAAAAAAGCTTGCCGCTGTAACCCTTTACAGGTCGAAAAATATGTATCAAGAATTTCCGGCCCCATACTGGACCGGATCGATATCCATTTAGATGTTCCAGCTTTAGACACGCTCTCTTTACTTAAAACTACCGATGAAGAAAATTCAAGCGAAATTAAAAAACGAACCGGGCAAGCTCGCGAAATTCAAAAAGAACGCTTCAAAGACGACCAAACCTTTGCCAACGCCTTTATGTCCTCCCGGCAGATCAAAAAATTTTGTGAAATAAATGACGACGGAAAAAACCTGCTCAAACAAGCGATTGAAGAATTGGGCTTGTCAGCCCGGGCCTATAATAAAATTCTCAAGGTGAGCCGAACTATCTCTGATCTCGAGGGATCCGAACACATTCAAACCTCTCACATTGCAGAGGCCATTCAGTACAGAAGTTTGGATAGGAAATGGTAGTATCCCTCTCCTACCTCTGGGGAGAGGGCGGGGTGAAGGGAGACGTCTTTCTTTTTTAAAATGATTTAAAAATTAAAAAAAGTAACTGCTTCTTTAAGGTCACAATTTGTGATCTTAAAGAATAGTTCTTTATGGTCGCAAAATGCGACCTTAGAAAGGTTAATACTAATGATAGACAATGAAGTATTAAAACCCGATTTTATTCAAAACAAAATTTATACAATACGCGGACTACAAGTAATGTTAGACAGAGATTTGGCAGAATTTTATTTGGTGAAACCTGTCCGTTTAAGAGAACAAGCCAAAAGAAACATAAAACGCTTCCCTTCTGATTTCATGTTTCAATTAACGGAACAAGAGGTCGAAAGTATGGTGTCGCAAAATGCGATACCTTCAAAACAATACTTAGGAGGATCTTTACCGTATGCCTTCACAGAGCAAGGCGTCGCTGCAGTATCAGCTGTCCTCACTAGCGACAGAGCCATTGAAGTTAATATCCAAATTATGCGGGCTTTTGTCGCTATGCGCAGGTTTCTTCTTGTGAACGGCCAGTTATTTCACCGGCTGGATAGTATTGAGAAAAAACAAATCGAATTCAAATCCGAGTCTGATGAAAAATTTAAGCGGGTGTTTGACGCGATCGAGCAAAAAGAAATTATTCCTCAAAAAGGCATATTTTTCGATGGGCAGGTTTTTGATGCTTATAAATTCGTGTCTGATCTTATCCGCAGCGCAAAAAAATCAATTGTGATCATAGACAATTATATTGATGATTCCGTCCTTAATGTCCTCGCAAAAAGAAACAAGAACGTTGCAGTCACAATCTTTACAAACAAAATTTTTCCACAACTAGCTTTAGACGTTAAAAAATACAACGCGCAATATCCGCCTATAGAAATTAAAGAATTCAAAAATGCACATGATAGATTTTTGATATTAGATAACAAGGACGTCTATCACATCGGCGCATCGTTGAAAGATTTAGGCAAAAAATGGTTCGCTTTTTCGAAATTTGAAAAAAAGGCGTTCCAATTGATGGGACGCTTAACCTCTTGACAAAAAAATCCCTTGGGATATATTTTAGTAATATTAAAGGGGGCAGTCATTTATGAAAAATTTATCTTTAAAGCTCGATAAAAAAATTTTACAAAAAACTGACCGCATGGTTAAAACCATTCACATATCCCCCAGACGCGCACTCGAGAAAAAATTAGCCTTAGAGTCCCGCGCCACTGCTCAGATATCTTTAGAAATTTTATCAGAAATGGAAAAAATTGATTATTTGTCCATTACCGACTAAAATCATTAGGAATTTTTATTTCAAAATTTTATCGACGTGACGCCATTGATAGTAGTGAGGCCGGTCAGGGTGGGACCACTGCCATCTCGGTACAATGCCGCCACCTCCGCTGCTGACAAAGCGCGGCTATAAATACGGACGTCGTCGATATACCCGTTAAACATATGCAAATTACTTGAAAAAGAACCTATGGTAGCTTGGTACGCGTTAGATACTGAACCCAGTCCGCTTATATCTTGATCCGTATTAGTTTTTGTACCATTAACATATACATATAACTTACTCACGCTTTTATCTACAACCACAAATATATGCGTCCATTGATTTAATAAACCCCCCGATGGTAAAAAATTATTAACTTTTATTCGTGTACCATCCGATATACCAGTTACCCATGCCCCCGTACCCAATTCAATATCAAAACCAGCCGTTACTGCCGAAGAGCCGCCCTTATTCCATGGCATATCCCAGGATCCAATATTAGAGACTGGATACACCCACATTCCATAGGAAAAAGAGCCCGTGCCAAAATCCAAACTGGCAGGGTTGCCAAGAACAACCTTAGAGCCTGCTGCCCCGTCTAAACCCAATGCTTTTCCATTCTTTCCGTTGGCCCATGACGCGCTTCCAGCAAGTGAACCATTATTCCCCTGTCCCGAAGAATCATGCGCCACTGTCCCCGCCCCTTCATCAAACGTCCACCAGCCTACGAGACCGTCATTAGGTTGAAATACGTGGTAAAGATCAGCAACATCTTGGGCGGTCAAAGCGCGGTTATACACTCGGACATCGTCAACTAAACCATTAAAAGAACCAATTCCGGTCCAAGTTCCAGTCCCGATCTTAAAAGGGGAATCTGTGGTATTTAATGTAATGACCTTTGAATTAGTAAAAACTCCGTTAAGATAAAAACTCGCGGTTGCACCATCGTAAACCAAAGCAAAATGGTACCAGACTCCGGCAGAATATGATGGAGCTCCAGCGGATGTGTCATTTCCCCCACCATAAAAATGACCGTAAACCTTACCCATGCCTCCGTCGGCAATAATATCAAAAGTCAGCGCACCGCCCTGACTGCCAAATCCAAGAACATTTCTTTTTGATAGAGAATTCTGTGTAAACCATCCCGTCACTGTTCGGGCCTGATTTGAGGAAAGTCCAATATTGTTGTTTGACACTACGTAATTTGTTGCCCCATCAAAACTCAATGCCTGGCCCATCTTGCCAGGAACCCACCCTGGAGAGTTCACCAAATTCCCCGTATTCCCCTGCCCGCTCGAATCAGCTGTCGTGGCTGTCCCTGTCCCTTCGTCCATTTTCCACCAACCCACCAACCCCGTTATAATATCCGCCCAAGCTGGCTGAATCAGACTCAAAAATAAAAAACCAATTACTACGAAGAGAGCTTGCTTGCTTGCTTGCTTGCTTGCTTGCTTGCTTGCTTGCTTATAAAATCCATGCGGCCTCCTTCAGGGTTGCTTGATAGAAAATAATATTTTACCCAAATGGCCGATAAAATGCCAATAAATTTCCGATAAGTAAGTAAACCCACGCTGATCTATAATAAAAAAAAACAGGCACCATTTTTTAATTAAAAATCGGCGCCTGTTTCTTTTTAAACTATTTATTAAGCTCTATTTTTACGTCTAAAAAACATACCCACTAAACCACTGCCTAACAAAGCCATGGTCGCGGGTTCAGGGACAGCATTGGTCGGAGAACCACCATTTAAAACAATGTTGTCGAACGCATGATATGGCGAATTTTGCGCCCATTGTAATGACGTGATATTTTGAAAATCTGAACCGAAATTTACAGTCTCCCAATTTAAATCAGGTATAACATAGCTTAAATGTCCTACCTGTGAACTGCCCGAATAAGCATAAAAATCAAGCGCTTGTCCCTTATCATACAAGCCATGCACATCCATCGAATTGACAGTAAAAGCACCGTCTACAAAAGCCAGAGCTGTCACTTGCCCATCCAAATTATTTAACAAATTAGCCGAGCCAAAATAAAACGGGGCGCTTTGTTGTGCACTGGCAAAAGCAATGCTGCTAGCCCCAACACTACTTGTAAATGTAAATCCGCTATTGGAATAGGTAGACATATCCTGGTACCCTGTCCCTGCCTGCTCTAGATCATTAAAATTAATAACCGTGGCATGCGCAACGCCTGCGCTGAACACACTCACCGCAATTCCTGCTAATACTGATAACAATAATTTTTTCATCTGTTTCTCCTTACATATTATTATTTAATTCAAAAGTTGAATGATAAAGATACCTAATAATTTTACCATTGTCAAGTAGACACTGCCAGACAAACTAGGACACTATTTTAGCATCAAACAATATCATTTTTGGGGCAAGACATCAGAAGCTGGTAGCTCTGGTTTTTCTGCTGTTCCAGCCGGTAAATTTTCGTTATGGACTTTCCGGTCCACTTCCTGATCCTGCTTAAAGGTGATTTCGACTAACACTTTGCCTTCTGGAGAATATTCAGTATAAATCCCGTCTTTCTTTCCTTCGACGTAGGTCAGATCTCTTAAAAGCTGGCCGTTAGGATAATATTCTTTAACTATCCCGCTGACTTTTCCATCCACATATTTTTCATCATATTGCAGTTTCCCATCTTCATAAAATTCCTGATAACCCGCACGGACATCATCCTTAAATATGATTTGCGATTTTACTTTTTTTCCATTGTAGAATTCTTTATATGCCCCATTTTTCTTGCTATTCTCATAAGTTGTTTCTTTAACTAAAACACCGTCCTTGAATTCCGAAACTAATCCGTCGACTTGATCTTTAACATAATTCCCTTTAAAGGTCACCTGGCCTTTCTCATCAAACTCTTGAAATGGCCCAGTCTTCAAACCATCTTTAAAATTTAACTCCACACTTAATTGACCATTGGGGTAATATTCTTTGTATGCCCCATTTTGTTTATTCGCGGCATATATGGCTTCCGCGAACAACTTTCCGTCCTTGGAATAATATTTATATAATCCTTCTTTTTTTCCGTTTTTATAAATTCCCTCCACGACTTTGCTGCCATTTTCGTCGTATTCCGCGTATGGCCCTTCCCGGACATCATTCACAAAAGTAACATCCACGGCGGGTTTTCCCTTATCCGAGTATTCCCGCGCCAGCCCGTTACGCAAATTATTTTGGAAATTAACCTCCCTCATCAAATTACCACTGGGATAATATTCCTGCATCAATCCGTCGACCAATCCATTTTTATACTGCTCTTTATATGCCAATTTTCCGTCTTCAAAATATTCCTTATAATCACTGACCCGCACATCGTCTTTATACTCTACCTCCACCTTTAATTTTCCGCTTTCAAAGTATTCCTGAAACAAGCCCACGCGCTTGCCGTTCTTAATGCCAACCGATTGTTTCAATTTGCCGCTATCGTAATATATTTTATATGGCCCATCCGGCATTTGCGCAGGAGACACTTTCGTTTCTGTGCCCTTCAGTTCATTCACTTTAGCGGCCGGTTTAGCCACACTCGCCCCGCCATAAATTTGTTTGCCATTATCATCCAGAATTTTGTCAATTTCATCCAAATAATACGTGATGGGTACACCCAAATTATCCACATCGATCCGGACAGAATCAGCTTTCCGCTCCGTGATCAAGCCGATTTTTTCTTTGCCGTCTTTAAATAAAATTTTTTCGGCATAAACATTTGTGGTTAATAAAATCAATCCTAAAATTAAAAAATTATAAAGTCCCCGCCCCATCATATTGCCTCGCTTTCATTTCTTCTTATCGATCAGCAAATTAACCCGCTTCACAATTTCATAAAACATTTCATCACGTTCCCGGACCATGATCGGTCCTGGCCTTTTTCCTTCAATCACTTCATCCATTTCCCTAACCACTCGTCCAAAAGCCCCTACCACGCGATTGGATAATTTACTCTGCCATATAATCACCAAAATTAATGCCGCAGCCAAAATAACCAACATATAAGGAATCAAACGGTGAATCTGCCCCAGCCCTGGATTAGCCAGATAATCCGTTAGCATAAAATACATCAAACACAGCCACGCCATCATGCACCCGATCATAAACACCAATATGGTGGGATAAAACAAAATTTGTTGATATTTATTGACGTTAAAAAGCACTTTCCTGGGCGCTATTAAGTTAGCCATACTGCCTCCTATAAATGAGTGCCTGACTTGCGGGAATTTATCTGAATTTTATTATTATATCCCAAAATAATGCTAGCCGGCACCAATTTTTTAAAAAACTTCCCCCCCCAATTCCGAATAAAAATTTTTCTTCACCCAAAGGGTGAAAATTTTCAACAACCACATACCACATACTACGCACGACATACTCCCCTAATTTCTGTTTTCTAATTCGTACTTAGGGTTACCCCATTGCGCCGCAAATATTCTTCCCAGTATTGAGCCCGTGTTGCATCGTTAGAAAAGTGATAATACTGAATCAACATTTTTACCGCGTCCACATGTTTGGGATCATAATAAACAGCTTGTTCGAAAAGCTTGGCGCTGTCGGCATATTGCTTTTGCATAAATTTTAATAAACCATAATTGTAATATGCATTCCCATAAGCCGGATTAAATTTAATTTCTAATAAATATTCTTTCTCTGCTTCCGTGAAGCGCCCTCGGTTCATATCAATAAGTCCGAGATTATTGTGGACCATTGGTTCTTGAAAATTTAAATCCGCGGCTTTTTTAAACTCTACTTCTGCCCGATCTAAATCTTTATCCAAAAAATACATGGCCGCTAAATTACGATGCGCCAGAGGGGAATGCGGAGAATTAATAACCGCTGTTTTCCAAAATTCCAACCGGTTCCGCACATGGTCTATATGATAAAAACTCTTACCTGCCAAAGCGATAATAATAAGCGCCCAAAGCCAAACTCTCCGGCCCTGCATGCTCCATCTGAAAATATCCGTCTGAGCTAAAATTAAAATAAAGCCCAATAATGATAAATAAAGACGATATTCATGTTCAATAAAACTCAAAATTAAAGACGGCAATAAAAAAAACACAAACCATATTCCGCCAAATATTATATTCGGCCACACTTTTTGTTTGGTCACCAGCAGCAACACAATCATAACTGTTAAGGCTGCGATTCCTATTCCTAATGAAGAATCTCCCAGCGTTGGTAAAACTGACACGTTGACCGGAAAAAAAGCCTTGCCCCAGCCTAAAATAAGAGTCGGTAAATTTTGAAAAAACGACGTGAATAAACGGTCCCATGAAATCGTGCTGGCCGGCAAAGCCAGAATCGATTTTCGTAAAATTAAGAAACCCGTGATCCCTAAACCCCAAAAAATCCACAAGCCCGTATAATTTTTAAAACCCCACTCTTTTTTATAGATCAACAAGTACAAAATACACATAACCGGTAAAACCAAGGCTGTTTCCTTACACAAAAAAGCGCCCGCAGTCAGCAACACATAACCAATCCATAATATTTTTTTTCTTTGATCCAGGTAATTGACAAAACATAAAAATGCGGGCAACGCAAATACCGCCAATATAGAATCTGTCCGCCCAGGAATCCAAGCGGCTGCTAAACTTAACACCGGATGAACGGCAAAAACCAAAGCCAAAATCAAAGCCGGTTTTTTATCTTTTAAAAAATGTTCAAAAAATTTGTACGCGAAACAGGTCCCCAAAAAATGCAATAAAATATTGGTAAAATGGTATACCCAAATTTGAAAATGACCCAGATGAGCTTCGATCATAAAGGAAAGATCTAAAAACGGACGGTAAAAACATGGAGAAATAAAATCTGGTTTGGTAAAAAATTTAACCGCGTTGAGCCAATTAACTAAAAACCATTGGTAATCCAAGGTCCAAACCTGGTCGTCAAGATAGGTTAAACCAAAAAAAAGCGATTTATAAAATAAGGCACCGATCACAATTAAGAATAAAAGACCAGACCCCCAAACGGAATAAATTTTTCTCATGCAAAAATTTTACACGGCTTATCATATTTTAACAACAAAAAATCATTTAACCTCCATCAGTTCAAATCGATGGGTTTGACGGAACAAAATTTTCCTCTGCTCCTCTATATTTTTCTTGTACGTATCCAATTGTTGCGAAAGCTCATCAATAATTTTTTTCTGCTCCTCAATATTGTCCGCGTTTTTTTGCAAAGACGCAGCGCTCGCCAGAGTCACATCTCCAATTTCTTGTAACTTGTTATTTTGAACCAAAGCATAATTATCTACCGCGGCAAACACTTCATTCTTGGTATAAAACACTTGATCTTTTGTACTGTTAAGCGCCAATTGTTTTGTGTTTAATTCTGACAACTGGGCTTGATATTTAACTGACTCCGCGACGTTCGTATTAAAACGATTTTTTAATGCTTCCATATCTTGGCCGTAACGGTCAGCTGTTTGTTTATTCTGTTTAGCCAGCATCTGAGACTTTTGCAACTTCCGACTGTACTCTGCCTCTAAGGACGCCTTTTCCATTTTTAAATCCAAAATTTGTTTTTGATATTCCTCAACTTGACTTTGCAAAATCTTACGATCAGGAATCCTTCCTGATTTCGACGCAAGTTTATTCATTAAGTCAATGGCCTTACAATTATTCGGATCCACTCTTAACGCTTTTTCGCATTCTTCCTTTGCCGAAACATAATTTTTTTTCTTATATGCGCAGATAGCCAGGCTTAGATACACGTCTGCCACGGCGCGGGTGTTCTCAATAAATTGAAAAGTATCCGTGGTGGTTTCCAAAGCCGCTTGGGCCGGATAAATTCCCGCGAATAAAAAGCCAATCATGATCAATATTTTATGTATTTTCATATCCCCCTCCATTACCGGTACTCCATTTAACAACCTAATATAAAATATATCTTATGAAAAGAGGGGAAACAAGGGGCTAAAGGGCCTAATGGGAAAACGGTTTCTTACTAAGCATTTTTTTACCACATGACTTTTCCTTTTAAGACCTTTACTTTTATGCTATAACTATTTTCTTATGAATCCGGCAGAAATAATACCTTCCGATGAAACAAGTATGACGCCTATGCTGCGGCAATATCATTCAATTAAATCCCAGCACCGCGATTGTATTTTATTTTTCCGGCTCGGTGATTTTTATGAGATGTTTTTTGATGACGCTAAAACCGTATCCCGCGTCCTGGATCTAGTCTTAACATCCCGGGGAAAAGGGTCTGCCAACCACGTCCCCATGTGCGGCTTTCCTCATCACGCCAGTGAAAGTTACATTGCCCGGTTAGTTAAAGCCGGCTTTAAAATCGCAATCTGTGAACAATTAGAAGATCCGGCTTTAGCCAAAGGTATTGTTAAACGGGACATTATCCGCGTGATCACCTCAGGGACATATTTGGATGAAACAGACGATGCCACACGGTATATCCTCGCTGTATGGCGCGATAAAAAAGCTTATGGCTTGGCCTTTACTGATCCGGTCAATGGAACCATCCAAACACAAGAATTACTTTTAAATGAAAATCAGCTGATCCAAATTCTTTGCCGCTTACCTATATATGAATGTGTGTTTCCAGACCATGATGCGGATCATTTCAAGACTTTACTCAAATCCCCCCTGCTGCGTTCCAAGGCTATAACCTTAAGTCCTTATGGAACATGGAGTTTTAACCCGGAAATCAGCCGCAAAACCATCATCGAACATTTTAAAGTTTTAAACTTACACGGATTTGGCCTAGAAAATAAACTGCTCTGTGTCGGCGCAGTCGGAGCTTTACTGCAATATCTTAAGGAGATGAACAAACAACCACTGCATCACATCGACCGGATTTCCCTGTATACGGATGAAGAATTCGCGTTCATTTCTCCTGCTGCCCAGCGCGGACTAGAGCTCGACCAGGTCTTCCAAGCTATTGATAACACCCGCACGGCTCTGGGTAAACGTAAATTATGGTTTTGGCTTTTTCATCCATTAAAAAATAAAGACCGGATTGAACAGCGTTTGTCTGCGGTGACTTTGTTAAAAAACAATTCAAAAATTCTGCCGTCTTTAAAAATTTTCCTGGATAAAATTCCTGATTTGGAAAAAAATATTTCCCGCTTAAGCTGTGGCTATTCACACCCCAAAGATCTATTAGCCATCCGCAACACTCTCGCTTTGATTCCGGACATGGCGATCCTCTTGTCCCAACTAATACAAGATAATATTCTTTTTACTTTGACCGACATTGCTGATCTACGCGAAAAGCTGGTTCAAACGATTAACGATGACATCCCTTTGGCAAAACCCGAAGGCAAAGTTATTTGTACCGGGGTTAACGCGGAACTCGATGATCTTAAGAACATACAGAATAACGGCCACGCCTGGCTTAAAAAATTTCAAGAAGATGAAATCAAGCGGTCAGGCATAAATTCCCTTAAGGTCGGATTTAATAAAGTGTTCGGCTATTACATTGAGATCACCAAAACCAATCTGGCGTCTGTTCCCTCGCATTACATCCGCAAACAAACCCTGGTCAATGGTGAGCGGTATATTACCCAAGAATTAAAAGAATACGAAGAAAAAATTCTGACAGCGCAAGATAAAATTCTAGCCATTGAAAATACCATTATCAAAGAAATTCAACAAGAAATCCTGCGGCATTCTTTGGTGCTGCATGATTTGTGCCAAAATATTGCTTCAATTGACGCGATATATTCTTTAACCGCGCTCGCGCAAAATCACGGCTATACCTGCCCGGAAATCAGTGATGATTTTACCCTCTCGCTTGAAGAAGGCAGGCACCCGGTGGTCGAAAAACACTTGTCTGACACCTTTATCGCGAATGACACCCTGCTCGATCGTGAGGACAATCAACTCATCATTTTAACCGGCCCTAATATGTCCGGCAAATCTACGTACATCCGCCAAACCGCGATTCTCGCCATCATGGCGCAGGCCGGAAGCTATATCCCGGCTAAAAAATCTCATATCGGCATCATTGATAAATTTTTTACCCGCATTGGCGCGCACGACGATATTTCCAAAGGACAAAGCACTTTTATGGTGGAAATGAATGAAGCCGCGGATATATTGCACAATTTATCCGACCGCAGTTTGGTCATTCTCGACGAAATTGGCCGCGGCACCAGCACGTATGACGGATTAAGCCTGGCCTGGGCGTTAGCTGAACATCTACAACGCGCCAAAGTACGTACTTTATTTGCCACCCATTTTCATGAGCTGACGGCTTTGGCTGATGAACATTCTGGCGTAAAAAATTACAATGTGGCAGTCAAAGAATGGGATGAAGAAATTATCTTTTTACACAAAATCGTGCCCGGCAGTACAGACGATAGTTATGGAATATACGTCGCGAAACTGGCTGGCATCCCTAAAACCATCATTGATCGCGCGAAAACTATTTTAACCAAACTGGAGTTAAAGCAAGATCTCAAGGAAAGCTTAAGAAACGCGCGTTGTGGGCAAGAACAGCTAACCCTGTTCACAACACCTGCGCCAGACCATAAATCGCAAGCCATTATGGATAAACTGGACAGCATCGACGTGAATAATTTAACGCCGATCGAAGCTTTAAACTTAATAAACGAGTTAAAAACCACCGCGTCGGTGGACCAAAACTCCCCGACGCGGTGATAAAATTATGTCAAAAATAAACATTCTTTCTCCAGATATTATCAGTAAAATCGCAGCCGGTGAAGTCATTGAACGACCGGCGTCCGTTATCAAAGAGCTGTTGGAAAATTCCATTGACGCTAAATCGTCTTATATCGAACTTATCTTAGAAGACGCGGGAAAAACCCTGATTCATATCAAAGATAACGGTACCGGCATTGACCATGATGATTTGCAAACAATCTTTAACCGCCACGCTACCAGCAAAATTAAAAATATTGATGACCTTTATGCCATTATGTCTTTAGGGTTCCGGGGAGAAGCGCTCTATTCGATCGGCGCGGTCGCAGATGTGATCATGCAAAGTAAAACTGAAGATGAAAAAACCGGCTGGGAAATCCATATCCGAGGCTGTGAACGCGTTGGGCTTAAACCCTGTTCCTTTAACAAACGCGGCACCGAGATCAAAGTCCGTGAATTATTTTTCAATACTCCCGCACGCAAAAAATTTCTCAAAAGCAATAGCGCTGAAATCAATCATATTTTAAATTTGGTTACGCCTTATACCATGCTGCACAAAAACATCCGCTTTAGCCTTTCCCATCAAAATAAAACTTTGATTGATTTGGCCGAAACAGACAGCCTGGTCAGCCGTATTAGCCAAGTCCTTAATCTCGAAGAACAAAACCTTATTTATGGTGAACAAAAATTAAATCAGGATGTCACGCTTGAAATGGTATTAGGCGACATCAACATCACCCGGACCCGGCGTGACCTGCAATATGTTTTTATTAATGGCCGCCCGGTGGAAAATAAAAATATCAGTTATCATATCAATAACGTCTACCGTTTAATTATGCCGCAAGGGGCTTATCCTTTTTTTGCCGTGTTCATTCACATGCCGCCGGAAGATATTGACGCTAATGTCCATCCCACGAAACGCGAAGTCAAAATCAAAAACGAAAATTTTCTTTGCGCGCTTTTGCGCCAAGCTGTTGAACAATGCCTGATGAAATCATCAGGGACCAAACAAATCAGCAGTCCCTTTTCTATTCCCAATACGCAATCCGATAAATCTTCACGGTCAGCTTATACTGGTTCCTCATTTGAAGCCGATGCCCCTCATGATATGCTCCGCGAACCCGGCCAAGCGTATAATGAACCGGTTTTTCACCAGGAATATACTGTCCCCTCATCCCAAGATTTGGCCCAGGAACAATCCGAATTTTTTGGGACATTTTCTACGTCGCGAAATTCTTTGTCTGACAAACTGACCAACGCGAAACTGATCGGCGTGTTTCAAAATAAATATATCTTATTAGAAGCAGATACAGAGCTATTGGTCATAGACCAGCACGCCGCCGCAGAACGAATTACTTTTGAACAAATCATCACTCAAATGCAAAAACATACTTTAGAGGTTCAACATTTATTAACGCCCTATATTCTGAACCTCACCATACCGGAATTTTTACTCTGGGAAGAAATTAAAGACAAACTAGGGGAAAGTGGATTTGAAACCACCCCGTTGGGGAATGACGCCATAGGACTGCATACTCATCCAGCGCTGATTAAAAATCCTGAACAAGCTTTACGCCAAATATTAAGTGCGGGCTCAAGCGACGCTTGTGACTTCGATACCATAGCCAGACGCGCCTGCCGCGGATCTGTCATGGCTGGCGATAAAATGTCTGAGCCGGAAATCAAGGCTTTGCATCTAAGACTTTTAAATTGCCTCGATCCTTTCACCTGCCCGCATGGCCGGCCCACGATCATAGAAATCAGTGAATCTTTTCTCGCTAAACAATTTTTAAGATAGGGATAAGTTAAATAATACAACGAATTCGCCCTTAGGCGGATGAGTGGTAAAATGCTGGCATAATGTTTGCGCGGAACCTTTGCGGACTTCTTCGAAGGTTTTGGTAATTTCCCTGACGATCACGATTTCCTGATCACCTAAAATAGCTTGAATATCTTCCAAAGTTTTTAATATGCGGTGCGGGGATTCATAAAAAATAACTGTGCGTTTTTCCGCTTTAAGTTCTTCGAGTTTTTTGCGTCTGCCGCCGGATTTGACCGGCAAAAAACCTTCGAATATAAACGCGTTCGACGGAAGACCTGAAAGAGATAAAGCCGCAATCACCGCGCTGGGGCCGGGCACCACCGTCATGGGAATATTATGCTCGCGAGCTAATTTTATAATCCGGTAACCCGGATCACTAATGCCCGGCGTTCCCGCGTCAGTCACTAAAGCGATTTTTTTTCCTGCCTGAAGTTTTTCCAGCAATTCCTGTCCGCGCTTATCTTCATTATGCTCAAAATAACTGATCAGGGGTTTTTGAATATTAAAATGTTTCAACAAATTGGCAGTATGACGAGTATCTTCCGCGGCAATGAGATCAACGTCTTGTAAAACTTCTAAAGCGCGCAGAGTGATGTCTTTTAAATTACCTATAGGAGTGGAGACGACATATAACATGTTACTGGTTTTTCGATTTTTGATTATTCGTTTTTCACATCAATCGTTTTTCACTACATGCTACATGCCACATACTACATACTCGTCAAAATTACTCCACCGTAACGCTCTTCGCCAAATTCCGTGGTTGATCCACATCGCATCCTAATTGCACGGCAATGTGATAAGCGATTAATTGCAAAGGTAAAGCGGCTAATAAGGGCGTTAGAAGATCATGGGTCGCGGCAATGTACAAAACATCATCCGCGTGATTTTTAATATCCTGGTCGCCTTCGGTCGCGATCGCAATGATTTTTCCTTTACGCGCGCGGATCTCCTGCATATTAGAAATAATTTTTTCATACACATCCGACGCCGGAGCAATGCACACGACAGCCCGGTACTCATCGATCAGGGCAATGGGTCCATGCTTCATCTCGCCAGCCGCGTAACCTTCCGCGGGAATGTAAGAAATTTCTTTGAGTTTAAGCGCGCCTTCCAAAGCAGAGGGAAAATTAATATTTCGTCCCAAAAACAGAAAACAGCCGAAATGGGAATTACGTTTCGCTACCCGCGCGACAGTTTTCTGGTCAGCCAGAAACGCCTGAATGGAAGTCGGAATTTTTTTAAACGCGTCTAGAAATTCTTTAATCTCTCCAGGTGACATCGTTTTATTAACTGTGGCCAATTTCACAGCCAGCATAAATAACACGCCTAATTGCGCTGTGTAGGCTTTTGTTGATGCCACACCAATCTCCGGGCCCGCGTGCGTATACAGAACAGCATCGGATTCCCGCACCAGGGAGGAACCCAGCACATTACAAATCGAAACAATTTTCGCGCCTTTACGTTTCGCTTCTTTTACGGCGGCCAGCGTATCCGCGGTTTCTCCGGATTGGCTTATCGCGATAATCATGGTGTTTTTATCCACGATAGGATCCCGATAACGGAATTCGCTAGAAACATCAATCGTAACGGGAATTTTAGCCATTTTTTCAATGGCGTATTTTCCCACCATGCCCGCGTGATAAGCGGTCCCGCAAGCCACAATATCAATTCTCGTAATAGCTTTAATTTGCGCCGGAGTCAAACCAAAATCACCCAAATCAACTTTTCCGTTCTTAATATAACGCTTACCCATCTCGCTGATCACGTGCGGCTGTTCATGCATTTCTTTTAACATAAAATGCGCGAACCCCTGTTTTTTAACCGCATCGACGCTGAATTTAACAATTTGCGCCTTAGGAATAACTTTTTCGCCCGAAAATTTAAACACCTTAACTTCTTTTTTCGAAATGCACGCCATTTCCCCGTCTTGTAAATAAATAATTTTTTTAGTGCGATCTAAAATCGCCGGCACATCTGAGGCAATAAAATTTTCGCCCTTACCCAAACCAATAATCAAAGGCGAACCCACGCGAGCGGCAATAAGCAAATCAGGATGGTTTTTGGAAATAATACCCAATGCGAACGCGCCTTTAAGATCAAGAATAGTTTTTTTGACAGCCGCAAACAAATCCCCTTTATAATATTCTTCAATGAGATGCGCGATTACTTCGGTATCTGTCTGCGAAACAAATTTATGGCCCTTCGCCTGCAACTGTGCCTTCAATGATTCATAATTTTCAATAATACCATTATGAACCACGACTATAGATTGAGAACAGTCTGTGTGAGGATGCGAATTGATATGATTAGGTTCGCCATGAGTCGCCCAACGGGTATGTGAGATGCCCAACGTAGAATGCACAATCGGTTTTTGCAGAATCAATTCTTCTAAATTAGCAATCTTGCCTTTACTTTTACGGACAATAATATCATTTTCCGGAGATAAAACACTAACGCCGCTGGAATCATAACCACGATATTCCAACTTCTTGAGTCCGCCAATCAAAATTGGCACAGCGTTCCGAAAACCAACATATCCAATAATTCCGCACATAATAAGTCCTTATTATGAGTGCCTGACTTATGGAGCGATTTATAGCGACATCAAGTCAGCCGCACGAATTTATCCCGCGAAGCTAAAGCAACGCGTAGTTTGCCGGTCAGGCAAAGCCGCGACCCAGCGGCCGTAGCGGGATTACCATAAACTAAATATAAAGGAGCGAGGCTTTTATATCTTCTGACAAAAAAGCGCTCACTCCCGATATTTTTTACTACTTAGCTGCCTTGACTGTTTTTACGGTCTTTACTGCTTTAACCGGTTTTTCTGCCTTTACAGGCGCAGTTTCAGACGGCTTGACGTTAACCACGGTGATGATTTTGTTATAACTGTTCTTCTTGCGCGTGAAATACACTTCGCCGTCAATGCCAGCTACCAGACTAGACGAGCCATTCACATTCAAACCTTTTTGCCATTTATGACCTTCACGGGTCAAAATTGTTCCCGACTTAACTTGCTGACCGCCGGAAACTTTAACCCCGCGAGTTTCGCGATAAAATACCGCTGATAAACCGCCTCTTCTTGACATTGAACCTTCCTCCTTATTATTAAATGAGCTCATCACTTAGAGAGCCCAACAGGCGAACTAAGTGATCTGAGCGAACCAATATGAGGCAACAAATATACTATAAAGTGAAATAAATAGCAAATGTAATTATTGGGCGCCTAAAATCGCCTCAAATTCTTTTTTAAAACTATCCACATCACGGGCGCGGGTTTGTTTGCCATTGATAAAAAAGGTCGGAGTTCCGCGTACGCTTACTTTTTGGCCCAATGCCATATCCTCATTTAAAATCTGTTCATAAGCAGCGTCTTTATCTTTTAAGTCCTGCTGAAATTTCGCCATATCTAAACCAACCAGTTTCGCGATTTCATTATATTTATCCGCGCTAAAATTCTTATTGTCTTTCAACAACTCCGTCGCCATTGCCGCGTATTTGCCTTGCTCACCAGCGGCCAAGGCCGCTTTGGCGGCAGAACGCGCGTTAGGATGAAATGGCAATGGAAAATTCTTGATCATATAATTTACTTTTCCCGAATAAGCCGCGACAGAATCAATCATCGGCTTGAAAAAACGACCAGAAAAAGGGCACTCAAAGTCCACAAATTCCACCACCGTCACTTTCGCGTCTTTCGACCCAATCAAATAAGAATTTCCTACCTCAATAGAGTAAACCTTATCGTAATCAGCCTCTGCCCGTTGTTGACGCTCCGGCTGCTGCCTCTCAACCTTAGCCAGAAAAGCGGAAAACTCTTTGGTATTTTTTTGAATCTCATTTAATTGACTTTTTACGCTTTTCAATTCAACTAAAAGCGTTTTTTGCTGAGAAAACATTTTGCCAAAAGCCGCCCCTTCAGCAATAACCGCGCCAACAATAACCAGTCCGAGGATGATATTCAAAATTCTTCGTTTATCCATAAAACCTCCGATTTCATTTTCCATAATTTTTAACCAAATATCTTATATCATTCCATCGATCAGGACAATTAAATATTGACAGGATCAAATCCCGATCACCCTGTTGAACTGTGCCCACAAAGCACTCTCCTGCCGAGCGGGTGTATCCAGTTTTCCCCTGGATGGGTTCATCTAAATTTTTATCGAATAACATTTTATTATGACTCTTTAAATTGACGATCCTACCCTCTTTACTCTGAATCTGCTTATACGGCGTCTTAATAACCTGACGAAAAAAAGGATATTTCATGGCTTCCCGGAAAATTAAATACATATCATACGCGGTGCTATATTGAGTTCCTCGCGGAGAAGGCAGTCCGTTGGAATTCGCAAAACGGGTTTGATCTGCCCCTAATTCTGCTGCCCGGTTATTCATCATACTGACAAAACCCGCTTCGCTCCCACCCACCGCTTCCGCTAATACAATGCTGGCATCATTAGCAGAATTGAGCAAAATCGCATACATGAGATCTCTGACCAAAAATTGTTCCCCCGCTTTTACGTTTATTTTTGAAGGCTGAGGAGTCGTCGCATAACTACTCACGGTCACATAACTATCCATAGGCAGCTTTTCTAATACCAGAAGGGCGGTCATAAGCTTAGTGGTACTCGCAGGCAAAATCGGTGTTTCAACGTTTTTCCCATAAAGCCGCAGCGATTCTGTACTGTCGGAAAATAAAGCAGCTTTACAGGTGACTCCATTTTTAATTTTCGTATACCGTATTTTCTTATGCCGTCGGGCATCCGCGGAAACAACGGCCAGACAACAACAGCATAAAACAAAAATCCCTATTTTATAAATTTTCAATGACATATTTTGTAACATTATCTTATCCTAATATTTTTAAAATTTTCTAACCTCTAACCGCGTGCCCAAACACAAGGTTGGCGTTAAAACCGAATCCCCGAGCGAGTTTCCTTGGCGCTTCGCCAAGGTTGTTTGAGCGAAGGATTCGGTTTAAATGCAAACCGCCCAACCCGCGCGCTTTAAAAGGCGAATAGTGAATTGCCCCCTATGCTATTTTTTCTACTGCCTGATAAACTAAATCTAACGCCAACGTGATTCCCGGCGTCGCAAAAAACCTTTGGCCTTCCACTTTTTGAAGAAACCAATCATTTTTACGCTTCCCAATCATAGCCCAAAAATACTGGGTGATCTGTTCTTCTGCCACCAAAAGCTGAACCAGAGCTTTTTCTTGTTCAGCATCATAAAAAAATCCTTTTAAAATCACGGTGACCTCTCCAATGTGATCCTGAAACACGAATTTCTTATGATCAAAATTTTTTAATTTGTAAACCTTCAACTCCTTGTCCTCCTCAACCGGCACCTCGATATGTTTTTGCTTTTCCAAAATAATTTCGAAAAATTTTTCCTGTCCTTGCGCCGCCCATTTTTTTTCAAACTTAGTATTAAATTGCGGTTCAAGTGTTGCCGTAACCGCAGAAGCAAATCCGGCATCCACATTCTGACTGAGCACCCAATCGTAAAAAGGCCTAAAATCCGTAACAATCCGCAGCGCCGCGCCCGTTTTCAGGCGGCTATTTACTAAGCGTAAAAATTTTTGAGAGAATAAACGGTGTTTTTCGTGTTTTTCTTTTGGCCACGGACATGGAAACAAGCAAAAAATATGATCAATGCTCTGCGGAGAAAACAACCGCTCAAAAGCCACCCATGCGTCTAACTTCAAAATCCGGATGTTATCCAATCCTCCAACCACACCCTGTTGACGAGAAATACCTGTCATGGTTCGGGTGATACGCGTCCAATGCTCTTCAATGCCGATAAAATTAACCTGAGGATCTTTTCCCGCTTCCCGGATCAGAACCTCGCCCATGCCAAAGCCGATCTCGACGACAATTTTTCCCGGCCTGCCAAAAATCTCCGGCCAGTTTAACGGCCTGGGGAAACTGTCAAAATCCACCAAAATAGGGGACAGCGCCCTATTTCTCATCATTTTTTTTATCCTTGAGAAATAGGGCGCTGTCCCCTATTTTTAAACTCTTGTAAAAATCCCAACCGATCCCCACCACCAAATCATTTTTGAAAACAACGGGCGTTATTTCTTCGTCAGAAATAATCCCGTCTGGTAATCTCACCTCCACATAATAAAAATCAGCTCGATATTTTTCTTGAGCTCTCTTAAAATCTTCGCTTTTTAAAGGGATCGCCATATTAATGGGTTCATAAATCCCTGTTTTGTCCTTTTTTTGATATCCGATCACCATATTATTTCCCAATACAGATTTTACTTCTGCTGAACTCATGCCCGGTCGAATTAAATTAACAGGTATCAATTGTTTGTGCTCAGCGGTATTTGCAGGCGGACGATCTTCTTTCTCAACTGTCACGCACCCATAAAGACCAACGCATAATAAAATTAATAAACAAACTCGCTTCATGTTAATACACCTTTTTATTTGCCCTGCTTAAAAAATATTCGAACACTTTCACGTTTTCTTCTCTTAAAAATCCACCTTCGATTTCCACTTCACTGCCACCTAAACTTTTCATTTGTTCATTAGAAATGGTCAATTCATGAAAACCCGCCTGCTTCGCGTCAGCAATGGTCGCGCCGTAGATGACCTTAGCAATTCTGGCCCAGTGAATAGCCGCAAAACACATGGGGCAAGGTTCGCACGTAGAATAAAGCACTGCTCCAGATAAATCAATAGTTTTTGCGTTCAGACAAGCCTGCCGAATCGCGTGGATTTCCCCATGCGCGGTAATATCCGTAGTCTGCCAAACCACATTATGACAACAACTCAATACTTCTCCATTAAGCACAATGCACGCAGCAAAAGGAGTCTGGCCTTGAGATACCCCTTCCCTAGCTTTTTCAATGGCCATCCTCATATATGTATTGTCATCTAATCGCATAACTTTTTTACAAATCATCCGATTCTCAACGCTTCTTCACTAGGGCCATGTTTTTCTCTAGGCTTAGCCGCAGGTTTTAAAACCGTTTTTTTAATTTTTTCATTTTTTTTCAACTGCACCGGCGCTGCTGCCTGACGAACAGGCGCGGAACTTTCTATCGTTTTAAACTGAACTACCATATTTTGCAAAGACTGGGCTTGCGATGCCATTTCCTCCGCGGAGCCAGCCAATTCTTCTGATGAAGAAGAATTCGATTCGGTGATAGCCATATTTTCTTCCATAGCCGCAGCCTGTTCCTGAGTGTTTTCCGCTACGGACCGCAATTGCTCCGCAATTTTCTTAATATCTTCAACGATCAACCGCGTGCTTTGCCCTGCCAGTTTTGAAATATTAACGCCGCTTTCCACTTGTTTTAAATTATTTTTAATCAACATTTTAATTTCTTTAGCCGTCGTGGCACTGCGTTCTGCCAAATGACGGACTTCATCCGCGACCACCGCAAAACCTTTTCCGTGCTCTCCTGCCCGGGCAGCTTCAATCGCTGCATTTAAAGCCAGCAAATTCGTCTGATCCGCAATCTCTGTAATCAATGCGACAGCCTCGGACATTTGCTTAGAACCTTTTTCAATACTCGCCATCTCGTCAACGCTTTGCTCCATAGTTTTGCCGGTCTTTTTTGCTTCTTCCGCCACATTTTGGGCCAGACTATTCGCAGATCTGACATTATCAGAATTCGACTGAACAGAGCTGGATAATTGTTCAAACGAAGCCGCCTGCTGTTGCGCCCCGTCGGCAATTTGCTGGGAACCGGAAGATACTTCTTCTGTTGCCGAAGATAATTGTCCAGCTGCCGCGCGAATCCGGCTAATCATCTCTGACAATTTATTTGAAAAATTGTCCATCGCATTAGCCATTACACCCAGCTCATCTTTACGGTTCATTTTGAGTCGTTTAGTTAAATCTCCTTCTGACATGGCCGCCATCACCGATACTGTCGCCGCTAGAGGTGTGGTCGTCGATTTCGCCATAGAAAATCCTAATATCAACGCGAATATCATCCCAAAGATAGTCACCATGATGATTTCCAAATTCGCGTCGGCCATTGCCCGATCCGCAATCGTTCCTGCAATCACCGCCTGATCAATATTGATTTTCAATATCGCGTCTAACAAAACTTGTATACGTCTAAACCCGGTATTGGATAGCCCCACCGCCAACGCGTTTGCCTGAGCATACACCGTAGCTCGCTTAGGATCGTCCTTGCTTATCTTCCGTCCTTCTTCCACCAGCGCCATAATTTTATCGTCAACACCCATGACCTCATCTAATTTAGTTTTAAATTCCTGATAAGCGGCATCTTCTTCTTTGGTCCTACCTGCCACATCATATATGGCCATACCATGTTTATACATCTGACGATACTTGACTAAATCCGTTAAAGCTTCTTCAATATTATTATCCGCCATTTCCGGATTAATAATGGTGCGTAAAGCGGCCTTGCTTCCTTCAAAAGAAAACAAAGCCTCAGCCAACCCAGATAAAGAAGGAACTGTCACTTTCCCATAATAATCGTTACTTTTCATCAAATCTTTTAACCCCAGCATCCCGATACTTCCTATAATCGCCGCAATCACAGCCACGAGCACAAAGCCGCCGATCATTTTAGTTCCCAATTTAATCTGCCCTAAAAAAACCTCACCTTTTTTAAAGAAAAACACCAATACTCCCGATATTAAAATGAAACCCACAACACCCAAAATCATTATTTTCCAGATACTTTTTCTTTCTTGATTTTTTTGATTTTCTTTAATGCTCAAATGTTCAACTTCAATTTTCTGTTGTATGGCTTGCTCTTCAGCGATACGGGCCGCTTGATCCGCTTTAAAATGCGTTTCTTCTTTTTGTTTTTCGTCTAATTCCGCCTTAAGCTTAGCGTCAGCGTCAGCCTTGAGTTTGGTCTCAGCCGCTGCATTAACTTTTGCTTCTGGTGCTTTTGGGTCTTCGATAATTTGTTTTTGGGCCGCAGGTTCCTGAGCAACAGCCGGCAATGCCGGAGTTGACGCAGCAGGTAGAGGAGCTTTGGGATCTGCCGTTTGAGCATACAGAGGAGATATAAACAAAAAAATAATCCCGGTCAACGCAATAAAAATACTTTTTTTAAACGTTAATGATTTTGTAAACACTCTGACCCCCTATTTTTGGAAAATCTATATATATCAATAATATAGAAAAATCTCCAGATGCACGTTTACTATATTTAATAGTTTAAACAATGTCAAGAAGGTTTGAGGAAATAGGAGGATTAAAAATCTTTCTAAATTTGCGGTGGAAATTTTGGTTCAGGTCCGACTCGCTTCACTCGTTGTGGGTCTTCCGCGAAGCATATTAAATAAAGAGGGACTGCACAAAGCAGTCCCTTTTATTTAGTAGCCCCAACGGGATTCGGACCCGTGTTTAAAGACTGAGAATCTTCCGTTCATACTATTTTCACCTAAAACTAGCCATTTGTAACCCAAATTGTAATCCATAATTACCTCTGAATTTGCCAATCTTCAAAATATTTCATTACTTCTGGGTCAACTTCCGAATTTAATGCGTGCGTATATTTATCGGTCTGAAGCAAGCTACTATGCCCCATCCTCTCCCGTAACGTGCTTAAAGGCATTATTTTAATCGAATATGTAGCATAGGAGTCCCGAAAGACGTGCGGCGACCCTTTTACGTCAGCTTTTGCTAAAACAACCTTTACATCGCGATACAACTGCTTTTGTTGCTTACCAAAAAGCGTAGGCCATTTACCATTCAATTTCATTATAGCTTCGTATGCTAACGCCGGAATCTTTTGACGCCGGGATTTTTTTCCTTTTCCTATCACTGTAATCGTTCTGTTTGTATGGTTAATGTTTTCCCAGAAGGAATCCACAACCTCTTCAATTCGAAAACCCGTCTGTAATGAGTACAAAACAAGTGCGTATTGAAATTGATCTTCCTTAGCAACTTCTAGTATCTTAATTATCTCCGATGGATTAAAGAATCTTTGTCTTTGTTCCATTTTGCCTACTTTAAACCTCTTCATTGGACTCTTGCGGACATATTCTAAGTCCAAAGCAATGTTAAACATTTTTCGTAAACTTCGCCCGTAACCGGCAACCGTGCTCTTTGAATAATTGGACTGATTTAAATTATTTATGAACTCAATAATGTGTTCGTGTCTAAAATCGCTCATTTTCCTGACCCTACCATTAAAAAAACCAATAAATCGTTCGGCGTGAAAAATATATTTGGTTGTAGTTTTGGAATCTAAGTCTTCTGTACCCAAGCTTCGCTTTAAAAGCTCTACCCAATCTTCAACATAACACTCTTTAACTTCTCCCAAATCTTCGGCGAATAAATTATTAAACCGTTTTTGAGCAACAAATTTATTTTTAGTCTTTAATGCTTTAGCCATTGTGTACCATAACCCATTAGAACGTTTTTCTTTCCAATAAGCATAGTAAAACCCATTATCTCTTTTACGAAAATGCGCCACTTTATCTGCCTCGCTGTCCTTCAATCCACTTTTCAAAATCCGAAGGTCGCATACGAATTGAGTTGCCAACTCGGATAATTAAATTCGCCGGAATTACTTCAGTTTCGACGTAATGATAAATTGTTTTTGTCGCCTTCCTAACTTTAGCCGCTATTTCTTGAACCGTCATAAAATCACCCATTTTGACACTCCTTTTTTATTGTTTCTTACCTAACAAGTAAGATTATACCCCAATATTTCCCTTTTGTAAACTATTTTCTTGACAAGTAGGTAAGAAATGTGGATTATAAACGTATGAGAAAATCAGATTATCCAAAAGATGTCAAAACGATGGGCCAAAGAATTAGGAAAATTCGTATGGATAAAGGCCTATCCTTGCTCGAAGTCGCAAAACAAGTCGGTATAACAGAAGGCTATCTTTCTAGGTTAGAAGCCTCCAAACAAAAGCCATCTTACCCTATTGCAATTAGCCTTGCTAATGTCTTAGATGACAAAGAAACAGCCCCCTACGTCAATTGGTCTTTCCCTTTTGATCTAAAAGATGTTAAAAAATCTTTGTCGAAACAGATTTTGAATCTGCCAATGTATTCAAGTCTTATTCAAGCCCTTTCAATATTTAAAAACTTGAAAGCGCAAATATCTTTAATGCCAAACACTAAAAATAAACAAATTTTATTGGATTTAACCAAAGAGGGCGAAGAGGTTTTAAAAAATCATTGTGAAGATTTAGGACTTACAGAAGCAATAAAGGACAGCCGAAAGCCATCCTAATTTCTTTATGTCTCATAAACAAAAAAATATTTTCTAAAATTAATGAAGCGGAAGAGCTTTTCCCGAAATAACTGATACGACTGATTAATTTTGTTTGTTAATTAATAAGAGGTACAATCCATTCCTCCTCCCCCGTTTATCGATGCTGAAGTACAATGTGTTGTTACCCTTCCCGACTGTTCTGGTACGTTATTGGGGACATTTAACGGATGATATTGGGACAAAGGCTGCATTAAATATTGACCAATTTGTTGCTGCTGCTGTCGCTGTTGAGCTTGTATTTGTAGTTGCTGTAACTGCATTTGCTGTTGCTGTAATTGTAACTGTTGTTGTTGATATTGATTTTGATACGTTTGTTGTTGCATTTGATGATACTGGTCAATCATAGACGGCTGATTATTTTGTTGGGGAGATTGATATTGAGGAGGATGATACGGGTTGTTCCGCATATTTTCCGCTACCTGATTCCAATATGCAGCCGAACAGCCAATTAAAAATACTGACAATAAAGCAATGACAATGATTTTCATTTCTTCACCTCGCATCTATTATTGTTTATACTGTCATCCGTTATAACACACCGCTATAATTGAGCCCGTCCTCACCTCTACCAACATTCTCTCCAAATGTTTAAAAAACGTTCGTTTTGGAAACAGCCATAAATCGGCTAATTTCATACAGGACTTTTTGATACCCTTTTTTTAACAGCCACAAATTCTCATTCTTTAAGCCCTATCAGCTTCTTAAATGAAATTTTGACTTCTGGCATACCAGCAGCATAGCAAGCAACTTCATAAGCACTAAAATGAATAATTAAACTTTCTTGGTCAAAAGTAAATTGTGTACTATCATTTACAGCGTCCTTATCATAAAACCCGTTCCCTAATTGTTTTTCAAGATCGCGATTACAAAAACCCCGAAGTTGTTTTAAATAGTCAGTACCCGGCTTAAAAAGATCACTTAAATGAATAATTTTTGAATGTTCGACATCATAATTAAACGCATAAAAATGTCCAACGCCGTGAGGTGCGTTTTCTTGCATAAAATAAGTTTGAAAAATTACGCTAACGTACCTTGTATCTGCCCTTATTACATTAAAATCAATATCAAACGTATTCCCATTACTGCTTGTCTTGAAATCTTCTTTGATTTGTTGTCCGATGGCATCTTTTGTTAAAAACTTTATAAAAAGACTTCGAGCAAACACATTTATCTCTTTATTTACATTTTTAAGTTTGTTGGCAGAAATTTTTAGGATCTTAAATTGCGGATACTCCCCAGTGACTTCACAGCTTCCCTTCTTTTCTTGAAATTTAATCTTTTCTACAGACGATAGTTCTTGTGCGGCAGATACGCTTGAAACAAATAAAAAAATGATAAATATCAATATCCTTTTCATTCTTAATTACTCGCTCATTTGCTGTCTGTTTGTATATTTTCCACTTATTAAAAATTTAGGCTGTTTAGATACATTTGACCCAAACCAAAAATCCGGCAATTTGCTGGCCCCTTCTCGCTCAATTCTGTCTAAATACGTGCTTCCTAATGTAACACCCGAGACACTTAGCTCATCAACAAATTCCCATAAATCATCCGGATTAAAACGGCGATTTTCAGAAATATATCTGACTAAAGTCTTTGCTATTTCCTTGGATTGAGCGTCGCCATCTTTCACTTCTTGTTTTAGGTACGGAAGACTATTTTTACCGATTAAAAAACAAATTCTTGCCGAATAAGATGCATTCATATCGATATTATCATCCCGCAAATTTTTGATTACAAAATTCATCAACTTAGGACTATAAGCATCGCTTATTTCATCAAAAATATTTTCTTTGACTAGTATGTGCGTCACAACCCAGAGCTGTCTAATATTTCCAATCTTTATATATGTCCTAAGCTCGTCCTTAAACTGCTTCGCATATTTTCTAATGTAAGGAATATAGTCATAATGATAAATGTCGTGAGCGTTACGTATATTTGGACTCCTTTCATCTTTAATCCGCTCAAGCATAAGTTTTATAATATATTCATTCGGACTATAGGTTTCGGTCTCAGTAAGTATTTTTAATATGACATCTTGGCCTTGCCAATCAAGTTTCGGTAATACATTTATTAAAATATCAACAATTTTTTCTCTTCGATCATAAAGATAAAGGGCGGCTTCCGTACAGTTCAATTGCAAATTGTCGTCTTTGAGATTATCCAAGGCTTTGAAAATATCTTCGGGGATGGAAATATTGGGTTCTGCCTTAACAATAGCTATTTGAAAGCACAAAAATAATATAAGACCAATAACTATTTTTTTCATTTTACTCCAATTGCTTTATAAACGGCGCAAAGACTTTTTCCATACGAATTGCTGTTTCAATCAATTTATCTTGAATCATAGGCCAATTTTTCTCATCTTGCAAAGTCAAGCCTTGGTAATGACACGCGATCCTTGAAGCCCATTTATCATTTAATCGCTGCCAATCCAACGGCGCGCCAAATTCTTTTTCAATCCGATCCTTATTTTTGTATAATTCATCAAACCAAATTTTATTTACATTTTCATCGTCTGCCTTATTCCTTCCTCTCGAAAAATAAAGATCACAACCAGCGTACTTATTTGTAATCAAATAACTCAATGCAATGCCGGATTTTCCAATACCCGTAGACAACCAATGATCCATACTCGGAGAAATATTGGAAAACAACTTTGTTTTATTCTTACTTCTCTCTAAAAGTTGCTCCCAAAATTGCTTTCGTACAATATGACGTTGTGCAAATTCTTTCCTCTCACTTCCCAACTGTTTAGCCTCAGCTGTTGGCCCTTTAACAATTGTAAATAGTGGGGCAGCCATAGACTGCCCTTCTATTTCAATGGCCTCAATCTTAATTAAATAAAAAAGCATATCATCCGGGGCAACTTCATTTAACCAATCTATGACAGCAGAGTGCTCCTCAACGGGATCGCTAGAAATCCAGATTGCAATTTTAGCTTCAAGATTGATTAAATATGTCAAAAGTTTACCGAGATGATCGTGGTCGCTTTTTTCAAGTTGATTTTCAATAATAACTTTTCGCCCAAAACCATCTTCACCGTAAAGATCTACGCGGAAGGGGCCAACATTTTCTTCGCTCGATTCAATTGAAATTTCAAAATCCAAAATGTCATTCAAATAATCAATATTTTCTTCCATCCATTTAGTAAAATCCTTATCTTCTTTTTTCCAAAGATTGCGTAAAGGAACTTTTAAAATTTTACCAATATTTTTTTGCATACTCCTAACCTCTATTAAGACCCAATTCTATTTTTTGTCGCTTTACATTGGAAAAATTTATCCAATTTTAACAATAATATAACTTATGGATAGTTTTTTCCAGCAAAAAACATACTTATGGTATGTGGTCTTAATAATTTTTTTGAATATCATATCTGGCAAGGAGGTTTACTATGGAAAAACCTTACCGGATGTTAGGCAAACGGATTCGTTTCTTTCGAGAACAAGCGGGATTAACTCAATCACAATTAGCTGAGAAAATTGAAGCGAGCGACAACTATATCGGATTAATCGAACGAGGGATTAAACAACCTTCCCTAGACACCATCACCCGAATAGCAGAGACTTTAGAGGTAAGAATAAATGAATTATTTGAGGAGGTAATAAGCAGCGAGGATACGACAAAATCTACTCAAGAATTAAAAAGACTTCTCAATAAACACAATTTCAAAGATGCCCACCTACTGCTTAGCATTTATAAAAATATTTGTGAACATCGAAAATAAACAAAGCGCGCGTATAAATAATTTTTAAAAATTAATTTACGCGAATTTTCTCTTTAAGACAATTCCGATTTATGCGATTAAATTGTTCTGCTGCATTCTCCGCTTGTGCAATTGCCAAAGTAGCAGAGTTTGATCCAAATCCAAACCCTCCTATTTCCATTTCATAATCAGCATCATTTCTTTTTCTTCTTAATTCTTCTAAAGAAAGTCCAACTGCTCGAGCTTCAGTAATATCAGTTTTTAAAAGCATATTTTTTACTTCGTCGTGATCTTCGGCAGCCCTTTTGAACTTTAACCCTACAGACTCTAAGGAAGCTCTTATTTTTAAAAATAAATAATAATACGCCCGACTAACAGCTGTTCGAATTTTTTCTTCGGTCACCGGAGGCCGTTCATCAAGTTCTTTAGCCAAATTCAAAAAATTAATCTCATCCATATTTTTCACACTTTAAAACGAATTTATCGAAAATAGAGCCATTAAATTCCTTAAAAACCAACTCAAAAAAATTATTTTGCATATCAATAATCCCGCGAATAGAATCCTTAATAAACACTTCAACTATCACTTGATTTTTATTTTTTATTTCCGGATCTGGCTTTGCCTTGACATTGATATTTATTATATTTATGAAACATTTTTTAATAAAACAATCAAACGCATAAAATTCTTGTAATAAATTTTCTTTTTTACAGAAATCAAAAACCGCGTCTTCTATCTCTTCGCCGATGGCAGCTGGCTTCAAATTTAAAGATGAATTTAAACTAAAATAAATTTGTTCTATCTCATCGCAGCTGTCATCTTTTTCATAAGCGAATATTTCGCCAAAATCTGCACCATTTGTACTTTGCCGCCAATTTTGACTGTAAACATAAAACGAATCGCTGATTAAAGTTGTCGTCATAATATCATCATTCTCGACGCTAACAACATACTTTATATCACTTGAATCTCTTAGCTCAACAGGGCTTTGTCCGAACAATCTTGTCCATTGCGTATACAAAAGAGCATCTCTCTTTTCAAGTTTTACCTTAAAGGCTTCATTACAAGCATCCGTATTAGGCGTTGTAAATCTTAAATTCGTTATTGTAGCAACTCTTGATAATTCTTGAAGAGAATTCATTTTAGCCTTTAATAAAATGATTAATAAAATCTTTAAATTCTACTGCCCTTTGGTAATAATCAGCTAGGATCAATTTCAAATTATCTTTGTTTTCTAAACTAACTTCAAAATTATAGTTTAAATTTATATTTTTTTCACCAAGCACTTTTACTCTTATATTCCCGGAAATACCATCCCGCAACGTAAACTTAACGTCATATCCCACATATTGTTCTTTATTTGCTTCATCAATATCAATTGAATGCCTATTGGTCACATTTTTGGCTTTTAAAAATTTTTTTAACTCAATCCCTTGTTTAACAAAGCTGTTCTGTAAATTTACCAAATCAACATTTTTTGCATCAATCTGAAAATTGACACCACAAAGAACCATAGGTGTATATTTCAACACATTCAAATATGAATTTGCGCATTTCGGAATAATAGAATTTTCAAAAACCTCTGGTTTTAATTCGCTTATTTCAAACCTATCTAAAGATGTTAGAAATGAAATATTATTTTTTTGATATTTTATCTGAGAATGTATTGGCGTTAATTGCAAATTAATAGGCTTTTCTAAATCAATTTTACAGATATCAACCAAAAATTCGTGCGTAAGAATGGCAGGATTAAAATTACCTAATACAACAATATTACAAAATTTATTTTCAATTTCCATAAACTTCTCCCCCTAATTTACAATTAGTATAACATATTCTTGCGTCACACGAAACTGTATGCATTATATTTTAATTTTTCCAAAAATACAATTGTTAATCCCTGATCTGGTTCTGATCACCTTTCTGAACGCTATTTCGTAACATTTCAGTTATGGCGCTTAATTCTTCAGTTGAGATCTCAGAAACGCTTCTGACTAAACGGTTAAATCCATTATCTTTCTCGTCATAAGCCAATTCTTTCCGATCTGGTAGTATCTTTTTCAAAATATGCACTAAAACAGTATCCGATACCCAAGCTTTTCGAGCTACCATCACCCAAAAATCCTCTTTTTTTTGTTTTCCAACTTTATCTAAAGCTTCTATCATTGGAACAATCGAGGTGAATTGGTTGTTTCCTTTAGGATTAGCGTTGCTCCCTTTTTTAAACCGTCCCTTTAAATCACGATCATCCATCCTAATGGGTTTCCTTTCTTCACATTCTTGCGGCTAAACACATAAAAAACTACCCCACCACCGCCACGGTCTGTTTCTTTTCATCAAAAATACGTTTTTTTAACGCCTTACATATTGTTGCCCTACCACAGCTGAATTCTTTTCCTATTTGGCTCAAGGACAGCCCTCTGGCCCTTAAAGCAAAAACCTTATCATATTCAACCTTACGAGGACGGCCAAGTTTAACGCCCTTGCTTTTTAAATAAGCGAGTTTGAGTTTTGTTCTTTCTGAAATCATATCCCGTTCAAATTGGGCAAAGGCAGAGACAATATGAAACATAAGCTGGCCGGTTGCGGTTGTTGTATCAAAATCTTTTTCTGTGTAGCTGATAAAATTAACCCCATAGCCTTTAATCGTACTAATCGTATTAACCAGCTCCTTTAAGCTTCTGCTAAACCTATCCAATTTATAAACCAGAATCGTGTCTATTTTTCGTTTTCGGGCATCATCTAATAATCGTAAATATTGAGGCCGATTCTGCTTTAACGCGCTTTCTCCTTCGTCAATATATTCATCTGCAATTTTATGCCCCGCGTTCTCGCAATAACTCCTTAATACGGCTAATTGTTGCTCCGAGGTTTGATCTCCGGTGCTTACGCGGGCGTAGATTCCGATGTTTTTCATTTTTAGGCTCCTTTGGTTTGAATGGAACTAGATTTCCTTTATAGTTAATTTGACCCCCAACACGTTTATTGAATTGTGCATAGGCTTTTCTGAGCGCTAGCGACATAGTTCACCCCTCCCTGCAGACTGTTCTTTTCTGCTTGTATGAATATATCTAAACACTAAGTTAAGTGTTGACCAGATGTATGCAGGTTGGTTGGTCAAAACTCTTTCTTAGTTATTTCTTCCCTCGCACCGTTCAGGATTCTTGAACAGCTTAGCTGTCTCACCCAAAGACGTTTGTTTTCGGTGGTTCGGAAAGGCACAACACGAGCCGTATCGTTCCAAGTTTGATTTATATTCCGCCAAACCCAGAGGTCAAAAAAAGCGGTATTAAACAAAAAAGCCCTCAAGAAATAACCTTGAAGGCTTAAAAATTTTGTAACCCAAATTGTAACCCAAGCTATGGTAAAAGCAGGAAAAACAGGGGAAAAATCAGGAAATAGACCAAAAAACGGAAACCGTGTGTTTAGTACGATTTCCGTCGACAAATTGTACAAATAGCCCCAACGGGATTCGGACCCGTGTTTAAAGACTGAGAATCTTCCGTCCTAACCAGGCTAGACGATGGGGCCAGGAAACAAGGGACATAATACTTAATTCAAACTATTTTTATCGAATTAAGTTTTGTGTCCCAAATTTAAACCGCATCAATAATAACATATTTTGTTTTCTCGTCAATATTAATGTTATTCCTATTGACACTCTTGAAACCCATCTATAAAATTAATATATTATTGCTTAAATAAAGGGGGAAAAGTGTCTTTTCAAATAGGGATCGGTTTTAATAAAGACCCGAATATCGAACTGGCCGCGCGCAAAGCCGCGATTGAAGCTCGTCGGGGATTAATCGGCAAGCGTCCATCCATTACCATTGTATTTTCAACCATCCATTATCCTCCAGAAATCACTCTTCCTATTATCCGTCAAAGTTTCACGGAATCAAAAATTATTGGCTGTTCAACAGCCGGTATCATTCTGCCGCATTCCATTTCTACCCGCGGATTAGGCGTTTTAACCATTCATCATCCGGAACTTACGGTCGGTATCGGACAAATTGCGTCCATTGATTCTTATCAAGACATTTCTAAAGCCGGCGCCCTTCTCGCTCAACAAACATTACAGGATTTCCCCAGCCAATCCCGGGATCTTTTTTTATGCTTTACTCCAGGTGTTATTGAAAACCTATCTCTTCTTTTGATGGGGTTACGCTCTGTTTTCGGTAATGTATTTCCCGTGGTCGGCGCAGGGAGTTGTGATGATTTTCATTTTCGAAAAACTTTTCAAATATTTCAAGACGAAGTTCTTCTTAATAGTGCTGTCGGACTGCTGCTAGGCTGTCCCGGCATATCCGTTTCCATTGGCAGCGCTCACGGCTGGAGACCGATCGGAAAACCCCGCATAGTAACCAAATCAATCGGCAACGTCATCTATACCATTGATAAAAAACCCGCGGCTAGTCTTTATGAAGAATTTTTTGCGCAAAAAATGGATGATTTGCGTAATGATCCCATAGGCAAAATGACCATCTTATATCCTTTAGGACTGCTCAGCTATGAAACAGGTGAATATTTACTCCGGAATCCTATTGACATTCTTTATGATGGGAGTATCTTATGTCAGGGAGACGTGGCTCAAGGCTCTGAAGTCCACATCATGATCGGAAATAAAGAATCGTGCAAATCAGCTTTTGAATTTGCCGCTAATGAGGCATTAACGGGATTAAGGGGTAAACAACCTCAACTCCTCCTGGTCATTGAATCCATGAGCCGCCTAAAACTTTTCGGCCACTCTGCTCACCAGGAACATGAAGGTTTCAATAAAATTTTTAATTCAGAAATTCCAACAATTGGTTTTTATTCAAACGGGGAATTTTGTCCTTCGGAAAACGGTGATGCCTCAAAACGGACCCACTTACAAAATGGCAGTGTGGTCATTTGCGCGATAGGCTAGAATATGGATATTATTTCATATATTTTATTGATTGGAATCTGCGTCATGTTGATCATTGCCGGGGTTTTAGCCGCGATCCTCATGGGCAAATCCGAAAAACTAGAAGCCGCCTCTACCTCTCTCGACCAACTGAAATCCACTTTTGAAAATCTGGATAAAGAAGCCAAAGAAATAATCAAAACCGATATCAAAATAAACCAGGCTCAAGAAGAATTAGACCGGCGCTTAAACGGATTGGAATCTTTACAAAAAACCTCCCGCCTGATCAGTACCACCTTAGATGAAAATGAAATTTTTCACCGCCTGCAGCATTCTTTGGCCAATAATCTCAGTTATGAAAAAAAATTAATTTTTCTTTATGACGATAATCACAATTTACAATCCCGCTTAAATGTCGGCATCCAGACTGAAGACGTTTATTTTATTCTCACAGATATTAATAAAAATCCTGACCTGGTCAAAACTTTCCAGGAAGGCCACACCTTTTCATCCGCGACTGCCCCGGTGCAGAAACAAGAGATGATCAAGCACATTTTTACTGTCGAATATTTTGTGATTGCGCCCATTTTAAACCAAAACGGATTGATCGGCATTATTTTCGTCGGCAATCAATCCAATGCGGAAACTATCACCCGGGCGGACGAAGAAGTTATTTCTATTTTAGCCAGTCAAATAGGCCAGTCTCTTGGCAATGCCCGGCTCTTTGAAGAGGTTTTCAAATCGACTCAAATCCTGGAATCAAAAGTACAAGACCGGACAATAAAACTTGAGCAGGCTTTAAAAGAAGTTCAGGATATCAGTCTTAAAAAATCTGAATTCGTTTCTGCGGTATCCCATGAATTACGCACCCCGCTAACCTCGATTAAAGGTTACGCGGAAATTCTCATGACCGGCAAACTCGGAGAAGTTCCAGAATCTGTAAAAAATCGCCTTGAAAAAATTAATACCCACTCTGATAACCTGGTTAAACTGATCAATAACCTGCTCGATATAGCCCGGATTGAATCTGGTAAAGCGGAAATGTTGTTCACAAAAAATGAAATGGCTAAAATCATCGAAGACGTCCATGATGTATTAACCCCTCTTATGAAAACCAAAGATATTGACTGGTACACGGAAATAGACGCTAGAATACCGGAGCTCTTATTAGACAAAGGACAAATTGACCGGGTTTTTACTAACTTAGTTAGTAACGCCATTAAATTTACGCCGGAACACGGAAATATTACGATTAAAGCCAAATACGACAACGCCAAACAAATCATTGAGACCGAAGTCGTGGATACCGGCATTGGGATGAGCAATGATGACATGAAAAAATTATTTACGGAATTTTACCGTATAGATAACAAAATCAACCAAAGCGTGAAAGGCACCGGGCTCGGGTTATCACTGGTCAAAAAAATTATTGAGGCGCACCATGGCAAAATCTGGGTCACCAGTCAGCTCAATATGGGAACCAGTTTTCATTTTACCCTACCGCTCGATCCTCACAATATTAAACACGAAGAAACGGCCTAGAAAGATATTTTATGAAACGCGAAAAAATAGTTACTATAGACGACGATCCCGACATTCTAGATGTCTTGGAACTGACTCTCTCGGAAAATTATGATGTTTTTCAGGCCCCTAATGGGCTTGAAGGTTTAAAAATGGTTCAACAAAAATTACCGGACCTGGTCGTTTGTGATTATATGATGCCCGTCATGAACGGCATTGATTTTTGCAAAGAGATGAAAAAAGATATTTTACTTCAGCACATTCCGGTTATTATGCTGACCGGCAAAGGCGAAGCTCAAGACCAAATCAAAGGCATTCAAGCTGGGGCCGATGATTATTTGGTTAAACCTTTTGCTCCCGACATTCTCATAGCTAAAATTCAAATGATCTTGCGCCGGACAGTCCGCAGCTTAGACGCGAACCCATTAACACATCTTCCCGGAAACACGTCGATCATGGAAGAACTTCAAGCCAACATTGACAAGAAAATTACTTTTGCCGTTGGTTATGCGGATTTAGACAAATTTAAAGCTTACAACGACAAATATGGTTTTGAAAAAGGCGATGAAGTTATTAAAGCCACGGCGCGTACCATCATCAAAAATGTCAGGGAAATCGGCGGCCTCAACACGTTTGTCGGTCATATCGGCGGCGATGATTTTGTGTTCGTGGCGGCGGATGAACCAACGGATAAGATTTGCGAAGGTATTATTAAAGATTTCGATGCTTTAGTCCCTGGCTTTTATACAGACGATGACCGAGGCAGCGGTTTTATTATTGCCAAAAACCGGCAAGGCGAATATCAGCAATTCAGTCTCTTAGCCATTTCCATCGCTGTGGTGAGCAATAAATACCAACCGATTACCCACGTCGCGCAAATCGCCGAATTAGGCGCTGACTTAAAAAAATACGCCAAAACTTTTGATAAGAGTAATTACGTGCGTGACCGGAGGATTTGAAAAGCATTACAATTATTTGAGGTCTTTTCTAATACTATTACTATAGGTTTCTGTGTGGGAACGGGTCTTATCCATAAAATATTTAAAACTCACCAGCACCAAAGCCAAAACAATCGAATATAACAACATATATTCAACCGCTGATTGCGCTCTTTGGTTTAGTTTCATTTTTTGTTGTCCTTTGACAAACTTTTTAAATATTTTATAACCGCCCGCGGATCTTTCGATCCAAAAAAATAACTCGCGCTCACCAAAATATCCGCCCCCGCATCAACAATCAACAAAGCAGTATCTTCTTTTACTCCTCCGTCAACCATAATAGACCCGGAAAATTGTTTTCTCAGTTCACGCAATTTAGGTAAAACCTCGGGCATAAATTTTTGATTAGCAAAACCTGGATTCACAGACATCACCAATACCCCATCAATTTCGTTAAGTAACCCGCCGATGCAACAAGGCGTGCCGGGATTCAACACCACATACGCTTTCCGTCCAGCCGCATGAATTTTTTTTATATCCTGTCGCATGAGCTCAGAATTGACGTGATCTACTTCTTTCGGAAATTGTCCGGGACCTTTGCATGGCGGCCGCAACTCTCCATAACATTCCGCATGGATGCTAATAATATCTGCGCCCGCACGGATAAAATCATCAATCTGTGACCAGGGATAAAGAACCATAAGATGGGCATCAATAGGAAGCTTGGTCAGCGGCCGAATGGCCTTGACGATAACGCTGCCAATGGTAATGGGCGGAACAAAATGCCCATCCATGACATCAACATGAACCATATCCGCGCCGGAATCTTCAATCTTTTTAATCTCATCGGCCAGATGGGTAAAGTCAGAAGACAAAATGCTCGCGCTGATTTGGATTTTATTAGGCATAATATTTTACTTTTAAATGCGCGGGGAGGGACTTGAACCCTCATGGATCGCTCCATACGCCCCTCAAACGTACGTGTCTACCAATTCCACCACCCGCGCGCTAATTTATTTACTTTTTACTTTTCTCTACGGCTGCTTTAATAAAATCCTTAAACAACGGATGCGCGGCATCCGGTTTAGATTTAAATTCCGGATGAAATTGGCACCCGACGAACCAAGGATGGTCAGGAAGTTCGATAATTTCCACCAAATCCTGCGCCGCGTTGCGTCCTGAAAAAACCATTCCGCCATCGATAAATGTTTGACGGTATTCATTATTAAACTCATAGCGGTGACGATGTCGTTCGGAAATTTCTTCTTTTCCGTATGCGCGCAAACTCTTAGTATGTTTTTCAAGTTTGCAAGGATAAGCGCCCAAACGCATGGTCGCGCCCATATTCTTAACGTCCTTCTGTTCTTCCAATAATGAAATGACCGGATACGTGGTTTCTTTATTAAATTCCGTCGAATTGGCATCTTCCATTTTTAAAATATGCCGTGCGTATTCGATCGTCGCCACCTGCATGCCCAAACAAATTCCAAAATAAGGAATGTTTTTTTCACGGGCATATTGAACAGCCTGGATTTTTCCTTCAATGCCGCGATCGCCAAACCCGCCCGGAATCAAAATCCCATCCGCTCCTTCTAACCGTTTCGCCACATCTTCGTCTTCCAATAATTCCGAGTCAACTTTGACGATGTTCACTTTAGCAAAATTTGCAACTCCCCCGTGAACTAAAGCTTCATAAATAGATTTGTACGCGTCTTGCAATGCCACATATTTTCCGACGACATAAATTTTAACTTCATGTTTAGGATGTTTCATCCGATGGACTACATAATCTGCCCAACCCTTCAGATCTTTATCCTCGCGCTTGATATGCAATTTTTTTAAGATAAGATTATCCAGCCCTTCCTTTCTAAAACACAAAGGAACCTCATAAATGCACTTAACATCCACGGCTTCAACGACGGATTCGCGTTCCACATTGCAGAACAATGAAATTTTATCCCGCTGCTCCTTCGTGATATGCTTTTCCATCCGGCACAATAAAATATCTGGTGTAATACCAATTTCGCGCAATTTTCCGACACTATGCTGAGTAGGCTTGGTTTTATGCTCATCCGCCGCTTTAATATACGGCAATAATGTCACGTGAATATTCAACGCGAAATTTTCTCCCACTTCCCAGCGCAGCTGACGAATCGCCTCTAAAAAAGGCAAACTTTCAATGTCGCCCACTGTCCCGCCGATCTCGACGATCGTCACATCCACTTCCCGTTCTTTATCCACTTTTTTAATCGCGCGTTTAATCTCGTCTGTAATATGCGGAATGATTTGCACAGTTTTACCCAGATAATCTCCGCGGCGTTCTTTCGTGATCACTGAATAATAAATTTTTCCGGCCGTGATATTATTATCTTTGGTAAATGTCCCGTTAGTAAATCTTTCATAATGCCCCAAATCTAAATCTGTTTCCGCTCCGTCATCCGTGACATACACTTCCCCGTGCTGAAAAGGGCTCATGGTTCCGGGATCCACGTTGAGATAGGGATCACACTTGATCATAGTCGTGGTCAACCCCCGCGCTTCGAGAAGTTTGCCGATTGACGCAGCGGCCAACCCTTTTCCTAAGCTTGAAACCACTCCACCTGTCACAAAAATATATTTACCCATAGAAGTTATTTTCCTTCCAGAAGATATTTGCTTTGGGTTTTCGGTATATTAATCGGATATTTTCCCGTAAAACACGCGGTGCAGAACTGCTCCCGGTTCTTCACTTCAGCCAGCATGCCTTCCAAACTCAAATACGCCAAAGAATCGACTTTAATGTAATCCGCGACTTCTTTGACCGTATGGTCAGACGCGATCAATTCTTTTTTGCTCGGAAAATCAATTCCATAGAAACACGGCGACACAATAGGGGGACAGCTGATGCGCATATGAATTTCTTTCGCGCCAGCAGCTCGTAAAGCTTCCACCCGGTTTCTCGACGTAGTTCCTCGCACAATGGAATCATCCACGACAATCACTCGCTTATCTTTCAGGACATTGCGGATAGGATTCAATTTGACTTTAACGCTGAAATCTCTTAAAAACTGCGTCGGTTGAATAAAAGTCCGTCCCACATAATGATTACGAATTACACCGACTTCCAGCGGCATTTTTAATTCCTGCGCAAACCCCAAAGCCGCGTAATTTCCTGAATCCGGAATCGCCATGACAAAATCTGCTGGCACTGGCGCTTCCTGCGCCAATCTTCGCCCTAAACGCTTACGAACCTGATACACATTATCGTCAAATATATTACTGTCCGGACGGGCAAAATAAATATTTTCAAAAATACACTGCGCTTTTTTAGCGGTTTCACGTCCCGGAAGATAGATCGATTCCATTTGCCCTTTATGGATAAAAACGATTTCTCCCGGTTCAATTTCGCGCACATATTCCGCGTGCAGTAAATCTAATGAACAGCTTTCGCTCGCTAAAATATAATTCCCATCCAGCTTACCTAAACACAAAGGTCTTACTCCGTGCGGATCTCTGGCGCCGACCATCAGCTCATCTACCAAGAACAAAAGTGAATACGCGCCTTCTAATTGCTGTAACACCTCCACAAAGGTCTGCTTCAAATCCTTGAGTTTTGATTTAGCCAGCAAATGCACAATGATTTCAGAATCCATCGTCGTTTGAAAGATAGAACCATCTTCTTCCAATTTTTGATATAGCTGTTCGGTATTTGTTAAATTTCCGTTATGCGCAATCGCGATAGGACGACGTTTATGCCGTACCATGAAAGGCTGAACGTTTTTATGATTGCTGGATCCTGTCGTCGAATAACGGCAATGACCAATAGCGACATTTCCCTGCAATTCAGCCATAGCCTTATCGTCAAACACATCCGCGACTAATCCGCGACGTTTAACTAGCCGGATATCTTTCCCGTCATAAGTCGCAATACCCGCGGCTTCTTCGCCTCGATGTTGTAACGCGTATAAACCAAGAAACGCGATCTGTGCCGCGTTTTTATGTCCGGAAACACCAATAATGCCACACATATATGCTCCGATTTTTTAACAATTCACATTATGTCCAAATCGATTATTTCCCATAACCCTGAACCCCACGCGGTTCAGGGCTCTTTATAATACTCTTGAAGGGAACGGACTGTACATTTATGCTTCATGCGCTCTTCGATGCCATTCACCGCGGCCCACGCGCCTTGCAAAGTCGTAATGCACGGAACATTATGAAGAATAGCGGCTGAGCGTATAGCGCGGAGATCATGCTGACTAGTCTCTCCGGCTGGCGTATTAATCACCAAAGCAATTTCACCGTGCTCAATCATTTCAATAGAACTGGGAACCTTATTTTGACCCTGATCATAACGGGCCGTTTCTTCTGAAACCTCAACCCCATTGGACCGCAAAACCTTGGCGGTTCCTCTGGTCGAAATTAAAGTAAAACCTAAATCCACCAATCGTTTCGCAATAAATACAATTGCTCGCTTGTCTTCATCCTTAACGCTCACAAATATCTTACCCTTTTCAGGCAGCATTTGACCAGCACTAATTTGAGACTTTATAAATGCTTCGCCAAACGTCATGGCTGATCCCATAACCTCGCCGGTAGATTTCATTTCCGGCCCCAGCACAATGTCAACTCCCGAGAAACGGGAAAACGGCAAAACGGATTCTTTGACTGAAAAATGTTTTAACCGCTCTAAATGATCCGGTTTTAAATGGAATTCTTTTATTTTAGATCCTGCCATTACTTTGGCAGCAATTTTGGCAATCGGGATGCCCGTCGCCTTACTGACAAAAGGGACAGTCCGCGACGCCCGAGGATTTACCTCCAAAACATATAAGCGCCGGCCTTTAATCGCAAATTGAATATTAATCAACCCAACGACTTTTAAAGCTTTTGCCAATGTACAGGTATCATTTTTAATCTGTTCAATCATCACTTCACTGATCGTCGGCGGAGGCAAGACGCACGCGGAATCGCCGGAATGAATCCCCGCGTTTTCAATGTGTTCCATAATCCCGGCCACAAATGTTTCTTCTCCATCACAAATCGCGTCCACATCCACTTCAATCGCGTCTTCCACAAATTTATCGATCAAAACCGGATGCCCCGGAGACACTTCTTTCGCTTCCTCAATAAACGCGCCTAAGGCTTTGCGCTCATACACAATTTTCATCGCCCGTCCGCCTAACACATACGATGGCCGCGCTAAAACCGGATAACCGATCATATCCGCGATTTTCATGGCTTCTGCTGCTGAAAAAGCCGAACCATTCGCCGGCTGAACAAAGCCTAATTTATCAATCACTTGTGAAAATTTTTGTCGGTCTTCGGCCAGATCAATAGACTCAACCGATGTCCCTACGATTGGAACGCCGGCATCCCGCAATTTCCGGGCCAGATTTAACGGTGTTTGTCCGCCTAATTGCACAATCACTCCGTCCGGCTTTTCCACATCCACAATATTCATCACATTCTCAAACGTCACCGGCTCAAAATACAAACGATCAGAAATATCATAATCAGTCGAAACTGTCTCTGGATTTGAATTCACCATGATTGTTTCATAGCCCAATTCTTTTAAAGCGAATGCGGCATGACAGCAACAATAATCAAATTCAATCCCCTGCCCGATCCGGTTGGGCCCGCCGCCTAAAATCATGATTTTTTTACGCGGACCACCATGTTCTTTATTCATGCGGGCAATCTGAATGACCGCTTCGTCCTCTTCCTCATAAGTCGAATAAAAATAAGGCGTATACGCTTCAAACTCAGCCGCACACGTATCCACCAATTTAAATACAGCGGTAATGCCTTTAGATTTGCGCAATTTATACATGGTCATCTCGTCGATTTCCATGATCTCGGCTAATTGCGCGTCGCTAAACCCATATTGTTTGGCTTTCCGGATCAATTCATCTGAAAGCGTATCTTCCCTCTGGAACGTTTCAATCAGTTTCCGTTCAAAATCTAAAATATCTTTGATATGCGCGATAAACCAAATATCAATTTTGGTAATATCCGCCACTTCTTCTGGTGTCCAGCCTTTTTGCAAAGCGTATTTCAGATAAAAAATTCTCGACGCGTTGGGTTCTTCCAAACGTTTTTTCAATTTATCATTCGGAATCTTTTTATAATTCAATTTATTATCCAGCCCCGTATGCCCGATCTCCAAACCTCGCAAACCCTTTTGCAGTGCTTCTTTAAACGTGCGACCGATCGCCATAGTTTCCCCGACAGATTTCATCTGCACGCCCAAAATATCTTTGGCTTCAGGAAATTTCTCAAACGTAAACCGCGGAATTTTGACCACGCAATAATCAATGGTCGGCTCAAAACACGCCGGCGTTTCTCGCGTAATATCATTTTGAATTTCATCAAGAGTATAACCAACCGCCAGCTTTGCGGCGAATTTCGCGATAGGAAAACCTGTTGCTTTAGATGCTAATGCTGATGAGCGGGACACGCGCGGATTCATTTCAATGATCACCATGCGGCCGTCTTTGGGGTCTACCGCAAACTGAATATTTGAACCACCCGTCTCCACTCCGATCTCCCGAATAATCTTTAATGACGCGTTACGCATATTTTGATATTCGGCATCCGTCAAGGTTTGCGCGGGCGCGACTGTAATGCTGTCGCCAGTATGCACCCCCATAGGATCTAAATTCTCAATAGAGCAGACAATCACCACATTATCTTTTTTATCCCGCATCACTTCGAGCTCAAATTCTTTCCAGCCCGTGATAGATTCTTCAATAATGACTTCGTTAATCATACTGCTTTCAATACCCAACGACGCAATTTTTACTAATTCATCCATGTTATGCGCAAAACCTCCGCCAGTACCGCCGAGCGTAAAACTGGGACGGATTATAACCGGAAAACCAATTTCAGCCGCAATGGTTTTAGCTTGCTCCAAATTATAGGCACACCCGGACCGAGGAACATCCAGCCCGATCTTGATCATAGCTTTCTTAAAACAATCCCGGTCTTCAGCTTTTTTAATGACTTCGTAATTCGCTCCTAGTACCTGAACTTTATATTTTTCCAATACGCCATTTTCATACAATTTCATCGCAATATTAAGCGCCGTCTGCCCACCTAAAGTTGGCAGAATCGCGTCCGGCCGTTCTTTGGCAATGATCGCTTCCACAAATTCGGGAGTCAAAGGCTCGATATAAGTATGGTCGGAAAACTCCGGATCAGTCATGATGGTGGCCGGATTAGAATTCACCAGCACCACTTCATAACCTTCTTCTTTCAAGGCTTTACACGCCTGGGTCCCGGAATAATCAAACTCACACGCCTGCCCGATTATAATCGGTCCAGCGCCGATGATCATAATTTTATGAATGTCAGTACGTTTTGGCATAGTTTTATAATTTTTATAGTAACAGAGTAACCGAGTAACAAAGTAACCGAGTAAAAACAAAAAACATTAAAAACAACTGAAAAGATAACAAAAATAAAAAAGAATGAAAACAGTTAAACAAAAATTTATGATTTTAATAGCACCAAAGTAAAATCTAAAAACATTACGAAAAAATAAAATTAATAAATAAAAATTTGTACAAAAAATTATCAATTAAAATTTAAAAAATATTTTATCTTTTATCCTATAGATTATCGCTTTTCCCACCAATCGCTTTTTCTCTGTTACTCTGTTACTCGGTTACTTTGTTACTTTTTATAGTTTCTCATAAGTTCAATAAAGTATTCAAACAGCACATGCGCGTCATGCGGTCCTGGCGACGCTTCTGGATGATGCTGAAACGACACTAATGGTATTTTTTTATGCCGCAAACCTTCCAAAGTCTGATCATTCAAATTCACATTGATCATCTCGACATCGTCTTTGCTGAGCGTAGACATATCAACACAGAAACCGTGATTCTGCGAAGTAATGCCAATTGTATCATGGATAAGATCTTTGACCGGATGATTCGCGCCATGATGACCAAATTTCAATTTGTAAGTTTTACCGCCGATAGCCAAGCCTAAAATCTGCTGGCCTAAACAAATCCCGAATACCGGAAGCTTGCCTAACAATTGCTTAACAGTAGTAATGACCGAAGTAACGGCTGCCGGATCCCCCGGGCCATTGGACACAAAAACCCCGTCAGGCTTAATCGCCAAAATTTCCGCAGGTGTTACTGATGATGGAAATACGTGCACTTCACAGCCCAGCCTTCCGAAAATCCGCAAAATATTCCGCTTAATCCCGCAGTCAATCGCGGCGATCCGGTAAACCATTTTCACACCCTGATCAACAGGCCAAACATATTTTTTCAGAGTGGAAACTTCTTTCACCCAATCCGCGCCTTCCATGGACGGAATTTTTTTCATTTTTTCCGCCAATGACCGCTCATCAAAATCTACCGTCGAAATAATCGCCCGCATCGCGCCTTTTTCCCGTAAATGGCGGGTCAGCGCGCGGGTATCAATATCTTCAATCGCGATAATGTTATGATCCTGCAAATATTCAATAAGACTTTTATTGGCGCGATGATTGGAATGATGGCGGCAAAATTCTTTGGCCACAAAACCTTTAACATGGACCTTATCAGATTCAACATCTTCGAGATTCACGCCATAGTTTCCTATCAAAGGATAAGTCATGACCACGATTTGGCCCGCGTAAGATGGATCTGTTAAAATTTCCTGATAACCGGTGAGAGCTGTATTAAAAACGACTTCGCCTGAGGTTTCTCCAGCGACTGAAAGGGCGTTACCTATGAATGTTCGACCGTCTTCTAGATAAAGAATTGCTTTTTTCATACTTTGAAAGGAATCTATATAAACGCCAAGACCTCACGTCCAGCGTCAAATATCTTTATTAAAATCCTGTATACTATAATTATTTAATACTCTTTTGTCAACCCAATTTTTTATCGACATACCCACTTTTTTCGACGAGAAACAACTATTTTCATCAAAAACATAAACACCTGTGACATATAAACTTATGGAGCAATAAAGACAAATACCGTTTTATTATTTCCCCCCATTGACCCTCTGCTTATTCTGCTGAAAGCCCTTCTCTCCTAACACGGCTTTAGCCATCGCGTCTTTATTTTGGCCATTATCAAAATCATACTCAATGACCGCGGCAATTTTTAAAAGCTCTTTAAATGGCGCCTTAAACATGTCCGGATTTTGTTCTGCCATACTATCCAGCGTCTGCACATAAAACATAGGGTCTTTTTTAATCGTTACGCCATCTTGTTTATACAAATCAATTTGCCGCTGTACAGTCAGAACTTTTGGCTCCGTATCAATCATCAAAGGCCAGACCTGACTGGACGCCTCCAAATCAGCCCACAAGTCGGTGATCTCCGCATCGCTAGAGCCTTGTTCCGTCGTACTGCCATATCTATCCTTGAGCATTTTATCCCGGACCACTTTTTTAACGGCTATTTCCTGATAAGCTTTTTCTACAGCGATTTTTTTATAAACAGCTTGCTGATATGCCTGCTCAGCCAACATTTTTTTCTGCACCGCGATCTGATACGCCTGCTGTTCATATGCCATAGCCATCATTTTTTCCGCGATCATTTTTTGTTGTAAAGCCGTAGCCATAGCCACCGCTGTCTCGCGCTTAATTTGCTGAACCATCATTTGCGTCTGCATTTGTCCTTGCAGACGATAACGCTCTTGAATTTGATGAGCCATCTGAGCTTGAATCGTTTTCTCAATAACCGCTTTTTGATAAGCAGCCTGCATAACCGCTTGCTGCTGAGCCGCCTGCACCATCATTCTCTGTTGAATATATTGCTGGGTAGCCTGCTGAACTGCCTGCTGCTGCATAGCCGCTTGTATCATTTGCTGTTGTTGCTGTTGACGCTGGCGGGCGACTACGCCCGAAGCTTCAGAGGCTTGAGGAAGGATTAATAAACAGAAAACAAAAATAACTGTAACAATGTAAACATGTGACAGCGTGATAGTGTGAGAAAAAAACGTGTTTTTACTTTTTAAAATATGGTTCATAATTTTATTCACTGCGACACTTTTGTAACGGGCGATCAGGAGATCGCCCCTACGACGTATATTTTGTTACATTTGCATCAATCGTTTTTTCCTTTACTCCCTTTACCACATTTACCTCTTTATAAAGTGTCATTATAACAAATAACACGCATATGACAGCAAAAAAATCGCCGTATTTCGCGTAAACTGTGCTTCCCGGTTTACTCAATTTTATCGTCTCTTTAAAGACCTGAGCCTGATTCAGCTGCTCGCTTGACCGCGCTAATCGTCCTGCCGCGTCAATAGCTCCGCTCCATCCTGAATTAGCACTGCGGATCAACGGCGTTCTAAAAGACACTGCCCGCACAATAGAATTCTGCAAATGCATCATCAGGGCAGGAGGAACCCGCGTCCAAATATCACTTAATAAAAGAATAAAAAAATCCGGATGTTGAGGCGCAACTTTACGAAATAAACGAGCATATCCGTCTTCGGAGCAAATAAAAATACCTGCTCTCCCCTGCCCTAGGTCCATGACCCCCGCAGTCCGGCCTGAAGTAAATTCGAAATCTTGATGATAGAAATTATTTCGCAAAAAAGTTCCCCAAGGATAAAACTCCAAGAAAGGAACCAATTGTTGTTTCACATAAACATTCCACACCGTCGCATCCGGCCCTAAAAGCACAGCTCCATTTTGATCACGCCTGCCATCCCAAAGCGCTGAACCAGTCAAGAATAGGGGACAGCGCCCTTTTTCTGCTGGTTCTTTACGCCGAAATAGGGCGCTGTCCCCTATTCTTGACAATAAATCCGGCCTCAAACGAACATCATCCGCAATAGCGGTTTCCGGCCAAATCACAGCGTCAGGATGGAAATCTCTGAAACACTCCCGGCTTAATTGCAGATCTCTTTCTAAAAGAGGCGCGACTAAATCCGGATCTTTTTTATCTTGCGATGATGTGTCAGGTTGAACTAAACAAACTTGAAATGATTTAGTTTTGGCCATTCCATCCATTTGCCGAATTTTAAATGCCCCATACCCCGCAACCAGCCCCATCACCATTCCGGCATAAACTAAATATTTCCAATGATATTTATGCTTTAAAAATTTATAACTCAAACCGTTAACTAAAACAATAATAAATGATAAACCAAGCGGTCCCGTCAAATCAAAGATCTGAATCAACCAGGGATTAAAAGTCTGAGAATGCGCTAAAGTCCATTCAAATCCGCCAAGCCATTGGATGCGCAAAAATTCGCTGACCACCCATAATGCCGCGCAAACTAAAATATTATTTGATAACTTAAATGTTGAATATAACAAGGACCAAACCACGACTTGAAGCGCTAATAAAACTACAAAAATTAAAGCGCCGAACCAATGAACCGGATAAAGCCACCCGATTAACCCCGAATAAGCGGCGAACCCGCTGATCAAAGCCCAAATAGTTTTTTCTCGACGGTTATGACACAAGTCTAGAAGATAAAAAAGAGGAATTAAGCATATCCATCCTAAAAAAGAAAAACCCTGAAGCGAAAAAACATTAGGAAAAGCGCCGCAGAATAATAGACAATGAAGAATAGTAAAAATTAATTTTTTGATCAATAAAAAATCCGGAACAATATTTTTTTGTTCCGGATTTGATTTATTCTGTTCTATTATTTTTACCATTTTTTTATAGGCGATTCATGCCTGCCACAGATTTAACCTAGGCAGGAAACGCTCTCAATCACCTGAATCATTTTGTCGTTGTATCCGTCGAAACAACCGGCACGGCAGGCATAGCAGGCATCGCCTGCGCAGCCGGCACTGTTCCTGACAACATTTGCGCTTGTTCGGTAAAGACTTTCACTAACGCGGCTGCTTTCTGAAAGCGTTCCTGATCGTCTTTTTTCAAAAATAATTCCGCGCTTTTTTTCGCCGCGCTGATTCCATTTTGAAAATCTTTATTAAAACCATAATTCATGGCCATCATGTAATAAACTCCCGGGTTATCCGGACTAATTTTTTCAGCAACAGTTAAAACGCCTAACGCTTGCTCAAAATCACCAATGCGCATATAAATTTCACCCAGCAGAATATAATTCTCCGGATTCTGCGGCTCAGCTTTAATCCCCTGATTAAGAACCAAAGCGGCTTCTTTCACTTTTTGCTCGGCCAACAAAGCACTCGCTACCTGCACATACGAAGCCTTTTTTTCTGATACTCTGGCTTTGTCTTTCGGAGATCCGCATCCTGACACGCATAATGCTAAAACTAAAATTGACAATAATTTGTTCATTTCTTCCCCTTTTTAGTTAATGTTTTATGGTTGATGGTTGATAGTTTTTGGTTTTTGGAAAAAACGAATAACTCTTTAATTAACAGCCAAAAACAAATATTTAATATTTTTTGCAGTTGATAGCGGATGATTACGAATTTTTGAAAAATTGTTTCATCCACCAAAAACCAACAACCAAAAACCCATATATCTTACTCTCTGTTCTATTTTTTCAGCCAACCATTAACACCCTCTGCCGCAGAACGACCTTCCTGAATAGCCCACACCACTAAAGATTGTCCCCGGCGCATATCACCGGCCGCAAAAATTCCTTCTTCGCTCGTCATATAATTCACACTGGTTTTAACATTACCCCTTTCATCCAATGCTAAGCCGCCGTCTTGAATCATGCCTTCTTTTCGTGGCCCTAAAAATCCCATCGCCAGAAACACCAAATCACATTCCATATCAAATTCAGAACCAGGAATTTCTTTCATAACCGGCCGTCCGGTCTTAGGATCCTTAGTGCTGAAATCAACCCGGATAGCTTCCAATTTTTTCAAAGAACCTTCACTATTCCCGGTCAAATTTTTAGTCAATATACTGTAATCCCGCTCAACCCCTTCTTCATGCGACGTAGAAGATCTCTCGATCAAGGCCCATTGCGGCCAAGGATTCGTCGCGATGCGCTCTTTAGGTGGACGAGGCATTAATTCCAATTGTTTAACAGACTGGGCGCCCTGACGATTCGCCGTCCCTACACAATCCGATCCCGTGTCTCCGCCGCCCAACACCACCACTTTTTTGCCCTGCGCATTAATCCGCAGATCAGGCGCAATTTTTACACCAGCATTAACCCGGTTCTGTTGAGTCAAATATTCCATGGCCTGATAAACACCTTTTAAATTACGGCCCGGAACATCCAATTCCCGAGGAATTTCAGCTCCGCCGCACAACACCACCGCGTCATATTTTTGTTTCAATTCTTTTAAACTCAATTTTACGCCAACCTGAATACCCGTCTTAAAAGACACACCTTCTTTTTCCATGCGATGCAGGCGGCGCTCCACCACTTTTTTACTCAATTTGAAATCCGGGATTCCCAAGCGTAAAAGACCGCCTAAATATTCATTTTTCTCATAAACTGTGACCTGATGACCAAATTTATTAAGTTGATCTGCGCATGACAACCCGGAAGGCCCTGACCCGACCACTGCTATCTTTTTACCCGTACGGGTTTTCGGGGGGAGAGGCTTCACCCACCCTTCCTGATAAGCTCTTTCAATAATCATTACTTCAATATTTTTAATTGTTACCGACGGATAATTAAATCCCAACACGCAAGCGTTCTCACACGGCGCGGGACAAATGCGGCCGGTAAATTCCGGAAAATTATTTGTCTTCATGAGCCGGTCATACGCTTCCTGCCAGCGGTTGCGGTAGATTAAATCATTCCAGTCCGGAATAATGTTCCCGATCGGACAGCCCGAATGACAAAACGGCACGCCGCAGTCCATACAACGGGCGCCCTGGTCTTTGAGTTCCTGATCAGACAATGGGATCACGAATTCGTTATAATTTTTAACACGTTCTGGTACCGGTAATTTTTTAAACTCTTGCCGGTCATGGATCATAAATCCTTTAACTTCGCCCATGATTAATTCCGCTCCTTTGCCACTTGGTCTTCCGTCAGGGTACGATCCGCTGTTTCAGCGGGTTTCATGCTTTCCACGACTTTCCGATAATCGCAGGGATAGACTTTTACAAATTGCGGCAAATGCTCAGCCCAATTTTTCAAAATGCCTTCCGCAACCGTGCTGCCGGTATATTTTTGGTGTTTTTCCAACAACACTTTTAATTCTTTAATATCCTCGTCATTCTCGACTTTAAATAATTCCACCATCTCCATATTGCATTTGGTTTTAAAATCACCATTTTTATCCCAGATGTACGCGATCCCGCCGCTCATCCCAGCGGCAAAATTACGTCCGGTATTTCCGATTACGACCACGCGTCCGCCGGTCATGTATTCACAGCCGTGATCGCCCACGCCTTCAACAACGGTATGCCCGCCGCTGTTTCTGACCGCGAACCGTTCTCCCGCCAATCCGCGGAAAAAGGCTTCTCCCTTGATCGCGCCATATAACAACACATTTCCGACGATAATATTATTTTCAGGCACAAAAGTCGCGACTTTTGACGGATAAACAATAATGCGTCCGCCGGATAATCCTTTTCCGGCATAATCATTGGCGTCGCCTTCCAAGGTCAGAGTAACACCCGCCGCTAAAAACGCGCCGAAACTCTGCCCGGCAGACCCTTTAAATTTTATATTAATGGTCCCGTCCGGAAGTCCGGCTAAACCATATTTTTTCGCGATTTTGGAGCTTAACATCGTCCCAACAGTCCGGTGGATATTTTTAATTTCCATATCCAAATGCACCGGCTTTTTATTTTCTACCGCATCGATGGTTTTCGCGATCAATTGATTATCCAGTGCCTTTTCCAAGCCATGGGTTTGTTTGCCCGTATGATGTATCGCGACATGGTCCGGCACATCCGGCTTATGCAGAATATTGGATAAATCCACACCCTGCGCTTTCCAATGATCAATCACGTCGCGCATTTCCAGCATATCCACGCGGCCAACCATATCTTCAAATTTCCTGAATCCTAATTCGGCCATAATCTTCCGAGCTTCTTCCGCCACGAACATGAAAAAATTCACCACGTGTTCCGGTTTACCCATAAATTTCTTGCGCAATTCCGGGTCCTGCGTCGCTATACCGACGGAACACGCGTTCAAATGACATTTTCTCAGCATCATACAGCCCATGGAAACTAAAGCAATCGTAGCGAAACCAAATTCATCCGCGCCTAACATGGCGGCAATCGCGACATCGCGTCCGGTTCTCATTTGTCCGTCTGCTTGCACACGAATACGTCCGCGCAAATCATTCATGACCAAAACCTGCTGGGCTTCAGCGAGCCCTAATTCCATGGGAAGTCCGGCGTGCTTAATGGAAGTCTGCGGCGAAGCGCCTGTACCGCCTTCATAACCGCTGATCAGCAAATGATCGGATTTACCCTTGGATACGCCGGCGGCAACTGTCCCCACGCCGATTTCCGCGACCAATTTGACGCTGACATCCGCTTCCGGGTTCGCGTTCTTCAAATCATGGATCAATTGCGCCAAATCTTCGATAGAATAAATATCATGATGCGGCGGCGGCGATATCAAACCTACTCCCGGCGTTGTATGACGGGTTTTCGCGATCTCTTTGCTCACCTTATGCCCGGGCAATTGTCCGCCTTCCCCCGGTTTCGCGCCTTGCGCCATTTTAATTTGCATCTGATCCGCGTTCACCAAATATTCAATCGTAACCCCAAACCGTCCTTGTGCCACCTGCTTAATGCGGCTTCTGCGAATATCGCCATTGGCATCCGGCTTAAAACGTTCTGGATCTTCACCGCCTTCACCCGTATTCGAAAAAGCTTTCATGCGGTTCATCGCGATCGCCATGCACTCATGCGCTTCCCGGGAAATAGAACCATACGACATAGCTCCGGTCGCGAATCTTTTCACAATTTCCGACGCAGGCTCAACTTCGGCCAACGGGACAGCCTGACTTTTTTTAAATTTAATCAAACCCCGGATCGACGAACAATTTGTTTCCAATTCATTCAAATGCTTCGCGAATTTATCATATGACGACTGATCTTTCATGCGCACGGCATATTGCAGACTCGCAATCGTGTCCGGATTGATCTGATGATATTCACCGTCTTTGCGCCATTGATAAAAACCACCTTGATCCAAAAAATTATCCTGAGGCCGTTCTTCTGTCGGATATCCATTTTCATGCCGCGCTAAAGCCTCCCGGGCCACATCTTCTACGCCAATGCCGCCGATTCTTGACGGAGTAGCAGTAAAATATTTTTGTATAAAATCTTCATTTAAACCCACGGCTTCAAAAATCTGCGCGCCGCAGTAGGATTGGATGGTTGAGATACCCATTTTAGAAATAATTTTCAAAAGCCCTTTGCGCGTGCTTTTTAAGAAATTTTTACACGCCAGCTCATAGGTAAGTTCTGTAGGGAAAACGCCTTTATCCACTTCATCTTTAATGGTTTCAAAAATAACATACGGATTGATCGCGTTCGCTCCATAACCGATCAAGACGGCGAAATGATGCAATTCACGAGCCTCGCCTGTTTCCACCACAATACTAACTTTGGTCCGCGTCCCTTGACGGATCAAATGATGATGCAAACCCGCGCAGGCTAATAATGCCGGAACCGGCACATGGTCTTTGCTAATATCGCGGTCAGATAAAATTAAAATAGTCGCGCCTTGGCCAACCGCCTCATCCGCTTTTTTAAAAATCTCTGCTAACGCGGACTCTAAGGCTTCAGGGCCGCCTTTTTTTCTGAACACCATCGGCAACATGACCGACTGCAATCCCGGCGCTTTAACACGGAAGATTTTCTCTAATTCCACATTTTTTAAAATCGGACGCTTTAATCTTAACCGCTGAGCGTGCTGGGGAGTTTCCGTCAATAAATTCTGTTCTGAACCCAACATCACATCTTCCGCCATAACCACTTCTTCCCGGATGGGGTCAATGGGAGGATTGGTGACCTGGGCGAATAATTGTTTGAAATAATTGTATAAAGGCTGAGGGCGCTTGGACAAAACCGCGAGCGGCGTATCTCCGCCCATAGAACCGGTCGCCTCCATGCCTCCCACCACCATCGGATGCAGAATAACTTTCAAATCTTCCAAAGTATAACCAAAGGCTTTTTGCCTCTCCAGCAGAGTTTTCAAATCATATTGATGATATTTATCCGGAACCGGCAAAGCGTCTAAATCAACCACATTATTTTTAATCCATTCGCCATACGGCTGACGGGAAGCATAAGAATGCTTTAATTCTTTATCATCAATAATCCGGCCTTCTTGCGTATCGATCAAAAACATTTTTCCCGGCTGTAAGCGGCCTTTAATTTCCACATTCGCCGGATCCACGTCCAGAACTCCCGTCTCAGACGCCATAATAACCATATCATCCTTGGTCTTTAAAAACCGGGAAGGACGCAATCCGTTACGGTCCAATACAGCTCCGATATAACGGCCGTCTGTAAACGCGATCGACGCGGGGCCGTCCCATGGTTCCATTAAACAAGAATGATATTCATAAAAATCTTTCTTTTCCTGCTCCATGCTTTCGTGCGAACTCCACGCTTCAGGAATCATCATCATGACCGCGTGCGGTAAACTCCGTCCGGCCATAACCAAAAGTTCAAACGCGTTATCAAACGAAGACGAATCACTTCCGCCCGGTTCAACCACCGGCCAAATCTTTTTAATATCCTCGCCCAAAACCTCGGAAATAAAATTTTTCTCCCGCGCCCGCATCCAGTTAATATTCCCGCGCAAGGTATTAATCTCCCCATTATGCGCGATATATCGGAACGGATGAGCCAATGCCCACGTCGGAAAAGTGTTGGTGCTGTATCGGGAATGGACTAAGGCTAAAGCGGACACCAAATCGTCATCTGCCAAATCCTTGAAAAACCGGTCAACCTGTTCTGCCATGAGCTGGCCTTTATACACAAAAGTCTTGCTGGACAATGAACAGACATAAAAATATTTTTTAGACCCCAGGGAGGATTCCGCGACTTTATTTTGCAAACGTTTGCGGATAATATAAAGCTTAAGCTCAAATTTTTCTTTAGGCGTATCTGACCCGCGACCGATAAAAATTTGTTTAAAACATGGTTTGACGGAAAGCGCCACTTCACCGACCTGCGAACTATCATGAGGGACATTACGCCAGCCTAAAAATTTTTGTCCTTCTTCATGGACAATATGTTCGGCCCATTCCTCAATCACATTCCTGGATTCCAGATCTTCAGGTAAAAAAACCAACCCTGCGCCATACTCCCCTTCCGGAGGAAGAGTTATATTTAATTTAGCGCATTCTTTGCGGAAAAACTTATCTGGAATTTGGATCACTAAACCCGCGCCATCCCCCGTCCTGCAATCACTGCCGGTCGCGCCGCGATGTGTCAAATTTTCCAGAATTTGAATCCCGTTACGGATAATCTGATGGGATTTTTTTCCCTTAATATTAGCCACAAATCCGACACCGCAACTGTCGTGCTCGGTCTGCGGATCATATAAGCCTTGTTTATTTGGATAAAACGAATTCATATTAAATATTCCTGTTTATTAAGTCACAAAGTCACAAGGACACAAAGTCACAAAGGAAAAATTTTATAAAAAACAAAAAACGAATAATTTATTTTTAATATTTTTTTATTTATTTAAATTTTTTATTATTTTATTTTTGCTTTTTAATCTTTATTAGCCTTTGTGACCTTGTGACTTTGTGTCTTTGTGACCTTTTATCTTTATAAAATTAGATTCGTCCAATTTTACTCAAATCCGCAAGAAAATCAACCTAAAAAAATAGGCATCAGGCGATTGACCCCTATGACCTGTTTTTATTCAAAATGGTGATCAAACCCATTCGTGATAGGCAATCGCCAATCTTTACCAAAGGCCCGAGAAGTTATTTTAATTCCTGGCGGGGCTTGTCTGCGTTTATATTCACTGCGGTCAATTAACCGGATCACTTGCTTGACAATCTCCGGGTCAAACTTCTTAATAATATTTTTATATGACTGATGCTGTTCCACATATTGTTCCATAATAGCATCCAGCACATCATAAGGCGGCAAAGAATCCTGATCTTTTTGATTCGGCCTAAGCTCCGCGGACGGCGGGCGATCAATAATGCTTTGCGGAATTCTCAGAGTTTGGGAATTACAATACCTCGCCAATTTAAAAACTAAAATTTTCGGTACATCTTTAATCACCGCATAACCGCCGCACATATCGCCATACAGCGTGCAATATCCAACCCCCATTTCACTCTTATTTCCTGTGGTCAACACCAGCCACCCGAATTTATTGGAAAAGGCCATTAAAATATTTCCACGGATCCGAGCCTGAATATTTTCTTCAGCCAAACCCTTGGGCATCTTATAAAAATCATTATCTAAAATCGTATCGAACGCGCCGACCACTCTTTCAATCGATATTTGCTTAAAATTCATTTTTAAATGATGCGCCAGCGTCCTGGCGTCTGATTTTGTTTCATCTGAATTAAATCTTGATGGCATAGAAATGCCGACCACATTATCCTGGCCCAGAGCATCGCACGCTATGCACGCGACTAAGGCTGAATCAATACCCCCGCTGATTCCGATCACCACTTTTTTAAATCCGCTTTTATGCACATAATCGCGCGTCCCTAACACCAAGGCCTTATACACCTCGGCAATCGGGTCAACTTTCGCGATAACACATTTTGATAAAGTCACTTTTTTCTTAAGATTAATTTTGTTAAAACTTTTTACCGCCTTGACCGGAAGTTTCCGAACTGCCGGAACTTTTACGTCTACCACCAAGAGATCTTCTTCAAAAGACCGCGCCTGCGCAATGGTTTTGCCTTGCGAGTCCATGACCATGCTGTTTCCGTCAAAGACCAATTCATCCTGCCCGCCCACCAAATTCACATAACACACATGCGCTCCCAAACCAGCGCAACGTTTTAGCATTTTTTTCCGGTCATCCAACTTTTGCATCTCATAAGGAGACGCGGAAATATTAATAATCAGCTTAGCACCCGCCTTAATCTGCTCATTCCACGGCCCCTTGTCATCCCAAATATCTTCGCAAATATTAACAGCCGCGCACGTATCCCCTATCCCAAACATTAAATTTTGTGTGCCGATTTTAAAATACCGTTTCTCATCAAACACCCCGTAATTCGGCAAACAATGTTTATGATAAACGCCCTGTACCTTTCCCTCCGCGATCAGTGCCGCGGCATTATATAAATGGCCTTTGGCGTCCTGATCAACAAATCCTACTACGGCCGTAATACCGGTCACATTTTTAGCAAAATTTTTTAAAGCGGATTGATTGTCTTTGAAGAATTGTTCCTGATAAAGCAGATCTTCGGGCGGATAACCGCATATCACCAATTCGGGAAAAATGATCAGATCAGCTTCCTGCTTTTGGGCTAACTCCAAAAAGCCCTGCATCCGCTTTTGATTATTTTCAAAAGCGCCGAGTGTAGGATTAATTTGGGCTAAAGCGACTCTAAGCATGGGTTATATTTGTAAGGTAACAATGCAAAAAAACAAAAAATTAATCAATCCTCTAACCGCGTGCCAATACAAAAGGTTGGCGTTGAAACCGAATCACCGAGCGAGTTCAGCTCCGCTTAGGAGCTGCTGTTTGAGCGAATGATTTGGTTTAAATGCAAACCGCCCATCCGCGCGCTTTATAAAAAACGTAACGCAGTTTCTTTACCGACGTGCCGTTAAAATTAACTTATGAAAATTTTCAAAAATAATCTGCGCGGTTTGTTCCAAATTATGAACCCGTTTGTGATATTCGTCAACCATTCTTTTGACTTCATCCCGGTAATTATCCGTCCGTGACTTCCAATAAAGCTCACTCCACTCTCTAATGTTTTTTTCTCTCACTTCAACATGAAACTGCACCCCGTACGCGTTTAATCCTACCCGCAGCGCCTGATATGGACAGGCTTTTGAAACAGCCAGCCATTTGGCTTTCTCGGGAATTTCAAACATATCATTATGCCACTGAAACACCTCAAAACTATACGGCAGCCGGTCAAATAAAGGATCTTCCATTCCTGAGGAATTTAAATCCGCTTTAAAAAACCCAATTTCCGGCTGCAGAGATTTTTTAACCTTGGCGCCAAACGCTTTTGCCAGCAATTGCGCGCCCAGACAAACGCCCAAAAAAGGCACTTTTTCCTTAACCACCCGACGGATAAACTCGTCTTCATCCTTGAGAAAAGGATATTTTTCTTCTTCATAAACATTCATAGGCCCGCCCAAAGAAACCACAGCCTGAATGCCGGCTAAATCTCCTGGTAACCTATCGCCATGAGGCAAAATAACCGTCTTGCGCTCAAACCCCTTAGCATCAAAAAATTCACCAAGCTTTTCCGGCCCTTCAATCGCTTCATGTTGGATGTATAGAATCATAAAAACCCCAATTTAATTATAGATAAAAAAACGCGGCGGTTTTTGGCCGCCGCGCTTTTTTAATTGTTATTTAATTACAGCACAAACAACATTTCCGCATAAGACGGTAACGGCCACATATCTGACGGAACTAAAGCTTCTAATTTATCCACTTCAGTCCGAAGATCGTCCATGGCGCCTTTCATTTTCAAAGACACTCCCGTGGCGTTAACCTTCTCTAATTTTTCCAGGTTCTTATAAACAGCTTCAATCTGCGCAGATACACCGGCCAAAATCTTACGGCTGGCATTCTGCTTTGGTGTTTTGATTACAGATTCAGTAGCTTTAATTGTTTCGGCTAAAGAAACCTGATAATCTAACGCAGCAGGAAGAATCATAGTTTTCACCATATCTGCGGCCAAATCTGATTCATATTTGATAATTGAAGCGTATGTTTCTTTATAAATCTCATAACGAGACTTAACTTCCGCAGCGGTTAATACTCCATGACGACCAAATAACTTGGTCACTTCCGGCTGAGCTAAAACTTCCAAAGCTTCCGGTGTATTTTTTAAGTTAGGAAGGCCGCGTTTTGCCGCTTCCTTAACCCAAGCTTCCGTATAATTGTCGCCGTTATAAATAACGCGCTTATGTTTTTTAATAATTTTTTGTAATAATTTCTGAACAGCTTCTTTGATATTATTTTTATCCGCTTTTTCCAGTTCATCGCACATCTCAGAAATAGAATCAGCGATGATCGTGTTAAGCACAATATTCGGGCCGCCCAAGCTCATGTTCGAGCCGACTGCGCGGAATTCGAATTTAGCTCCGGTAAACGCGAACGGCGATGTTCTGTTTCTGTCTGTCGCGTCACGAGGGAGGATCGGAAGCTGATCAACACCAATTTCCAAAGTACCGGCTTTGGTCGCGTCTTTCATTTGGCCTTTTTCAATCTGTTCGATAATATCATTTAATTGGTCGCCCAAGAAAATGGAAATAATCGCCGGAGGCGCTTCATGAGAACCTAAACGGTGATCATTTCCTGCTGAAGCCACGGACATGCGTAATAAACCGGCCCAAGTATCAACCGCTTTAATAACCGCAGCTAAGGTTAATAAAAATTTCATATTTTCATTAGGATTGTCACCCGGAGATAACCAGTTTTTGCCATCAGGACCGACGACAGACCAGTTATTATGTTTGCCTGAACCATTGATGCCTAAAAATGGTTTCTCATGCAGTAAACAAGCTAAATCATGCTTTTCAGCAACGCGCTGCATAACTTCCATTTGCAGCATATTATGATCCACGGCTAAATTCAATGATTCAAAAATCGGCGCAATTTCATATTGTGAAGGAGCCACTTCATTGTGACGGGTTTTAGCCGGCGCGCCGAGTCTCCACATTTCACGGTCTAAATCTTCCATAAAAGCCATGACTCTGGTCTTGATAGCGCCAAAATAATGGTCAGCCATTTGCTGATGTTTCGCGGGTTCCTTTCCAAACAATGTGCGTCCAGTCTGGATTAAATCAATGCGGGAAAAATAATAATCGCGGTCAATGAGGAAATATTCCTGCTCACCGCCGAGTGTCGCGTAAGCTTGTTTACCGGTTGTATCAATGCCTAACACCTTGGCTAAACGGCCAACTTGTTTAGACAAAGCTTTCATGGAACGTAAAAGCGGAGTTTTTTTATCTAAGGCTTCACCATTCCAGCCAATGAAGAAAGTCGGAATACATAAGGTGGCGCTGTTTGAACCTTCTTTAATAAATGCCGGACTGGTTGGATCCCAGCCTGTATAACCGCGAGCTTCAAAAGTAGCGCGCAATCCCCCTGAAGGAAAACTGGAAGCATCCGGTTCGCCCTGGATCAATTCTTTTCCTGAAAATTTCATCACTGCGCCGCCTTCACCATCTGGGACGATGAATGCGTCGTGCTTTTCTGCTGTGGTTCCTGTTAATGGCTGGAACCAATGACAAAAATGAGTCGCGCCTTTTTCTAAGGCCCAGGTTTTCATGGCATCTGCTACTTCATCCGCGATAGTCGGATCAATAGTGCCGCCTTCTTGAATCGTCTGCTTGATTGATCTAAAAGCGCGTTCAGACAAAAATTTACGCATCACCTTGAGACCAAACACGTTTTCGCCGTAATACTCAGGAACTTGCTGTGCCATCACTTTCTCCTTTATTAATTGTTGCTCAAAATTTTTTGAATTTACAGGGACTGTTGAAAAATGTCTAGATGCAAGGCATTCCCGAGAGAACGCGGAGACGTACAACATCAAGTACGTCGCACAAGCGAACGAGGGAATAACGCCGCAGATGGGCGTTTTGCAACAGTCCCTTACATAAAAAAATCCTTCCCAAAACATCACTGTTTTAAGAAGGACATCTTTGCCCTCAAATTTTCTTAAGTATACACTTTTTCGTTTTTTTGTCAATATTTCATTTCTGTTCTGTTCCCTTTCGCCTATAGCCTCTAACCTCTTTGCCTTTTTATTGAAGTAAGCGGTTTCTTTGAACAGCGTCCAGCCCCTTGCTTTACCTTATATAAATTATATACTTTATTATGGGAAGGGGGCAGCAATGAAGTGTTGTAACGACAAAATTTTTAAAATTATATCCACCATTGTATGTTTATTTTTTATCATAAATACTCTGGTTCCTCCGTCGTACGCGCAATCCGCCCTCCCCTCTTCACCGGCCTTAATCACCTTAACCCCAGCCTATGAACCGCTCCTATTTCAAGGCCTGCAAACTCACCCGGAAAATCCTTTTCGCTTTGATTTTATTATAACCAAAGGCAATTCTGCCAAAAATTCAGCCGAAAACATCCAAGACGAAACCAATAAAATCATTCATTATTTTTTAGCCTCCTTAACCATTCAGGAAAAAGATTTATGGGTGAACTTATCCCCTTATGAAGCTGACCGGATCATCCCGCTAAGCCTATCCACAACTGAAATGGGCAAAGCCATGCTCGAACAAGATTATCTTTTAAAAAAAATCAGCGCGTCTTTAACCCTTCCCGAAGGCGAAATCGGCCAATCTTTCTGGGATGAAGTTTACAAAAAAATCTACGCCAAATATAAACGCACAGACCTGCCCACCAATATGTTCTTAAAAATCTGGGTAGTGCCTCAAAAAGCTGTCGTTTATGAAAACGCAAAAGGCGCTTTTATCGTCGAAAGCAGTCTAAAAGTCATGCTCGAGCAAGACTATGCTGCATGGCAACATAGTCGCAGTGGTGAGCTTGTCGAACCACATGATTATAAGGCGCAAAGCCACGCCCTGATCAAGACCACGGATGAAACTAAAACCTCATCGGACATTCAAGAAAAAGCCATTAAAGAAATCATCCTCCCTGCCATTGAAAAAGAAATCAATCACGGGAAACACTTCGCGCCGCTCCGCCAAATTTACCGCGCGCTTATTTTAGCCGGCTGGTATAAGCGCCGCTTGAAAGAAAGCTTCCTTAATAAAGCATATTCCGACCAAAATAAAACATCCGGCATTGATCTTATTAAACCCAAAGATACCAACGATGTCTACCAGCAATATTTGTCTGTCTTTAAACAAGGCGTTTATCAATACATTAAAGAGGAATACGACCCAATCCAGCAAACCATTATTCCCAGAAAATATTTTTCCGGCGGGTTAAAATTTTCTCTCGGCGGGCCAGCCGCGCAAGAGGCAGAAATCACTTTTACGCAAACTCCTCCTTCAACCAAAGGGCTGGATGACGCCATGCTGGCAACAGTAGATCTAACGCCGGCGAATAAAGCATCCCTGGCAACCGTGCAACTCATGGCAAAAGAATTTGATGCTTTTGAAAAAAATTATTTAGCGCTCTGGAGAGACTTAAAAGAAGACGGCCATGGTTTAACCATAAAAAAAGCTAACAATCTTTTATATCACGCGGCGGATGAAAAAATTGAAATTTTAAAATCTATTGAAAGTTATAAAAAACGGGTCGAGCCAAACAGCCCGGTTTATAAAGCTTTAGATGCCTATGCCGCGGAAATCAATGAAATTCATAATCAGTTTAAACTGGTCATTTTAACCTTTGGGGTATTCCGCTGGGCGCATTCCCAACGAGGCTCAAAAGCGTATAAAAAATATCAGGCAGCCTGGTCAGCGCAATTGGAACTCATCAAAAATAATTTAACCGGCCAAAATTCTTTATCAATAAATGCCCAGGAACGGAACATTATCTTAAACCATTTAGCCTCGGTCAGTTTGCGGATTACCAAAAAAGAATGGGAAAGTCAGGCTGTTTTGCGGGAACGGGCCCAAGAAATGCAAGATCATTTGCAAAGCGCTATGGCGAGAGTTAAACAAAATTTTTCATCAAATTTAGACGGAAAACCTGCCCAAAAACTTTATAGTATTATGGGAAACCTTATTGAGGTTTTAGGGGCGTTAAAAAAAGATTCCTGGCGCAATTATATCAACGATTTAATCGGCCACGCAGGAAGTCAGGCCTGGAAATTATCCTTAAGAAACAGATTCAAAACCCTGCTCTTCTCCCAGATTCTTATGGATCAGTATCCAAATTCCGCGAACGATATCCCGGAAGAATTTTTATATTTTAAAAATCATTTTTTTGATTCAGAGAATATTAGAATCAATCAGGACGAGGTTGACCGTTTAAAGCTAGAAGCAGATGTTCTCAGTAGCTTGGATGGCTACACACCTGTCAAAGAAAATGACCTGCAAAAATTACAAGAGGCCTTGTTGAGCCACGCGAAAGTCTCGGCCAGCCTGATTCAAGATCAAAAAATTATTTTGAAACAAAAAGTTAAGCAAAACCTACCGCTTATCAATCAATACTCAAAATTAGCGACTTTGATTGGATTGGTCGCCGGATTAACCGGGCATAACCCCAATCAAATCAAGCCCCGAGCAGAAGATACAAACCGGCCGGCTGCGGCTCAAGCAGATGTGCAAAAACGTGCAGCGGAACAAAAACTCAAAACCGAACAAGCCCGTGAAGCGCTTTTAAAACAAATGAGTAAAGACAACGATTCTTTAAAGGTCGCAAGCGCTGAATTTGAACGAATCCACAAAAAAGTTGAAGTAGAAAACGGATCAGAAAAATTACAAGAACTTAATAACGAACTCACCTCTGCGACACAAAAAATAAACGAACAAGCGGAACAAGCCAAAACCGAGCAGGACAATGTCGCAAAACAATTTTCACGCTTGGTTGAACAAGCCGCGGCTTTAAAATCTTCCGAAGAACACCTGGAAAAAAAACAGAATTTAGCCTCTAACTTCACGCCGGTAAAAAATACGCCAGCCACAGCGCAGGAAATGAATCAGCAAACATCATCTACAAAATCATCAAAACCGGATAACGAGCCATTGCCGTCGAACCTAACTGGCACGCAGACGGTCTCCAATTCTTTAAAACCCTCGCCTGGCGGTGGTAACCCCAAAATCAATAATAAACCTTTTGCCCAAATTCAGGGAGGAAACGGCTATTGGTCAATCGGACGATTAACCCGGTTTAATCCTGAAACCGGAGAATTTTTAGACACGCCCCAAAATTATAAATTGTGGCCTGTTGAAAAATTAAACGGATTATTCAAAGAATGGATTATTCTGCCGACGGCAGACCGGACATCTTCTCCCCGAGTACAAGATCAAGAAAAATGGTATACCATGGATCTTATGATCCCCGACGGATATGTTATAGACGGAATTGAAGCTAATCTGAATATGGGTGGTTATAGAATATATGTTGACCGAGAAAATGGTCAATGGAAACTCTTATTCAAAAAGATGCCCGGAATGGTTAAAGTCAGCGTCCGTCCCGGCCAAGAGGATGAGATTTCCGCGCCGCAAAAATTGACACCTGTAGATTCCAAAGGTCAACCTATTTCTTATGAACAAGTTTCACAAATAATGCAGCCCTATTTCCCGGCAAAAATCTGGGAAATGATACAAATGATGCGCAACAGACCGGAAGCGGAGAAACAACAATTTTTAAAAGATATTGGCGGCCTTTTTGTATATACAGTCAATCCCCTTTTAAAATCTCAAGAATATTGGATAAAAAATTTAACGACCCACTGGGCAGGAAAATGTTCCGACCTTTCGCCCTTGCAGGCGACTTTAAGTTATCTTTTAGATTTACCGGCTGAAGTGGTAAACGGATATTTAATTAATTCAAGCAACCAGGCCTTTGCCGCCAACCTTCACACCTGGGCAAAAAATTCAAAAGGAATCCTGGACGCGACAACCTATGTTGCTGAACAAACCCGTCTTTATAAAAAAGACGGTGTAACAACAGAAATGTGGCAAGCAGAAATGCAATGGCTAGACTCACGGGGTGCGCTCGTCAATAAACAGATCGATTTGCTCTACCTGAAACTCAAAAAAACCATATTAGGAATACAAGCGGCGGAAGAAGTAGTTGTAAATGGAAATCAAATCAAGCTCAAAACCGCGAAAGCCACGGCTGAACCTTTCCGCGCCAAATATAAAGAAATTGAAAACGAAATTAACTCCTTGGATGAGCAAATTAAACAAATGGACGGGGATATCGCAAATCTGCTAAATGATATAACTGATCGAATAGAGAAAAACATTGAAAGTCAAGAGCCTAGTAATGTGCCGGAAGAAATTTCCTTAACCACGCATTTCTGGTTAGGCAGACTGGAAATAATTGAACAATATGGCAAAAATCTTGATCCGCAGCAACGTCTTTTGCTCGAACAAAAAATAATAAATTTAAAGAAAAAATATTTTTCAAAATTTATAAACAACACAAGAGAGCTTGGCTTAGTTTCCTCAACATTTACCGGCCAAGTCATCTCAAATGACGAACAGCATGATTCGGCTTGGGCCTATGACAACATTCAAAATACCATCACCGATACTTTGACCGGCCATCAAATTAAATTACCCGCCTGGATTAACAAAACCTATGACCTAGAAAATTTTTACTTATTGAGCGAAGGCCGCATGATTTTAGTGCTGAATAAAAATATGTTAGCTGATATTACGAAAGAAGATTTTTTAAAATACGCAGCAAATCACCTGACTTTATACCAAGCTATTAAAGCAAAAAACCGAGACTGGATGGATAAAAACTTACTTATTGATATCACCGAAGAAGACTTTTTAAAATACCCCTCCCGAGAATCTTTTCTGCAAGCCATAAGAGAAAATCACAAAGGCTCATTTAATCAACTCATAGCGCGAGAAATACCGCCTGCGCAGGATTACTATCCTCAAAGCAGAATGAAAATACTCATTACAGCCAATCAAAAAAATTATGTGCTTTTTTCTGTGCAAGGTTATTTCATAAAAAGTTCACTCCCTTTTCCTATATCTATTACTCCGGAAGAAAATATTCAAAATAGTTACCTGGCCTCAGACGGCTCTTTTTTACTCTGTGATGTTGTCGCTCATAACCAACGTTATTTAAAAATCATGGAAATCAACCAAGCCGGCCAATATACCAGCCGGAACATCAAATCTGAAACGCAAAACAACATCCCTGTTTTTATTAATGGCGACGGTACAAAATGGATGGCTAAGATAGATCATAATAATAAATTTTCATTTGTGGGATCATGGACAGCCGGTGATCGTAGATTAAATGACGAACACAAAGACATTGGTAAACCAATTTTTTCTCCTGATAAAAATTCATTTTTAGTGCCGTATCAAGACACAAACGGGGAATGGGGCATTGGCGGTGATTGGACCATCGGAAATGAGTGGAAAATGAAACAGCAAGCGGTCTTTGAAGGAGCAAATCATGTTGGATTAAAAGTGGACCCTGACGGAAATTTAATAGTCATCATACTAAAAGCGCCTCCTGATACTTATTATTTTTATGGCGGTATTTTTGGCAATATAACATCCGGCGGACACATAGAAAGAGAAAACTTACTTTCCTCTTCCCTTGTTGCTTCCGGCCGAGAATTTTCCCCATGCATTTATAGCGGCGTACCCCTGTCATCCATTCCCCAAAAATATGCATGGCAAAAACATTTTGAAAATATCTCCAATTGGACAATTTATAATAATCAGGGACATCTAAAAAATGAAGCACTGTATTTCTACAATCCTGCCACAGATATTATTTCCGGCTTCAATAGAAACGGAAAACAGGTTTTACGCGGGCCATTGGCAGAACAATGCGGGTTAGCCCAAAAAGAATGGGATGAAGTCCACAATATTTTTATGCAAACAAACGGAAAATTTTTAGCCGTTGTCGAGAAAGACCAAAAAATTTATTTTGAAGGATTCTTGGCAGATACACTGGGATTACGTGGCTTATCTTTCCGCTCTTGTGATTCTATCAGTTTCGTAACGGGAGAAGCTATTGCCAACTCTTACTCTATAAACGACGCTAAACTAAACACTTATTCAAAAAGCATCCTAATTTCTCAACAACCCTTTATAATTAATTCTTCCCCAGCACAAAATTCAAACAACCAAGATCACATTCAAATTATTCAAAATCGGCAAGGACAAATATCTTTTAAAATTTTTCCGGAAGAACAGTCTGCCCTAGGAAAAACCTCTAACACCATTATCCAAAACGCGAGAGAACCTCTCGCCGTTTATCTTCCAGACCCTTCCCCCATTCTTCCAGATCGGTTTGACTTACTCTGGAAGAATCTGGAACGGGAACTTATCCTGTCCCGCGGTTGGACAAAACCTGATTCCGAAAAATCAGCACTGAGCCTCCTTCTCACCCAATTATTGTTTACTATGCCACAAAATAAAAATTTACAAGCCGGAATAAAAAATAACGCGCAAATAGAGCGCATTATTAAAGAAAATCTTCCGGCTTTTATCAATTACGGATTATCCACACACTTTGGCACCATCGACAGTTCCCCAAATATTGAAAAAACCATTTTAAGCAAATTTGTGGATACTGCAACCGCTTATTCTTTATGGGACCCGCTTATGGATGTACTAGAAGAAATTGACCGCCGCCTTCAAAACAAATCTATAAAGTGGGAAAGCAATGAGAGTTGGGACACCATCATGAACCAACTTCATAGCGTAGAAACAACCATGCTCAATGAAATACGTTCCCAATCCGGCATCCCCATTCAATCGTTTCAAGGCCAAAAGAATGCGGCTGTCGTAAAATTCAACCAGTTTTTATTTTCTTACGCGCCGCTAGAAACCCAAGAACAAGTGGGAAAAGATTATCGTGCTTTTGTCAGATTTACTAAATTTTATAATCAGCATAGTTCTATGCCTTTGGATGATTTGGCCACAGACTTAACCCCGGCTCTTAAATATTTACATGAACGAATTGGAAATCAATACCCGTTTGATACGGAAGTCGCGGAAAATTCATCTGAAGATGCTTTGCGCGGCACACTTAATTTTTTCTTTAAAAACGCGCCCACCTGGTCCAAGTTAGGCTTTAGCACCTCTTATCATGAACAGTATCGGCAATGGCTGGAAATTAATGGCACAATTAATCAATTATTCACCAATAAAAACGGCCAATCTACCAGTACTTCCAACTCATACTCCGATGAACATGGTTCCTGGCTCACGACTAAAGCCTATATGGAAAACCTTCTGCGCGACCCGATGTTTGTGCTTTTTTTAATATGGTTTGTCAATCTGGGCGTTCAAGGTTTTACCCGTTCTTTGGAGCGCCGAGATAAAACCTTAAGCATCAATTATACAAAAGCTAAAAATCAAATTGATAAGATCCTCGAAAAATTACACGATAACTTTGCGGATGAAGAGACCATTCAATTAATTGAATCAACAAAAACTTTATTGCCAAAATCTATTAACTGGTATTCGGAACGGACCAATTTAACGCTACTCCTTCCTCTCATTCATTTGTTTAAAAATGAAAAAGATAATTGGATCAATCGACGCACGTTCATAGCTGAATTAGTCGCATATGTCAAACAATACTCTGATGAAATTTTATCCGAAACGCAAACAAACAATGATTTTACCGATTTTTATGCCGGGCTAAAAAATATCATTGAAAAAAATCAAATTAAACTTAAGAATCCACGTTTCCTCGATGAAAACAGACAAAGCGCCAATACCATTTTAGAACCTGATAAATTACACACCTTGTTAATAAAAAATTTGAACAAATTTCTTCATGAGCCTGTGCGAACTGTGGAAATGCAGAGAGACGGCCGTTACGGGCAAGATAATATTTTTAAAACAGAATTAGGCAGATACTTTGAAACTGTCCGTGAATATAACCCCGGATATGATGATCCGCGGTTTATTGATTGGAATATATCCGCAAGAACAGGGGATGGTAAAACTTATGTCCGGTTAGGACGAAAAGAAGTCATTTCCTCGTCTGCGTTAGCCATTGATTTCCGCCATTTAGATCAAATAGATTGGGATCAATTTTCTTCTCAACTTTTAGACACCTTAAAAGTCTATTTCAGAACCATGAGGAATGGCATTGATAAGAATGTGGACCTAACCATCGCGGGTATGCTTTTTTTAATGCCTGATGGAAGTGTCACCCCTTTGAAGATAACTGCGAACGCGAAGCGGGGATATTTTAATTTAGCTAACCGCGTCATCGCGACCGTTTTTGAAAATTATAAGAAAGCTTATACACAGTTTCAGCCTCCGACTGAACAAAATCTGAACTGGAAATTAAAATTTTTCAATCCATGGGAAAGCGTGGAATGGTATCGATCAGCAGCGCCAATTTTAGCGGAAATGGGTTTAACCGAAAAAAATGGCACAGATATTGCCCGGCAGTCAACAAAAATTAAAGCGTTCGAAAGATTGCTTAATATCACCAATGTCTTTTACCTGGGAGGAACGCCTCGCGGAGATTTTATTGCTGCCATAGGGACAAAAACGCGCGTCGCCCATGTGGATGACAATAAGTTTATCGTCGATCAAGCCATGATCACTGCAGCCCAAACCACACCTCAAAAAACCGACAATTTCACCCGCGGCGGTATTGATCTGCGCTCAGAAAATATGCCGCTCACAGTCAAAACAGATAAAAATTTTCAATTACCCACGACCCAAACCACCCTGCTGCCATCCGACATTCCCGGCTTGGTCTCCGTCATTGTCAGTCAAGTCGATCTCACGTCTGCTGAAGTTCAACACCTCATCAATCCGTAATTCATCTTGAGTATCATAACCTGATAGACTTTATCGCTCTCGTCGAATGGCTATCCCTGATATTTTTAAAAATATTTTTTAATATCAGCCAACGCACACACTTCAATGTCTTTTGAAATGGAAAAACTGCCCGTGCCTGGATAAACAATAAATATTTTAGTTAATCCTAAAGAATCTTTGGCACTAAGCATAGATTTAGTTTGTTTAGGCAGTTCTGAAAATTTAAATTCCACCCCATACCTTTTACCATTTTTAACAAAAAATAAATCAATTTCAGCCTGGTTATGTGTGGCCCAATAAAAAATATCTGGCGTGCCAATTTGCTGAGCGACCTGTTCTAAAGCAAAACCTTCCCAAGACGCGCCGCACCGGGGATGAGTCATTAAGCCGCTTCCGTTTTCTATAGACAATAAATTATGCAACAGACCTGTATCTCGAAAATATATTTTGGGCGCTTTGACTTGCCGCTTCGCGATATTTTCGTGCCATGGCTGCAACTGACGGATCATATAGGTATCGGTTAATAAATCTAAATACGCGCGAACTGTCTTATCGCTAATCCCCATTGAGGAAGCAATGTGCGACGCATTCCATACTTGACCATGAAAATGCGCCAGCATGATCCAGAATCTGTTAATGGCAGCCGCGGGAATTTTTATGCCCAATTGAGGTATATCTCTCTGCAAAAAAGTACGAATAAACCCATCCCGCCAGGCGTAACTATCCTGGTCTGCTCGTGCCAAATACGCACGAGGAAAACCACCCCGTATCCACAGCTTACGCCACTGAGCAGAGTCAATCTCATTTAAATCAAACCCCGCCAGATCCACAAATTCAACTCGGCCTGCCAATGTTTCGGATGAATTTTTAATGAGCTGCGGCGAAGCGCTGCCTAAAATCAAAAAAGAACTTTTAATATCTTTACGATCCACCAACACCCGTAAAATTTTAAAGAGTTCAGGCATAAGCTGTATCTCATCGATCACAACCAAACCCTCTAATGAGGAAAGAAATAATTCAGGATTTTGTAAACTTCGAATGGCCGCGGGACTTTCTAAATCCAGATAAACTGACTTACTATACGTTTTCAAAACTTCTTTGGCTAATGTCGTTTTCCCGCATTGACGAGGCCCGAGAATTGCCACGACCGGAGAACGGCGTAACGCCTTATGCACAATTTCAAGATGTCTTTTACGCTCAATCATAATAATAATTTACCATGAAATTTCGGAATGTCAATACGAGCTTTCATGGTATTATTTTTTATTTTTTACTTTATCAATTTCATCCATAAGCAATATCGACTCTGCTACGTCTTTCATGGTTTTGCAGGAGTCCATGCTTTTTTTATGGATCATTTTATGCGCTTGCTCCTCAGTCAGATTGCCCATACGCATCAAAACACTTTTGGCCCGTTCCACCAACTTACGCGTTTCCAAAGCTTCTTTCGCTTTATCCGCCTCATCCATTAATTTCGTGTTTTCGACAGCCACGGCAGCTTGATTCGAGACCATTTGTAAAACAGAAATCTCTTCAGCCGTAAACACGTGCGGTTCTTTCGTGTAAACATTAATTACGCCAATCGCTTCATCCTTGAAAATCATCGGTACAGTCAACATGGACGTCAAATGTTCTTGAACCGCGATATCCCGAAAGTAATACCGCTCGTCTTTACGAACATCATAAATCGAAACCGGCTGTTTATTCACCAACGCGTGTCCACTCACCGAGGAGCTGACTTTTAAATTGGGTTTTTTCCGATAAGCATCACTTAAACTCTGGGTGGCTTTAATAATGAGCTCGTTCTTCTTTTTATCAAATAACATGATCGAACAAATCTTGGAATTCAGCATCTCCGCCGTAACCACCACAATCAAATTCAAAATTTCATCGAGATAAGCTTCAGAGGTAATCGAATGGCTTACCTTAACCAGGCTGTCGAATTGCAAAGCTTTTTTCTTGGTTTCTTCAAACAACTGGGCATTGACGATTGCGCCGCTGATTTGTTTGGCAACCGTAAACAGCAAATCCACCAATTCTTGAGGAAACGGATGCGCTTTTTTAAACTGCACATTGATAACGCCCACTGTTTGTTTTTTATAAATGATCGGGGTAGACAAAAAAGCCTCATACCGGTCTTCCGGCAAAAGATCAAAATGTTTAAACCTGCCGTCTTTATACGCGTTTTCTTTGATAGCCACCGGCTTATTTTCCTTGGCCACCCAACCCGTAATCCCTTCTCCGACCTTAAGAATAATCCGGCCTAATTCTTTTTTATGAGGAGTTTTCGACGCCATCAAAACTAAATGCTCTCGCGATTCATCAAACAGATAAATAAAAACGGATTCCGCCTTGGTCACTTCCGTAATAATGTGCACCACTTCTGAAAGCACGCTCGTAAGTTCCAATTCGGAATTTATAATATCGATGATCTGCCGGAGAATAACCACGTCTTCGACAGTAGATGTGGTTTTTTTGGTGGTGGCCATTTTTTGATCCTAATTTAATAAAATGTAATAAAAATTTAAAAATAAAAAACAGAGCATTTCTTTTCTGTCACCCTTAAAAATTTTTAAGAATCTCTCCCACGTCCACATATTTTTTCACTACCCGATTCGCTTCTTGTAATTTTTCCGCGTCGGTTTTCTGGATCTTGCAAGTTAACTGCTTAAATTGTGCCGCCACCGAATAAGTGTCTTCCTGGGCCAGCAGTACCGGCATCCCGCTTTTTTCCAAAAGATCAATAATCTTGCTCGTGGGAATAAGCCCGCCGGTTAAAATAATTCCTGCCATGGTAAAATTATGGGTGGCACCGATCAAATGAGAGCTGACGGCTAACAAAATATTATCCACTCTATCGCCCGACACCAAAACCAGCGTGCCATCTTTAATATGGTGCGCCATATTGTGCGGTTCCATAGCCGCGACAATAATATGTTTAACAGACCGGCGCAAATTATCTTTGCCGCATAGCAATTTTAAATCCATGGCCGTCTGAATCTGTTCGACAGTAGGCGAGCTTAAAACCGGCTCAAAAGGTATCGCCCCTAACAATTTAATCCCTTTATTCGCTAATCCTTGCCGAACAACTCTTACGACTTTATCATATTTTTCCGGCAATACTTTATTTAAAATCACGCCCAACACTTCAACACCGCGCAGATCAAACAATGCTTTATTTAAAATAATCTCATCGATAGCTTTACCAATTCCCCCTTCACTCACAATAATCACTTTTGAACCTAATAATTTTGCCACATCCGCGTTAGAAAAATCAATTACCGACCCCACGCCCGCGTGCCCCGTTCCCTCTACGATAACCGCGTCAGCGCCGCTGACAATGCCTTTAAACGACTTTAATATTTTCTCTTCAAGTTTTCCTTTTTGCGGATCAAAAATATATTTTTCCGTAAACCCCTTGCCAATGGTTACCGGACTCATCAAGCTGTATTTTTTTTTATTACATTTGTAAACTTCTCCAATCAAGTACGAATCTTTATCAATTTCCAAATTCCCCAGATGCACAAACTGCTGGCCAACCGGTTTAATAAAAGCTGTTTTAATTTTGCGCATCTTCAGCGAATGAAACAATCCCAAAGAAACAGTCGTCTTCCCCGCGTTTTGGTGAATAGACGACAAAAATATATTACGAAATTTTTTGATCATATTTTCTCCTGGTTTATAAAGGACAAAGTAAAAAATAACATAACAACAAAAATTTTTCTGTCTTTTATTTTTTCGAACTCTGCGCTTTGTGCTCTGTACTCTGTACTAACTTCACCAAGGTCTGATACCCTATTTTACCATCAGCGTCTAATCCTTGAGCGTTTTGAAATTGTTTAAGCGCTAAAGCTGTCCGCGGTCCCATGCGACCATCGCTTTTTCCAACATTAAATCCAGCTTGCGTTAAAAGAGTCTGCAAAACCTGCACATTTATTTTTCCTTTGACGATTAAACCTGCTTTACATGGCGCATCTAGCATTTTCCACGTTTCCGCATCCGCTTTCCGGGTTAGTTTTAGACCATTATCTTTTTGAAAACGCTCCAGAGCATCACGCGTACGCCGCCCTAAAGTCCCGTCACTTTTCCCCGGATAATACCCATAAATTTTTAGCAAAGACTGAATTTCCTTCACCGTTGGATTAGGCTCCAAAGGCATAGGATCACCCACAATTTTTTTTTCTTGCGCGCCTTCCTTATCCAACACGCCGTAAACCTGATCGCACCCACCACACAGTAAAACCAAAGTTATAATTAATAAGAATTTTTGCATGTTTGTCTGACTCATATTTTTTATGGGTAACAATGCAAAAGCAAAAAACGAATTATTAAAATTAAAATAAAACAACCACAAAACAGATAACCAAATATTTTTTATTCGGATTTTAAAATTTTATCATTCGTCTTTTCTTTGTCACACTGTTACACTGCTACATTGTTTCATTGTTTCATTGTTACATTTTTCAAAGGCTTGACTCTACCGTCAATTATGTTTAAAATCAAAAAACTATGAAACGCTATCTCATTCAAATCCTGGTCATACTTACTATTTTATCTCTAGTAACACTCCAATATTTTCTTACGCAAGAAACCCGGCATATGGAGTTCCGTACTTTTGCGGAAAAAATTCTTAATGATTGGCAAAACGGAAACTTCCAAGAGACGCTCCAATATTGGGAAGACCCTAGAATGGCCCCTCCGCTTGAAAAAATCGATTCTTACGAAATTCGAAACATCGCTTACCAAAAACGCAGCGGTAAAAATTATGCGACTGTCTCTGCCCAGCTCGGAATACCTGTCCATCATCATCTATCCGGACATGAACTCTGGGAAATCGAATTTGTTGAAAGTCATGTCGGATGGATTATTGCCGGATGCTATGAAAGCAATAAATAATTCACCATTTCAGCAATAGCTAATTTATTTTTATCAGGCCGGACTGATCCATTTCCCGAATAATGTAAAATTCCGTATGCCGGCACAGTTATGCCCGGCTTAATATTTGACGGGACAGAAACATTCAACATGCCCATATGCTGACCATACACATTAATCGCCTGCAAACAAAGATCTCCTCCGCCTTCTGAATTTCCCGCGGAAGCAAATGCCAGTAATTTTTTCCCAATAAATTTCCCCTTAATCCACAAAGGAGACGTAGCATCCATGAATAATTTCATTTGTCCGGAAACATTGCCAAAATACGTAGGAGAGCCCAATAAAATCAAATCCGCATTTTCCATAACTTGTGGCGCTGCAACCGAAATTTTTTTAATCTCAGTCAAAAAATCCTGAGCCGGAGCAAAAATCTGCGCTGTTTTATCTAACGTACTATCTTCGACCCGGTACATTTCTACGTTCTGCTTTTTCTCTTTAAACGCGTTATAAAATTCTTGAGCCATCAAATACGTGTTCCCGCAAACACTGTGAAATATAATAACAATTTTCATGCAAAACCTTTCTAAAATAGGCCATTAATTTTTAAAGACAATAAGTTATAAAACTGGATTCCCGCTTTGGTTCGACCATGCTCACCACCCTGAGCTTGTCGAAGGGTCGCGGGAATGACACTAACTTACCCTATTTTTTCTCGTTCTTTTCGTAATATCAATAACCCAGCTCCAACCGCGATCATAATCACGCATAACACCTGCCCCATGGACATGCCCCATAAAACAACACCGAGCTGTTCATCTGGTTGGCGGAAAAATTCGATGATAAACCTTACAGTCCCATATAAAATTAAATACAAAAAAAACATTTTATGTTTCAATTGCGGCCAAGTCCGCATGGGCCACAAAATACAAAACATCAGCAACCCTTCGCCTAAAGCTTCGTACAACTGTGACGGATGTCGCAATAAATGTGTCGGGTCATAAGGAAAATACATGCCCCACGGCACATTCGTAGGCCGTCCCCATAACTCTCCATTAATAAAATTACCAATCCGCCCAAACATATATCCCAGCGGACCAGCAGGAACAAACAAATCTCCGAATCGCCATAATGGTAACTTATATTTTTTACAAAATCCGATAAAAGCTAAAACCGCGCCCAACAAACCACCATGAAACGACATCCCATATATTCCCACATAATGAAACCCGCCATCCCAGCTAAACGGTAAAAATATTTCTAACGGAAATTGGATAAAATGCTGAAGATTATAAAACAAAACATATCCCAGCCGCCCTCCCAACAATATCCCAATAATGGCCCAGGTAAAAAAATCATCAATATGATTTTTAGTAAAGTCAAACCGCTCGGTCTTTAATCGAAACAAAACTAAAAGATATACGGTCAAAAAAGCCGCCAAATACATAAGGCCATACCAACGAATCTCAACCGAAAATAGTGAGAGAGCGACAGGATTGATTTGATAAGGAAGATGTTGGTAAAAATTCATATGGAATAATTCTAATTGATAAAGTAAAACTTTGCAGGGAATGACGAGCTTGGTCCCTCGTTATTCCAGCTTCTTTATTTCATCCCTAATCGATGCCGCAGCTTCAAAATCTTCGACCGAAACTGCTCTTTTTAAGCGATCTTTCAACTCTTCCAACACGGCGAACTGATCCACCTTTTCCGCTGGAACCCTGATTGGTTTCTTACCCAAATGCCGGCTGGAACCATGGATTTTCTTTAATAAGCTGTCCATTTCCTGACGGAATTTTGTATAACAAACACTGCATCCTAAACGCCCGCCTTCTTTGAATTGATCATAGGTCATGCCGCAATGCTCGCAGGCTACAACGTCTTTTTTGGTTTGTTTAACGGCTGTCCCAAAACCCGACAAACCAGCTAATAAATCACCCAAACCAAATTGCTGTTCCATCACGGAACTTTTTTCTTTGGCGCACTTTTCGCACAAATGCAATTCGGTCATTTGATTATCCACAATCTCCGTCAAATGCACCGTAGCTTTTTTCCCGCAGCCCTGACATTTCATGGTTATATCCTTTTAAGTAACCGAGTAACAAAGTAACAGAGTAAAATCTAGAATTTGATTGGTTAAAAAACAAAACACCGAATAAAATACAAACAAAACAAACATACATTACAAAACTTCAAAGTCATTTAAAAACACTTACCAAACCTTGAAGATATGTTTTATATTTTTCGCTCCGATTGTTTCTTTTCAATAATTTTTATGCTTTTACTTTGTTACTCTGTTACTCGGTTACTTTGTTACTTTTTAGAACTTTTCAAAGACACGGCCCTATTAAAGATATTCTGGCCTTGTTTTGCTAATCGCGGATCCAAAGAAAAATATCCTAATCGCTCAAATTGATAAGGCACACCGGGTTTCGCCTCTGCCACTGACGGCTCCATTTTGCATCCCTTTAAAATCGTCAATGATTTTGGATTCACGCGCTTAATAAAATCCTGACTCGCTGCCGCGTCCTTTAAAGGATCCAACTCTTCAAACAAATGTTCAAAAACACGGACTTCTCTTTCAATCGCGTGCAAAGCGGAAACCCAATGAATCGTTGATTTCACTTTACGTCCATCCGGAGAATTGCCTCCGCGCGACGCCGGATCATAAGTACAATGCAATTCGACAATTTCTCCCGTTTGAGGATCCTTTACCACGCGTTCGCACTTTAAAAAATACGCGTACCGCAGTCGCACTTCACGACCAGGCGCTAAACGGAAAAAATCTTTAGGCGGATTTTCCATAAAATCATCCCGCTCAATATAAATTTCTTTAGAAAACGGCACAGATCTTACTCCGGCTTTTTCATCTTCCGGATTATTCACCGCTTCCAAGCTTTCACCTGCTCCGTCTGGATAATTATCAATGATCACTTTTAACGGGTTAATCACAGCCATAACCCGTAACGCGCGTTTATTTAAATCCTCCCGCAAGCAATGCTCCAGCAGTTCCACTTCAATAACATTATCTACCTTAGCCACACCTATCCGATGGGCAAAATCCCGGAGAGATTCTGGCGTATAGCCTCTGCGCCGTAAACCTGAGATCGTGGGCATCCGCGGATCATCCCAGCCATCCACAATTTTTTCTTCCACCAACTGCAATAATTTCCGTTTACTCATGACCGTATGCGTTAAATTCAACCGGGCAAATTCAATCTGCTGAGGATGATAAATCCCTAATTGTTCTACAAACCAATCATATAATGGACGATGATTTTCGAATTCTAACGTGCATATTGAATGGGTAATTTTTTCAATCGAATCAGACTGGCCGTGCGCCCAATCATACATCGGATAAATACACCATTTATTTCCGGTCCGGTGATGCTCCGCGTGGAGAATCCGGTACATAACCGGGTCGCGCATATTCACATTCGGCGACGCCATATCCCCTTTCGCGCGCAAAACCTTTTCCCCGTCTTTATATTCACCCTGGCGCATTTTTTCAAACATGCTTAAATTTTCTTCCATCGAACGATGGCGCGAGGGGCTTTCCTTTCCGGCTTCAGTCAGCGTTCCGCGATGACTGCGTATCTCTTCCGCCGTCAAATCACACACATATGCTTTGCCAGCTTTAATCATTTGCACAGCGTACGCGTAGAGCTGTTCGAAATAATCTGAGGCGTAAAACAGTTTATCTTTCCAGTCAAAACCCAACCAGCGCACATCCTCTATAATCGAATCAATATATTCCTGATCTTCCTTGGTCGGATTGGTATCATCAAACCGCAGATGACACACTCCGCCAAATTCCTGAGCAATACCAAAATTAAGGCAAATTGATTTTGCATGGCCAATGTGCAAATAACCATTGGGCTCCGGAGGAAAACGCGTCACGACTCTGCCACTATATTTTCCGGAAGCACAGTCATCGGCCACCATCTGCCGGACAAAATCTAAAGAATGCTTTTTTTCTTCCATACCTATTTCTTTCATCAAAAATCTTTATTTAATTTTTTACAGTTTCTGGTAATTGGGTTCCCGAGTATACTTTCTCTTTGCCGTTTTTTAACGCCTCTTTTTGTCCCTCAGAAAATTTCTTCCGGACATCTTTTTGTTCAACAAAATGAGCCTTAATCGCGTCTTTTTTTTGGCTCGACGTCATCGTATCATCATTAGCTATTTTATCAAAAAACACCACATTCTCATTATATTGTTCCTCACGAATAGCGGTACGATCCTGATATTGACTATCAAATAAAGTTAAAAATTCCTTTTTTTGAGCTTCAGATAATTTATTGTTTTTATCCATTTGTGCTTTTAAAAACACCTGATTCTCCTGGTGGATCTTTTCACGGAACGCTTGATTTTGGGCATATTGTTTGTCTTTTTGTTCATTCCACAGCGCCTTTTTTTCTTTCGCCGTTTTGCCTTTCATACTTTCCCGTACCGCCTGATTTTCATTTTTTTCCTTAATAACGTGAGCCTTTATTTTATCTCTCTGCGCCTTTAAAAAATTTTTCCCATCCTCCTGCCCTGCCCACGCCAGTATCGGAACAGCCAACATCAATGACATCAAAACCATCATGAATTTTTTGGACATCCAAGCCTCCTATTTTAAAAGTAACAGAGTAACCGAGTAATAAAGTAACAAAGCAGAAACAAAAAAGCGATTGCTATAAAAAACAAATCACTTCATAACAGCGTGTAAAAAACGCGCAAAAACTAATCATGATTTATTATAACAAAACAGCAAAATTAAAATCTTATAATATTTATAATTCTCAAAAGCATCCCTCGAAATTAACCTGACATATACAAATTAAAAATCAATTATTCGCTTTTCAATCGCTTTTGCTCTGTCACTCTGTTACTCGGTTACTCTGTTACTTTTTAATAGCGCCCCCTGGGGGAATCGAACCCCCATCCCAAGCTCCGGAGGCTTGTGCTTTATCCGTTAAGCTAAGGGGACAATAATATTTAAATTAAGAAATGTATTATATATGATTTTTCCAGAAATTCTACAAAGAAAAAGGCAACCCATAAGAGTTGCCGTTTTCTTTTTTATATTAATCGAATAATCTTTATGTCATACGCTTTCTTCGGAAAAACATCCCTGCCAAACCGCTCCCTAAAAGTAGCAGTGATGCCGGCTCAGGAACAGCATTGGTACTGCCTCCCTGGTCCACATCAAATGCCCACAAATTTGTCCGCTGATATATCGTGTTGTTTCCATTTGTTTCCCAAAATGAACCTGTCACATCTATTCCTGTTTCAGTTTTAACAATACCTGGCGTATAATTGCCCTGTCCTTGTTCTCTGAATCCTAAAGAAATATTATCGCCTAACCCACCCGCAAAATTATTCTCCGCCTGGGTAATGGCAACTGTATAATCCCCCGGATTCAAAAAAGCTGTAAAATATGAATCAAAAGCTTTACCTGTAACCGGGTCAATGGCTACCACAATAGGAAAAGGGACTCCCTTGTGATAATCCTCATTATCATCACTGAAATCAATTAAATTTCCCGAGGAATTAAAAAGAGATAAAATCGGATCAAACCCGCCTGCAGCAATAACCGTTCCCTCCGCGTTGATACCGCCAGCATACGAAAAAGACCGTAATGCAACAGTTTGCGCAGTATCTTGATGAAATGTGAAAAAGTGAATTTCATCGTCGGAAGAGAATGATCCTTGAAAAGATTGAACAGACGCTTGCGCCACAGAGCCTAGGCCTAAAACTGCGGCAACTACCAAAATTGATAACAATTTTTTCATAAAAATTTCCTTTCACATAATACCATTGAATAAAATCCAGTCTTAAAGCTGAAAAGTTGATAAAATATACTATATACTACCTGCACTGTCAATATGACACTCTCCCCCAAACCAGGACAATAAAAAAGGGGCGGGAAGACCCCGCCCCTACAATTACCTTTACATCCTTTACCACGTTTATCACTTACCAGATTCACCTATGATTCTCATGTCAGTAAATGATTTAATGACAAAGAATACGGAAATCGAAAAGAAAATCACAGTTAAAGTAATATTTAAGGTGTGACTTAATTTCAAAGCAATCTCGATGGCTAACAAGCCGAACAAGGTGCTGAATTTAATGATCGGATTGATGGCAACCGAAGATGTGTCTTTAAACGGATCGCCAACAGTATCGCCCACGACTGATGCCGCGTGCAACTCTGTGCCTTTTTCGCGTAAATCCACTTCCACGACCTTTTTCGCATTATCCCAAGCACCACCAGCGTTGGCCATAAAAATAGCTTGGTATAAACCAGAGATCGCGAT
>JADFYJ010000037.1:1562-2012 GCA_015233115.1 Candidatus Omnitrophota bacterium | reverse complement strand
GTGCACCATTCTCAATTGAGTTTGTACCATTTCTTTATTTAAACCATTTGTAATTGAAATCGCTTCAATCACTTTTTGAGCATATTTCATCATGCTCAATTTTTGTGTGTTTGTTAGAGGTACATATGCGGGTGTGACTGCTGTTGGAACAACCGGCTCTGCTGTAGCGGCTGCGGCCATAGCCGAATCTGTTTCCGGAAAAGCAGTTTCTTCAGTGGACTGCGGAGTTTGTAGAGAAACAATTTTTTCATCAGCTACCGGCGGTCCACGAGTATTAGCTTCGCCAGATTCTGTACTTCTAACCAACGGTTCAACAACCGGCACCACAGGCGCCACAGGAGTCATACCCTGCGGAACCATATTCGGCACAGGAACATCCGCCGGCATCGGCGCATTTTCATTTGACTGCTGAATTACTGGCCCTGTGACCGAGGACGAAAGGTCCGAAGT
>JADFYJ010000037.1:1003-1494 GCA_015233115.1 Candidatus Omnitrophota bacterium | reverse complement strand
CATCCACCACTACCTTCCGATCCAACTGCAATAAAATCGCTTCAAGCATCACATTTTCGCTGACCACAATCCCATTCTCTAAAGCGCTAGGCTGAACAACAGTTTTGGTCACAACTAACTTAACCGGCTTCTTTTCGCTGTCATCCCCGAGCGCTTGTGTACCCTCTAACCTGGTACTACCGTTGGTCGTCGGGGATCCATTTTTCTCACCAATCGCTTTTTCCTTTACCCCCTTTACCACCTCTACCACGTTTACCACTTTTATAATTCCATCTTTTCCCAGTACATAAATATTTGCGCCAGTTGCCTTGCGATATTCTTTCCCCTTAATATTCATCGCCTTTTCCAAACCAGCCAAACTTCCCAAGATGATCACAGGAATCATGCTGGTCAAATGGAATTGGTTAATCACATCCAGTTTGCCTTCAAGCGTAGTCTGTTCATTCAATTTGACAGACATCGGATTGCTCATGCGTTTGGCGACTACGGCT
>JADFYJ010000037.1:493-968 GCA_015233115.1 Candidatus Omnitrophota bacterium | reverse complement strand
CTATTAGCATCCACCACATCTTCTTTGCTCATCTTATTAACCATAGCTTCTGTGATTGACTTCGGCGCAGTAATCACCAGGGCTGAACCAACCTGCCCGATCGCGCCCGTCTCGGTAGTCATAGTCACTTTAACATCCTTGACCACAGGTGTTTCGCCAGCCTTAGCCTCACCGAATACTGGAGCAATCTTCACCTTATGCAAAGCACCGTCCTTATCCATGATATAAATTGTCGTAGGGGCGATCTCCTGATCGCCCGCTTTATTTGCAAACAACTTATTGAATTCCCGATCATTCATATTCTTCTTCAGCATACCCGTTAACTCAGCCAATAACTGTTTAGTATCCTGCGACGCGCCAGACACATACACACCCATCGTCATATTCAATAAACGGAAAGCCAATACCAACTTGACTTTATCCGTTAAATTATCTTTTCCTGCTAACCGTTCAGCCAAAGGATTATGAGCTTTTT
>JADFYJ010000037.1:0-434 GCA_015233115.1 Candidatus Omnitrophota bacterium | reverse complement strand
CGTCTTCTCAGCATTAACAGCCGCATTCAATACCGGGAACCACACGTTCAAATCAACATTCACCTTAGCCGCATTCTCGCCCTCGCCATTTTGAATTTCAATCACGCCCGTCTTGCCATTCTTCTTAGCCAAAGCAATTGCCGCGCGGAATTGTCCCCAAACCGGATCAATCCTGCCTGCAGCCCCTTCAATAAACAAAGCCACAAAATCATTATAATTCATCGTGTTCTTCAGCTTATTCTCATAGAACGCTAACCAAACCTGATCATACGGATTGCCCTTGGTCGAGGATGAAGCGAAGAATACGGAACCCGGGGTGAGCGGCATGGTCATTTTCCCTTTGCTATACCCGCGTAATCCTGAATTGATACCAGCTTCTGTATTCAGTCCTATGGCATATGCCTCAGCCGCTAAAGCCACTTGCGTGCCATCAA
>JADFYJ010000036.1 GCA_015233115.1 Candidatus Omnitrophota bacterium | reverse complement strand
ATAGCGACGGCCACATCCGCTTGCGCCAAAGCTGGAGCATCATTGGTACCGTCACCCGTCATGGCAACCAGACGTCCGCCGGCTTGCATGTCTCTGATCAATTTAAGTTTGGCTTCTGGTGTCGCTTGCGCGAGAAAATCATCCATCCCTGCCTCGGCCGCGATAGAAGCCGCGGTTAGAGGATTGTCGCCGGTGATCATAACCGTTTTAATTCCCATGCGTCTGAGCTCGGCAAAACGTTCTTTAATGCCTCCCTTGATAATATCTTTCAGTTGGATCACCCCCAAAACACGATTATTTTCACAAACCGCTAAAGGCGTGCCGCCGCTTTTCGCTATGGTTTCAACCGTTGATTTCAAATCCGCAGGAAATGCCCCACCAAGTTTTTTCACATAATTTTCAATCGCTTCCACCGCGCCTTTTCTAATCTGGAGTCCATTACCTAAATCAACTCCACTCATTTTGGTCTGGGCTGAAAAAGGCACAAATTTCGCATCCATCTCATGGATCTGTCTTTCCCGTATACGATATTTTTGTTTCGCCAGAATAACAATACTGCGGCCTTCCGGCGTCTCATCAGACAAGGAAGAAATCTGTGCCGCATCAGCCAGCGACTCTATACTGATGCCGTAAGCAGGCACAAAAGCTACCGCCTGTCTGTTTCCAAGGGTGATAGTTCCGGTCTTATCCAGAAGAAGAACATCCACATCTCCTGCCGCTTCAACGGCCCGGCCTGACGTCGCGATCACATTCGCCTGAATCATCCGGTCCATGCCTGCAATACCAATCGCCGGTAATAATCCTCCTATTGTCGTCGGAATAAGGCATACCAGAAGCGCCACCAAGACTGTCACGGAAATAACGGTTCCATGGCCTGCCGCGTTAACGCTGAACATCGAAAAAGGTAAAAGCGTGACAGTCACCAAAAGGAAGATAATCGTAAAAACCACTAAGAGAATTCCCAACGCAATCTCATTCGGCGTTTTTTGCCTCTTAGCGCCTTCCACCATCGCGATCATGTGATCCAAAAATGTTTCGCCGGGATTTGCGGTTATACGCACGATGAGCCAGTCAGACAAAATACGCGTGCCTCCGGTTACGGCGGAACGGTCCCCGCCGCTTTCTCTGATAACTGGCGCACTCTCTCCGGTGATCGCACTTTCGTCGACAGAAGCGATCCCTTCAATAACTTCTCCGTCCATAGGAATCATGTCTCCTGTTTCCGCTAAAACCACGTCCTCTTTACGTAAACTCGTCGCAGAAACTGTTGTAAAACTTGAACCGTAAACTGGCTTCGACAATTTTTTGGCCGGGGTATCTTTTCTGGTCCTACGCAAACTGGCAGCTTGCGCTTTTCCCCGCCCTTCGGCCATAGCTTCGGAAAAATTGGCAAAAAGCAGAGTAAACCACAGCCATAATGTTATCGCCAATATAAATCCTGCCGGAGCATCAGCTGGTCCGAATAAAGCCTGGATATATAATCCGGTCGTTAATATGCTTCCAATTAAAACCACAAACATAACCGGATTTTTAATCTGATGCCGGGGATCGAGCTTTTTAAATGAGTCAATAACGGCCGGTCCCAGAATAGCCGGTTCAAATAGAGCGCTGATTTTATGTGTTTTTTTCATTAACGATCTTTCGTTACACTCCCGTTAACATGAGATGCTCAACAATCGGCCCCAATGCCAAAGCTGGAAAAAATGTCAACGCGCCGACAATCAGAATGACCATAGCCAAGAAAAAAACAAAAAGCGGCGTATGCGTCGGCAATGTGCCAGTACTCACGGGAATAATTTTTTTAGATGACAAAGAACCGGCAATAGCCAAGACCGGAATAATGAGCCAAAACCGGCAAAAAAACATGCCTATTCCCAAGGCGATATTGTAAAAAGGCGTGTTAGCTGACAACCCGGCAAAAGCACTTCCATTATTTCCTGCCGCGGAGGAAAAGGCATATAAAATCTCGCTAAAACCATGCGCTCCCGGATTAGCAATCCCGGCTTTTCCAGCAGCGATAAGTACGGCTATCGC
>JADFYJ010000035.1:1907-2404 GCA_015233115.1 Candidatus Omnitrophota bacterium | reverse complement strand
TAATAAAACCCGGCGAGAAAGATCATATTCCGACTGGTACATTACTAGCGCCATTGAACTGGTAAAAACAACTTTCACGTTTAAAAAGTCGTATATTTTTTTCAAACTTTCTTCGAAGCCTGGGTGCATATGGACCTCATCAATTAAAAACATTTTTACGCTTAATTTTTCAGCAAGCTCTTTTACAGTCTGAAATACGTCATCCTTAAATGTATCCAAAGACATATAAAATGATTCTTTTGAAGCCAAAGCCAATTGCTTGATCAGGATTGTTTTCCCCGCGCCGCGCGGGCCAACAATTCCTAAAAAATGGCGGCCTTTACCAAGATTCAACTCTGAATAAAGAAATCTTTTCTTGGTATATTTTTGCCCATCTTGACGCGCTAACCGGTCTAATTCAATAAGCTCGGAAATATTAACCACAAAGCCCTCCTTTTTTATATATAAAATATAGCACAAAATAGCATTTTGTTAAATAATTTACTAAAATGTATATC
>JADFYJ010000035.1:490-1887 GCA_015233115.1 Candidatus Omnitrophota bacterium | reverse complement strand
TATATCATTTTGTAAAATAATTTATCAAAACGATATTATTTACGCCTCACTTTACACTCCCATCTCGTCTTTACATCGTTCGAAAATAACCAAATTATGCGCCCATCCAATTTCTTGCACCATTGGTGCAAGTTTTGCGTTCGTCCCAAAATGTACAGACGAAATAGTCGTAGGGGCGATCTCCTGATCGCCCGCGACAAAATTGTCGCTTTTTTATTTTCAACAAAACAAACCAAACAAAAAAACCCTGAAACGTTAATTCTATAAATCTTTGGTCACGGGCGATCAGGAGATCGCCCCTACGACAACGACCAGATGTCCTCTCGCCTATAACCTACAGCCTCGTTGCCAATTTTTATCATTGATAATTAATATTCCCCACACTCGAAACCACCACAAAATCTGTATCTGCCTTAATACACAAAACCTGGATGCTGTCATACTGGCCACTGCTGGAAACAAAACCAGTGACTCCAGCTGTTGTATTTATCGAACCAAAATGAATGGTTTGCCCCGCGTTCTGCGATATTCCACCCATTCACAGCAGTCACGCCTCCGGTTACAGCCATAACACTTCCAACAGTTGCCGTTGCCGGCAAAGTCATGGTTACCAAAGAAGCATTATCCGCGATATAGCCACGGTTGACCGCCATATTCTGCGTCGTGCCAATCACATCAATCCAGGTCAAACCTCCCACACCAGATAACCCAGATCCGTCGCCATAAAACTTCGCCGCAGTCACTGTTCCTCCCACTTCCAAATCATTCTGAATGTAAACATCATTCACTCCCACCACAACCGGCGTGCCTCCTGTTCCCACATGCAACCCAGCCAAAGGCGACGTGTTGCCAACGCCTAAATTGCCTGTGGATGGATTATAAATGATGCCCGTAGACGAGACTTTGAGTGATTGATTCCCGCTGGTGCCGGACGACCAGACCAAATTCATGGTCGCGTTGGATGAGACGTCGTTGGTGATGGCGACACTGGCAGCGCCTGTTGATGTGCCAGTGAAAGAATTGACTTTAGTTACACCTAAACTGTCGATTGTAACATCGCCAGTTATGGCTTTTGGCGTATAACCTGCTCCATTAGCGACCAATAAATTCCCCGCCGTATTATTCGCCATGGTCAAATCCTGGCTCATGATCACACCACCTGATTTTATGTTTCCGGCGACTTCAAGCTTCTGAGTAGGACCTGTCGTCCCAACGCCAACACTTCCAGTATTAGCTATGACAAATTTGCTTACACCAGCAACTTGCGCTTGCATCAAATATTGTGCTCCGGGAGTAATACCCAAATTAGTCTCAGTTCGTTTAATTACAAAAGCGGTATTGGATATCCCTGTAGCGGCGGGCTCATTATATGTGGTGGGAAGAGTTAAAACTGGTGC
>JADFYJ010000035.1:0-480 GCA_015233115.1 Candidatus Omnitrophota bacterium | reverse complement strand
AAAGTATAGGCGAAGTTTGTAGGCATCAAAACAACATTCGTGGAATCAGTAATATTGAAATGACCTACTTGGTTCCAAGTCATTGTATTGTTAAATCCAGCCGCTGTATTAAACTTGAAATAACTTGCGCCATTTATCTGAAAATTAAAAAGATCACCAACAAAACCGCTTGGCGCATTTAAAGTCAACTGCGTTGTAGGATTAGACGTCCCTATCCCGACATTTCCGTTATCCAAAACCACAAAATTATCTGATAGAGTAGAATCCTGCACGGCAAAGGCTTGACCAGTTGTTGTACCTGCTCCACGAACATGCAACCGAGCAGTTGTTATTGCGGACGTACCAATGCCGATGTTACCAATGGATGGGTTGTAAATAAATCCGGTCGACGAAACTTTTAACGCCTGATTGCCGCTGATGCCGGACGACCAGACCAGATTCATAGTCTCATTGGACGAGACGTCGTTCGTGATAGCGACA
>JADFYJ010000034.1 GCA_015233115.1 Candidatus Omnitrophota bacterium | reverse complement strand
CCGGGCGTTGGAAGTATCGAGGAGCGGGTATTACGCGTACAGGAATAGACCCAAGAGTCAGAGACGGATTGATAACGAGAAGTTGCTCATTGAGATCAGACGGGTTTTCGTGGACAACGAGAGCAATTATGGCAGTCCGCGAATCTGGGATGAGTTGAACAATAAACAAGGTGTCCGTTGTTCAGAGAATCGGATTGCGCGCGTCATGCGGGAATCTGGGATCGTCGCTGTGCAGAAGCGAAAATTCCGCGTGACGACGAACTCGAAGCACAATCATCCTGTGTGGCCGAACGTGCTGAGCCGGAATTTTATCGTTGAGAAGCCGAACGCGGTGTGGGTGTCGGACATCACGTATATCTGGACATTTGAAGGCTGGTTATATGTCGCGGCGATTTTGGATTTATTTTCGCGAGGGATCGTTGGACTCGCGATGGATAAAACCATAGCTGATACCTTGACGACACAAGCGATGCGACAGGCGATCCTGCGACGTGATCCGCCGAAAGGATTAATCTGCCACACGGACCGCGGCAGTCAATATGCCGGGAATGCCTTTAAGTCGATCCTGGCTCAGCGCGAGTTCATTGGCAGCATGAGCCGGAAGGGTGATTGTTGGGATAATGCCGTCGCTGAGAGTTTCTTTCATACGCTCAAGGTCGAGTTGATCCACAGGAATAAATTTAGGACTCGCGAAGAAGCGAAAAGAAAAATCTTTGAATATGTGGAAGTGTATTACAATCGGAAAAGAGCGCATTCGACGCTCGGTTTTTTGAGCCCGTTTGAGTTCGAAAAACGCGCCGCTCTAACTTAACAAACTGTCTACTGATTTGGGGAAGGTCACAGATCTATTAAGGAATGAAGAGAAGAAGTTGAAATCTGATATCAAAGCTATTCAAATAAAAATTTTAGATAAACGAAATTCAATCAATGTTGTGCAGGAAGCCCAAGACTTTCTTATCAAATTAAAAAAAGCTTCAACAGATGAAGAACGTAATTATGCCATGAAAACCTTTATGCGGATAATCTTCAAAAATATCTATATTCAAAATCAAAAAATTGTCAAACTGGAACTCAATCAACCTTGGAAATATTGTTACGAAGAAGGGCTTAAATGTCAAAAAACATTGAAAATAAAAGAGAAGCCGCAGAGGAAGGAAAAAAGAAACCGTCTGTCCTTTTGGTTACCTACGGCTGACCGTTGGGTGCAGTATTATACGACCTTCGTTGGATTTTTGAATAAAATCTATAGATAAATTGACAAATATACCAAATATGGTATATTAATACCAGGCATGAACATGAAGAAAATAAATTTTGTAGGCTCGTCACGGGATGATCTGAAAGAATTCCCCGAGGATGTTCGCCAAGACATTGGGTTTGCATTATATCAAGCTCAATGCGGCAGAAAGTCTACGAATGCCAAGCCATTGAAAGGATTCGGCGGGGCAGGCGTTCTAGAAATCCGGGAAAATCATGACGGAGATACGTATCGGGCTGTTTATACAGTTAAGTTCAGGGATGCTCTCTATGTCTTGCATTGTTTTCAGAAAAAGTCCAAGAGCGGCATTAAGACTTCCGGTCAGGACATTGAACTTATAAAGAGGCGGCTAAAGCTTGCTGAAGAAGATTACAATACGAATTACAAGTGAGGGAGACATGAACACTAAAGAAAAGATCCATAAAGGCAATGATAATATTTTTGCAGACATCGGTGTCGCTCATCCGGAACGGGTGATGGCTCGCGCCCAGGTCATGGCACGCATTACGGAGATCATTCACGAACGCCACTTGACCCAGAAAGCTGCCGCCGAGCTTTTGGGCATTCCGCAGTCCAAAGTATCCTGCCTGATGAACGGTAAGCTCAGCATGTTCTCCCTCGATCTTCTTTTCGAATTACTCAATGCGCTGGATAAGGATGTTGAAATTGTTATCCGGCCAAAATTCAAAAGCGAGCGGGTAGCCACAACGCACGTGCTGATGGTCGGGGCGGGATAAATCCGGCGGACAGATGCGGGCGACTATTGTCAGATTTCTGCTGAAAATCTAATCAATATAAAGGAGGTTTAACTATGCAGTTATCGAGGTATAAATGGTTTATTGTTTGGATAATTCTTGCATTGTTTTCCTCGTCGGTAGCTTCGGCAGAATGGTTGTTAAACGGTAAACCCGTTCTTAATAGCACGTTTGCAAAAACAGATGGCGACTTCGGAGCTAAACTCGAGTTTACTGATAAACCGAATGAATTATTTGAAGCATGGAATAAACCAGGGTTGACGGTTAAAGGAAGTTTTGTTGATGAAATTAGAAGAGGCCAGTCTTTAGTTGCTCTTATTTTATTTTCAAATTGTGCTGCGGATATTCATGGGATGGCTAATGTGACGGTGAGATTTAAACTTTTTGATCCAAACGGAAACCTTAGACAGGAAACGGGGAATGTGGAAGTTTGGATTAACAAGCCGGCACCTAAATATAGAGATTTAGAAATGAGCGTACAATTTTTACAACTTAAGATTGGAAAAAAAGATCTCGTTGGTTTTTATTCGGTTCAAGCCGTGGTTGTTGACAAGAATTCCGGTAAAGAGTTGGATCTGGAGCGGAAATTCAAAGTTCGTTGATTTTGAAATTTCTTTAAGCCGATGGATGAGTATGATTTTTAAGCCATTTTAAAATGCCATATACGACATAAAATTTTAACGTAACCACTTATGAATAATGGGATTGTGAATAAAAAAGTCTTTCTAAGGACCTACGGCTGACCGATGGGAGAAGTATTATACGACTTTATTGGGATATTTAAGCAATATCTTCTAGCAAATGAAAACATTTTTAATGAACGGAGTAAAGAAGATATGAAAAAGACAATCTTTGCTTTATCGATAACCGCCGCATTCCTTGCATTTATGGGAGTGACGGCTCAAATAAGTTTCGCAGGGGAGGAATTGAATATGTCGAAGCTTTCAGGCAACAAAAGGATTTTAGTGTCTTATTTTTCCCGTACTGGAAATACTCGCGAAATCGCTAACCAAATTCACGAAATAGTGGGGGGAGATATTTTTGAGATTCAGCCTGTAAAGCCCTATCCTGATGATTACGACACCGTTGTAGCGCAGGCAAGGAAGGAGCTTGATTCCGGCTATATGGCTGAGCTGAAAACAAAGGTTCAGAATATAGAGTCGTATGATGTGGTTTTTATCGGTTATCCTAATTGGTGGGGAACTTTTCCATCACCAGTCAAGTCGTTCTTGTCGTCATATGATTTTTCTGGAAAAGTTATTGTACCGTTTTGCACGCATGAAGGAAGCGGGCTTGGAAACAGCGTTGGCGACATAGTAAAACTTTGTCCTAAATCAAAAATGTTTAAAGGGCTTGCCATTCGAGGAAGTACTGTGAAGACCGCACGGAACAAAGTATCTGAATGGATTCGAGAAATAAATATTATTAAGTAACTGGGGGAAATTTTTATGGAAAAGCGCAAACTTGAAAAAACAACAAATGTTATCGTCGTAATAGGGGCTGGATCAATCGGCCAAGCGATTGCGCGGCGGGTTAGCGCTGGGAAGCAGGTAGTGCTTGCTGATTTGCGTCAGGACAACGCCGACACTGCGGCAAAGACTTTAAGTGATGCCGGTTTTAGCGTGAGCACTGCGAAAGTCGATGTGTCATCGCGTGCTTCCGTTCAAGCTCTGGTTAAGACCGCTACCGCCCTTGGCGAGATTTTCGGTCTTATTCATGCGGCTGGTGTTTCTCCGACCCAAGCGTCACCGGAGACGATT
>JADFYJ010000033.1 GCA_015233115.1 Candidatus Omnitrophota bacterium | reverse complement strand
CATGCGGTGGCGCTGGCTATATATTTTGTTATGAAAGGCCGGCCATTAAGTAAAGAAGATAAAACGCAATGTCATGAAGTAAAATGCAGCAGCCGGCGGGAAGAAGTGCAAGAGGAAGACTTGGCTGTGGTCAAGAAATCGATTACGGAGGCGATGAGTTATATAAAACCTTATCGAGGGCCATCGCGTACGTGGTTTGCTAATCAGGATTCGTTGCAAGAGGGATGTAATAGATTGTCGGTTATTGTGTCTGATTTGCCAGTTAATAGGGAAACTGCGGAGATCCTGGTGAAGTTGCTTTTGCGGTTGGATAAGAAGCTGCTTGGTGGCGTAGATGATTCGAATGGAATTGTCGGTGGTTTTATGCGCGAGGTTGTTGAGATGCTCGTAGAATATGCGCGGAAAAAATCGTGTCAGATATCATTAACTACTGGAAAATAGCCGGTTACGAATAATTCGTTATTATATAATTAATAAAGGCAATTTTGCTCGAATTATTTTTATGTCTATAACTTTCGATCTCAATAAAATAAAATTTGCGACGGACGAAACTACGTTCAAACGCGCGGTGGATTTGTATGAGCGCGGCAAAGTCACGGATGTGCGGGAAATATCCGGCGATCTTACTGCGGTTGTTATCGGAACACAACTGTATCATGTATTTGTATCCGGCCATAGATTTGGTGATGTCGAGTGTGGTTGTTATGTTGGGCAGAAGGGTAATCTTTGTAAACATGCGGTGGCGCTGGCTATATATTTTGTTATGAAAGGCCGGCCATTAAGTAAAGAAGATAAAACGCAATGTCATGAAGTAAAATGCAGCAGCCGGCGGGAAGAAGTGCAAGAGGAAGACTTGGCTGCGGTCAAGAAATCAATTACGGAAGCGATGAGTTATATAAAGCCTTATCGAGGGCCATCGCGTACGTGGTTTGCTAATCAGGATTCGTTGCAGGAGGGATGTAACAGGCTGTCGGTTATTGTGTCTGATTTTCCGGTCAGCAGGCAGACCGTCGAGATTTTAGTAAAGTTGCTTTTGCGGTTGGATAAAAAACTGCTGGGTGGCGTAGATGATTCAAATGGAATTGTCGGTGGTTTTATGAGCGAGGTTGTTCAGATGCTCATAGAATATGCGCGGATCGATTCCGCGGTTATTACTAGTTTTAAACTGATTGGCGGCCGGCAGACTTGTTTTGAATGGGAAGAGCCTTTGATGAATATTCTGGATGAAGCGGAAACTTCGAGTTAGGTACGTGTCCCCGGAATTCAGTATCTTATTGATAGAAGAGATCTGGCGAACGCAATTATTCGCCAGATGGGAAGGATTTAAAATAATTAGAAAGAAAGAGCAAAGGCAACAATTAAATTTATGGATGAAAAACTTAACTCGTTACTAGAATATGTCAAATTAGAGGGGCGCGTGTGTCCTTTGCCTAATCATTGGAATGCGCTTTGGCAAATGCTGCCTAATAGAACACAGAAGAGCTCTGGTGGTTGGGAGCCGCCCTTACCTTTAATTCTTGCTGCATGGTGGGAGTCTTCTGCATTATTAAAAATGGAAAGATTGGCTGCGCATATCAACTACGCGGCAAAGCATGGGGATTTAGACGAAGTTGACCAATTTTTGAGAAATTTGATTCCTGATCAATGGGCCTATGGTGATGGAACGACAGAATGGGCAGCATATAAAGCTAGATAGATATCATTTTTTCTAAAGGTTGACAGCTATACGCTAATAGCGTATACTTTAATCGTGAAGGATGAGATATGCAATTTATCGAATTCCCTCATTTTACCAAATGGGTGGAAGAAAATTTGAGCGATGAAGAATATCGGAAAATCCAGGAGGCGCTTATCAGTAACCCTCGCAAAGGGGATGTTATCCCTCATGGACACGGACTTAGAAAATTGCGCTGGGCATTTAGAAATAAAGGAAAAAGTGGCGGAGTTCGGATCATTTATTATCTGTGGTTGAGTCATGAGGAATTCCTGATGATTTATATTTATCCCAAAACTGAAAGAGAAGATTTGAGTAAGGAACAGTTAAAAATTTTAGCTCAAATTACAAAGGAGCATTTAAGATGAAAGACAAGCACTTTCAGGAGTTGGTTGAGAGTATCGGTCACGCCGGGGAATATATTCGTGGTCAGCGTAAACCTTCACGGGTTTTTCGGTATACTCCGGCAAACGTCAGGAAAATCCGTCTTCAGTTGGGCTTATCTCAAAGTCAATTTGCTTTGGCCTTCCATATCAGTGTTAATACGTTACAGAATTGGGAACAGGGACGTTGTGTGCCAGAAGGCCCTGCCCAGGTGCTTTTAAAAATTGCTGACAATAATCCAAAAGCAGTCTTGGAGGCGATACATTAAAAAAAAATCGAGAAATAATCGTATCAGATATCAGTTGTGGCGAAATTCGGCGGGTTTTCGTTTTTTTAGCTTTTTATTGGAATGAGATTGGATAAGCCTGATGATGAAAACAACCAAAATCTTTTGTTTAATTTCATGTTTTTTTATCGTTGGTTGTTCCTGGTTAATTCCTAATCCTTCGCCGGAACAAGTAAGAAAAAAGGAAGAAATGATGCGCGCCAGGGAGCAGGAGTACAGGATTAATACTCTTAAAAAAATCAATATAGATGACGGAGTTGATTATAAAGAAGCTCAAATTTTGGCTGGTTTGTATTTTTCAGATTATATTTCGGGTTGCGGCTGTCCGGGAAAAATTATTGATGCGGGGGACCATTGGGAGGTAGAGCTGTTTTTCGGATATGCTGCAGAAAAGATGAAAAATAATTTAATAATTGATAAGGCTTCCGGAAAAATGACTTTGACGAATTATCCAACGATAAATGATCCATTAAAAGAATTTTTGAATTATAGGCGCGCGCCTATTTTTTCCGGCCCATTGACAGATGGGGAGAATAAATAATCAAGTTTGCCAGACATAATACTTAATTATTTAGATGCGCCTGATGTCCACGGAATTATAACGAAATAAGAATATAATTTCAACGAGAGGATAGGCAATGAAGATTACTCAAGAGGCACCATTTCAACGGCGGACATTTGAGATTCTTGATTCTAAAATTATTAAAGTCGTTATAGAACGGTTTGGGAATATAAATGAGTTCACGGTTGATCCAGTAATTTTGGATCCTAATGCTCAACGGGTAAGGCATATTTCCCCAGTTTGGAAATTAGCTTTGGGCTTTTTAGGTGGTGCTGTTTTTATTGCTGTGATGATATAGCAGCGCCGCCCAAGGATAAATCTGATTGGGTAGCGGCGTTATTGTTTTTGATTGGCGTGTTAGTTGGGGCGATTGTTTCTTTCTGGAAAACTTGGACAGATAGTACTGATCAGGTTGTTTTCTATAATCGTTTTAATGGAGCTGGAATGTTGGGGTTTCTAAATAATAAACCTAATCGTGAAACATTGGATTCCTTTGTTGAGCAGATTAAGAAATACGTTCCACCAATAGTTATTGGCGGTCCTGAGAAAGATAAGACCATAGCGTATGAAATAAGTGAGCTTGCTAAATTACGAGATAATAAGGTGCTTACTGAACAGGAATTTCAAGCTGCAAAAGCTTCGTTATTGAAGAAATTGGATGTGAATAGAGTAGGTTTTTAATAGATCGGGGGACACGATATTTAATTGTTGATATAAGTATGATGTCCTCCGAATTATAATTATTTTTATGTCTATATCTTTCGATCTCAATAAAATAAAATTTGCGACGGACGAAGCTACCTTCAAACGCGCGGTGGATTTGTATGAGCGCGGCAAAGTCACGGATGTGCGGGAAATATCCGGCGATCTTACTGCGGTTGTTATCGGAACACAGTTGTATCATGTATTTGTATCC
>JADFYJ010000032.1 GCA_015233115.1 Candidatus Omnitrophota bacterium | reverse complement strand
TCTTGTGACACGTTTTTTAACGGCTTTTCCAACAAAATCACAATAAATAAAGCATCATTTATTTGATAATGCAGCTCCCCCCGCATTAAAAAATATATATCTTTTTAATTACTTTTATATAATAACAAATTGAATTTCCAGCTCAAGAATTGATTGGATTATTTTGAAGATTTTTCAGGTAAAATGAGGTATTTTTAGCGACGGAAAGAGCAAAAAAAGCAGGAACTAATTTATCTAAATTGATTATTATCAATAATTAACAAAAAAACCGTAAAACACGATCCAAGAACATTTAAAACAAAATTATGCATTTATTTGATATGGCTGACACTAATTATCCCTGTCCTTGTACTTGGTGATGAATAATTCCAGCCAATGCCCGTAGGGCGCTGTTAACTGAATCCTTATCATGAAAAACCTTTGCAACATCTCGGTCAAGAATAACGACATTACTGCCCTCTTGATAACGTTTAGCATATTTGCCTCTTACGCCGCCTTGAAAATCATATTCATTAAGCATATCCGAACGATTTTTCTTATTATTTACTTTCATAAAAATTCCTTTCCCCTTTTGTTGACAACCTGGCGCTTATGATACGTATTTTATTCTCTCGTTCTGTATGAACAACTACCACCAATCTATGTTTATAAGAATGCCCAATTATAATAAAACGATCTTCAGTTATAGAATGCAGCGGGTCACTAATAGTAATTGATAAATTATCTCCAAACACAGTCGTGGCTTCTTCTAACGAGACATGATGTTTTTTAAAACTTATGCTTGCCTTATTTTCATTCCATTCAAATGATTACGCCATTTATTTGCCTTCCTCAATAACGAATGGGGTATTAACGATAAGCATCTTCTTCCATTTTGCATTAGTCTTTGTATTCGCGTATCATACGTAAATGATCTCACGCATAATATTTCGTCCAATATTTGGCTTGAGCGTTCCTTTCATAACCAGATCGACTTTTCGTCGCAACATAATACTTAAAGCATCTTCTACTCTTATATAATCAAACAAACCTGGCGTTCTAAAAAAAGAAATTAAAATATCAACATCACTATTTTTTTTCTGTTCTCCGCGGACACAAGACCCAAAAATCCCAAGTTTACTTACTTTGAATTTAGCATAAAGGATTTGCTTGTTTTGCGCCAAAATTTTTTAATTCTATTTAATTCACACATATTTTTTCCAATTTTTTAAATTATAACATCAAAATCTATATGCTGCTAAAATTATTTAACCTAACCGTTGGATCACCGCGTCGGTGGTCCATCGGTTAGGTTATTCCGCGGTTTTGACGAATGTGATTGTTACGGAGGCTTGGGTTACTGTGCCGGTTACTGTGCCTACGTCGATGGAGACCCAGTCGCCGGCGGCTATATTGGGGGCGCTTAATGCGCCGTCATCGGCGGCTCCGCCGTTGGTGCAGGTGATGGCTGCGTCGATGCTGGTGGGCGTTAGGCCGGATGAATCTCTTCTTTGTATATCAATGACGGCGCTCTCCCCTGCGTCGCCTGGATCTACGATACAATTTGCATTGGTGATGGTCAGAGCATACGGAGCCTTAAACCACATGATATTATCAGTATCCGACGGGGCTTCGATGGTATAGGATTTAAATTGTGCGCTGGACACAACTGTCGCACGACCAGTGTTGTCAATGGTCACGTCACCGCTTATAGCCTTATTCTTCCATTTTGAGACGGAAGAATCATAAAGCAGCATATCCGCATTGGCTGTGCTAGATAATGTAACATCATTTAATTGATACATCGCCGAAGACGCTGCAACGTTTAATTTTGTGACGCCTAAACTGTCGATTGTGACGTCGCCGGTGATGGCTTTGGGGGTATAACTGGAGCCATTGGCAACTAGCAAATTCCCTGCCGTATTAGTGGCCATGGTTAAATCCCCGCCCAGTTGAACACTTCCTGAAAATTTACCACTGCCTGCGACTTCTAAAATTTGCGATGGCGTTGTGGTCCCGATCCCAACATTTCCCGCAAAATAACTTTTCGCTTTTCCGGCGCTATATAAAGCGTAGTTATTCGCGCCTACAGTCCACTGATTTATGTAAACGTTATAATTGCTTGTACCCACATTTTGGTCTGCAGCATAGAGCCCAAATGCAACATTTGTCGTCCCGCCGGTTTTTACATGAGTAGCTGAATAAAAACCAATAGAATAATCTAGCGTACCCGCACCCTGTTTATTAACATACCCTTGAAATGCTATAGCGTAATCTTGATTGCCCGCCGCGTTTACATCGACCTCACCTTGTACCCCTGTGCCACCAGAAGTAGTACCGCTGGGGTTCTCAATGGTGACTGTGCCGACAATACCGGTTTGTAAAACAGGATTATTGGCCGTAACGCGCGTCCATCCCAAAATTGAAGTAACATAGTTGGTGGCAGTCGCGTCTGCCGTAAAAACATTTTTTGACACGCCGTCGTTAGTGATCCATTGACCAAGGTCAGTAAAACCAGTAGGCCCTGACCAAATGTTATACGAGTTCCCGCTCGCGATCTGCAGTGAAGCACTAGGAGCAGTCATGCCAATCCCTACATTGCCATTATCCAACACTACAAAATTATCTGATAGAGTAGAATCCGCTACGGCAAAGGCTTGCCCCGTCGTTGTCCCCTTCCCTGAAACATGCAACCGAGCTGTTGATAATGTTGAATTACCAATCCCGACGTTGCCTAATGATGGATTATATATTAATCCCGTCGACGAAACTTTCAGCGCCTGATTCCCGCCTGTCCCTGCTGACCAGACTAAATTCATAGTCGCGTTGGATGAAACGTCGTTGGTAATGGCGACGTTGGCAGCATTGGTGGATGTCCCGCTAAATGAATTAACTTTGGTCACGCCTAAAATGTCAATCGTAACATCGCCTGTAATTGCTTTATTTTTCCATTTCGATGCTGTTGAATCATACACCAACATATCCGCATTCGTTGTACTTGATAATGTTACATCGTTCAATTGATACATCGCCGAAGACGCTGCGATATTTAATTTTGTGACACCTAAACTGTCAATCGTCACGTCACCAGTCAAGGCTTTACTTTTGAAATTTGTACCATCTGCGACAAATACATTACCGGCTGTTGCCGTTGAATTTCCAATGAAATTGGTTTTTGCTGCTGTGACGGAATTGGCACTAATCACCCCCAACCCATTCGCCTGAATTGTGAAATCCCCGCTCATTACTTTATTTTCCCACTGATGCGTAGCTTGGTTGTAAATCAGAATATTGCCTTCAACGGTGTTGGTCACTGTGACGTCGTTTAATGTATCCAACACGGCCGCAGACACATTGTTCGCGATTTGAGTATCGACATAGGCTTTGGTGGTCAGGTCATACGCGTTGGCTGGTGATCCACCTGTCGTCGGGATTACATTAAACGTGGTTGCTCCTGCCATTGACACGGCGCCTCCTACGTTCAGGGCCCCGCCGACTGTCACATCTCCCGTCATATTCACATTCGCGAAAGTCGCGTTTTGGCTCGCTCTGATTTTGGCGAAATCTTGTTCTCCAGTCCAAGCGTAAATCTTTGCTTTATTGATCGTCACTGTGCCGCTGTCAATGGTTACATCCCCGCTGAAGGATTTATTAATCCATTTTGAACTGGCTGAGTCATACACTAAAAATTCCAAGTTCGCGGTGTTGGTTAACGTGACATCGTTTAATTTAGAGAGAGTATCTTTTCCAGCTAAACCGCTGACCAACTGTGAATCAACGTAAGCTTTGGTGGTTAATTGATAAGCAGTCGTCGGTGTTGCCCCGCTGGTCGGTAAATTGGTAAACGTCGTGTCTTGACTGAATGCCGCGTTTCCGCTGACATTCATAGCTCCGTTTACGGTTAAAGCGTTGCCGACTGTGAAATTCGCGGCTGCCCCATTGACTGTGGCTAACCCATTACTGTCAATTGTCACATTCCCGGACATTATTTTACTCTTGAAACTTGTGCCATTTCCGATCAACAAGCTTCCGGCTGACGTCGAATTTCCAGACCCGGATATCGAATTAACTCTGGTCACGCCCAAGCTGTCAATCGTAACATCACCGGTCAAAGCTTTACTCTTAAAATTCGTCCCAGCAGCGACGAACACGTTGCCTGCTGTTGCTGTCGCACTACCGATAAAATTCGTTTTGGCTGCAGTCACAGCATTGTTCGCGATCACGCCCAAACCATTCGCCTGAATTGTGAAATCCCCGCTCATCACTTTATTTTCCCACTGATGCGTCGCTTGGTTATAAATCAGAATGTCGCCTTCAACGGTGTTGGTCACTGTGACGTCATTAAGCGTATCTAACACTGCAGCCGCGACGTTGTTCGAAATTTGGCTGTCAACGTAGGCTTTGGTGGTCAGGTCATACGCGTTGGCAGGGGTGCCGCCGGTCGTAGGGATTACATTAAAAGTTGTCGCGCCTGAGAATGCGACATTGCCTCCTACGTTCATGGCCCCGCCGACTGTCACATCTCCCGTCATATTCACATTCGCGAAAGTCGCGCTTTGGCTCGCTCTGATTTTGGCGAAATCTTGTTCTCCAGTCCAAGCGTAAATCTTTGCTTTATTGATCGTCACT
>JADFYJ010000031.1 GCA_015233115.1 Candidatus Omnitrophota bacterium | reverse complement strand
CAAATTCATCGAATCCCAATACCCCAACGGATCCCTCTGCAAAAACCTTCCTAACTTCGGTGAGTAAGTTCTGGCTCTATAATGGTATAATCCTGTTTCAGAATCGTATTCCCGTCCAGTAAACATGAACCTATTACTTATGCCGCTGGTCGTGAGCACCGTGTTCGACGAGTTGCGTATGGTCGTGTTCCCGTAGGCATCATAGGTATAGTATTCTGCCACTGCTCCTGACGTATCAGTGATTTCGCTTACACTGCCTAACCCATCATAATGGTAATAATAACTCTTCCCTCCCCGCTCCATCAGCAGGACTTCATCGATATTGTCTGAGAGCACGTATTCGGCTTCTAAGGCTTTACTGGAACTATACTCGGCAATTATACTGTCGTCATCGTAAATGTAGTATTTAGTAACGCCGCCTACGGTCTTGGATACTCTTCTGCCAAAACCATCATACGCGTATGTTTTGGCGGCGGTGCTGGTCGCGCTTAATAAATTATTATCTTCATCATACGCGAAAGTGTTCACGCCGTCGGTCTTTAAATTTCCATTGGCATCATATGAATAAACGGCTGTACCTACTTTAGTATATTGATTCACATTATTCGCCACATAAGCTGTGCCATTGGCAGTTTGGCGGTTGCCTACCCCGTCGTAAGTGTATGCTCCGGATTCCGCACCTGTGACATTGGTTAATTCATTGATGTAATCGTAAGTGTAATTTTTAGTTGTAGCTGCACCTGTTCCAAACGCGCGGGTCATTTGGGTGCGGTTGCCTACTGGGTCGTATTTAGGGTAATTGTACGTTGAGATGGCTTTGGCATTGCCTAGTTTATTGGTGATGCCTGCCAATTGGTTAGCCATATCATACGAATAACTGCTTAGCGGTAAATTGGCTGAACCGTAGCTTTTGCTTATGACCCGGTTTAAGGTGTCGTAATACAAAGTCAGCAGCGCGGCGCTGTTTAATGAAATGGTCCGCAGATTATTGTCATTGTCATACGTGTAGGAAACGGCTTTTCCTGAAGGATAAACTAATTTGGTTCTATGGCCGGCTTTATCGAAGGTGTAATCTACCTTATAACTCACGCCGTTCACTTTTTGGGTGGTATAGTCAACGCGGTTCAAGTTGTCGTAGGCATAGTGGATTTGGGAAGTGATGTTGTTCACGTCAGTCAGACGGGAATCCAAGTCATAGGTATACGTGACATTCCGGGTAGAATTGGATAAAAATTGTTTAGCTATACGGCGGTTTAGAGCATCGTATGTAAAATATATCGTGTTGGCTGATGCCAAGATCACGCTCTGTAAATTGCCATTCTTATCATATGCTACGTCTTCCTTTTTACCGTCAGGATATAACAGGTAATCTAAACGATCGTTTAAATCATAAATATAGGATGTAGCCTGCTTTTTCGCGTCGGTAATTTTAGTTAAATTACCATTAATGTCATAATCGTATTGGGTAATGCCTGCCGGGGTATTAGCGTCACTGACTTTAAACAACAGGTTCCGCTCGTCATAAGTATAAATTGTCGCCGTGCCATCTGGGTTAAGAATTGAATCCAAATTTCCATTTAAATCATAGCTGTAAGTTGTGACACGGTTCAGCGGGTCTGTGACTTTTTCGATTTGGTTTAAATTAGTATAAGTCATAGATGTGGTTTGCCAAGCTGTGCCTGCAGCATTGGCTTGACGTTCGACTTTTGAGACATTGCCATTCGCGTCATAGGTGTATTTGGTGCGGATTCCATAGGGAGTGGCAACTTGTACCAATTGATTAAGAGCATTAAACTGATATATTGTCGTGTGAAGATTTGCGTCTGTGACTGTTTTAAGATTACCGTATGCGTCATAAGTAAAACCGGTTTGTGCGTTAATTCCTGACAGATCACGGAGTATCGTAGCTAGATATCCAGTCGCGGTCTCATATGCATAGGTCGTGATGTGACTTAAAGGGTCAACGGCTTTGGTGATTTGACCATAGGCATTGTACGTTAACTGCGCTTTGGGAATTTGGGTGCCGATCGCGGGATAGGTAATTGTAACCACATTGCCTTTTGTGGCGTAACGGGCATCTGTGGTCGGAAGTTCGTAATCATAGGTCAGAGTATAAACATTTCCTTTGGGGTCAGTGATGGTCTTGACTTGATCGAATCGCGGCTCGTAGGTAAAACGGGTAACAATATCATACACATCATCACTGGGCGTTGACATATTGGCTTTACGGCGGATTTCCAAAAGATTTCCCCGCGATAAAACACTGGGATTGGCTGAGTCATATTTATAGATAAAACCATTGCCTTTAGGAAAGACAACGGATGTGCGCATTTGATTTGCGTCGTAGGTGTAAGATGTGGCATAAAAAGCCGGATCACCTGCGCGTATTAATCTTGTATATTCATATAAATTCGTCGGATTACCGGTTGAGTTGAACACATACAGCGCCATGGTGCCACTTTTGTCCGTAAACAGAACCTGCCCCGGTTTTGAATAATCAAACTTAAATGTGCCAGTGCCATGCGTTTGGCTTACGACTTTGTCGTTTTGGTAAACATTCGTCAGATAGGTCTGACCTTTAGGGTCTATAATATTTACGAGGTTATGGGCCGCGTCATACAAGTATTGCGTAATATTCCCTAACGAATCCTGAAAGCTTTTTAAATCTCCATTATCAAAATACGTATAAAGAACTTTTCGTCCAGCAAAATCTGTGACTGCCGAGAGCTTGCCTTTGGCATTATAGGTCAGCGCGATTTTCCGGCCTACGGGATCGGTGATGGTGGTTAATTGATAATCATAGCCGACCACAGCTTCAGTATTCACATTAATCAAATATTTGGCAAACGCCAAGATTGGCAATTTACCGGTATTGTAAGAAAAAGAAATTTGATTATTATTGCGGTCAACTATTGACGCTAAATTACCGTTAAGGTCAAAATTATATTTTAACCCGCCTTTTTTAGTCAGAGTATAAGTTCCGTTTGCGTTTAAAATCAGTTGCGCGAAAATTCCAGCAGGCGCGGTGTATTTGCTGACTCCATCATAAACATACTCGATTTTGCTTCCGGTTTCTCCGTCAGTAATAACCATGTTGTTATTATCGAGTTTTTTAATCCGCTCATAATAATTTAAAAACCAGCCAAACCCAAACTGTCCATTGATTTCGCGCTGGTTACGGTAAACCCGGCGGATTTCAACATTTAGACCACGCGAGGGAATCGTTAAATCCGCGTTGTCAGCGCAAGAATATTCGCCGTTATATAGGGAAACAGGGTCGGCGCATTGGGCAATGCTTTGGTTAGGATTGTTTGTTCCTTCACCAGTCGGTGCAGTAGGATCAGGAGTCGTGCTGCCGATTGGCGTGCCATCGTGCATATCGCCAGAACCGGTATGATACGCATTAGCTAAAGGAATCGCAAGGTTTTGAAAAATTAATGAAAATATCAGCGCGATACTAAGGACTTTGGAAGAAAATTTTGTGATCATAGGACGCCTTTATTCAACAATTATTTTCTTTGATATAATGCCACAATGGCTATCATAACTCAAGAGGTTCACGGTAATAATATGCTCCCCTTTATTTAATTTAGACGTATCCAACGAATAGGTAAAAGGAGAAAAACCAGCTTCATCTTCAAATAAAAAAACCGTGTCAATGTAAATCATAATTTCATAACGGGTATTTTCTAAATATTGCCAATCTTTTGGATCAATGGTTATTTTAACGGGTAATTTTGCCCCAGCTAACACTATTCCGGACGGGTTTCTTTTAACATCAGCAGGAAAATCTAAATTAATTTTTGGTTCATGACAATGCGCCGGATTATGTAAGGCATGCGTTTGGCGGTCTGCAGGAATCGTGGTATCGAAAATTTTAATACGTTGCAAATTTTCTTCCAGATCAGAAACCCCGCCTTTAACAATTATCGCATTGTCTGACAGTGAATATGCCTGCAAAGATAATTCATATTTTGGATGCTGTGTCACATTAAAAAATCCAAAAGCGTCTTTTCCATCCCAAGGCACATAAAAAGTTCCCGCTTCAAACCCTTCCCAATCTAATGGGGTAGCCAAAAGCGGGCCGCCCTCTTTAATCCCTGCACGGATCCTGACTTTCGCAGCTTGAGGCATTTGGATTTGGATCCGTTTATGATCTTGATCAAACCAGCCTGTTCCATTCACCTTAATGCCATAGGTCATAGCATAAGGATTATACTTAAACGTATCTGCCCCATCTGCCATATCGATCAAATAGTAATAAACGCCATCACTGACATTTTTTCCGTTTTGATCTGTCCCATCCCACTGAGCAGAAATTAATTTTGCAGGGATTGATTTCTTATCCATTAAAATTTTTACTAACCGACCGTATTGGTCGGTAATTGTGACCGTGGCCAATGCAGCGCGTTGCGGCTGAAATTGAATTTTAATAATTTCTTTTTTATCTGGCGCAAAAGTTTTATGGTCGACAAAAACTGATTGCAATGCTAATGGCTTAGGCTGTAAATTTAAAGCTGGCGGTTTACCTGATATCCGTGCTGAACAGCCAAATAAACAAAAACAAAATATGATTAAAGTTAATTTTTTCATTATGGAACCGTTATATCCATTCCTGATTCAGTGCATGTTCCCGAAGCATCCTGCAACAAAAAATCGACGCGATAGCTGCCCGGAAACATTCCTCTATAGGTTTGTTGAAATTTATAAGGTAAAGTAATATCTGCCACTTCCTGCCTATGTAAGCGGCCAAGAAAATAATGGAGTTTAAATCTGGCATTCACCGGCATATTCTGACTGCTTGTAATCAAAAAGGTGAATACTTTAGATGCCGGGCTATAATCGCTATCATTAGGAACAATAGATATTGTTAAGGGAAAATGATTCTGGCATTTACCAAGCGCCACACGCGTTTCTTCTTCTGTGGCTTGGGCAGAATATGACAAAATGAAAAACCCAATGAGCATAAGTAAAGCAATATATTTATTTTTATTCATAAAAAACCTTTCATTTAAACCACGCCGGATCGCGGATCATGCCTTGGCCTGATGTTAATTGAGTTTTATTCTGACCATCTTGATCCATCATCCAAACCTGCATGGTTCCTGACTGCATGGACGCGAATAATATTTTTTTCCCGTCAGAAGAAAAAGACGCATTCGTATCAATTACGTTATTTTTCGTTAAATCTTTTTGCTCTTTTGTTGCCAAATCAATGCGCCCTATTTCATAATTACCAGTCCGGTTTGAAGAAAAAATTATAATTTTCCCATCCGGAGAAAATGAAGGCAAAACATAAAAGGATGAATCATTCGTTATACGCTGCTTATCAGTTCCGTCAATGTTCATGATCCATAAAGACAAGCCTTTCCCCTGCTTATAACTTGAAACAAACACAATTTTTTTACTATCAGCGGAAAACACCGGATTAAATTCCACAGCTGATTCATTGGTCAAGCATTTGGCATCTTCTTTTGACACGTCTGTCATCCATATATCGCTCACATCCAAAACATCATTCCTAAGACGGGCAAAAACCATATATTTTCCATCACGAGACACATTCTGATCCATTATAAAACCAAACTTCTCTAATATTTGCTGTTCTTTTTTGTTCAGCAAATCAAATGTGAACAATTCAGAGTTAGCATTACGAAAAATGATTTTATTTTCTTTGGCAAAATACTGGGGTGAATGTTTGTCCATCTGGCTTGAAGTCAACTGTTGTTCCAGTCCCGCGTTCAAATCTTTCGACCAGATCTGCCAATACCCGTTCGTATATTTAGAAAATAAAATGCTTTGCTCAGCCCATGCCTTCGAGACTCCCAGCATCAAACATATAGCCAAAATATAAATTTTTATTTTGTTCATTTTTATTTATACACCGTAATATTCGCGGTTCGCTTGGTCACTATAGTTGTCCCAGGAATAGCGGCTTGAACTTCCAATCGATAATTACCCGCTAAGTTAACAATCCGTTTTTGCGGATCAGTACCGTCCCATTGAAAATCATTTTCGCCTACAGACGCACCAGCTTTCTGGGCAATAATCCAACTGCTCCCATTAGGGGAAACAATAGTCAAAGTTAAATCCGCAGCCTTTGAAGTGGTTACTTTAATGGTACTCACTTCACTATATACAGGCAGTAAACGAAAATTATCCACTTTAAGATCTGTAATTTTTAATGAATCATCTCTAAGGACTGAACAAACTTCTGGCAGAATCACAGCTTTCATCGCGACTTGTAAATTTTGCGTAAAAATATTTCCATTTCCATCACGTCCGTCCCAAGTCTCAGTATTTGCTCCCGCGTTTCTAGGCGCGCCTTGAATAATAAAGCCTGGCAAATTATAATTATTTGCACTTCCAATTGTAACCCACGCCGGGGCAGATAAGGTATAATTTAATTGAACTGTTTCATTACTATATGGTTTATAATTCGCCGGACTTACAGATCGATTTGAAATAGCCACACCTCCTGAAACATAGCCGGGGTCGAATGTGGAATCTCTGCCTAACGTTGAATTAACCGCGCGAATAACATACGTATAAACTCCTTGCCGGGCAATCTTACCTGTCTGATCTTTCCCATCCCAAGTTTCAGTATTAACCCCTTTATTTCTGGGGGAATTAGTAAATAAATTTTTTAATAATGTTCGATTATAAGCCGCATCGCCATAGCCGTCTATTGACACGGAGGAATAGTAGATGTCGATGGTGACGTTGGCGTTCTGTGTGAGCGTATAATTAATTTTAGTGGATTGTCCAAGGGCGGGGTTGAAGAATGAAGGATTAACTGAAACATTGCGGATAATATTGTCTTTTAAAGTCAGCCTAAAATCGCCGATAGCGTCATAATTTACATCCATTATAAAAATGTAATAGTTCCCTAGATCTGCTAATGTAGTAGTTATCATCCCTTTACTATCATTCCACTGATCAGATAAAACAGAGCCTGAAGAATTAGTTAAAATTACGTGCATTTCGAAATTAGGTTTATTAATTCGGTCTTCATACGTTAAATAAATCTGTGTTCCTGCATCTGCTGTAAACGTATATGCCTTTATCTCTGTTACTTTGCTTGTACTGCCATCTATTGGCACCCCATAAGCGATTGGTATTGGATTCGGCGGATTGTTCATCCGCTGTAAATTTAATTGATAATCTCCTATAGTGTCATAATTGACATCTGAAATGTATATATAATACGTCCCTGTCGTTAGAAGTTTAGCTGACAAAGTCCCTGTATCAGAATACCAGTTTTGAACAATTTGGTTTCCAGCCGTATCATATATCCGGGCTTGTATTTCAAAATTGGGTTTTAGTGTCGTATCCCTGATCGCCAAGTAGACCTGATCATTAGCCGTCGCGGTGAATGTATACGCTTTTATCTCTGTCACTTTACTTATACTTCCATCTATTGGCACCCCATAAGCGATTGGTATTGGATTCGGCGGATTGTTCATCCGCTGTAAATTTAATTGATAATCTCCTATAGTGTCATAATTGACATCCGAAATGTATACATAATACGTCCCTGTCGTTAGAAGTTTAGCTGACAAAGTCCCTGTATCAGAATACCAGTTTTGAACAATTTGGTTTCCAGCCGTATCATATATCCGGGCTTGTATTTCAAAATTGGGTTTTAGTGTCGTATCCCTGATCGCCAAGTAGACCTGATCATTAGCCGTCGCGGTGAATGTATACGCTTTTATCTCTGTCACTTTACTTATACTTCCATCTATTGGCACCCCATAAGCGATTGGTATTGGATTCGGCGGATTGTTCATCCGCTGTAAATTTAATTGATAATCTCCTATAGTGTCATAATTGACATCCGAAATGTATACATAATACGTCCCTGTCGTTAGAAGTTTAGCTGACAAAGTCCCTGTATCAGAATACCAGTTTTGAACAATTTGGTTTCCAGCCGTATCATATATCCGGGCTTGTATTTCAAAATTGGGTTTTAGTGTC
>JADFYJ010000030.1 GCA_015233115.1 Candidatus Omnitrophota bacterium | reverse complement strand
AAAGTAAGCCGGATAAAAACGCAATAGTATTGTCGTTGACAATATTTTTTATAATAAAATAAACCAAAAAGCCGCACAACACATGCAATAGCAAATTTGTCAGATTATAATAAAAAGGCACTAGCCCATGCGCCCAATAATCCAAAGCAAAACTTACAGACACCAACGGCCGGTAATAATCATTGGAGTTTTGAAAAAAAGGTTGGTGAAAAAACTGAGGAATGTTAGAAAGACTGCGGATACTCTCGTTGCTGGCCACAGACAATAAATCATCAACTGTCTTAAAATTGCTTCCCAGCATAAAACTGTGCACAAAAAACCCCGCAGCCAAAATAATGATCAAAAACCATTTTTCAGATCTCAAACTCAGCCGCATCGCGCCCCCCCAATAACAATACCCGAAGCGAAAAATAACGCCGTAGATGAGCGTTTTTCAAACCATTACCGGACTGTTTCAAAAATGCTCAGATACAAGGCATTTCTGAATAAGCGCGGAGGCGTGCTCAGGTGTACGCCGCACAAGCGAATGAAGAAATAACGCCGTAGATGAGCGTTTTTCAAACAGTCCAAAAAAGCCGACGACCAGAGTCGAACCGGTGGCCCCATCATTACGAATGATGTGCTCTACCAACTGAGCTACGTCGGCTTAAAACCACAAAAAATAAAATGGTGCCGAGACCCAGAGTTGAACTGGGGACGCAAGGATTTTCAGTCCTTCGCTCTACCAACTGAGCTATCTCGGCACACATAATTCATTTTGAATTTGAAAATCTATCTAAAAGGAAGCCGTATTTTATATAAGACTTGCGCGTTTGTCAATAGCTTATCGGAGAACACCGCAAAAAAAAGGCCACAGCAAGCCGTGGCCAAATTCTGACGTCTGCCTTTTGCCTTTTGACTTGCGCTATCCTTCATTCATTCGGCTCATGATCTTCACGAATACATCCTGCGCCACTGAAATCTTGGGAAGTCCGGCTTTCCGCGCCTTGACCCTGACTTTCACGGTTTTATCTGAAACCGGCACAATGGCGATCTCGACTTTCGCGCCCTGAATTTTAGCCGTGATCACTCCGCTGTCTTTCATTTCTTCCAAAGGCGTCCCCATCACTGTCACGATCTCTTTGGCGTTCTCCCAAACCGATTTACGGTCATTGTTCGTTAAACCCTCAACCGTATCAGGACTGACGACATAACCGCCCAACGCACCCAATCCGCCCACGATCAAATAAATACAACCCGAAAACGAAAATACAATCGGCACTAATAAAACTAGAAAAAATTTTCTTATCCCCCCCACAATGCCTTTCACAGTCTCCCCCCTTATTATGAGTGCCTGACTTATGGAACGATTTATCGCGATCATCAAGTCAGCCGCACGAATTTATCCCGCGAAGCTGAACAACGTGAAGCTTGCTGTTCAAGCAAGGCCACGACCTAGTGGCCGTAGCGGGATTTCCAAAATAACGCCCATCTCATTTATAAAAAATGAGAACCGCGCTTGCATAAAAAGCGCCTAAATTTTTATTTATTGTGTAAAAAATTGGAAAAGTGGTAAGACCTTTTCCCCCCTTAATTTTATAGTAGCACAAACCAATCGTTTGTCGATAAAAAAAGTATTTTATAAGCCACTAACGAATTATACTGTGTGTACTCCGACTTAAATAATCTCGAAGTTGACGCGCCTGCGAATTGAGAGGCGACAACAGCATAACCTCATTAAGATCGTCCAACGCTTTATCGAATTCTTGTAACTTAATATATGCAACAGCCCGGTTATAATAAATATGACTTTTATCTTTAGTCAAAAATAATGCCCGCGTCAAATAACTCGCCGCATTTTTAAAATCTTGTGCGTTAAAATACACTATTCCCAAATTAAAATACGCATCCGCATTTTGTGGGTCGACTATGATTGCCGCCAGATCTTCATGTGCCGCTGTTTGCCATTGTCCTTGCTGCGCACTATAAAATCCCAAAGCATTATATCTTTTTGACAAAAAATAATTTCGAAATCCAACATTTTTTTGACGGGCAATCAAAGGACGACTCTCCTTTTCTAAATGGAGATTCAATCGATAATTTCCCCACGCATTCCACGCCCCGAACAAAATTAATGCCAATCCTAATAGATAATTTACAATTTTTATATGACGGCATTTACAGGCACCCGCTACCGTCGAATAAACTACATATCCAAAAATCATATTAAAAAATACCGGCGCGTAAAAATAATACATATTGTAGTATAAACTTTCCATTCCCCGATCTTGAAATCTTCCCCATGTGACAATCACCGCGTAACTTAAACTGCACAATAAAGCGGCCCATCCGGTTAAAAGACGCGAGTTTAAGAAATTTATTTTCTTTTTCTTTAAAAAAATTATAAAACTGACGATTCCAATAATCCCGATCACATCCACCATCATGGTGATCATTAATGAGAAGGAAGGAAATTCCGCGATGACCCTATTTTGAGGAAACACCGGCATATGATACTTGATTAATCCCGGAATTAATCCACCCCACCATGACAAACCAATAAAATGCAAAGCTGGCTTGACGCTGAAAAAAACATGTTCTACATTTAGAGCCGCCTTAACGCGCGCCCAGTAATCTGTCACATTCCAAATCATGTAAACGACGATAGGGGCCCAAAGCCATAACCATAATTTTATCCTTGATATCAATGTTGCTTTGTCGGTCAACGACAAAGGCCGGAGAGACCAGGACGCATAAAGCTGATACGCGATCAATCCACAAAAAATAATCACGGTGTAAACTAAAGAAAATTCGCGAAGGAAACATGCCGCGGCCACGCACCCCAAAATTTTATAAAAATATTTGCGTTTTAAAAAATTGGAATCTATATATTTTATCAACCCGATAAAACTTTCTAAAATTAAAATATGCGCCACCAAGCAGATATTCATATGTTGAAACGTCACCATATCTTGTGTGATGAGCATCACTGCAAAATAGCCACTGACAAATACCGCGCCTATACCAGGTGAAATTAAATATAACAAACGAAATAATTGCCATACAACCAATAAATGCAAGATAATCCCCGCAACCTGCCAGCCAAACGGATTAAAACCGAAAACCTCTTTCTCTGCTGCCAACAATACAAAATACAGGGGTTTAAACATTTGGAAATCACCGCTAAAAAAAATCCGCTGACGGCTATATGAATAGGTATGCACCACCGTATCAGTCAATCCTTTTAAATGCGCGGTTTCGGCAAAATAATTTTCTTGGTCACTACGGGCAACATGAAACGCGGAAGGTAAATAGACAAGCACGGTCATGAGCATGACCAGTATCATGGATAAAAAATAAATGCGATTAGGTGATGAGACTGATTTCTTCATAAAAGATTTTATAATAATAAAAAAGACGTGTCAATTGACACGTCTTTTAAAAAATGGATATATATCTACACAACAATATTAGCCTCCACGACACGGCTTTCTTCCATGGTTGGCTTTCTTGGAGCGCCAATTTAACTTTCCTCTTCTGGTCCTCTTACTCATAAATACTCCTAACAAATACACTTTTAATGGTTAATTCATTTAATTTAAGGTACTACTTATATACAAAAAACTTAAAAAAAGCAACAAAAATATTTTTTACGTCAAAATTTACGTCCCAACGTAGTGCCGTTTCAACAGCAAGTTCTAGAAGAAGGGCCAACAAAAATATTTTTTGCCAAATCACCGATCTTGGTCCACCGACGCGGTGGTCCATCGGTTATGCTATAATATATTGTTTAAGTTCGCTCAAACCCTCTGCCAAATAATCTGGTTTTGCTTCTGCTAATTCTTCTTTAAAACTGGATCCAGTCGCTACGGCGAATGTTTTAACGCCCGCATTTTTACCTGTCTGAATATCCAAATCCATATCACCCACGAAAACTGTTTCACCCGGATCAATTTTAACAGCTGATAAAATCTTAAATATGGCTTCAGGATTCGGCTTCATCTGCAGAACTTCATCACCACAGACAATTTGATCAAACAAATCTGCTATTTTTAAAACCCCCAAAACCATTCTGGCTGACCAGCCCGGCCGGTTCGACGCGACGCCTGTTCTGATCCCTTGAGCTTTAAGCCACAACAACGTTTCTTTAGCATGAGGCAAAAGCGTCACAGAGTCTAAAAAGCGTTCAGCGCCATATTCCCGGTAAACTTTCTGGACAGATTCTATATCTTTTTCAGCAACAAAGTGCGCCAGCAAATTCCGTTCACCATGTCCAACGCTACGCTTCACTTGTGCCAGCGTTATCAACGGATAACCAAACTGGGCAAACGCGTAATTCAAACTTTTCCAAACCGCTTCATAAGCGTCAAAAATTGTCCCGTCGAGATCAAAAATAACCAATTTAATCATTTGGTTTTTAACACCAATCGCTTTTTCCTTTATCACCTTTATCACCTTTACCACGTTTACCACTTTTTCTTACATTTTACTCGCCGCGTACAGCATAAAAAGCCCGACTAATGCAAAAATTATTCCTAAACTGCCTTTGAGTAAAACCACAATGAAATTCCACCACGCCAAAATAAACGTAATCCCTAATATCAAAACAATTGTCCCAATAATAAACAACAAAACTCTTTTAACCCGGCCATTATTTTTTTCAACCATCTGATGATCCTTTCAATCTGCCCCTGTGCCTATTTTCAATATCCCAATCGCTTTTTCATTGTCACATTGTCACACTGTTACGTCTTTTTCTTCCTCCGGCGGCCGGCTTTTCCATCGACGATGCATCCAGGCCCATTCATGTGGATATTTCCGGATATAATTTTCAATAATCTTGGTAATGTTCCCCATGTTCACTTCAAACATTTTTTGCTCATCGTCATCATGCTCTAATTTGTATTCCGGCTCAATAAAAATTTTATGTTTCCCGTCGCTCTGACGCACAGCGAACATGGGTACAATCGCGGCCCCGGTTCTTTGCGCGAACACCACCGGACCAGTGGCCGTCCCGGCTTTCTGCCCAAAAAATTCCACGAACACGCCGCCTTTGGCTCCAAAATTCTGGTCAGCCAGCAAAAAAATAATTTCATTATTTCTCAGAGCTTTAATGCATTGCCCCGCGCATTGATTACGAGGATTTGTAAAAATAGTTTTAAGTCCTATTTTTTCACGTTTTTTTAAAAGATAGTCTGACATCTTAGTATCACGAGCCGGTTTGATCACACAATTGGTTGGATATCCCATTTGCACGGCGCCCAACATCATCAAAGGAAAATTCCCGTAATGAGCGGTTAAGGCTATAACGCCATTCCCTTTTTTCAAAGCCGCATCCAAATTTTCTTTTCCTTCAAATGTTACATAATCCCGTGCTTTTTCCGGATGCGCCAAAAAATATAATAGTTCGATCGCATCCTCAATAAATGTATCTCCGCAGCGGCGTAAAATCTGTTTTAATTCTTCTAAAGTTTTTTCTTTTCCAAACGCCACCTGTAAACTATCAATCGCCACTTTCCCCTGCTTGCCCATAAATAAAAGCGCGAACCGGAGTAAAGCCCTGGCAACGCCGTGAACCAGCCAATATGGCCCGACCTTAAATATCCAAACCAAAAATATTAATCCCTGGCGGGCAAAGCTCCGCAAAAAAGGCTGAAACATTTTTCGATCAAATTTCATTATATTTAATTAATTAGTTGTTGGTTTTTCGTTGTTGATTGTTCACCAATCATTTTTTATTCTGACTTCTGACTTTCTGACCATTTTTTCTATCTAATAGCTTGCTCACAGTTGATAACAGTTTGCCTCGATTCACGGGTTTCGTCAAATGAGTTTCCGCGCCAGCGTCCATTTCAGCTTTAATATCATCAACCGAATCTTTGGCGGTTAAAAAAACAACAGGAATATGCCTGGTATTCTCATCTGCTTTCAATTTGCGGCACACTTCCCGGCCTTTGAGACCAGGCATAATGACATCCAAAAGAATGAGATCCGGGTTCTTTTCCCTCGCGGTTTCCAACCCTTCTTCACCAGACGTTGTCGTTAAAACCGAATATCCCTGGTTAACCAGTATTGACCGAGCAATTTTAATGGAGGTTAAGTCATCATCAATGATCAAAATGCATTCCCAGTTTTTTTTAGTCAAATATTCAAACCATCCGCGCACTGAAGGTAAATGAAAAAATGTGGCTGTCACCGCAAACATAATGACATAACTGGGTGACAAAAACGATGGAAAATAAAATGATAGATACGATCCATACACGCCCAAAACCAAATTTCCCCAAAGCACCACCACCCTGGCCCAATTTTTTTGATTGCCCATAAAAAAAGAAGACACGGATAACACTAAAAAAATGACAGACAAAATAAGGCTGTGCAAACCATGCTCATTCATACGAAAATCTAAATAATACACCACCATTAAAATAGTGTAAAAAATCGACAAGGCACATCCGATAAAATTTAGCATGTTCATTTTACGCATATTCTTTTCTCCCTGTTGAGTAATTCATAGTTAGAAAATTTAAGGTAATCCCCAGCCCACAAAGCAACAAACATCCCCAAACAAAAACATCTCCGTGCCGAACATAAAAAGTCATATCTGTCACCAAAAGAACAGGCTGCATAGCCGCGCCCTCGATATACGTGGCTTTCCCGCTAAAATTTTTCACCATTCCAGTCATTTTGCCCGAGGGAGAAATAAAACCGCTCACTCCGGTATTCGCGGCCCGTAAAACACTCCGTCTATTTTCCACCGCGCGTAATACAGAAACTTGCCAATGCATAAAAGGAGCTTTGGTATCAGCAAACCACGCGTCATTGGTAATGACGACTAAAAATTGCGCCCCGCGTTCCACAAATTTGGAAACTATTTCCGGGATCGCGTCTTCGAAACAGATCAATACCGCAAAACGCGCTGATTTTTGTTTTTCACCCAAATCGAACACTATCAACTCTCGACCGGAGGTAAAATCCGTCATTGGGATGAGCGAAGCCAAAGCTGGAATTTGTTTGCGTAAGGGGACATATTCCCCAAACGGTACTAAATGAATTTTATCATAACGACCCGCTATAGCGCCACGTGAAGACAATAAAAATGCTGAGTTAAAATACTTGTCGTTTTCACCGACGACAGATCCAACCAAAAGCGAGGTCTTATGCAAACTCGAAAAGCTCATCAAAGACTCAAAATACTTTTTATCCTGCCACAAAAGGCCAGGGAAAGATGTTTCCGGCCAAACCACTAAATCGGGTTTCATGGCAATGGCAGTTTGAGTTAACTTAAGATATTTATCCAAAATAGCAGGCCATTTCTCCGGGTTCCATTTTTCATCTTGCGGTACATTGCCCTGCACTATAGCGACCTTAACTTCCGAGGACTGAAGTTGATCAAATTTTTTTATCTGTCTTACACCGTAAACAGCCATGAAACTCAAAAGTCCGGCTGCTATGATCAACCATCCTAAACTCTTAATGTTTTTTCTACGCAAGCATGCCGCCTGCCACACGCACAAATTAACAAAGAACACAGCAAATGAAATTCCGTAAACACCCGTCAAATCCGCAATCTGGATTAATGGCAAATTTTTATACTGACTATATCCCAAACTCGCCCAGCCAAAACCGGATAAAAAATGCGCGCGCCCATATTCCAATATCACCCATGCCGCCGGCAAAACCAGTACCGGCATCCACAATTTCCGCCGGTAAAAATAAATCATACCAAACAATCCAAAATAAAAAGCAAAATACGCGCACAGCAAAGCCGCTCCTGCGAAAGTCAGCACCCCTAGCCACGCTTCTCCGACCATAAACCCGGAAAAGCCTATCCAATAAAAAACTCCCAGAAAAAAAAACAAGCCCGTCCAATAAAAATTCCAAAAGCATTGCTTGAACGTACAATCTTCACACAAAGCCAGCAAAGGAACAAATCCAACCCAAGCCAGTAAAAACCAATCTGTTTTAGGAAAACTCAAAATCAGCAAACCAGCAGAAAAAATTATAGGAAACCAAATTGCTAATAGTTTTTGGTTGCTGGTTTTTGGTTGTTGGTTGTTCATTTTCCGCAACACTTCTTATATTTCTTCCCGCTGCCGCAAGGACACGGGTCATTGCGCCCGGCTTTAGGCGTATGGCTGTTCCCAGCCGTAGATCCGCCTTGTAGAGAAGTCCCAAATGATGGCAATGCTCCGCCAGGTTGAGCACTCATAGGCGCGGCTTGTGCTGACAGACTGGAAATGTCCTGATGCACCGTATGCTGAGGTATTGTACTAAAGACCCCCTTAATTTCTGTGGTCTTAGCCATTGGCTGAACTTTAAAAATAATCTCTGCCACCTCTTCATGAGTTGCATCATACATTTGTTCAAACATGGCAAAGCCTTCCCGCTTATATTCGACTAAAGGATCTTTCTGCGCGTAAGAACGCAAACCAATCCCTTCCCGCATTTGATCCATGGCATACAAATGATCTTTCCATCTGGAGTCAATCACCCGTAAAAATAACATTTTTTCCATGTAACGCGAGTGCTCCGCGTCGATTTGCTGTTCTTTTTGAGCGTATAATTTTTTTAACTCTTCAACAATAATATCGGTGGTTTCATCCTGTGATTTATTTTTTAAGGATTCTTTCAACCCGCCTAACAAAAATCCAAATTTATCTTTAAGGTAAAGCTCTAACCCGTCGATATCCCAAATACTGTCCTCTTTCGTCGGAAATAGATAATTTCCTACCACCGCGAACACTAAATTATCCACCGCTTCAAAAATCAATTCTTTAACACTGTCCCGCTCCAAAACATCCCGACGCAAAGAATAGATCACTTCCCGCTGACGGTTCATGACATTGTCATATTCGAGCAGATGTTTCCGGATTTCAAAGTTATGGGCTTCCACACGCTTCTGGGCGACTTCAATTTGTTTGGTCAAAAGCGGATGGTCCAAAACCTGCCCCTCTTCCACCCCGAGGGTATTCATAATCCCGATCATACGTTCTGATCCGAATAAACGCATCAGATCGTCTTCAAACGAAACAAAAAATTTCGATGAACCCGGATCACCCTGTCGTCCCTGCCGGCCGCGCAACTGATTATCAATGCGGCGGGATTCATGACGTTCCGTACCCAACACATGCAATCCTCCGACTTCCAATACTTTTTTCTGCTCTTCCGCGCATTGCTGTGTAAATTGTTCGATAAATTTCTTGATCATCACTTCCTGATCAACATCTTTTTCATCTTTAACTGTTTGAACCATTAATTGTTTGGCTAAATAAACCGGATTACCTCCCAACACAATATCCGTCCCGCGACCGGCCATGTTCGTGGCAATAGTGACAGCCTTATAACGTCCGGCTTGCGCGATAATGTGCGCTTCTAATTCATGGAATTTATCGTTTAAAATGTGGTGCGTAATTCCCTTCATTTTTAGCATTTTGTAGAGAAATTCGTATTTTGCAATGGATATTGTACCGTATAGAATAGGCTTACCGCGTTTATAGCATTCTTCTATTTCCAAA
>JADFYJ010000002.1 GCA_015233115.1 Candidatus Omnitrophota bacterium | reverse complement strand
GAATAGCTTTTCAGTCCACACTTAAAGAAGGAATGGTGGTATACGATATCGGCGCTAACGTGGGAATATTTTCTCTCCTGTCTGCAAAAAAGGTAGGAGCTAAAGGCATGGTTTATGCTTTTGAACCTGAAGAAATTAATTACCAACGCCTTTTATTAACCCAAAAGTATAATAACTTTCAAAATTTAAAGATTGAGTCTAGCTGCGTGGGGGATAAGTCAGGCGTCGAATTTTTTGATCACCGCGGCGGCGCGTTTTCCGGCAGGCTGGTTGACGCGGATATGATAAATCGGAATCACCATATCAGCCAAAAGCCAACAATCAGTATTGATGATTATATTTTTATTAAAAAGAATCAACCTCCCCATCTCATTAAAATTGATGTAGAAGGCCATGAGCTTAAAGTATTGCAGGGAATGACAGAAACTATGCGGCAATATCATCCGATATTGTTTGTCGAACTGCATCCTACTCTGTGTGATACTATTCCGAAAATTTTTGATCTTTTGAGCTCAGAAGGCTATGCGTGTTATGATTTGAATCGTTTTGTATTAAATCAGTTGAGCCTTTTAAATAAAGATCTTTTTTGCAAAGCAAATTATGTTGTTGTTAAAAAATAATTAAACGTAATATTGTCAGGAATATTAAAAATATGAAAAGAAAGATTTTGATCACCGGCGGCGCGGGATTTATTGGCAGTGAATTGGTGCGGCAAATGGGCCAATCAAAAGATCAGGTGATAGTGCTGGATAAGCTTACTTATTGCGGAGATCTTGCCCGCCTGGAATCGGTCAAAAATATGATAAAGTTTTGTAAAGTGGATATTGCGGATAAAGAGCAACTACGAGCGTTGTTTGATAAGGTTCGGCCGGATTACGTAATTCATTGCGCAGCTGAGACGCATGTGGATCGGAGTATTGTGGATAATACTCCATTTATTAAATCAAATATTCTGGGTACGCAAAATTTAATTGATGTGTCTTGCGCATTTAAAGTGAAGAAATTTTTGCATGTTTCAACCGACGAAGTTTATGGGGAACATGTGTGTGGTTATTTTAAAGAAAATGATCCCCTGCAGCCGCGTAATCCTTATGCCGCGACTAAGGCGGCAGGTGAATGGTTGGTTCAATCGGCTGTGAAGACTCATAAATTTCCCGCTATGATAGTCCGGCCTTGCAATTGTTATGGGCCATGGCAGTATCCAGAAAAATTAATCCCAGTCGTTATTAGTAAAACATTAACGGATCAAAAAGTTCCGGTTTATGGTCAAGGTTTACAGGTGAGGGAATGGCTGCATGTTGCCGATTGTTGCCGGGCGATGCAAATTATTTTTCGAAAAGGGAAGACCGGTGAAGTTTATAATATTGGCAGTGGGTTTGAGCAAAAGAATATTAAGACCGTGATGGCCATAATAAAATTATTGGGTAAAGATCAAAAAATAATTAAGTTTGTTAAGGATCGTCCTGGACACGATTATCGATATTCTGTAGATTTTAATCGATTGAAATCTCTGGGGTGGAAACCAAAGATCCCTTTTGAAGCAGGCATAAAGATTACTATTCAATGGTATATTCAAAATCAAAAGTGGTTAAAACAAAAACAAGCTAAACCATGAAAAATGTAGGTTCTAGTAATTTAGGCGAAATATATATGACCTGGGGATTGGCATTTGTGGTCCCGCTGTTGACCATCAATTTGTTATGGATCGAAACTAATCGAATGGCAGAGATTAGCTTCCTTTTGAATTTAATAATTTTGTTTTTATCCTGGGGAATAATGAGGAAAAAACCAAAAAGTTTACATTTAATCGTGTGTATTGTGGTGGCTTCGGTTATTGATATTATGTTGTTAATCTGGAATTTCTGCTTTCGTTCATATTCAGAAAATCACCACTATCATTTTGATATTTTTCGGGGTGTTTTTAATAATTTTCATTCACCGATCTATGGAAACGTTTATACCCCTTTTTTACTTAAGCAAGATTGGACAAGTTTTTCTCCTTTATGGTGGCCGGTTATTGTCTTGAGTTTTATTTTTTTAGCTTTTATTTCTACTCAAATTGCCTATTTAAAAGAAAAACGGTTTTTCGTCTGGGGCATAGTATTTCTTTTTTTGTTTATTATTGTTTTCACGAATAGAAGCGGTATTTCAGGCTTCGTGGAGAATAGATCTCATTATGCGGAATTTTCATATGCCGCTCATTTTTTCCATGGGGCAGGTGATCTTTTAAAGAATTATGTGAAATTAATGCCTCAATTAGGAATTCAAAGCCCGCATTATCCTCCGGGTAATGTATTACTGGTGATGCTGGCCCAATGGAACATTTTTTTACCAAAAACTGTTATTGTTTTGAGCTGTATATTAACACCATTGACCATTCGGTTCTTAATGAAACAATGGCATTCCGGACCTCTTGAATATAATATGGCAGCACTTTTATTTAGTATTGCTGCGCCAGTTCTGATTTTTCCTAAGATGGCGACGGAACCTCTCACCATGTTTTTAGTTTCTTTAGCCATAGCTTTGTATCAATTCATGCTCAACGGTAAAAGGCAATTTAAAGCGCCTGTTTTAACTGGGATAGTCGTCGCGATGGCGTGTTTTTTTTCTTTTTTTATGATTTTTATTTGCTTTTTTTTATTTGTTTATACGGTGTTGTCTATATATAAAAATCGAGATTATTCACAATCGGTTTATAAAAAAATTTTAATGAGTATTATCACCTTTGTGTTTTTTTATTGGTTGGTTTATTTGTTGACAGGTTTTAATATGATGATGTGTTTTAAAGAAGCCCTGCTGCACCGGAGCAGGATCCAGGGATATGAAGCTTATGATAATTGGGAAAGGTATTTATTCCGATCAACCGGGAATTTTATTGCATTTGTATTTTTATTGGGCAGTCCGCTTGTTATGCTGGGACTGTTGAATGTTAAAAATAAAGAAAACCAACAAACGTATTTTTTTGCCATCGCTTTAATTATTACGATTTTAGTGACAAGCTTTTGTGGAACGTTTTTTTTAGAAACTGAACGCTTGTGGATGATCTTTATTCCGGCGATTATCGCTCTGGCTGCAACTGAATTAGCGCGTTATTACTCGCAGATATCTAATAAAAATTATCAAATGATAATTATTTTGTTTTTTATTTCTATGCTTCATTCCGTAGTGTGTGTGTTGTTGATTGATCATTCTTTAGGATTTTTTTTATAATGTAATATCAATAAAATAAAAGGATAGACATGAAATTAATCATTCAAATTCCTTGTTTAAATGAACAAGAAACCCTTCCTAAAACCATTGCGGATCTTCCTAAAAAAATTGATGGAATTGATGTGGTTGAATTATTAGTTGTGGATGATGGAAGTACTGACCGCACCTCAGAAATTGCGAAACAGTTAGGTGTGCAACATCTGGTCAGGTTGACCAAACGGAAAGGTTTGGCTAAGGCTTTTTACGCTGGAATGGATGCGGCTTTGAAAGCAGGAGCAGATATCATAGTCAATACCGACGCGGATAACCAGTATAAAGGGGAAGACATTTTTCGGTTGGTGAAACCGATTTTGGAAGGAAGAGCAGATATTGTTATTGGAAACCGTGATATTGAACAGGTGAAACAATTCACTTGGCTTAAAAAACGACTGCAACGTCTGGGCAGTTGGGTGGTTCAGCATTTGGCAGGTTCGAAGATCGCGGATGCCACGACTGGATTTCGCGCGTACAATCGTGAAGCTGCGTTACGTTTGAACATCATTTCGGATTATACATATACTTTAGAATCTATTATTCAGGCTGAGTATAAAAATTTAGCGATTGAAAATATTATGATTGTGACCAATCCCGTTTATCGTAAATCGCGTCTTTTTAAATCAATGACGGAATATATTAAACGTTCGGTACAGACGCTGATCCGGATGTACGCGATGTTTAATCCGTTTCGGCTATTTTGCTGGTCCGGATTTTGGATGGGTTTTTTTGGTTTTTTGATCGGATGCCGGTTTTTATTTTGGTATTTAATGGGAATGGGGGGAGGAAAAATACAATCTTTGATTTTAGCCGCGGTTTTGATTCTCATTGGCGTGCAATTATTTATTATAGGAATTGTCGCGGAGTTGATTGCTTCAAATCGGGCCTTGATTGAAGATTGTTTATTGCGAATTAAAAAAATGGAATTTGCGGGTTTAAACCAGACAAGGACGGGGCATGACGCAAAAAATTAAATCTGTGCTGAGCGCGGCATTTTTTGTTCTTAGCATTGTTTTAATTATTGTTTATTTTAAAAGGCATCAAGACGAATTGTTCCTGATAAGTCACTGGCACAGCTATCATTTATTGGCTTTGCTGGGGATTATTTTTATTTTTGATGTTTTATCGGCCTTCAAAAGTTATTTGATTATTCGAGACCATTCCCGGCTAATCCGCTTTAGTGCATGGTTCAAAATATTTTACACGGGAAAGTTTGTGGGATTTTTTATTTCTCAAGGAGGGACGATTTATAGGAGCTCAATTTTAAAAAGCAAATTTGGTTTTCCCGTCAGTTCTTTTATTGGTTTTATGATTTTTTTTACCTGGCTTGACGCTGTTATGATCATTTTAACCATGCTGCCGCTGATCTTTTTTTGTTTTAAGCCTATGATGACTGATCATGTGATTGTTTATTTGATGGCGGTGGTTGGCATTTTTTTGTTTATTCCCATTATTTTTTTTAGGATACGCCAGTCAGAAAATAAAAAATCATCACCTATTATTAATTATTCTTTTCGGATTAGGGACAGCCTCAAAGCCCAATTTCAGGATCAACCGCGTTTTTGGAAGATAGTGGCTATTAATTTTTGTTTATTAGTATTGTCGATTGTTCAGATCGCCATATGTTTTACAGCGTTTTCGATTCAGGTGTCTTGGATGGGAATAGGGATATTCACATTGGTTTTTTTATTAAGCCGCACACTCAACATTGTTCCGGGCAATGTCGGCTTGGCTGAAATTTTGTGTGGTACAATTACCAAATTGTTAAGTCTTTCCTGGGGAATAGGAGTTTTAATTTCGGCCATATTTCGTATTCTTAATTTAGGGTTAAGTGCGATCGTGATTGGAATTATTAAAATGGTGGATAGGGTTTCCGGATTTTATCGGAAAAGCAGGGAACAACGTTTATGATTTTATATATAACTCGAAAATTTCCGCCTTCTGTCGGGGGGATGCAGCGTTTCAATGGAAAATTATCCGAGCATTTGCGCGGCAAACTTAATTTAGAGTTGATTGCTTGGGGTGGAAGTCAATTAATTTTACCTTTTTTTCTTGTGTATGCGTTTTTTAAAGCGATATTTTTATGTTTGAACCGATCTGTCGAATGTATTTATGTGGCGGATGGCTTGCTTTGTCCCTTAGGATATGTTTTGAAAAAAATAACGGGAAAGTCGGTTGTGGTAACGATTCATGGCCGGGATATTGCTTTTGAATTAAGAGTTTATCAGCGGGTGATCTGTTGGGCTTTAAAAAGAATGGATAAAATTATTTGTGTGAGCGAAGTCCTTAAACAAGAATGCCTTAAGCGAAACATTTCGGAAAAAATTATTTCTGTTATTCCGAATGGAGTTGATCTTGCTGATTTTAATAATCAGATTTTAGAAAAATCGTTGCGGGAAATTGAGGCGCGGATGGGTGAGCCAGTTGGAAACCAGTTCATACTTTTGTCGGTCGGACGTTTAGTTTCCAAAAAAGGTATTGATGTGTTTGTGAAAGAAATTTTTCCTAAAATTTTGCAACAAACCAATGATGTTATTTATTTAATTGTAGGTGAAGGCCCGTTGAAAAATAACATCGCTCATATTATTCAACAGGATGACCGGTTGCACCACCATGTTTTTTTGCTGGGCCAGATTCCTATGGAAAGTCCGTTTTTATCTTCGATTTACCAAAACGCGGATATTTTTGTTATGCCCAATGTTCCGGTCAGAGATGACATGGAAGGTTTTGGGATTGTGGCTTTGGAAGCTTGCGCGGCCGGTGCTGCGGTGGTGGCGACTCAGGTTGATGGCGTCGTACAAGCGGTGAAGAATGGAGAGAATGGAATAGTTATTGATCATCGCGATCATCAGCTTTTTGCTGATACGGTTGTCAAATTGCTTCGAGATCCAGACCGCCGCCTAGCCATGGGAATATCCGCAAAAAATTTTGTTATGAAAAATTATAGTTGGGGTTCAATTTCTGACCGGTATGTTGAACAATTTGCTGAAGCTTCCAGACCAAAGGCTCAAAAATAACACATATTATTCGGAAAACTCAAGTGAATATTAATCCAAGATGTTTTGAGAATAATAAAACAAATCAGCAGTAAAAGACTTGCCCGCATAAAACTTCGTAAGAGTAAATTATTTTGTGACTTGACTGCGTCACACCAGCGGATGAATTGTTCTGACGATAAAATGATCAAGCCTGGCACTGCGCTCAGAATATAACGTGATTGAAAATTTCCCCATACGATGAAAAAAATAAAGCTAAGCGCGAGTGTGAGTTTGAGGATGCTGATCAGGGGCGTTTTAGGCGTTGCTTCAAATTTAAACAACAAAATAAAACTTAAAATATAAAGAGGTGAAAATTCAATCAGCTGGGAGAAGTAAAAGGTGGAAGGTTCCATCGCTAAAAGACCGCCAGCCCAGGTGTTTTTAGGGATATGGTACAGATTAAAAGTGTTGACGAACGCTGAGGACAAGAGCGCAGCGAGTATGGTGTAAACAATCCAGTTTAATTTTGAGGTAAACGCTGGAGAAGGGACAAAAGGGAATTTGGATTTTAGTTTGTGGATCCCGACCATGATCAGGCTGATGATCACAATCAAGCTGGATAATTTAAAAGCGTAAGTTTTAAACAAATGCATAAAATCGTCTTCGGAAAAGGGCGTGGAGATGCGGCCATATATTTTTAAATTCCAGATCATCCAGGGGATAAGGAGTATGAATGGGAGCAAATTTAACAACCAAAATTTTATACTGCACCGCAAGTCTGGACGATAAATTAGGATATATAACCATTGCGCGGCTAAAATTAAGACCGCTGTATATTTTATATTCATGGCTAAACCGATCGTCAGGCCGGATAATAAAAGCCATTTTTCCACACTAGATGATTGAAGGGCTTTTACGAAAAAATAAATGGCTAACAGGGAAAAAAAGCAAAGCGGTACATCCATCCAGATTTTTTGGGAACAAATTGTCGATACAGGATCAAACCACATGAAAAGTGCCGCTAAACAGGCAGTACGCCGGTCATTGAAAATCGCATTAGCCAACAAATAGACGAGCGGAATCAGCAAAGCACCCAGTAAAAGAGGGACAATGGCTGCGATATTTAGCGAGTTTCCGAAAAGTTTCATCATGCCGGCTAGTAAAAAAGTGAATAAGGGAGGATGTTTGTAAAGCGGCCGGAAAAAATATTCAGGCAGTTCCCGTCCTGATGCTTGAAGTTCCTTGCCGTAGGGGATGGTATTATAATCCTGCCAATTATGACTGACTTGCCCAGCCATCCGGAAGAATACAATTTCGTCGATACTGCGATTGGGACTTTTTTTAAAATTATCCCACCGAATAAAAAATGCTGAGACTGCAAGCAGTCCCAGCATTAAAGTGATAGCGACTTTTTTGTTAAATGAAAACATTTTGATTTTTACTTTTCGAAATATTGTTAGGTGTCATCCCCGAGGTGTAAATCGGGGATCCATAAATAATAAAAAAGTAATTTATTTTACATGCTACATGCTGTTTTTAGAGTTCCAAATATCTCGCAATCGGCCCGACTTTTTCTTCTGCAGTAAATTCGCATTTGACAGGTTTGCGGCCGAAACTGATGCCTAATTGTTCGTAGAAGGATATTAACTTTTGATCCACAAAGCGTTGTTCAATCGCTTTTTTAGCAGGAACATATTGGATTTTGCCATTTTGCAAACCAACAATGGTAAATCCGGTTAAACCTTTGTTTAAAAGCACAACGGCGGAAGCGCCGGCTTCTTTACCGAAATTCACGTCGTAAACAGAAGATTTCCCACAGCGAACCAAGTGGCCGGGAGTAACGGTGCGGACTTCAGGTTCTTCATAAATGCCTTTAACAAACATCTTGGCTTTTTTCATGAAGTCTTTGATTTCCGGATCTTTTTTCGTTCTTTGTTCAATTTGTTGTTGAACGTATTTGGCAGAGCCAGCTAATTTTTTGTGCCCAAACGCGTCAATGCCTGAACTTTCATCATATAATTCTTGTCCATTGGCATTTTTAAGGCCTTCGGCGACAAGAATCATATAAGTGCCGGCATGAACATCACTGGTCAAAACGCGGTTTATGAAAGTTTTTTTCGCGTGCTCATAAAGTGCGTCAAAATCTACCGGGACTTCCGGGATAAGGATCGCGTCTGAATCCGAAGCAATACCTGCGCGGAATGCGGTATGACCGGCATAGCGGCCGAATACTTCCATGACCATAATTCGGTTATGAGTGCGTCCGGTGGTTTTTAAATCTTCCGCGAATGAAGCAATGCGGTTGACGGTTGAATCAAATCCAACGGAATAAGTCTGGAGATCCAGATCCATTGTTTTAGGCGCGTGGATGCATTTAATTCCATTTTCTGAAAGGTCAACCATAACGCTTCCTGAATCGTCTCCGCCGCTGATGACTAAACCTTCCAAATCAAATTTTTTCATGCCTTGTTTAATGCGGTCATATTTGGCTGGATCATCAATTTTTTTGACTTTGACCCGGGAATGTCCGGCTTCTGAACCTGCGGCATTGGCATTAACCAAATCCACGCGGTCGAGGGTCAGCTCAACTAAAGAATCAAATTCTACTAAATTATAGAGTCCCGCGTATCCGTTAGGGATAACATAGCAGGAGCCGCCCATGGCTTTAGCCATTTGTGCCGCGCCTTTGATAACCGCGTTTAAACCGCCGCAGTCGCCGCCGCTGGTAATAACACCGATCTTTTTCATGTTTACTCCTCTCGTAAAAAAAAGTATGTAGTATGTGGTATGTAGTATGTAGTAAAGTAAATAACAAATTTAAGAAAGCAAAAAGCGTTGAAAATTAAAACAAAACTAAATAAACTTTTTTTATTTCAAAATTCATTTTTTGTTTATTACTTTTTTAAATTTGCTACATACGACATACCACGTACTACATACTGTCTTTATAAACAGTTGGTTAAATTAACATAACCATTTTTAAAAATCAAATAAAACTTAACTTCTATAAGAATTACTATTATAACCCGTGCTGCTTATGAAACCAGTCCTTCGCTCAAACAACCTTGGCGAAGCGCCAAGGAAACTCGCTCGGGGACTGGTTTCAACGCCGCACTAACTATTACGATTGATCTTTGTTTATTGATGTCTGACTTTCTTACATTTATTGCTGTGCTTTATCTATCAGTTCTTTTGCGTGTTTAATTGCTATGGCAGTTTCTTGTTCGCCGCTCATCATTTTGGCAATTTCGTTAATACGTGTTTTGGGGTCAAGTTCATTGACTGCTGTCACAGCGCGTCCGGATGCTACGGATTTGGTGACTTTGAAATGTTTATCCGCAAAAGCCGCGATTTGGGGAAGGTGAGTGATCAGGATAACCTGACGGGCACGGGAAATTTCGCGTAATTTTGTTCCGGTGATTGTGCCTAACCTGCCGCCGATTTGGGCATCGATTTCGTCGAAAATGAGCACAGGAATAGGATCCACTTTGATTAAAGCTTTTTTTAGCGCCAGCATGACGCGTGCCGCTTCACCGGATGATACAATTTCTGCCAAAGGCTTTAAATCTTCTCCGGCATTGGGGCTGATATAAAATGTGACTTGGTCCTGGCCGTTAATAGAGAAATCTGCTTTTTCAACCCGGCTTTCGAATTTGACATTGGCAATGCCCAATTCTTTTAATTCGTGTTCAATGGTTTTCTTTAATTCATCAGAAGCGGTTTTACGTTTTTTGGTGATCTTATCCGCCGTCTTTTTTAAATCTTTTTTAATGGCATCCAGATTTTCCTGTAATTGCTGATCATTGTGTTCCAGATCGTTTAATAAAGCAAAGCGTTCTTTTGCCTGGCTGTAAAATTTCCGCGCGTCTTCTAAAGCCGGGCCATATTTTCGTTTTATATCGTCATAAACATCATATTGCTGATTCACGGTTTGTGCCTGTTCAGGTTCGAAAGAGAGGGAGTCCGCGTAATCATTAAGATTAACGACCAGTTGTTGATTTAATTCCTGTATTTCGCTGAGTTGTTCTGCCCAGGATGCGGTTGAACTGTCCAGATGATTAAGTTGCCGCATCAGGGAAAAAGTTTGGCGGATATGACTGCTGACTGAGGAGTCTGATGATTCTAATAAATTGAGCATTTGACTGACGTTTTCATTTAAGCGCTCTGCATTATTGATGCGGATGCGTTCCTGCTCGATATGTTCGTAATGAGCATTGTCTAATGGCACTTGTTCCAGTTCTTTGATCTGGTGTCCCAGTAAATCTAATTCACGGGCGCTGGTGGAGTACATTTCTTTTAATTGTTCCAGTTTTTTTGCGCACGCGGAATATTCGGAAAATTTTTGACTGTATTCCTTTAAAAGGTCATTTAAAGCAACTAACCTGTCCAGCATGCCGATGTGAGACGCGGAAGAAAGGAGCATTTGGTGATCATGAGGCCCGTGAAAATCGACCAGATGATCGCCCAATTCTTTAAGCTGGCTTAAGGTGACAGCGAACCCATTGATTTTTATTTTATTCTTTCCGTCTGAAGTCAGGATGCGCTGGACAATTAATTCGCCGCCTTCAGCAAAAAAATCTTTAAGCGTTTCGATTTGTTTGATGGAAGGGTCTTGAACTTCAAAAATAGTTTCGATAATGCAGGGTTTGTTTTTATCGCGGATTTGATCAATGTTCGCCCGCTCGCCTAACGCCATGCGTAAAGCGTCAATCAAGATTGATTTACCCGCGCCGGTTTCTCCAGTCAGGATATTCAATTGCGGATCAAATTCCAGTGTTACCTGATCGATCAGCCCAAAATTAGAGATGGTGAGTTGGTTTAGCATAGATAAAATTATTGCCAATATTATATACAAAAAAATTGAAAATGTTATACTTTATTAGGAGAATTAGAGAAAGGATGATTATGAGAATTTCAAAAGGTTTTACCCTTACAGAGATTATGATTACGATAGTGGTTATGGGTATTTTAGCCTCAATTACCATTCCGAATTTTTCCAGAAAATATAATTATGCTTATATAAACGAAGCAGTCAGCAATTTAAAAATGATCAATGAAGCTAATAGATTGTACAGGGCGAATGAAAATGGATTCTTGCCTACTAATCCAGGGGGAGACGCGACGGACATTAATTATTTTAATACGAATTTACATGTCGTGCTTACCAATGATTCACATATTGCTTATCAGTATACCAGCGCCGCGCCTTACTCTACATATACTTGTATAGCAACAGTGACTTCAGGAGGTGTAACTTACACGCTTACAATGGATAATACTATGAACATTCCTACATGCGCGTCGGCAGCTACCTGCCCAACTATCAATTGATATGAAACTGCTATTATGCCGCCTATTGAACAAATAATTTTATCTGCCGCAGTTTTGACACTTTTGAGCGTCTTTGCCAGTAAACTTTCTGACCGGCTTTCCGTTCCTGCGTTATTGGTATTTTTAGGGATTGGGATGCTGGCTGGATCAGAAGGGATAGGCAAGATTGCCTTCTCCGATCCTTGGCTGGCTAAATCCATTGGGATTGTGGCTCTCATATTCATTATTTTTTCAGGTGGGATAAACACGAATTGGAAACGTGTCAGGCCTATTTTATTTCCAGGTTTTGTGCTTTCCACCCTTGGCGTATTATTGACAGCGATTATTGTAGGCGCGTCCGCGGTTTTGCTTTTGAAATTCTCGTTGATTGAAGGGATGCTTTTGGGTTCTATTGTATCTTCCACGGATGTTGCCGCCGTATTTACTATTCTGAGATCAAAAAAAACGAGCATGAAAGGCAATCTGACCCCGTTGTTAGAATTGGAATCTGGTAGTAATGATCCCATGTCAGTTTTTTTAACCATTGGTTTTATTCGGATTTTGATGCAGCATAATGTCGCGGTTGTCAATTTATTGCCGATGTTTGTTTTGGATATGGGCATGGGCGCGTTAGTGGGATTTTTGATGGCGCAGTTAATCATCACAATTATCAACTGGTTGAAGCTGGAATACAGCGGTCTTTATCCGGTTCTGACTATGTCTTTGGTACTTTTGACTTACGCTATAGCGGCGATTTTAAAGGGAAACGGATTTTTGGCTGTGTATGTTGTGGGTCTGGTTATGAGTAACCATGATTTTGTGCAGAAAAAATCGATCATGCGTTTTCATGACGGTATTGCTTGGCTGATGCAGATCATGATGTTTTTAACTTTAGGACTGCTGGTTTTTCCGTCGCATATTATTCCCGTTATTGGAAGCGGTTTGTTGATCGCGTTTGTTTTAATATTTTTAGCCCGTCCGATCAGCATGTTTATTTGTTTATTTCCGTTTAAATTTGACTGGGTTGAGAAAACCATGATTTCATGGGTGGGTTTACGAGGAGCTGTCCCGATTATTTTAGCCACCTTTCCTTTATTATCCCATGTGCCTCAGGCAGAAATGATTTTTAATATCGTTTTTTTTGTCGTCATAACTTCCGTGCTGGTGCAGGGGGCATCTATTCATGCTGTAGCCCAATGGTTGAAAGTAGCGGTTCCTGGCGATAGTACGCGGGTTTATCCGCTGGAGTTTGAACGTACAGAAGGGATTGACGCGTCATTAAATGATCTGATCGTGCCGTATAATTCCGCGGCAGCTGGTAAACGAATATTTGAACTGAACGTGCCTATCAAATGTTTGATCGTATTGATTTCCCGTGAAGACAAATTTATTATTCCCGATGGTTCCATGATTATTGAAGGCGGCGACGTTTTGTTGGTGCTGGCCAATGATCAAGATTTTGCCGCGCTCAATGCTGGTGTCAGATCTCGACGCAGCATTTGAGCCGGGTTTGGGGGAGCACCGTGTTATTGAGGTTAACAAGCGGTTTCGTGGTCGAGATCTGACGCCATATATTAGAGTTAAAAAATCTAAAATTAACGCTTTTTATTAATTTTTATATATAAAATAGTAAACATGAATTTTATAATTAAAAAATTAGGCTCTGTCGGTTTCACTGTGGTTATTAGCGCGGGTTTGATTGTGCTTTTAATTGTCTCCACGTCGATGGAGGCAGTTTATGGGACGCCGTTTGCCCAAAAAGTTTTTTATCAGACCCGTTGGTTTGATTTTTTAATGGTTTTGTTATGGGTCAATATTTTGTGCTCAACATTGGTCCGTTTTCCGTATAAAAAAGAGTATCTGGGTTTTGTGATTACGCATATCGGTATTCTCGGCATTCTAATCGGCGCCATGATTAGTAAATATTATGGTATTGATGGAAATATGGTTATTTTTGAGGGGGAAACTGCAAGCCGGATGGAGCAGTCAGGCCATCTTTTATCCGTGAATTATCCTAATCAGGAGCAGGAATCTTTCCTTTTGTCCCAAAAAAATTCTTATTTGGTTTTGAACAGGGAACGTAGGAATTCAACGGAGCTTTATTGTCCACTTAAGCCAAAGAAAAATATTGGAGTAGAGCAGGAGGGAGAGAGGGTTCCTTTTTGTATCACTAATATTTTTGAACATGCCATGGAAAAAAAACTCGTGACAGAGGGAAATCCTAATGGAGAGGTGAATCGCGCGGTCTCGGTGAAGTTATTTAGTCAACAGCTTGACGTTGATGAGTCAATTTGGTTGTTTGAGCATGAGCCGGGTAATCCTGCTTCTGCGGCAGGTTCTGAACAGATGGTTGGCCCGGTTAAACTGAATTTGCGGCCGGATAAAAAGATAGAGCCAGCTCAACGGCCAACATTACGGATTTTGGATAAATCTGGCCAAGAGCTTTTGGCGATAGATCCGGAAAAAGTTGTTCCTGCTGTCTTGCCGTTGCAAAACACCGGGTATTCGGTTAAAAATTTCGTTTATTATCCTTTTGCTGCTGTAGCTGGTCATAATAAGATTGTGAATTTACCTAATGGCAGGATGTTTAATCCGGCAGTGGAATTTGATTTGGTTGATAGTCAGGGCAATGTATTTCATCAGTTAAAGTTTGGATTTTTTCCGGAATTTGAAGCGATGCATGATAAAGCTGACAAGAGAGTTTCTTCTTCTTTGACGGATATTCAAGTTAAATTTGCGGCTGGAAAACCGGAAGATTATCCAGATGTTTATAGCGGCGGGCAGATTGTGTTTTATTTTGACAACAGCGGCGCGTGGCGTTATCAGGTTAAATTTCAAGGTAAGGTGACGGCACAGGGAAATTTAATTTTGGGCCGCACATTTTCTACAGGATATATGAACCTGGAGTTTTCGGCAGAGAAAATTATATCTCATGCCCGGGTTAATTATAATATTGCGCCTTCTTCTGACCCGGATGCTCCTATGGCTGTTGCCGTAACTGTGGAGCGTGCCGGAACAAAGGATCTTTATTGGGTTATTGAAAATCAGCTGACACCGGTCGCGGTAGATCAGGGCACGGTTAATTTTTTCCTATCGCATGAAATGCGTGAGCTTCCTTTTTCAATTGTATTAAAACAATTCCGCAAGATAAATTATCCCGGCACACAGGATGCCGCGTCGTTTGAAAGTGATGTGGTATTGCATGATTCAACTCAAGGCGTAACGTTGGAAAGGACCATTAGTATGAATCAGCCGTTAAATTATGCTGGGTTTAAAATTTTTCAATCTTCGTATTTTGATGATCCCAAAAATGGTAAGGCCTCTGTATTTACTGTAGCCAAGAATCCGGGTATTCCTTGGATTTACCTGAGCTCGTTAATCGCGTGTATAGGAGCGTTGATTCATTTTAATGAAAGGAAAGTTTCATGAAAAAATCCGTAGTTTTTTTTGCGGTTCTGTTGTCTTTTTTATCGATTTCGTCAGCATACGCAGTTAATTTGGACCGGGACGGGGGCAGGATTCCGATTCAGAATCATGGCCGGATAAAACCTTTGGCTGCGTTTGCGCAGGAAACATTGCAATTTATCAGTGGTAAAAAACACTGGCATGGTCAAAGTGCTTTGAATTTGCTCTTGGTCAATTCGGAGCATAGTCAGCAGTTTTTAGATATTCCTTTTATTCGTGTTGACCACCTGGGTCTTAAAAAGACTCTGGGGATTGAAGGGGAGCGGAACTTTTTTTCGTTTAAAGAGTTGAAGCCTTTCTTTCATGCCATTGAAGTTTTGGCTGCCGGTGCAAATGAAAAGCGTGGGAAAGACAACCGTCCATCTGTCATGGAACAGAAAGCGGAAGTGCTTTATCAACGATTGCAAATGACTGGACGTTTGAGTAGTACGGATATTTTGACTGTGATCCCTGCGGTTAACGGTGGAGTTTGGACATCGCCCTATCTCGGTCATGAAGGGCAGTCTTTGGCTTTTCAGAAATTGGTGAGCGATTATTCGGATAAGGCTCCACAAGCCGGCGAGGAAATCCGGCAATGGATAGCAGGGACGGATAGAGTGTTGGGAAAAGGGCAGGCTGTCAGGGTTAGGTTAGAAGCGCTTTATTATTCTCTTCAGCCGTTTCTTTTTGCCGGTATCCTGTATTTATTGGGTTTCATTTTTATTCTGGGGAGGAAACCTGCGGGCCAAGTGTGGGGCAACTGGTTAATTGTTTTGGGGTTTATTTATCATTCTGTTGGATTATTATTGCGCGCGTTAATTTTATTGCGTCCGCCGGTGGCCAACATGTATGAGACAATGATTTTCATGAATTGGGTGCTTATGCTCTGCGTGGGAATTTTTGTCATTTGGCAGAAACGCCGCTCTTTACTTTCCAGCGGCGCTATTGTGAGTGCCATGATTATGCTTTACGCTAATTTGCTTCCCGTAGATCAGTCATTGGATGTGGTGTCTCCGGTATTACGCAGTAGTTATTGGCTGACTGTGCACGTTATCACCATCGTTTCCAGTTACAGTATGTTCGCCTTTGCCATGGCGGTTTCTCACCGGCATTTGTTTCTCGCCGCAAGCGGCAAATTGACAGAACAGGAAGATCAGTTATCTGCTCAATCCATTAACCGTCTTTTACAGTTGGGGTTGATTTTGCTGGGCGCAGGCACAATTCTTGGCGGAATATGGGCGAATGAAGCGTGGGGAAGATTTTGGGGCTGGGATCCCAAGGAGACGTGGGCGTTTATTACGTTTCTCGGCTACATGACCATATTGCATTTACGTTATAGCAAAAAATTAACTAATTTTGGTTTGGCTGTTTCAGGAATATTAGGGTTTATTTTAGTTTTGATGACTTGGTACGGCGTTAATTTTTTATTAGGCCGCGGGCTTCATAGTTATGGCGCGGGTTCGGGCGGCTTGATCTGGATTATTTATTTTTTGCTGGTTGAAGCAAGTTTTTTATTCTTTGTGTTTGCGCGTAAAGCAAGGGGGAGAAAATGAAAAAAGGGCAAAAGCGTTTTTTGATCATGGTTTGTTTTGGGATATTGGGGGCGGCAGGATTGATCCTGTACGCTGTGACGGCTCAAGCCCGTTTAAAGGATATCAAGATGTACCGCGAAGCGTTTCCTGACGCGAAGGTAAAATGTCTGGATTGTCATATGGACGAAAAGCCGTCAAAGGATGATGGTAAACACGAGTTGAATGATTATGGCAAAGCAGTCATAAAAGAAAATCCTGATCCAACGGGTGAGACGTTTAAAAAAATAGGTAAGATTGAAGATTTTAAACCAGCCAAGACTGAAGAAAAGAAATAATCAAAGTATGACATTGGGGAGAAGTGCTTATTTTAATTTTATAAGAATGGCGGTAATGTTTTTTTTGTTTTTAACTGCACAGCCAATGCTTGCCCAAGCGACGGAGATGATTCAGGGGCCGCTGACTTTTGTTAAAGGCGCAACCTATGCCGGCTCTGAAGCTTGTTTGACTTGCCATGAGAAGGAAGGCCGTGACTGCGCGCTTTCGCCGCATTATAAGTTGAATTTGAAAGCTGATGAAGGCGGAGCCAGCCAGGGATGTGAGATGTGTCACGGTCCGGGGAGTGTTCACGCAGAAAATTCGGATCAGAAAAATAATATTATCAATCCCCGAAAAGATCCTCGGATTTGTTTTAATTGTCATGCGGATAAAAAACAAGAATTCCGTTTGCCGTATCATCATCCGGTCATGGAAGGAAAAATCAGCTGTTCTGACTGTCACGATTGTCACGGTCCTGATATTACTCCGTCTGCCACATCGATGGAAGAACCCAATCAATTGTGTTTCAAGTGCCATAAAGACCAGGAAGGACCTTTTGTTTATGAACATGCTGCTTTGCGAGAGGGCTGTACAGTTTGTCATAAGGTGCATGGGTCAATTCATGAAAAAATGTTGTTGGTCCGGGATGCTAACTTGTGTTTACGTTGTCACATGCAGACTAATTACTCTGCGGGATTCATAGGCGCAGTTTCCGGACATACATCACGCATGGGGGAAACATGTTACAGTGGCGGCTGTCATACGGCGGTACATGGATCAAATTTTGATAAAGCATTAAAATATTAAACGAAAAAAATATATGCAAATGCCGATTATTAAAAGAATATGGGGTGTCATTCTTGGCTTCATCTCGATAGGATGGACGGTGTGTGCATGGGCGCAAAATTCTGTTTCAATGGATTTAATGCCATTGCAAATTGTGGAGGTCAAGGGAGACGTATCCAAATTCCGCGCCATTAATTGGTTGAATGACGGCTATTCTTACGGAATCAATGCTTTAAACATAGGCACCAAGGTCAGCAAAGATACCCATATTTTTATTGAAGGCCGTTCAGTTCCCAATGTAAACGATAATGACGGTTCTGTGCTCATCACCAAAGATCATATCGGTTTTATTCAAACAAAATATAAATCTTTCCGCCAATATTTTGATAATTCCGGAGGGTATTATCCGTATACCACTCCCAGCTTGCAATTGATTCAGCTTAACCAAGACTTGCATCTTGATGTTGGTTATTTTGCGTTAGAAATCGGAAATGGTATCCCTGGTGAATCGACGTGTTCAGCGGAATATGATAGAGATATTAAAAAAGGATCAGAAGATCATTTGACCTGGACTGCGGTTAAAGCCAATGTGACAAAGTATACAGGACCGTCTTGGGGGAATAATGAAGAAACTACGGATACCGTTAGTCTAAAAAATAAAGCGGAGGTCATGGGTTTTACGGTTAAAGCGAAGCAGTCTTATGGATTTTTTCAGTCGAACCGTTCTCGTCAGGAACAGTCCTATTACACGGACATGATCACCCCTTCGACGGACAATAAATGGCGTGCTCAGTCTCTTGATACTCAGACGAAATCTTTAACTTCAACTTGGCTGGCTGACCGTTGGATGCTTAATGACCAGACATATTTGTCTTTGGGGTATCGTTTTGCTCATTTAAGAGATAGTCAGATCGAGTATCTTAGAGAGTATATGGTAAATGGAACTCTTTGGAATTATTCGCGGCCTGCTAATAAAAATGGCTGGGGTAGGAATATTCAGGATTCTAATATTTGGACCGGGAATTTGGTGACTAATCTTACGCGGAATTTAAGTTTTGGCAGTAAAATTAAAATGGAAATGGTTAATACCAACGGTATATCGACACAGGGTATTGACTGCGGGCCGGCTAATTCAAATTGTAGTTCTCTCGGAGCCGCGGGTGTTTCTCCCAATGGGGCTGCTAATTATTACTACGACGGGACCAGTGAGAACAAGATCACTGGCGGGGCTGAAAATTTTTCTTTAAAATATACTGGTTTTTCACGTACGAGTTTATATGCTGATTTTGATATGGAGCAGAATCGTAATTGGGAATCATTGTACCGCCGCATTTATAAAGGAGAGGATACCTTGAATACTAATGTCGTTGGCGGTGATGTTTATCATGATGTTATTAATCATGCTCCTGAAATGGCAGGAACAATTGGGGCGCGCATTACGCCTATTAAATCCGTCAGTGCCAATCTAGAATACAAACATGGTGTCAAAAATGATAAATTGGATACAGTAGTAGAAAATCCTTCAACCGAAGCAGATTTAAATGTGCTTCGCAACATTGAAGATTCGATGGCGGCGCGCTTGACTTGGAAGCCGCTCAAATGGTTCGAGAATTCTTTTCGGGTCCGCACGGCAGGCACAGTATTTAATACACAATATGCGGCCCAAAATATGGTTAAGACTCAGCAGATGGAGAGGGATTTTACTTATGGATTGACGATTTTTCCGACGGATGCGTGGATGTTTACCGCATCCTATTCATTACAGTTGTTTAAGACCTCAACGCCGGCCAGTCAATTTGCTTCTAACTCAACAGTTTATCTGCCTGTAACTACGGCCAATGTTAATACTTTGGCTTTTAGCACCAGTTATGCGCCAACGGATAATTTTAGCATATTTCAGACTTCAGAGTATTCTCGCGCGGAAAACGGAAACAATAATTATGTGACGAATAATTCGGCGTTTCTTTATTCTCCAGACGATGAATGGTACGATGCCCAGGTTGGAGCGAAATGGACCGTGACGAAAAATATAATTATTGAACCGAAATATGCTTATTACGCGTTTCGGACCTATCAATCAGTTGAAACCGGAAATTACAGCGCACATGTTATGTGGCTGGATGTTGACATCAAATGGTAACTACAGCAGGAGAGAAAATATGAAAATAAAAACAAAATTTATGCTGACTATTTCGGCGGTTTTGTTGGCTGGTTTAGGGGTGGGGATAACTTGGACAGTTTTTTCATTCTACAGAACGACGGTACACCAAGCGACCATTGGGGTTACTAATTTATCCAGTTCGGTTCAAGAAGCTGTGTATAGTTTCATGGCTAGCGGTCAGCAGCCAGCTTTGGATGGGTATATAGATAAAGCCCGTCAATTTAAGTCAGTTGAGGAGCTTAGGATTATAAGAAGTTCGGCCCTTAATGATGAAGTGGGAAAGAAAGAAGGGCGGGAGCCCCAGGATGATATTGACAAAAAAGTTTTGCAGACTGGAAAAGAAATAACCAGGGAAGACCGCATCAATAAACTTAGGGGTATACGCAGGGTTGTGCCAATCATAATAAACAAAGCGTGTCTTTCCTGCCACACCAGCGCTAAAGAGGGTGAGGTCATCGCGGCTACCAGTATGACGATTTCTTATCAGTCCAGTTTGGATGAGATGATGCAAAGTATGGTGAAGATCGGATCATTTCAAATTATCGTGATCCTGATCGTGATTGGAGCGATTTTTATATTATTCAACCGGTTGATCATGAAACCAATTTTACGAATGGGTGAGTTTGCTGATCAGCTGAGCACGGGTGATCTTTCCACGTCTATTGAGACAAATTCAAAAGATGAAATGGGTGAATTGGCGTCACGGTTTAATGTTTTTGTCAAGAAGATAGGAGAGATCATTACGCGCATTCGTTCCTCCGCGGAACAGCTTTTGTCTGTGTCTGGAGAGGTTTCAGGTGGATCACAGCAGATATCCGATGGGGCACAGCAACAGTCAGCGAGTTTTGAAGAGTTGGCCGCTTCGGTGCAGACAAACGCGGATAATGCGAAAATAGCGAATCATACGGCTCAGGAAGTATTCAAAGAAGCAGGTAAAAATGAACAAGCTATGGATAATACGATTGATGCTATGGGGGTGATTGAGAAAGGCTCCAAGCAAATGGCTGTAGCGGCTAATCTTATTACGGATATCGCGGAACAGACTAATTTGTTGGCTTTGAACGCTGCTATTGAAGCGGCGCGTGCTGGGGAATATGGCAAAGGTTTTGCCGTAGTCGCGGATGAGGTCAGAAAATTGTCAGAAAGAAGCGCGGCATCCGCTAAAGATATTAGAAATTTGTTGAAAGAAAATTTTAAACAGGTTAATTGCGGAGTGCAGGTTTCGCAAGCTGCGGCTGAGACTACCATAACGATCATTGCGAATGTTAAAAAAATAGCCCAGGAATTACAAAACATTGCCGACGCGACTCAAGAACAGGCTGCGGCTACGGAACAAAATACCTCAATCACAGAAGCTAATGCTGCTTCTGCGGAAGAGTTGGCTGCGTCAGCTGAACAAATGGCAGCTCAGGCTGAGGCTTTGCGGAATATGGTGGCGCAATTTAAAACGGCTGAATTTAATACTTCGGAAGCGCTGATGCCGCAGGATAATGTATCATCTGTCAAGCAAAAATCAAAATCGTCTCAGTAGGGTAAAGGGGAATAGCATTTGAGAATTGGATAGCAAATAAATTAGTTGACATGTCAACTATTGTATATTATGCTTTATTTAGAAATGGAGATGGACCTATGGACGACTTACAGGCATTTGGCATAGAAGCAGGGAAGGGCAGATATTATGAAGAAGCCTTTTACGGGCTGGTGCTGGTTTATACTGTGCTTTTTGACAAAGTCGCTAAAACTTTGGATACTTTCGACTTAACTCCTGCCAAGATGAACGTGCTGATGATTATTAAACATCAGGGGGGGCAGGAAGGCTTAAGCCAGATGGAAATAGGGAAGCGTCTAATGGTAACAGCGTCGAATATGACGCGGCTTCTGGATAAATTGGAACGGGAAAAATTAATCGAACGGTTTGGCCGAGATGGAGACCGTAGAATTAAAGTCGCGCGGATATCAAAACGCGGGGCGCAGATTTTGGATCAGGCCTGGCCTGAGTATATGAAAACCATGAAAGAGATTACGGATAAATTATCTGGGACAGAGCAGAAGATTTTATCAGAAATGATGATCAAATGGTTTCGCTCGTTAAAAGATTAAAGTTTTTTTAATATATAGTTGATGTGTTAACTATATGCGAAAATGGTAGCGGAGGCCTGTTGAGGTTTATTTTCCGCCAGAAGCAAAATAATTATTAAATTGATAAAAATGAAAATTTCTAAAAATATCATTTTGGCTGTCAGTTCAATATTTCTTTTTTTATTGATATTTGAACTTGGAACCAGACCGTTTATTAAGCCATCGCCGAAGTGTTACGGGGTGCTTTGGGGTAAAGAATTGCCTCCGTTTAAGATAACTTTTGGCGATAAATTTCAGGCTGATTATGATCAACTGGCAGTGGGCTGGGTTGTCGATGGTCAGCAAATGACCAAAGGTGATTTGTGGGGTATTTTGAAAGAAGACCCGGTTCTGGGTTTTGTTCCAGTTGAAAACGCGGTATCACGTAACGGCTGGTGGCAATCCAATAATTGGGGAGCGCGGGCCAGAGAAGATATATCGAAAAATATATTGCCTGGCAAAAAAAGGATTATAATTTTTGGTGATTCATTCACCAATTGTAGCCGAGTTCCTCAAGAGGAAACCTGGCCTTTTTTTCTCAACCAAAAAAGCGATAATTTAGAATTTGTAAATTTGGGCGTGGATGGTTACAGCATGGGCCAGTCGTTTTTGAGATATGAAAATTTACGAAATAAAATTGACTATGATGTGGCTGTGTTGGTTTTTGTTCCAGGCTTGGATTTATGGAGAGATATTAACGTTTTAAGACAGCTTGACGGTTGGGAAAATTACCCGCTGTTTTCCCGGTTCATCGTAAGGCAAAACAAGTTAGAATTGATCTCAAGACCATATAAAACCTATGAGGATTTACAACGAAATAATTTTTCTGATTGCAGTGATGTCCTGAAAAATTATCTTCGGGCTTATGACCGGTCATATTTTACGGCAAAGTATGAATCTCCGCCTTTTATTGGAGGGTTGATATCTTATAAATTATTGGCAACGGTAATTTGTCAGTTTCAGAAAAAAAATTTATTTAAAAATATGATGAACAATAATTCTGAAGCTATAATCGTTACACAAAAAATATTTGAAAAGATAAATACTGAAGCGAACGGGGATAATAAAAAATTTATTTTGGTCTATCTTCCCACGGCGCAGGATATAAGAAAATATGCCACTGACCCACTTTTTCGTAGGCAATATGTTGACATGGTCTCTTTGAGCGAAAAGAAGGGCATTATTTGCTTAAATTTAATGGACGATTTTTTAAAATTACCTCCTGATCAGTTTGATTTTGCTCGTGATGGTGTACATTATGGCCCTAAAAGTAATAAAATTATTTCTAAAATAATGTGGGAGAAACTAAATTATATGGGAGCGGGCCAATGATTCAATTAAAACAACTCATCTTTTAACGTGAAAGGTTTATTATGTGCACAGAAAATTGTCATCAAAATCAAAAAGAAAAAGATACTAAATTAGGCGGCATGACTTTTCCTCAACTTAAATTTACTGTAGTCAAAAATGATAATAATTTTTGTTACCACAATTACAAAGTCGGCGATGAGTTTATTTTAAAAGATTTTACTCATGCGCCGGAACATTTTTGTTTAGGCATCGCGCATGCCGCGTTTCCGGCCATGCACGCTTTAACGTTCGGCGGCAGATTTCCATTTATGGAAAATACCGCGTCGATCATTAATACCTGTCCGGACGGCGGGAAAATGGCTTTTAAAATCGAACTTTTAGATAAAGACGGCAAAGTGGTCGTTGTTCCGCAGACAGTAAAACCCACCGGCCCTAAACCGAAAAAAATGCTGATCGAAGTCGAATACAGTGATAATACCTGTCATTATGGCTACAAAGTCGGAGATAAATGGGAAGTCACTGGGCTTAAAACCCCTGACGGCTTCTGCGGAGCGGCTTATCATTTGTTATTTCCGATTTTATTCGCAATGAATTTCGGTGCCACTTTTTCGTTTGAAAAAAATCCGAATTGTAAAACCGGCACAACGTGTCCGGACGGAGGGAAAGTAAAGTTTAAGGTGACAAGGCTGGATACATAAATGAAAAAATAAGTGTTTATAGGTTTTAAAATATTTTTCCTATTGATATGAAATATATTATACTGTTAGTAGGAAAAGAAACACATATGATTAAAGCTACAAAAATCGCGATCAGTTTACCTGCTGAGGATTTAAAACGTATCGAGAAAATTCGTAAAGAATCAGGAGAACAAAGAAGCTTTCTGATTGATACAGCTATTCGGTTTTGGTTAGACAATCGAGAAAAACAAAAGATGGTAGAACAGTATGAGGAGAGGTATCGTCACCAACCCGAATCTATAAATGAGGTAAAGGCGATGGAGGAACTTTCTGCTGATGCATTTATAGAGGAGGGATTGAAATGAGACGAGGCGAAATGACGAAGCTTACAATGTGCGCAACGCTGTGCCTGTAGCGCAAATAACGACCACAGTTCGGAATATCCCTGTTGAAATACCTCTCAATAAAAAAGATGGCTTGCCCGAATTATGCGTTGCGGATTTAGATACTATTACGACTATTAGAAAATCCATCCTAACGGAAAGAATTTGCGCCCTTAAAGCTGAAAAAATGCATGCTGTTGATAAAGCCATAAAATTTGCTTTGGCCTTGGATTAGTTTTTCAAACCTATGGCTCCGATGGGTGCAATATTATATGACTTTAGTTGAATTTTTAAGGAGAATTTATGAATAAAATAGACACATCAAATTTAGGTAATGTGGTTATTTTTCGTCCCAAGGGAGAGAATGCGACTTTGGAAGTCCAGTTGAAAGAGGAAACTGTCTGGCTTTCTCAAAAGCAGATGGCCGCTCTTTTTGATAAAGATGTTCGTACGATTAACGAACATATTATTAATATCTTTAAAGAGAAAGAATTAAGCAAAACTTCAGTTATCCGGAATTTCCGGATAACTGCCAGCGACGGCAAGACCTATGACACGGTATTCTATAATTTAGACGTTATTATCTCGGTTGGTTATAGGGTTAAATCAAAACGTGGCACGCAATTCCGCATTTGGGCGACGAATGTTTTAAAACAGCATTTGATTCAAGGTTATACTATTAATGATAAGCGTCTGAAAGAACAAACAGAAAATTTAAAGTCATTACAGCGTACCGTTCAAAATTTAATTGGTGAGATAAGTATGATGGTCTCGGAATTGCTCCCTCGAATGAGTAGACGTAAGTTGTCATTCTGACACTGAACATAGTGAACGGAAGAATCTGAATTATGACTGAAAAACACGGATATGTTTATATTTTAACGAACGCGAATAATAAAGTCCTGTATACGGGCGTGACCAGTGTTTTGCTCAAAAGAATATATGAGCATAAGAATAAACTGGTAGATGGATTTACTAAGAAATATAATGTGAATAAGTTGGTTTATTTTGAAGTATTTGATGACATGATAAATGCGATAACGCGAGAGAAGCAGATTAAAGGTTGGTTGCGGAGCAAGAAAATCGACTTAATCAAAGCTAATAATTCAGAATGGAAAGATTTGTCCGAGGGGTTGGTTTAGATTCTTCGGCGCTGCGCTTCTCAGAATGACGACATATATTGTCCTGAGTTTTATTTCAGAACACAACGTGTCATCCTGAGCCTTATTGGCGAAGGATCTAATGTTTTTAAGATCGATGGACTCTTAATCTCGAGATAAGCATGCGTTCGGATTTAATGGAAAGCCAGCCTAAAGAAAAAAATATTTCTCGCACCTACGGCTGGCCAGTTTTTCTAGTATTAAAATTGTGGAAACGGCACGACCTATATGTCGTTTCTGGAGGGCTATTATGAAAATATTTTTGAGGACATATGGCTGCCAAATGAACGAATATGATTCGGAATTGATCGAATCGATATTGAGAGCGGACGGATTTGCCTTTGTCGATAAAGAAGAGGCTGCGGATATTATTTTGTTGAATACTTGCTCGGTGCGGGATAATGCTCAGCGGAAGATTAAAGGGGAGATTTGTGAGATCCGGCATCGGTTTAAAGGCAAGAAATCGCCGATCATCGGGTTATTGGGGTGCATTGCCAGCCATGAAAAAGATCATTTGCTGGCGGATAAGAAATTCAGGGCGGATTTTTTTGCTGGGCCGGATAGTTATAAAAAACTTCCTGACTTAATCCGTCAGGGGATTAAGCATGAGCGGCCGGCTGATTTTGTTCTTTCTGATATTGAAACTTATGAAGAAATTTATCCGAAGCGTAAACCTGGCGTGAACGCGTGGGTTTCGATTATGCGCGGGTGCAATAATTTTTGTTCATTCTGCGTGGTGCCGTATACGCGCGGCCGCGAACGCAGTCGTTCTTCGGCGAGCATAGTTGATGAGGTCAAGAAACTGGCTGACGAAGGATATCCGCAGGTGACTTTGCTGGGACAGAATGTGAATTCTTATAATTATGATGGCGTGGATTTTACGCAATTATTGCAAATGGTCAGTCAGATCAAAGGGATCCGTCGTATCCGGTTCATGTCACCGAACCCTAAAGATTTTCCACCCCATTTGATTGATTTGATCGCTCAGGATCCTAAGATCTGTAAACATATTCATTTTCCGCTTCAGTCCGGGAATAATCGTATTTTGAAATTAATGAACCGGCATTATACGCAGAAGCAATTTATGGAACAGATTAAGAAGTTTCGAAAAGTGTGCCCGCAGTTAGCGATAACAACGGATATTATCGTGGGATTCCCGACAGAAACAGATGATGAATTTGAAGACACAGTTAAGGTGATGAAACAGGTTGAATTTGACGCGGCTTTTATTTTTAAATATTCACAAAGGGAAGGGACATTGGCGTCGAAAAAATACCCGGATGACGTCTCAGAAAAAGAAAAAACCCGGCGGATTGTTTTACTTAACGCGCTTCAAAAAGAAACTTCCACTCAAAAAAACCGAGAGTTGATTGGTCAGATTCAGGAAGTTTTGATTGAACAAAAAGGCACATCTAAATCTCCGGATGATTGGGAAGCCAGGACCGATACGAATAAATTGGTTATCTTGCCTCATGCCAATATTAAGCCCTCAATGTGTTTGCCTGTCCGAATTACCGCCGCGTCTGCGTATATTTTAAAGGCTGAACATGTAACTCATTGATATTGTTACATTTAAGATTGGGCCAATTTTCTTGCTTGCCCTTGACACCTTCTTATATATATTTTATACTTTTGGTGCCACGGAAATATATTCAATATCAAAATCTAATCGTTTTTAAATATTTTTATGCGAGAAAAAACATGAAAATGAAAAAAATTTTTTTATTTATTTTTTTTATTTTGGCTATAGCGTCTGCCGCTTTTGCAACACCAGCGGCAGAACCGATTAATTTTCAAATTTCCGCGACTGTTCCTGCGGCTACGGGCGCGAAAATTGAGGCATTTGCTATAGCAACGGGAAGTAGTAGTATGAGTTCAGGTTTAAGTTCCAAAACATCAGTGGTTAATATCGATTGGTCTTCTGCAGTGGACAGCTTGTATTTTGGGAATTTGCTTTTTGATTCTGATAATAAAATTTGGATTGCTCCTAAATATTTCGCGATCAATGTTAGTCCAGTTGGCGGAGCAGGAAGCGTGAATGTCACTATTCGTTATACTGAAGGATCAATGCCTCCTTCGCAAAAAAAAGGCCTAGGATATAAAGGCATGGTTAATTTTATTAAAGTCGTGAATAATAAAGAACAAGCTATCGACGGACATGGTTGGAAAATTTTTAAAGAAATATCTGCTGGCGAACAGATTAGTAAGACTTTGTTAACGGGAGGATATTTACGATTATATGTCGGTTTACTGAGTGGACAAGAAAAAGATCTTATGAGCAGAGGGGGGGAACCGTTTTATTCAACGGATAAACCTGGTACCTATATGGGAACACTCACCATTTCGACCACGACCAATTGATATAATTTTTTCTGCTCTTTGAAATAAATTTTTGGGTGTATTGACAGTCTAAGATCCGTAACTTATACTGGACGTACAAAGGATGATGCTCCATGATCCAAAATAAAATAAAATTATTATTTATATGGGTGGTATGTTTTTTTTCTGCGGGAAGTTTTGCTTCCAACAGTGCAGCGGCAATCAGTGTATCCGCTTCTTCGGTGCAGGGAGGACAGACCATCAAATTCACATCCGCACAGATGCGTCTGAATGTTAATTCAGAAGTGAGAATCCGCGTGAATTCATCAGAAGGCCGAAAATATCAGGTTTTTCAGAGACTGATCGACAGCTTGAGGAATGAACGGGGAGACATGCTCCTGCCGAATGTGATGAAGGCGTATACGGTGAGTGGATCCAGCGCCTCAGGCACAATGTACGCGCAAGTACCTGAAACGGTTGGTATATCAGATCAATTGCTATATTCTTCCAGTCCATCAGGCGCGAGCGATTCATTTACGATTGCTTATCGTATCGATCCGGAACAATTAAGGGGATCAGGGAATTTTTCTTCCAGAATTCAATATTTAGTGCGGACTATCGGTGGGTCAGGTCAGGGCGAAGCGATTTTAAACATTAATATCGAAGCGCCAAGCGAATTGGAAATGAAGGTGACCGGCGGCCATTTGCGGGAACGAGAGGACCGTTCTTACAATGCTAAAAGTATCAACTTTGATGTCATCAACATAGAGTTTAAAGGTAATCACGGACAGGATATGCGGATTTACCAGGAATTTTCAACTTATCCGCGCAATGATGAAGGAATGTTGATTTCTCACGACGCGTTTCGTTTTAGAACGGAAAATGCTTCATCTTCACCCGTAGTTCAGGCATTAAGCGGCATATCCTCCAAGCGTGTGTTGGTTTATTCTGGAAAACAGGATTCGGAAAAAATTGCGGTAATTTTTGATTTAAACAAGGACCAAGTCAATACCCAAAAAGCAGGAAAGTATCGAGGAAACGTGCGTTACATAGTCGAGAGTGTGGAATGGCAAAAAACCTATGATTTGGATTTGGTTATTGACATTAAACCGGTCTTTAAAATAGACGTACAATTTCCTGATGGAGGAATGAATTTCAGCAAAGTTGTTCCTGATTCTCCACCGCAAGTTCGCGAGGCGTTGATAAAGGTGGAAAGCAACTTAAACAAGCCGTATGTGGTTTTACAGCATTTTATTTCACCTTTGACAAATGAGCACGGTATGATCATTGACAAGCGGTATTTCACCACGAAACAAGAAATCCTGCCGGATCAAAGCGGACGCGTGAAAGATACGGAATTTAATTCCGCGGACATTGCCGAAACACCGGTTTATTTTTCAGATTCGAAGGGTTCTTCAGCGCAGTTTAAAATTTTTTATCGATTGTTGGCGTATCCGGAAATTAATGCCGGAAATTATACAACATCGGTCATATATACATTAGGGGAAAAATAAAGTCATACAAAATAAAACTAAGAAGTAAAACCAAGAAGGAGAAGAGAAAATGAAAAAACTAATTTTATTAACTATGGCGCTGGCCGCGACAGCATTTGTCTTCAGCATCGCTGAAGCGAATGACTACACGGTTTCCGCGAATGTTCCTACATCAGCAGGTGATATTCTGCTCGTGTCACATCAGGGAACAGCTAACGCGTCGGGTGGAGCAGACTATGTGTGGACCACAGATATCGGCCCGAAACTAGATTTTGGTATTCTTAAGTTTGATGATGTCAACAAAGTTTTTTATAGTAATACATCTTATGTGATTGAAGCATCAAATACAGCTGGTAGGCCGGTTACGGTTACTTTGAGCTATAAAGAAGGAGCTCTTCCTGGAGCAGCGACAAAGGGTTTGGGATACAGGATTTTGGCTACTTTACAAAAAGCTGTATATGATACAACCCAACCGGGAAATACTAAGGAAACGAACCTTGCCACAAAGGCACTTAGGAATATCCCGCCTAGTATTCCTAAAGCCACTTTATCACCAGGATGGTTCCGTATTTATTTAGGTATTTGGCGTGGTAAGGCGGATGGATCAACTCCAGATTCAGATCTGACTTTTACAACAGCAGCAGATGTGACTGGTGATTATAGCGGTACATTGACGGTTTCAGCAACAACGAATTAATTAAATACGTTGTAGTGATAAAAATATTGGGCGGTTCTGTTTAATCTTAAATTTAAGACTGGCAGAACCGCTTAATACCAATGGGGGTAGCTATGAAAAAAATTATACTGTCGATCATCTTGGTGTTTGTCCTCGTATCAAGCGCATTCGCGCAGATCTTTTTGGAAGAAGGGAAAATCAATATTAACGCGGAACCGGGCAACACGGTGAGCGGTTCAATCACCGTGCATAACACGTCTGATAAACCATTGGATATCAAAGTGTATTGGCAGGATTTTAATTATGTTTCCCCCTATGATGGTAATAAAGAATTTTTAGCCAAAGGTTTAGGGCTGGCGTCAGCCGCGGATTGGGTGAGTTTTTCTCCGGAAAGTTTTAAATTGCCCCCTCTCAGTAATCAGAAAATTTCTTATTCGGTTAAAGTTCCTGCGGCTATTCATGAAGGGCATTACGGGGTATTGTTTTTTGAAAATCGGCCGCAAGCCGCAGTGATTGAAGGGAAAGGCGTTAATATTGTCACGCGGGTCGGAAGTTTGTTTTTTATCGAACCGACAGATAAAGATAAGAAAGCGGTCATCTCGGATGTGGCTGTTTCCGGATCCGCGATCAAAGCAAAAATAGCAAATAAAGGCAATGTGATCTTAGTCGCGCATGCTATCTATTATGTTATGACGAATGACGGGATGGTGAGTGACCGGGGAGAATTGGAAAATATTTATCTTCCTCCGGGAAAAAATACGGATGTGACAATTCCACTAAAAGCATCAAGCGGCATTCAGACATTAGTATTGACCTTAGATTTACAAGAGGGTGATTCCGTCGTCAAAGAAATCACGTTTTCAAAGGATGCTTCCGGTAATTATCAGATTACTAAAATTTCTGACTAATTCCTTTTATGCCCTCCATTGGGATGTTACAATTCCAGCATGCTGGGAAAATTCCGTTTCTATTTAATCTTAATATTATTAATTTTTTCTTTTGTTGATAATGGATATTCAACCGAATATTCCATGGCGTATTCTTATTGCCTTCAAAAAGGTAAAAGTGCTTTTGGCCGCAAAGATTACAATTCCGCGATCCGCTATTTTTCTGAGGCACAATTAGTCGAGCCATCAACGACAGAACCAAAAGAATATATCAATCTCATCAAACGTTTGCAGGATCATAAAGTGGTCGTTATTTCGTCTGATAAAGCAGAGTCATCTGATGCTCCGCCTTCGTTAGATTATCTGATCGTTCCGCATGCTCCGATCAAAAATAAAATATCCCGCGAACAAAAAGTGCAACAGGCCTTGCAAACGGTTGAACAAAAGACGAAACCATTTAACCGGCTGGATTTAATTAACCAGTCATTGAATGAAGCCGAGGGAGAGCAAACGGCTGTTTCTTTAGAAAATTTTCCGGCTCAAACAACCAATACTCAGCCTATTTTGGATGTGCCATCTCAATCTGTTGGATTAAACGAAGGTCGACAAGCTAAAGAACTTCCAGCTCCGAAGGTCAAACCTTCTTCAACTTTAAAACTCAACGATGAAGCTTGGAAACATCAGCCGAACGCGCCATTACGCCTGAGTTTTCGAACCGCAATTTTAATAGAAGGAAAAAATATAGATAAATTTTTAGTCGTCTCACCTGGTTCTTTAGAAATTGAACGGATTGACCGGGATCAGATTTTAGTTAAGGCTGTGAGTTTGGGGACGACCATCGTGTATGTTTGGGATAATAAAGGGCGGTGGAGTTTCGATGTGAACGTGATCGTGCCCCTTGACCGGAATAGTATGGCGTTACAGCGGGAACAAATTTTTCAAATTGCTAAACCGTTCCGGGTAGGCAGTTCTGTGGATTGGAGTTCTATTTATAGCGGTCCGTCGTATTCAAATTTACGTAAACTCAATTTAGGTATAATTTATAATGTTAATGTGGTCGGGGAAGTACCGGTGGGAAAATTTGACAGCAGTTTGACCATGGAAAAATTCGCGGATAAGACCCCGCCGACGTATTATACCGTCGGGTTGACTGATGCCCGAATTTATCCGTTTGAAAAGCTCGAGTTGCGGGGCTACGATGCTATGACCACCTTCTCTCCACTGACTGTGACCGGAGAGAATTATCGTGGGTTGACCGGTAAGGGAGAAATTCTGCATAAAACTATTGGATTAACCAGTTTTTGGGGACGGGAACAAAACAGTTATGGTTTGTTATCCTCTGGCCAGGCCTCAACACACCCACGCGATGCGTTTATTGAAGGGACTAGAGTGGAGTTATTTCCAGAACGGGATAACAAGCTTGCCTTTAATTATGCCCGTGGCTATGGACTGGACCGGGATGAAAACCTAAAAGAAAAAGTTTTTTCATTGCAAGGGCAGGCTAGGACGTTTAAAAATGTTTTAAATGAAGCAGAAGTGGCGTATGACCAAAGCCGTACGGCCCACACTGTAAAAAGTGTTTATGAAGTGGATGGTTTAAAAACAGGGGTCAGTTACCGGAATATTCAACCGGATTTCAAAACGATTACTGGTGCGCCGTCAGGCCAGGGGGAGGTAGGCGGGCTATTAACATTGGATTGGACTCCTTATACAGATGCGAATTGGACAGCTTCGTTAGACACTTTTCAGGATCGGCTTTTACCGAATGAAGAAAATCCTAATGGACTGAATTATGATTTTAATTCCACGCTGGTGGTACCGTTTACGACCGATGGTACAATCAATCAGGCTATTTATTTTACGACTACGCCGCAACAGCTTTCCCCTCGCACGAATTTTCAATATTCCTCAACGTATTCGAAATATCTTCCGATTTGGGGGAATCAAAAAATGAACGCGTATATTCAGGGAATGTATCAAAAAAGCCGGTATAGTTTTTCTGATGAATCCGATTATGACCGTTATTCAACAACGGCGGGAATGAGTGTCCCGTTGATAAAAGATTTAACCTCTTACACCACATATCAGTATTCCTGGATTTATAATTTTTCTACAGGCAAATTTGTTATGCCCGGCGTTTTAACGACGGGGTTATCTTACAATAATCAGATCGGCGATCACTTAAACAATGCTTTAGATGTGTCTTATCGGAGAGAGCAAAACGCGGCAGCTATCAACAGTTTTTTAGCCGGGGAAGATAGTTTTAACGGTGGAATTACTTCAACTTATTCAGTATCGGAAGATTTTCAACTTTATTTAGATGGCCGCACACGCAAAGTGTGGCCTTCGATTCCGGGCGGCCATATGTATACTGAATTGGATGTGCGGGGCGGCGTGAAAACTTCTCTGGAAACTCCATTCGCGTGGACAGCGGTGGGGCGGATTGAAGGGTATGTGTTTAAAGACCTTAATTCAAATGGCAGCCGCGAATATAATGAACCTGGTTTGCCCAATGTCAAAATTAAGATCGGCCGCAAACAAGTCAAGACTGATAAGAATGGACATTATTTTGGAAAGATCAGAGCGAAACTCGTGACTGTTTCGATTGATGTCGGTTCTTTGCCACCGGGGTATGTGTTATCAACTCCTAATACAAAGACCGTTAATTTGGCCGCATATAAAACCCAATTACTGAGTTTTGGCACCTCTACCAACACGAGCATTTACGGGATGGTATTTGTGGATGAGAATAATAACGGCAAACCTGATACAGGTGAAAAAACTATTGGTCAAGTGAAGATATTCTTAGACGGTAAAACGACAGTTTATTCGGATATGGAAGGAACCTACACATTCCAAAATGTATTGCCGGGTAATCACCGCTTGAGCGTTGATATAAATTCAATTCCGCTGGATTATTTGCCGAAGATCAAACTTCAGAAGTCATTAACAATCGAAGAAGGTTCAACGTATGTATTTTATGTGCCGTTAAAAGGAAAATAAACCGAGGGACCACCGCCTCGGAGGTCCAATGGCCCACCGACGCGGTGATTATTTTACCATAACTGTTTTGATGATGGTTTGTTGCCCGTCTTTGAAAATGGATTCTGTTGATATTTGCTGGCTGGCGTTGTTGTTTTCAGTGTTTTGTTTAAGCGTGTCAGCTGTGGGTGAATAAGTGGGCATTGGTACATTGACGCCGATAATAGCTGGAATAGTTAAGGATATATTGAAACTTTGTGTTTCTGCCCAGGCATATGACGCGCCTATAACCATTAAAAAAATAAACAGTATTTTTTTCATCTTCAGCTCCTTGCCTTTTTAGGGCCAATAAAAAAACCCTCATAAAAGAGAGAGGGCTGAAGTGAAATGGATTTAACGATTCCTATCGGCAACCAGACAAGCTTAGTAATAAATTACTTTAGCTTCACGGCTTTGTTCCTGAACCACGTTGGGTTCAGGACCGTGAACCTTACATGGTTCACGGGCCCCACTCTTTCGAGTAGTTTACCTTTAACATCTATAAAGAACATTTGACCCACTTAGAGTATAGCATGATGAAATAGTGAAATGCCAACCTAGTTTTCAAGAGTGTTATCGTCGATAAATCATTTGTTTTATGCCGCAGGTTTAAACAATTTTCCCAGTAACCGTTTACTTGGCCCTGTTTTTGATATTCCCCTTGAATTTAGGAAATAGTGAAGTAAAATGAGAAACAATATAGGTTATCTGTAGGGGAGGTCTCCTGACCTCCCGTTTATAAATTATCAATTTTGGTTTCTTAATTTTAATATTAAATTTTATAAAAATATAAACATAATATTATGGACGAACGATCTGTCGGTATAGTTGAAACGCAATATTTTACCTGTTGCGAACCTCCTCATGAGCTAACACTCAAATGCAAGGAGAAGCTAGGCCCTATTACTGTGGCTTATGAGACATATGGTGTTCTGAATAAAGAGAAGTCGAATGCTATACTCATTTTGCATGCTTTGACAGGTGACGCGCATGCCGCGGGATATCATAAAGGTTCAGAAACGCCAGGGTGGTGGGATTCTATGATTGGCCCGGGTAAAGCTTTTGATACGAATAAATACTTCGTTATCTGTTCAAATGTTCTGGGGAGCTGTAAAGGGACAACTGGTCCGGTTACGATAAATTTAAATACCGGAAAGCCATATGGCTTGAGTTTTCCGGTTGTGACGATCCGGGACATGGTAGTAGTCCAGAAATTATTGATCGATCATTTAGGAATAAAGAAATTGTTGTGCGCGGCTGGAGGATCAATGGGCGGGATGCAGGCCCTTAAATGGTCAGTTTTATATCCGGACGCGCTTGAATCTGCCATCGTTATCGCGACCAATTATCGTCATTCTGCCCAACAGATCGCTTTTCATGAAGTAGCGCGTAACGCGATTATGGCAGACCCGGATTGGCAGAACGGTGATTACTATGGAAAATCTGTGCCCGCCCGCGGTTTAGCTGTCGCGCGCATGATCGGGCATATTACTTATATGAGCGACCATTCCATGGAAGAAAAATTCGGACGTAAAGTGATTGATACAGAACGGCTGGGTTATGATTTTTCAACTCATTTCGAAGTCGCCAATTACCTTAAATATCGGGGAGATAGTTTTGTCCAGCGTTTTGATGCTAACTCGTGGCTATATATGTCAAAAGCATGTGATCATTTCGACCTTGCTTCTGACCGTAAGCTGATAGACGCGTTTGCCGGAGTTAAATCAAAATTTTTGGTCGTTTCTTTTACTTCGGATTGGTTGTATCCGCCGACTCAAACCAAACAGATTGTTAAAGCGCTTAAAGCGAATAGTTTGGATGTGACAGACATTGGCATCAATTCCAAATATGGCCATGACGCGTTCTTGGTCGAAGTGGATAACCAGTCAAAAGCGATTTTGCATTTTGTGGATAGGGTGGCTAAAGAGGCAGGTATTGTTAATGGAAAATAATCCGTTACGTTTAGATTTTAAAATTATTTTGGATATGGTCAAACCGGGAGCAACGGTTTTGGATTTAGGGTGCGGGGATGGAGATTTAATGTATTTGCTGAAAGACCAAAAACAGTGCCGGGTGACAGGCATTGAACTCGACGAAAAATTGATATACCAGTGCATTGAAAAAGGATTAAGCGTTAATCATGGCGATATTGACACAGAATTGACGGATTTCTCGGATAAGAGATTTGATTATGTGATCTTGAATGAAAGTTTACAGCAGGTGTATTACCCGAAACAGGTTATTTTGGAATCATTCCGCATTGGTAAAAAAGTCATTGTCGGTATCCCGAATTTTTGTTCTTTGGAGGCGCGTTTACAGATCATGTTTAACGGCCGGGTTCCGGTCACTAAAGAACTGCCGTTTGAGTGGTTTGATACACCCAACTTACGTTTTTTAAGTATCAAGGATTTCCGGGATTTTTGCGATGAGAATAAAATCAGAATTCTTAAAGAAAAAGGGATCGCGAAAAATCAAGTGATTAACCGTTTTAAAAATCTTTTAGCGCTTAATTGTATATTCTTACTGGAAAAATAATAAAAACAGTATGTAGCATGTAGCATGTGGTATGTGGCAAAAGCGATTGAAAAAAGAACAAAAAAGTTAAATTTGTTAAAGTAAAATAGCGTTGTTTTTGTTTTTTTACTACATACGACATGCTACATACTACATACTCTTAAATTAGGATAAAACAATATGCCAATTCTCCGTGTCTATTTAGATCATAACGCCACGACGCCTTTGCATCCGGAAGTTAAAAAGATAATTGCTGATTCTTTGGATGTATTTGGCAATCCTTCCAGCATGCACAGTTTCGGGCGGGAAGCGCGTAAGTTAGTAGAAGAAGCCCGCGGTAAAGTGGCCCATTTTATTGGTGCTGACCCGGAAGAAGTTTTTTTTGTTGGCAGCGGGACGGAAGCGAACAACACAGTGCTGTCCATGGTTCCCTGTTCACCCAATAAATGTCATTGCCAGACCGCGCGCCATGAAATTATTACCTCAACGATCGAACATCCTTGTATTCTGGAATCATCCAAATGCATTGATAACCGGGGTGCGACAGTCCAATATTTGCCGGTTGATCAATATGGTAAAGTCAAAGTTGATCAGTTGGAGAAATTGATCACGGATAAAACCGGTTTGGTTTCCGTGATGACAGCGAATAATGAAATTGGGACAATTCAGGATATTAAAACGCTGGCGCAGATCGCGCATCATTCAGGAGCTTTGTTTCATACGGACGCGGTACAGGCTGTTGGAAAAATGCCGATTAACGTGAAAAATCTGGATGTGGATTTTTTGACGATTTCCGCCCACAAGTTATATGGGCCTAAAGGGGTCGGAGCTTTGTATGTGAAAAAAGGCGTACGTTTTTGCCCGTTGATCAGAGGCGGGCATCAGGAAAAAGGCCGCCGCGCCGGAACAGAGAATACTTTGGGAATCATCGCGTTTGGTAAAGCGGTGGATATGCGTACAATAGAAATGCCGGATGAAGCTAAACGCTTGCTCAAGCTTAAACAAATTTTGAAGCAAGGCCTGCAGAAAAATATTTCCGATATATCGTTTAACGGACATCCGGAAGATTGTTTGCCCGGGACTTTGAATGTTTCGTTTGGCGGAGTCGAGGGCGAATCAATTCTTTTGTATCTTGATTTGGAAGGCATTGCCGTATCGACTGGTTCAGCCTGCGCCTCAGGTTCATTGGATCCGTCGCATGTTCTGTTGGCAACCGGCATACCTGTTGAACGCGCGCATGGTTCGATCCGTATCAGTTCAGGAAGGGAAACTACTGAAAAAGAAATCCTGTATACGATCGAAAAAATGACGCAAGTGGTTAAAAAAGTAAGAGACATTTCCACTGCTTATTAAAGGACTAACTTATGGCTGACGAATTTGATTGGGTTTATACCGATGTTGTTAAAGATCATTTCATTAATCCTCGTAATGTGCTGAAGCCGGGTGAGGAATTTGCGGCGGATGGCGAGGGCATGGTCGGGAATATGAAATGCGGTGATCAGATGATGATGAAAATCAAAGTCGACCGGGCCAAAAATATTATTACAGATATCCGTTGGAAAACCTATGGCTGCGCCAGCGCTATCGCGAGCACCTCGGCATTGTCGGAAATGGTCAAAGGCCTGACCCTTGATAAAGCTTTTTTGATTTCTCCTAAAGATGTTAATAAACAATTAGGCGGTTTGCCGGATCATAAAATTCATTGTTCGGTTTTAGGCGATAAAGCCCTGCGCGCCGCGATTAATGATTATTATAAAAAGAATGGCCAGGATAATAAAATTCAAAAAGAAGAAGCCCGCACGATCTGCCAATGCATGAATGTAACAGACCATGAAATTGAAGACGCTGTCTTAGAAGGCGCGCGTACTTACGTCGAGTTGCAGGAAAAAACTAAACTCGGCACAGTCTGCGGCCAATGCAAAGACGAAGCTATTGAGCTGATGGAAGGGTATATTAAGAAACACTTTACGAAATTTTAGAAAGGAAAATTATCATGGATGAAATAAAGAAAATTGTTGATGAAGAGATTCGTCCTATGTTACAACGTGATGGAGGGGATTTGAATATTATCAGCTATAAAGACAATGTTTTGAAAATTGACTATAAAGGTTCCTGCTGCGGCTGTCCTCATGCGGCGTATGGGACTTTGAAATTCATTGAGTCAATTTTGAAAGAGAAAATTAATCCTGATATCAAAGTGGAGATGGCGTAATTAAAATTTCCCCAACATCCTTACTTCCGGTTCCAATTCAATACCAAATTGATTTTTTACTGCGGTTTGCATTTTTTGAATCAAATTTAATACATCCTGCGCGGAACAAGGGCCGTCTTTAATAATAATGTTGGCGTGGCTCGGGAATACTTTGGCGCCGTTAAAGGCGAAGTGTTTGGCTCCGGCTTCGTCTAAGAACCAGCCTGCTGATTTGCGCCGTCCTCCGTCTGATGTTGGCGCGACATTTTTAAACACACTCCCGGCTGACGGAATTGTTTTCCAGTCAGGATGCTTGGACTTTCTTTCATTGAGAATTGTCTGCCGTTCAGCCAGTAATTCTGATTTGTGCTGATGCGTAAAGGCAAGGCGGGCCGAAAGAATAACCTCGCTGGAATGTTTGAGCCGTGATTCCCGGTAAGCGAATTTGAGATCTTCGGGAGTCAAAGTCTTGGCGCAGGTATTTTCAGTATCGTAGATTAAAACAGATTTGACAATGTCACCGATTTGTTGTCCATAAGCGCCGGCATTGCCGACAATTGCTCCGCCGACTGTTCCGGGAATGCCGCTCGCGTAATTAATTCCTTTTAATCCATGTTCTGCGGCGTAAGCAGCCAGATCGTCTAATTTTGTGGAACAATCTACCTCGAGTTCACATTCGTTAATCGGAAGAATAAAGGGTTTTTCGGAAAAATAACGGATTACATAACAATCCAGTCCCTGATCTGACACCAGCAAATTAGATCCTTGCCCCATCACGATAAACGGTAATTTATTTTTATGAAAATAGTGAAGCGCGAATAAAATCTCTTCGCTGTTTTGACATGAACAAATTCCCTGGCAGGGCCCGCCGATTTGAAAAGTTGTATATTGCTCCATGCGGACAACATCGGTATTTATTTCAAGGTGATCATTAATTTTAAGCATTGACTGTTTCTTTCTATATCGGAGGAAGTTTAAATTGAGTATTTTTCTCCGGATTATCGAACGTGTGCACAACAGCGTCAGGATAAGTTTTCAGGATGCGGGCTAACATTTTATCCACGATGTAATAGGGCACAGATGCTCCTGAAGTAATGCCGCATTTTTTTATTTTCTCTAATAGCGATAAGTTTAAATCTTCCGGGTTATCAATGATGATCGATTTTGTTCCGTAGCGTTCACCCGTCTCTTTTAACCGGTTTGTGTTTGAACTGTTGGAAGACCCGCACACAATAATAAAATCGCATAATTGAGCCAGCTCTTTCACGGCATTTTGACGGTTTTGCGTCGCGTAACACACATCAGATTGATCCGGTATACGCAGATTTTTAAATTGTTTTTTTAAAAGGCTAATCATTTCGTGTGTTTCATCTTCAGATAACGTGGTTTGAGTGACATAACCGACATTGGCGTCCGGAGCGAGCTTTAAATTTTTAATATCATTCACGTCTTGCACAAAATGCAGAAGCTCAGGTTTTACATATCCGGCAGTTCCACTGACTTCCTGGTGGCCTTTATGCCCTATCAAAATCGTGTGGCATTGAGCTGCGGATAATTGCATGGCTTGATAATGAACCCGTTTGACCAGGGGACATGTCGCGTCAATGATGTATAGGTTTTTTTGCTTTGCCTCTATAAATGTGGACGGAGGGACTCCGTGTGCGCTAAAAATAATCACAGCTTTATCCGGAACGCCGTTAAGATCGTCAACAAAGGTGACGCCTTTGTTTTTAAAATTATTCACGACATGCGTGTTATGCACAATCTCATGATATACATAAAGTGGAGTGCCGTATTTTTCCAAGGCTTTTTCCACAATAGTAACCGCGTGCGCCACGCCTGAACAAAACCCTTGAGTTCTCGATAAATATATTTCCATAATTAATATCTTACCAATAAAACTAGAATGTTAAATTTTTTTTAATGTTAATTTATAAAACAGTCGCTATAATTAAAAAATGATCAATAAGCGCAGAAAAACTCCTACAGTACAAGTGGGCCGGGTTTTGCTTGGCTCAGAACATCCGGTTGTCATCCAATCCATGACGGACACTCCGACGGAAAATGTGGATGCCACATATCGGCAAACCGTTGATTTGATCAAGGCCGGTTCTGATATGGTCCGTTGGACAATTAATGATGAAGCCGCGGCCAAGGCATCAATTAAAATTATAACTCGTCTTCGTAAAAAATATTCAACGCCTATTATCGGGGATTTTCATTATAACGGCCATATTTTGCTGGAAAAGTTTCCGGAATGCGCTCGACTGCTGGATAAATATCGTATAAATCCCGGGAATGTGGGAAAAGGGAAGAATCATAATGATAATTTCTCGCAGATCATCAAGATGGCCATTGCCAATAAGAAACCGGTCCGTATCGGCGTAAATTGGGGGTCTATTGATCAGGATGTGTTGGCGGAATTAGTTGAAAAAAATGATAAATTAAAGCAGCCTAAATCATTCGCGGAGATTTCTTATCAGGCCATGATTAAAAGCGCGATCGACAGTGCCTTGATTGCCCAAAAAATTGGTTTGCCCAAAAATAAAATCATATTAAGCGTTAAAATGTCGCAATTGCAGGATATGGTCAAAGTCTATGCGTTGCTGGCCCAAAAATGCGATTATGTTCTGCATTTAGGATTGACAGAGGCCGGGGGAGATATAGAAGGCGTATCTTCAAGTTCTGCCGCACTGGGGATATTATTATATCAGGGAATCGGCGACACGATCCGGGTGTCATTAACGCCTCAGCCAAATGTTCCTAGAGCCCGTGAAGTTGAAGTTTGCAAAGCATTACTGCAATCATTAGGATTACGGCATTTTCATCCGATGGTGACCAGTTGTCCGGGTTGTGGACGGACTTCGTCAGATTATTTTCAGCATCTGGCTGAAGATGTGAGGGTTCATATTAAAAAAAATATTGTCCGCTGGGCGAAAAAATATCCCGGAGTAGAGAAACTTAAAATAGCGGTTATGGGGTGTGTGGTGAATGGCCCCGGTGAAAGTCAGCACGCGGATATTGGAATCTGTTTACCCGGAGCGTCTGAACACATGCAAGCACCGGTTTATGCCCAGGGAAAAATGATTGCCACTCTTAAAGGTGAAGCAATTAAGGAAGAGTTTTTGGAAATTCTTGAAGATTTTATCGACCAGCATTATAAGGCCAAATAATATGCCGCAGTTTTCAGAACCCCTTAACGTTGAATTAGGCGTTCAGCCTATCGACGGAATCATGAATCAATTAAAAGTGGATAATGCTCAGGTCGTCAAATCATCGACTGAACAATTAAGTTTTAAGATGTTGAAAAAAGCCCGTGAAGGCCGCAGGTTGAACCGGAAAATTCAACTGAAAGTGTGGCGCGCTCTTAATATTACGACGGCTAAGAATTATAAAGTAGAAGAGTTGTTTAATTATTCAGGCAAGTTATAATTTTTCGATCCGCTCAATTTTTCGTTTTGAAAAAATCAGATATTCTTTGTAACCTGCTTTTAAAGCTAAATCTTTGGCTTTGTCAAAATCTTTCGCGACCTGGTCCGGTGTGTGAGAATCAGACCCGAATACTATCGGGACGCCGGCTTTAGCATATATTTCCAAAGTCCAAAGGGCAGGATAAATTTCTTTGGCTGGTTTTCGTAAACCCGAGGTGTTGATTTCAATCGCCACATTTGCCTCTTTGAAGACTTTCGCTGTTTTGATGATTTCTTCCGTAAGATTATCCGTCGCGCGATGCCCAAATTTTTTGACCAGATCCACGTGAGCAATGATATCGAATAATCCTGATTGCGCGCTGGCGCGCAAGAGATGATAATATTCCCGATAAACTTCGTTAACGTCGCGTTCATCCCAAATTTGCCGTTGGATAGGGTCATCAAATCCCCATTTTTCCATGTAGTGTACAGAACCCAAAACATAATCGTACGGGTAAGCATTCAAAATATCGCGCGTTTTATCTGTATAACCTGGAAAAAAATCTGCTTCAATACCTACTTTGATGATGATTTTATCTTGGTATTTTTGACGCACTTCCTCAATCAGCCGATGATATTGCGGTAATTCATTATAATCCATGGACACGGTAGGATCATCAAACGCGACTAAGGGCGCATGGTCAGAAAAACCAATTTCTTTTAAGCCGATTTTAATAGCTTGTTCGACATATTCAAATGGTTCTCCATTAGCATGGCCGCAGAGGGCGGTATGGATGTGATAATCAGCTTTAATATTCATATTAAAAATGGTATCATATATTATGCGAAAAAATAATCATTTTAGAAAAATTTCGTTGCAGATACTTGTTCGTAACATCCTTCCCGTTTTCTTAACATTTTTTCTCTCATTTTTTGCGGTTTTTTATCTGAGCCTGCCAGCTTTTAAAGCCAGCATATTGGAATCAAAAAAATTGCTTATTAAAGAAGTATCCTATATTTCTACAGATTTGTTACGGGAATTTCAGGATCAAGTCGCTCACGGGCAGATTTCGCTTGAAGATGCCCAAAAAAAAGCATTGCGGCAGATTAAATTGATCAGGTACGGAGAGGGGCATAAAGATTATTTTTGGATTGTGAATGATAAAGGCGTTGTCCTTTTACATCCTTATCGTCCTGATTTGGAAGGGTCGAATCTTCTTAATTATACTGACCCAGCGGGGAAGTATTTTATTAAGGAAATAGTGGATGTGGCGAATAAACATGGCGAAGGTTATGTGAAATATCTTTGGCAATGGCAGGATCATCCTAATAAAGTTATACCCAAGATCGCGTATATTAAAAAATTTGAACCTTGGGGATGGATAATCGGGGTAGGGTTTTATGCCAATGACATTAATACAGAGACTAATATTTATTTGAAAGATTTGACCTGGATCTTTATGCGTATATTGGGGATTATTGCTTTACTGTCATTATATTTGATTTGGCAGTTTACTTCTCAAGAATTAAAAAGGATTGAATTTGAAGAAAAATTAACGGCTAATGAACAACGTTACCGTTCATTGGTTGAGAATATGAATGATGGGATTTGTGTGATTGATGCTAACCGCCGAATCCAGTATGTTAATCCTAAATTTTGTGATTTTCTGGGATTCACAACGGATGAGATTATGGGTAAACCGATTTTTGATTTTTTGACGCCTCAGGGATTTGAGTTGTTCATGAAACATTTGAGTGTGATCCGTCATCAGGCGAGTACGTCGTATGAGCTTGAATTATACCGTAAAGATAGATCAATATTTTTTGGGTTGATTTCGCCTCAACTTATTTTTGATGAAAAAGGGAATTGGAAAGGCGGATTCGCGGTTGTTTCCGATATCAACGCGCGAAAAAAGTGGGAACAGGAATTAAGTTTTACTGAACAGCGATTCCGCAACTTATTTAACACGATGAAAGAAGGTGTGGCTGTTTATCGTCCGACTGAAGATGGTCATGATTTTATTTTTGTGGATATTAATAATGCGGGCTGTGCGATTCCTTCCATGATTCGTGAAGATGTCATTGGTAAAAAACTTTCCGAAGTGTTTCCTTCTGCGAAACATATGGGTCTTATTAACTTATTGCAGCAAGTGAATATGAGCGGCAATACTGAGCATTTAGGTACAACAGAATATAAAGATAACCGTATATCCTTGTGGGTTGAGAACTATGCTTTTAAATTGTCAACTGGAGAGATTGTTGCTGTATATGATGATAAGACTGAAACTAAGCGAGTCGAATTTTCTTTATTAGAGAGTGAAAAAAAATACCGGGAATTGGTAGAAAACGCCAACAGCATTATTCTTAAAACGGATGTTCATGGCCGGATTACTTTTGCCAATGAATTTGCTTTGAAATTTTTTGGTTATAGTTCGGAAGAATTGATAGGAGAGAATCCTGTTAATAAAATTATTCCAGTACACGATTCAATCGGCAGGAATTTAAAAGATTTTGTGGATGAATTGCTGTCTGCGCCAGAAAAATTCGTGAATCATGAAAACGAAAATGTGCGGAAGAATGGGGAAAGAGTTTGGGTCAACTGGACGAATAAACCGATTTATGACTCGGATAATAAATTGACCGGTGTTTTATCAATCGGCATGGATATCACCAAAAGAAAAAAAGCGGAAGAAGCCTTACTCAAAGAACAGAATTTTACCAGTTCTATTCTTGATAATTCTCCGGTCTTTTTTGTGGCTGTTGATTTGAATCATAAAGTCTTGTTGATGAACAATGCCATGTTATCCGCGTTAGGATATAAAAAGGAGGAAGCTTCAAGCCTTCATTATGTGAATGACCTGGTTCCTGAACATGAACGCGATTTATTGCGCGCGCGGTTTGGTGATTTGATTTCAACCAAAAGGCAGCTTTCTGGCATGAGTCATGTTTTGACAAAAGGGGGCCAGGAAATTCTAGTAGAGTGGAGAGGTTCAACAATTTTAAATGGGGAAGGGGATGTCGATTTTATAATTGGCGTAGGCATTGATATTACCGAACAGCAAAAGGTTAAAGATTTAAGCATTAAACTCAACCAGGTTGTGGAACAAAATCCCGCCACAGTGATTATCACGGATCTGAGCGGCCATATTGAATATGTGAATCGCCAATTTACTGACATAACTGGTTATACGTCCAATGAAGTTATTGGTAAATCTCCGCGTTTTTTACAATCAGGTTACACGTCCCAGACCGACTATCAAGATCTCTGGAATACCATTCTTTTGGGCCATAATTGGAGCGGGGAGTTGTGTAATCGGCGTAAAAATGGAGAAGTATATTGGGCGTATGTTTCCATATCACCCATCAAAAATGCCAAAGATTTAATCACTCATTTTGTCGCTATTGAAGAAGATATAACGTTGAGGAAAGAGTATGAAAATCGATTGGAATATCAGGCGAATTATGATGGATTGACAAATTTGCCTAATCGGGTCTTAGCCCTTGATCGTTTGACCCAGGCAGTTGCACGGGCCCAGAGGGAGAACAAAAGTGTGGCAGTACTGTTGGTTGGTTTGGATCGGTTTAAGGAAATTAATGATACGCTGGGACATACCTATGGGGATCATTTATTACAACATGTTTCACAGCGTCTAAAAGAGACGGTACGGGAAAGCGATACTGTCGCTAGAATGGCTGGAGATGAATTCCTTATTATCTTATCGGATTTGGAGTCTACCACGCATTCTGATGTGGTTGCAAAAAAAATTTTGGTGATGTTGTCTATGGCTTTTGTTATTGAGGGGAAGGAGCTGTTTACTTCCGCCAGCATTGGTATTACTATTGCGCCTTCCGATGGCAGGGACGCGCAAATTTTATTTAAAAATGCTGAAGCCGCCATGTTTAAAGCGAAAGAAAATTCACGCAATACGAGCTATTATTTTACGCCAGCTATGAATGAAAAAATGTCTGAACGTATGGAATTAGAATCGCATCTAAGACACGCGCTGGAAAATAAAGAATTTTTTCTTCATTATCAGCCTTTACTGAGTTTACAGACGGGAAAAATTATTGGATTTGAAGCATTAATACGATGGCAAAATCGCGTGTTAGGATTGGTCATGCCGGATAAATTTATTGCTTTATGTGAAGAAAACGGGTTAATTGTACCGATCGGTGAATGGGTTTTACGGGAAGCGTGCAGTCAGGCTAAATATTGGAATGACCAGTTAGGTTTATCATTAAAAGTAGCGGTTAATATTTCTGTTCGTCAATTTCGGCATGGTGATTTATCTTTGGCAGTCAAAAGCGCGTTAGAGCGCGCGCAGCTTTCGCCTGATAAATTAGAGCTGGAGATTACAGAACATCTATTAATGGATTGCGGCGAGCATATTATGGAGTGCATTCAAAAAATATCTGGCATGGGCGTACATTTTGCCATTGATGATTTTGGGACAGGTTATTCCTCATTAAATTATCTGCAAAAATTTCCGGTCGATATGGTAAAAATTGACCGCAGTTTTATCAAGGAAATGCCCGGGAATACGAATACGAACGCATTGATCAAAGGGATTATCTCCCTGAGCAAAAGCTTAAACCTTAAAGTAACATCAGAAGGCGTAGAAACCAAAGAACAAGCCGGCATGCTCCAAGAATACGGCTGTGATTTTGTGCAAGGCTTTTATTTCAGCAAACCCGTTTCCCCGGCTGATTTTTTGGATTATGTCAAAAATTTTAGGAATCAGACATAGAGTTGACATTTGTAATTTTATGGTGATAATAAACAAATAGTAAAAACTCGTAGGGACAGGTCCCCGACCTGTCCGATTCACAATATTTTCATGGGTATGGGTAAAAAAACAATGAATCATGATGAATTAAAAAAATTAGAGCAGTTATATCAGGAAATACTTTTGTCAGTTGGAGAAGATCCGCAGCGGGAGGGATTAGTACGCACTCCGCACCGGGCGGCTAAGGCGATTAATTTTCTGACCAAAGGGTATGGCGAAAATCTTGATACAGTAATTAATGACGCGGTTTATGAATCTGATAATGATGAAATGATTATCGTTAAAGATATTGAATTGTATTCCATGTGCGAGCATCATTTATTGCCGTTTTTCGGAAAATGCCATGTGGGGTATTTGCCTAATAAGAAGATCATCGGCCTTTCCAAAATTCCGCGGTTAGTGGACGTTTTTGCCCGCAGATTGCAAATTCAGGAAAATCTGACCAAAGAGATCGCGGAAGCGGTTATGAAATATACCGGCGCTATCGGCGTCGGCGTGGTCATTGAAGCCCAGCATTTGTGCACCATGATGCGCGGGGTAGAAAAACAAAATTCCAAAATGATCACCTCATGCATGTTAGGCCTTTTCCGTAGTGAAAGTTCAACCCGCGCTGAATTTTTAAGTCTGATCAATCGCTAACTATGCAAAAAATTCATATCCATAATTTAAAGATCCGCACTATTATCGGCACATTGCCTAAAGAACGGAAAACTAAACAGCTGCTATTGATGGATATAACTATCGAATACGATGCGGCCAAAGCGTGCCAGACGGATGATTTGAAGTTCGCGCTGGATTATGCGGCTTTGGTTAAGAGTATAAAGGCCAAGGTTGAAAAGACTTCATTTCATTTAATTGAAAAAATCGCGGATTATATTGCTGAAATTGTCTTGGAACATAAATTGGTAAATAAGACCCAAGTGGTCATTAAGAAACCTAAAGCGCTAAGCGGTAACGCGGATTATGTAGCTTTTGAACTAGTAAGAGAGCAATAATAGTAAAAAAACGGTGTCTGATCTCGGCTGAGCTTTGGCGCAAAGCAACTAACCGGCGACAATTTCTAATTTCGAACGAACTGTTTCAGGTCGAGATCTGACACCATCTTTGAAAGTAAAATATGCCAATATTTTTGATTATTATCTTTTTCGTGTTTTTGGAAATTTTTGTGCTGATCAAGGTTGGCGCCATTATTGGCGCGACCAATACGATTTTAGCTTTGGTTTTGAACGCGATCTTTGGCGCGACCTTGGCCAGATATCAAGGGCTTAAGGTTATATCTAAAATCCAGCAGGAACTTGCTCAAGGTCGTATGCCGGATGCGGAAATGCTGGATGGCCTCCTGATTTTAGCTGGGGGGATCTTATTAGTGATTCCAGGTTTTATTTCTGATGTCATCGGTTATATATTTTTATTCCCTTTAACCCGAAGGCTGATCAGGACTTTATTTAGGAAAAAACTGGAACATATGGCTCAATCCGGGCAAGTCCAGGTATTCAGCCATTTCCCTGGTTCAGACCGCAAAGGGCAGGATAAAAATATAATTGATGTATAGTTAATTGGTTTTTGGTTGTTGGTTTTTGGTTGTTGGTTGCTAAAACTAATCGTTTTTTTCAAAAAGCAAAAACTTATCAACCATAAATAGGGAAAAAAATATTTTATTTTTTTTGCTTGCAAAACCAAGACATGTTGATAATATGGTTTTGTTTCACGGGTACAGGATATTAACTTGTGCGTTTTGGGTTGTTGGTTATGACACCATTTGCTGTTTCCAAAAACTAAAAACGATCAACTATCAACCGAATTAGTTAGAACTTAAAATAACGGTATATATAAGGGAACAGACACATGAGGTTAAACAATCAAGTCGCTTTAATTACAGGTTCTGCCCGCGGTATTGGCAGGGAGATTGCTGAAGCCTTTGCTCAAGAAGGGGCATTAGTCATTATTTCTGATGTGAACGCAGAATCATCCGCCAAAACTGCTCAAGAATTCGTGCAAAAGGGTTATAAGGCTGACAGTTTCCCCTGTAATGTGACCAAATCCGCTGAAGTTGAAGATTTGATCAATAAAATTCTTGACAAGTATAAGTCCATAGATATAGTAGTTAACAATGCCGGCATCACTAAAGACAATTTATTGATCCGGATGAGCGAAGAAGATTGGGATGCGGTCATAACGGTTAATTTAAAAGGCGTATTTAACGTCACGAAAACCGCGATCCGAAGCATGATGAAAGCCCGCAAGGGAAAGATTATCAATATCGCTTCGATCATCGGTGTTATCGGAAACGCTGGTCAGGCCAATTATTCAGCCAGTAAAGCGGGCATTATTGGTTTTACCAAATCTATTGCAAAAGAGTTCGCGTCACGGGGAATCACTTCAAACGCTGTCGCTCCGGGATTTATTAAAACGGACATGACAGATAAATTGAGTGAGAAAGCCAGCGAAGAAATTCTTAAAAATGTTCCATTAGCAAGGATGGGAACACCCAGAGACGTAGCCAATGCCTGTCTTTTTCTAGCCTCTGATATGGCGGATTATATCACAGGACAGGTCATTATCGTTGATGGGGGGATGGCGATGTAACGATAAAGGCAACGAGAACAATAACCAATATAGGGTTAAAGAAGGAGGCTACCAAAAATGGCAGTTGAAGACAAAGTTAAATCAATCATAGCAGAACAGCTCGGCGTGAAAATTGAAGAAGTAACCAATGAAGCATCATTTATTGATGATTTGGGTGCTGATTCGTTGGACACAGTTGAGTTAATTATGGCATTGGAAGAAGAATTCAACGTAGAAATTCCGGATGAAGACGCGGAAAAAATGACGACAGTCGGGGATGCTATGAAATACATCCAAGAAAAATCTCCCAAAGCGTAATTTGGGTAAGATTCTATATTAACTCAGACCTCGGCATTCGCCGAGGTCTCTGTCTATACAAAATTGAAAAAAATATGAATAAAAAACGCGTTGTTATCACAGGAATGGGCGTTATTTCTCCGGTTGGAAGCGGTGTGGAGAAATTTTGGCAGGCATTGGTCGAAGGAAAAAGCGGAGTCGGACCGATTACGACGTTTGATGTTTCCCGTTTTCCGACTCGTTTTGCCGCTGAAGTGAAAGATTATAATCCAGAAGAATTTTTTAATATTAAGGATGCTCGAAATAAGGCCAAGTTTGTGCAGTATGCAATTGCCGCGACTCGAGAGGCATTGAAGCACGCTAATCTGGATGTCCGCAAAGAAACAGATCCTGACCGGGTAGCGGTTTTGATCGGATCAGGCATTGGCAGTATTCATTCTTGCGAGGTTGAGTATGCCAAATATTTAGAGAAGGGGCCGGACCGCATTTCTCCGCATTTTATCCCGCGGGTGATTTTAAACGAGGCAGCCGGACAGGTTTCCATGGATATCGGTTCCACAGGTTTTGCGACGTGTGTCACAACCGCCTGCGCGACTGGGACGAATGCGATTGGTGATGCGATGCGGTTTCTGCAATATGGCGATGCGGATGTGATTATTGCTGGCGGAACAGAAAGTGCGACAACTATTCTAGGTTTAGGTGGCTTCTGTGCGTTAAAAGCTTTATCGGAACGGAATGATAATCCTGAACACGCGTCCCGACCGTTTGACAAAAACCGGGATGGGTTTGTCATGGGTGAAGGGTGCGGAGTCATGGTATTAGAAACTTTAGAGCACGCGCAAAAACGCGGAGCTAAAATTTTAGCAGAATGCGTGGGGTACGGCCGCACATCAGACGCGTATCACATTACAGCGCCTCATCCAGAAGGAACGGGCGCGGTTAACGCGATGAAATACGCGATTGCGGATGCCGGATTAACGCTTAAAGATATTTCCTATATCAACGCGCACGGGACATCCACGCAGATGAATGACAAGATTGAATCATTAGCGATTAGAAAATTGTTTGGAGACCTCGCGAAAAAAGTTCCGGTGAGTTCGACCAAATCCATGACCGGCCATTTGCTTGGGGCAGCCGGCGGCATTGAGTTAATCGCCTGCGTTATGGCGATCCGGGATAATATTGTTCCTCCGACAATCAATTATGAAACGCCTGATCCGGATTGTGATCTGGACTATGTGCCGAATCAAGCGCGTAAAGTCAATGTGCGCGTGGCCATGTCCAATTCATTAGGTTTCGGCGGACATAATGCGACGGTTGTTGTTAAAAAATTTGAAAATTAGCATGCTTTAACAAAGGATATAATTATGAAATCTTACAAAATTGCAGTCATTGGCGGCGATGGGACTGGGCCGGAAGTGGTTCGTGAAGGTTTAAAAGTCATGGACGCGGTTTCAAGTCAATGTGGGTTCAAATATGAAAAAACCATGTTTGATTTCGGTGGTGAACGGTATTTGCGTACTAAAGAAGTGCTTCCGGAATCAGCTATATCAGATCTCAAAAAATTTGACGCGATTTTCTTAGGCGCGATCGGGCATCCGGATGTTAAACCGGGTATTTTGGAAAAAGGGATTTTGCTGAAATTGCGTTTTGACCTCGATCAATATATTAATTTGCGTCCGGTTCAGCTTTTTGACGAACGGTTTTGCCCGATTAAAGGGAAGAAACCGGCAGACGTGGATTTTACGGTCATCCGTGAAAATTCGGAAGGTTTGTATAAAGGCTTGGGCGAGTTTCAGAATAAAGGAACGCCGGAAGAAGTTGCGATCCAGATTTCTTACAACACTCGTAAAGGTGTGGAACGTTGTATCCGTTACGCGTTTGAATATACCCGTAAATTCGGAAAACGTAAACAGCTTTTGCTTTGTGGAAAGACCAATGTTTTGACTTTCGCGTTTGATCTTTGGGAAAGAACTTTTAATGAAGTCGGCCAGGAATATCCGGATGTTAAAAAAGAATATGCTCATGTCGATGCGACGACCATGTGGTTTGTTAAGAACCCGGAATGGTTTGACGTGATTGTGACGGATAACATGTTCGGTGATATCATTACTGATTTGGGCGCCATGATTCAAGGCGGGATGGGAATAGCCGCAGGTGGTAATATTAATCCGAATGGCGTATCTATGTTTGAGCCTATCGGTGGATCCGCGCCAAAATATACAGGTTTAAATGTGATTAATCCGCTGGCCGCGATTTCCGCTGCTGGAATGCTTTTAAAACAGATCGGCGAAACAAATGCCGCAGAGAAAATTGAAAAATCTGTCCGCACAGTTGTGACTACAAAAATGGCGGATTTAGCCGCTAAAAAAATGGGATATTCCACGACGGAAGTTGGGGATCTGGTGGTAAGAAATTTATAATAAACGGTTGATGGTTGATGGTTTTTGGTTATTGGAAAAAGCAATCAATTTCAACAATTATAGCAAAAAATTATTATTAAATAATTAAATGCGTGAATATTGTTAGTTGTTTGGAAAATAGAATTGTTTCAACAACCAAAAACCACCAACCAAAAACTAAAAACCATATATTAAGATTTTCAAATGTGTCGAGGTTATTATGAAAAAATATAATGTTTGTATCGTAGGGATCCGAGGTGCTGTCGGAAATTGTATGTTCGAGATTTTGAAAGAACGTAAATTTCCGGTTAATGAACTGCATTTATTATCGCGTAATCCGGGTGAAGCGAACCGTAAATATGAGATCAACGGTAAGGAAGTTAAATTAACCAAATTGACTCCTGACGCTTTTAAAGGGATTGATATTGGTTTATTTTCTCCGGGAGCTGAAATTAGCGCGGAATTCGCGCCGCACGCTGCCAAAGCTGGATGTGTGGTTATTGATAACACCAGTTTCTTCCGTATGCATGATGATGTTCCTTTAGTTGTGCCGGAGGTGAATCCTGAAGATATCCGCAAACATAAAAATATTATCGCGAATCCAAATTGTTCGACGATACAAATGCTGGTCGCGCTCAAACCGCTTCATGATTATGCCAAAATTAAAAGAATTGTGGTGTCGACTTATCAGGCCGTATCCGGAGCAGGCGCGGAAGCTGTGGATGAACTTCGCCATCAGCTCAAAGGCGATATGACGGTGAAAAAATTTCAATTCCAAATCGCGCAGAATTTAATTCCGCAGATTGATGTGTTTTTACCTAATCATTACACCAAAGAAGAAATTAAAATGGTGAATGAAACTAAAAAAATCATGGGTGATAATTCTATCCAGGTGACGGCCACCTGCGTCCGCGTTCCGGTATTTGGCGCGCATTCTGAATCGGTTAATATTGAAACCGAGAAAAAAATTACCCGCGAAAAAGCGATTGAATTATTATCTAAGGCACCGGGTGTGACGGTCATGGACGACTTATCGAAAAGTATCTATCCGATGCCGTTATTTATCGAAGGCAAAGATGATACTTTTGTCGGCCGTATCCGTGAAGATGAAAGCATTGCCAATGGTTTAAACTTGTGGGTGGTATCAGACAATTTACGCAAAGGCGCAGCCTTAAACGCCATCCAGATCGCCGAAGAAATGATCAAAATGAAGATTATTTAAGTGTTACGAACAATCAAAATCACCATAGAATACGACGGCACGAATTTTAGCGGTTGGCAGATGCAGGCTAAACGGTTCCGCACGGTTCAAGGTGAAATTGAAGCTTCGTTCACCAAGATTTTTAAGAAAAGGGTGCCGATCCTTGGTTCAGGACGGACGGATAGCGGGGTTCATGCTTTAGGCCAGGTAGCGCATTTCCGGATCAGTTCACCTATGCCGCTTGAAAAACTCCACAAAGCTTTAAATGGTACCTTGCCCGCGGATATTGTCATTACCAAGATCGAAGAAGTTGATAAAGATTTTCACGCGCAGTATAGCGTGAAAGAAAAAACTTACCGCTATACCATTTTGAACCGCGAGGTGAGAAGTTCGGTTAACCGCAATATTTGTTTATTATTCCCGTATGATTTGAATGTCGCCCTGATGCGTTCTGAAGCAAAATGCTTGGTCGGGAAACAGGATTTTAAATCATTTCAAAACTCGGATGTCAACCGCAAAGATGAAAGTACGGTTCGTACGGTTAAAGCGTTAACTATAAAAAAGACCGGTGACATCATAACCATTGATATTACGGCTAATGGTTTTCTTTACAAAATGGTCCGTAATATTGTCGGCACATTATTAGCTGTCGGCACAGGCAAGCTTCCCAAAGGAAGCGTTAAGCGTATCCTCACCCAAAAAGACCGCACAATGGCTCCTGAAACAGCTAAACCGCAGGGATTATGTTTAGTGTCAGTTAAATATTAATACTATTAATTAAAAAATATTGGCAATAACGTAAGAGTCCATGGCATACTTTAAACTGAGGCCATAGGCTATAGGAAAAGATTGAAAATATAAAGTAGAGTTTGGGAGCATTGGTTATGTTAAAACGATTTATAAATATATTAATACTTATATGTTTTGTTAGCGGTTTTATATCACCGTTTTCTTATGCCCAAATATTGCCTTCAGTTTCAGAAAATTTGATTTTAAATTCTCCAATCGAGCCGCTGTTAATGAAAGGGCTAAGCCTTCATCCGGAAAATCCTTTCCGTTTTGATTTTATAGTCGATTTAGGTCAAAGTGGTTTTTCTCAGGAAAAAGCGAAAAATGAATCTCAACGGCTAATTAGTTATTTTCTTGCCGCACTTACCATCCCCAAAGGAGATATTTGGGTGAATCTATCCCCCTACGAAAAAAAACGGATTATTCCTGATTCACTCTCCCAGACCGAATTAGGACGAGATATGTTGAATCAAGATTATGTGTTGAAACAAATGACTTCTGCGTTGATGAATCCAAACACTCGTTTAGGGGCTGATTTTTGGGAGAGGATTTATAAAATTCAATCGCGTGACCCTCGCTTTCGCGGGAAGAACAACTCTTTTGAAATTCCTCAAGGCATTCTTAATAAAGTTTGGATTGTTCCAGAAAAGGCTACAGTTTATGAAAATGGATTAAATGCATACGTCATTGATAGTCATTTGAAAGTCCTGATGGATCAGGATTATGAGGGGAATAAGATTAAAGATATTAAAAATGCAAATATAACGTCTCCGGTCATGTCACAATTGATGAAACAAATTATACTTCCGGCTATTGAAAAAGAGGTCAATGAAGGCAATAATTTTATCCAAATCAGGCAAATTTTTTATTCTTTGATTTTAGCCAAATGGTATAAACAGAGAATTGTGGATGGGGTTTTGGCAAGATTATATTTTGATAAGAATAAAACCAAAGGTATTGATCCAGTAGACCGCGCGGAGACTCAAACGATTTACAATTTATATTTGGAAAAATACCAAAAAGGGAGTTTTGGATTTATTAAAGAAGAATATGACCCTGTTTCACAGCAATTGATCCCGCGCAAGTATTTTTCCGGAGGTATTGATAAAACCATGGATTTTGCCATGAACATTAAACACAGTTCGGCACAGATTGCCCCGCAAGGCAGATTACTGAGAATTGAAGCTAATGTGTTAAATTCGGCGGGATTACCAGATCGTGCCATGGTATCAGGCATACCTAAAGTTTTTGAATATCCCGAAGTTCAAGAAGCTTTTTATCCGATATTTTATGAGTTGATCCTTGAAAGGAATAAAGGAGAAATCCCGCAAACAATTTTGACCGATTTAAACGCGGTTGTTTCTGAACTGGTTGTTAGATTTAAGGCGCGATTATTAAAAATGGGGGTATTATCAAAATTTGCTGAACAAATCACCGAAGAACATGTTCGTAATTTTCTTGTTAATGAGGAGGGTTTTCCGTTTGTCGAGAACCGAAGGCCTGGGATTAATCAAATTGAAATTCAAACTGGAACGTCAGGAAGAAATGAAGGAGTCGCCATTGGTGAGGCCGTTTGGTATTCAGGCGAGGGAATGGAAGATGGCTTACGCTATCCGATTTATCAGCCATTTGACACGGAATCTGAAATTAAAATGAAGATAGTTGAGAAACAACAGTATTTTGAAAAAATTTTTCAATTATTGTTAAAGCGAAGGCCGGTTCATTCAGACACGTTGCAACTCATGCTTGAAGAATCAAAGCAATATGTGCTCCAACGTTTAGAAGAAAATCCGTCTTTTGCCTATCGCGCGGTTATATCACTTCGCAATAAAAATTTTACTGAATTAGAAAAATTTTTTCAAAAAAGATTAAACGAAAAAGGGGAAAGTTTGCAGTTTGAAAATGAAGAGAGAAAAAAAGTCACTTTTCGGATTTTAAAGATTTTCTATAGCCGCTTAGTGGAAGATTTATTAGCTCATAGGGATATTGGTATTAAAGAAGCAAAAGAAGAAAGATTTCAATATCTGCGGGCTGCTGCAGCGCGGGTATTAAACAATGCTTATGGAACGAAAATGGATCGTTATTCGAAATTGATCTCTGATTATTTAAAAGCGAAACAAAATTTGGATTTAAATCCCACCGCGGAAAATGTGGTCCGGTTTCGTTTGTCCAACGAAGATTTAATAATGCTAGATAAATCAATTGATGAAGAACAAAAAGGTGCGTTGTTGCAAAGAACTTGGTTTATGTACGATCATGTTGTGGTCAAACTGTTAAAAGAGATGGAGGGAGAAAAACCAACGGGAGTGCGACCTGCTATGGCGCCTTTTTCAGCGCATGAATTTTTGAAACGGTATCGTCGGCATATTCAAACCAATTTAAGTCAGCTCAAGGCTATTAATAAACCTTTTCTAAGGTCGTCTATTGATAACCTTGAGGAACAGATGGCGAGTTTGCCATTTATTGAGAACCGGATTCACAGTCAACATTATGTTTTTTCTCCCGGAACAACATCGGAACGCGCGGAGGTTTTGATTGAGGCGCAAAAAAATCGTTTTGAAGAAGCATTGCACAACGCTTGGAATAAATTTTTATTGAATCGGCTGAGAAGCCAGAAAAAAAATGGAGAAAGTATTGGCTCAAAGTTTATCGAATATTTTAAGACGCCTGATGCGGAGAAATTAGGGTTTTTAAAAAAATTTGCAGATGAAAATGAAGATTTTATATATCTTAGAGATTTATTCGCGCGTTTTATAAAAGAAAAAATTTCAAAACAAGCTTTGACTATTGAAGAGGCTATTGCTTCATTTTTAGCTGCGATTAATGCTAACATGCCTTTGGAAGAAAATTTTAGTTTAGAAGACGTTGAACGAATTAATATTTTTAAAGGAGAGTCTCATAAAAATTTTGATGATTTAATTTTTGAATTAAGTATTTTTACATATAAAGAATCTAGCGCATCAAGTAAAAAAATTACGGATAAGCCTGTTGTGATTGTGGTTGACCCATCTGTCAAGGAAGTGACGTATAATGGCTTGGCTCAGCTTAAAGAAAAATATCCCAACATTGTCGGGTTGATTTGGAACCGGGGGACACCATCCGCGCATGCACCTAAAGATATAAAAACGCAAGGAGGGGTAGCAATAACTGGAGTAGAAAATTATGGCGGAAAAACTTATAACATTAAAAAAGGCGATAAAGTAATTTTGTATGGTAAATGGCGCGGCACTGGACAGCCAAGAATTGTTATAAAACCTAATTGGCAAGAGATGTATGAAGGCTTGCAAGAAATGCACAGGCATGGGATAAAAAGAAAGTTTAATCAGATTAAAACCAAGAACCCTTTGAATGTGGATGGACATTATTTATTTACTTCTCCTGTCGATGTTCATGAAACTAAGAGTGAAATTCTTGAAGGTAAAGCATTGCGGGAAGGCGGGACAGGGGTCGGATTAAGCCGAATTGAAGTCATATTTAAAGAATATATTGAACGATATCCAGATATAGAAGAAAATGAAAAAATAATGACAGCGATATTTACGGAGATTTTGAGCGCCAATATGTTTCAGAATGATTTAAAAGGTGTTTCATTCTTGTGGACACCTCGATTGTATGATGTTCAAAAAGATAAAATACCAAAAATTTTAAGTGATTATATAGGAACACGCGGCGATGATGCGGATGCTGTTTTGCAGGATATTTTGAATAATTATCCTGGTATAGCTTTTTATTTTTATAAAGATAAAAAAGGCAACATGCCATTTTACGAATTTGGGCTTCGCCAGCTGCGCTGTTTGAACCGCGCGTATTTGAAAGTCAATAATGGTAAGCTTGGAATTTCATTTCCTAATGTAAGAAACGATGAAAAGGTTTCTTTGGACAAGATCGATGAAATGTTAAAACAATCGCAAACAGCCGTAATTGAAGAACAGATGTCTGCGTATGTGAAAGAGCATCAGATTCAGAAAAGAGCTTTGAATTTGCGTGAAATTGATAATGAAGAGAACCGGTTGAATGCATTGTTAAAACAAATTCAAATTGGTTATTATTTTGAAGATATAACCGCCTTATCTCAATTTGAACATATTGTGCAAAGATCAAATTTTATTGATATTGGAAGTTCTGATCTGATCAAATCCATGTTTCATATTGATCGTTCAGATCCTAAATATGGAGAGTATTATAGTCAGATCCGGCCGGAGGTTGTGGAGGTTTTTTGGATCCTCGTTCAGATTACAAGAAAATATCAAGTCCCTTTGTTAATAAGCGGAGATTTAGGTAGTTCATTTAAAGTTGCCAGCTTGGCTCTTGCGTTGGGTAATGAGTATAAAACTGAAGTTTACACGGTTCCTTCTGTGGATGATGTTGCCAGACAAAGGACATACTTGGGTTATGCTTTAACAATGGGAGGGGAAAATAGTTTATTTAGGCAATTGCCATTTAAAAATATTTTTATGGAACTGGAAAAAATATATAGCGAGGAACTCAAGGATGGTAATTTTTCCAATGTGAAATATTATATGGTAAAAAGAATCACGGAGTTAATTGAAGCTATTTCGGATATGCAACTGACTATAGAAGATAAAATAGATCAAGATATTGAGGCGGAATTTTTTTCTGATGAGGCGATGGTAACTTCTTCTGTCGGAGGTATTGATATGAATGAGCTGAATGTCCGTCGTGCCGGCAATATAACGGAAATAAAATATGATACATCTCAAATACAGATGTTTATGAAAGATGGTATTAACGGGCTTACACCTGTTATAATTAACGTAACACCAGTTAATAATCTTTTATTGGAATTAGAAAATGGTGTCTAGACCATTAATTGTCTGGCGCCAAAGCTTAGTCGAGATCAGACGCCGTTGGACACCGGACACACATAAAAAACATATTGACATTTTGAAACAAGATGATATATTTGTTGTCTCATGATTATAACTTGGGATACAACTTTGTGCCCCATGTTTTACTACACGAGGAATTTAATTTAGGTCAACTCTAACAATAAGTGGTGAAGAAGATGATTAATGCAACAAAAAAGACTTATATGGCGAAGGCTGAAACAGTTCAGCGCAAATGTTACGTGATCGATGCGGCTGACAAAGTTTTAGGCCGGGTCGCGACCAAAGCGGCAGTATTGTTACGCGGAAAACATAAGGTGACGTATACCCCGCATGTGGATACAGGGGATATGGTGATTATCATCAACGCTAGCAAGATTAAAGTGACCGGCGCAAAATTAACTGATAAATTTTATTTACGTTATTCCGGTTATTCCAGTGGTCAGCAGCGCGTGGCGTTAAAAGATATGTTACAGAACAAGCCGACTAAGGTTTTGGAATTAGCTATATTCCGCATGATCCCCAAAGGCGCGTTAGGAAGCAAGATTCAAGACAAACTTTTTGTGTACGCGGATGATAAGCACCCGCATATCGCTCAAAAACCAGTAGCAATAGATATTTAAAAGATAGGGTTGTTGGTTGTTGGATCTTGGTTGTTGGTTATTAAAACAATTCGCTTTTTCCAAAAACTAAAAACCATCAACTATCAACCGTTAAAAATTTAATATTACAAACAGAGGAATTATTCGTATGGTCGAAGTCGTTAAGTATGCCGCAACAGGCCGCAGAAAAAGTTCTATCGCTCGCGTAGTGTTAACTCCGGGCAAGGGAGTTATCCGTGTTAATAAACGTGAATTCATTGAATATTTTAATCGCGAAACTGATCGAATTTTGATCACTGAGCCTTTAAAGTTGACGAATACAGCAGAAAAATTTGATGTTGAGGTCAGCGTGAATGGCGGCGGTGCCACTGGACAAGCTGGCGCTATGCGCCTTGGTTTATCCCGCGCCTTGACTCTATTTGATTTAGAAACCCGACCTACGCTTAAAAAAGCTGATATGCTCAGGCGTGACCCCAGGATGAAAGAACGTAAAAAACCCGGACAGAAAGGGGCCCGCAGGAAATTCCAGTGGGTTAAGCGTTAAAAAATGCTGGTTTTTGGTTGTTGGTTTGTGGTTGTTGGTTATCGAAATTATTCGTTTTTTCCAAAAACTAAAAACAATTAAGCATCAACTAAAAAAATATAAAATGGCCTTTGGTTTGTGGTTGTTGGGTATCAGAAACTATTCGTTTTTTTACCAAAAACTAAAAACCATCAACCATTAACGATTTAAATATACCTATCTCTTTCTGTTAATTCAGTTGACGAGATAGGTTTTTTATTTTATTATAATTGATTGTTTTTACGTCGAGATGGCCTAGCGATAGGCAATAGGTGATAGGAAAAAATGACATGGTCTGTTGTAGGGGCGATCTCCTGATCGCCCGGTTTACAAAATTATTGTCTTTTGTTTATTTAAAAATTGATTGAGGTTTATTGTTTCAACGGGCGATCAGGAGATCGCCCCTACAAAAAATATGTTATGACAAGACCGGAAGGGATAATATGACAAGAGTTGGAATAGTAGGCGTTAGCGGATATTCGGGTCTGATCGCTTTAAAATTGCTTTTGAAGCATCCTGACGTGCGGTTAACTTACGTTAGCGCGAATACGACGACGGGTAAAGTGGGAGAGATATGGCCGCAATTGTTTGGCCAGACCAAGCTGGAGTGTGTTAAGTTTGACGCGGCTGAAGCAGCTCAAAAATGCGATTTGGTTTTTCTGGCCGTTCCCCATAAAATTTCGATGGAAATTGCGCCCTTACTTTTAAAGAAGGGTTTAAAAGTCATCGATTTGAGCGGAGATTATCGTTTGAAGAATACCCGGCTTTATAAACAATGGTACGGCACTGACCATATTGATCCGCTGAATTTAAAGTATGCGATTTATGGACTGCCGGAATTGTTCCGGGTGAAGATTAAGAAAGCGTCATTTATTGCTAATCCGGGATGCTATCCAACAGCGGCATTGCTGGGTTTGGCTCCGGTGGTATCGATCTACACTCCGCTCATTGAGCAAATTGTCATTGACGCGAAGTCCGGCGTATCCGGCGCTGGCAAAAAGGCATCGATTGATCTGACTTTTTGTGAAGTGAATGAAAGCTTCAAAGCCTATAAAGTTTTGCAGCATCAGCATTCGCCTGAAATTGAGACCTATTTAAAGAAAATATCAGCAGGAAGTGAATTTGATTTTAACTTTGTCGCGCATTTATTGCCGATCAACCAGGGAATTCTCGAGACGATTTATGTGCATTTAAAAGAAAAAATATCATTAAGCGAGTTGCATAAGATTTATAAAAGATTTTACCATTCAGATACGTTTGTGCGGGTTCTTGAATTAGGAACTCAACCGGAATTAAAGAACGTGGTTAATACGAATTTTTGTGATATTGGCATGGCCCAAAGTGCAAACGGGAAATTACTGGTAATCACCAGCGTGATTGATAATTTGTATAAAGGCGCTGCCAGTCAAGCTGTGCAGAATATGAATATCATTTGCGGTTTTAATGAAACGATAGGAATTTTATAATAATGGTTGGTGGTTGGTGGTTGATGGTTGTTGGTTGTTGGAAAAAGCAAAGAATTCTGATAACCACAAACCAAAAACCAAAAACCAAAAACCAAAAACCAAAAACCAAAAACCAAAAACTGTACGAATGGTCAATTATGAAAATTATTAACGGCGGCATTACTAAACCTCAGGGATTCAAAGCCAGCGGTTTGTGTTGCGGCATACGGAAATCCGGCAAGTTTGACTTAGGCTTGATTTTTTCCGAAGTGCCTTGCGTGGCAGCCGGTGTATTTACGAAAAATTCAGTTGTAGCCGCGCCGCTCGTGATTTCCAAAAAGCATTTAAAAAATGGCAAAGCCCAGGCGATGATCGTTAACAGTGGTAACGCGAATTGTTATACCGGTGAGCTAGGCCTCCTGCACGCGTATTTGACGACTGAAGTGATCGCGAAAAAATTGGGAATACTGACTACTGATGTGTTGGTCACGTCAACGGGAATTATTGGTAAGACCTTGCCGTATGAAAAGATTGAGAAAGCGGCTGAAGAGCTGGTGAACAGTCTTTCCAAGACCGGCTCAAGTAATTTCGAAAAAGCCATTTTAACCACGGATTTGATTGTTAAAGAAAAAACAGTTGAAATCACTGTGGCCGGCAAGAAGGTCGTGATCGGCGGGTGCGCTAAAGGTTCAGGCATGATCGCGCCTAATATGGCAACTATGCTGGGTTTTGTGAATACAGACGTTGCTATAAGTCCTAAACTTTTAAAAGAAGCACTCGCTTATGCCGTGGAATTATCATTTAACCGGATCACTGTTGACGGATGTATGAGCACCAATGACATGGTGACAATATTTGCCAATGGCAAGGCTGGAAATAAAGTGATCACGACTAAAGGCAAAGATTTTGAAGTGTTTCAGGAAGCTTTGAATTTTGTGTGTCTGGATTTGGCTAAAAAAGTTGTAATGGATGGTGAAGGCGCGACGAAATTTATTACTGTGAATGTGGTCTGGGCGAAAACCCAAAAGCACGCGCATGATATGGCCATGGCAGTCGCCAATTCGAACTTAGTCAAAACTGCCGCGTTTGGCTGTAATCCAAATTGGGGACGGGTGGCACAGGCTGTGGGATCGCTGGGTATTCCTTATGTGAATGAAAAGCACATGGAAATTGAATTTAGTCCTTTTGATAAAAAGGAGATTTCTATTACCGTTAAGTTCAACCAGGGTAAACATAACGCGACCGTTTATACGTCGGATTTATCCAATGAATATGTGAGGATCAATGCAGAATATAATTAAAAAAGCCGGAGTGCTGGTCGAAGCGATTCCGTATATCCATGCGTTTCGGCATAAAGTGTTTGTGATTAAATATGGGGGCAGCATTCTCGAAGATCCAGTGATCCGGAAAAATGTTTTAGAAGATATTGTGTTTTTAAGTTATGTGGGTATTAAAACGATTTTAGTGCACGGAGGCGGGCCGCATATTAGCAGTCGTTTGAAAGAGATTGGCGTCCAGCCGGTGTTTCAGGATGGTATCCGGGTGACCGATGAGCCGACCTTAAAAATCGTAACGGAAGAATTGATTAAGCTCAATGAACGTATTGTTAAAGAAATTAAAGAACTTAAAGGTGATGTCACTGGCATAATCGGCAATGAAGATCTGGTTCATGTGATCAAGCGGCAATCTGCGAAAGATTTAGGTTTTGTTGGTACTGTGACCAATATTAATAAAGACGTGCTTAACACGCATTTAAAACGCGGGCATATTACGGTCATATCGCCGTTAGGTGTTGGTGATAGCCAACAAGCCTATAATGTGAACGCGGATGAAGTGGCGAGCGCCATATCCAAGGCGATGAACGCGGAAAAACTGGTTTTATTGACGGATGTGTCCGGCGTTATGCGCGACATGAATGACCCGGATTCTTTGATCCCGACTTTGACTTTGGAAGAAGTTCAAAATTTGATTAATACGAATGTCATTAAGGGCGGCATGATCCCGAAAGTGAATTCGTGTATCGAAGCATTGAACGCGGGAGTTAAAAAAGTTCACATTGTCGACGCTCAAGTAGAGCACGCTTTATTATTGGAATTTTTTACGAATCAAGGGATTGGGACGCAAATTTTGAGAGACAGTATGTAGTATGTGGCATGTAGTATGTGGTGAAAAAAAGCGGTTGGTTTTCAGAAAATCAAAAGAATCAAAAACGGTTAATTAAAATATTAATTTTTTTGTTTTTTGCTACATACCACATACGACATACTACATACTTTTAAAGATTGGACAAAATATGACTACTGACAAAACAATTCAAGCTTACGATAAATATATTTTGAATACTTATACCCGGACGCCGGTGGTGTTTGTTAAGGGGAAGGGGATGGAGCTCATTGACATTCATGGGAAAAAATATTTGGATTTCTTCCCGGGGTGGGGCGTGAATAATGTCGGGCATTGCAATCCTAAAGTGGTTTCGGGCGTGCGCGATCAAATTGGTAAATTAATTTTTGTTCCTAATAATTTTTATCATCCTTATCAGGCGAAATTGGCGCAGGAAATTATCCGGTGTTCATTTCCGGGCAAAGTATTTTTTTGCAATAGCGGGGCTGAAGGGAATGAGGCGGCGATCAAATTTACCCGGGCTTATGGAAAAGGGGAGCGGCATGAAATTATTACCATGAATCAGTCTTTTCATGGGCGGACCATGGGCGCTTTGGCCGCGACCGCGCAAAATAAATATCAGAACGGTTTTCATCCTTTGCCTTTGGGCTTCGTGTCGGTTGACTTTAATGATATTGAGCAATTGAAAAAAGCTATAACTTCTAAAACGATAGCGATTAATTTGGAATTAGTGCAGGGTGAGGGCGGTATTAACATTGCGACTAAAGAATATGTTAAGGAACTCCGGAAAATTTGTGATCAGAAAGATATACTTTTGATTTTTGATGAGGTTCAAACCGGCATGGGCAGAACCGGAACGATGTTTGCTTATGAGAATTATGGCGTGGAACCGGATTTGATGATTTTGGCCAAAGCTTTAGGCGGCGGATTGCCCATTGGCGCCTTGGTGGTAAAAGAAAAATATTCCGACGTGTTTAAACCCGGCATGCATGCCTCAACGTTTGGCGGCAGTCCATTAGTTTGTAAGGCGGCTTTAGGCGCATTTAAAGCCATCCATACTGGTAAGATGCTGAAAAACGCGAAGGTGATGAGCAAATTTTTATTGAATGGTTTAAATGAATTAAAAAAGAAATATAACTGTATCGTCGACGTTCGGGGCCTGGGTCTGATGCTGGGAATGGAATTAAACATCGAAGGCGCGCCAATTGTTAAAGCATGTCTGGATCAGGGCTTGATCATCAATTGCACGCAGGGAAAAGTGCTCCGGATCATGCCGGCGTTAAATGTGACGGAAAGACAGGCGAAGAAGGCGCTTTATATATTGGATAAAGTATTAAAAATGGCATGTGGTATGTAGTATGTGGTATGTGGTAAAAAAAGAATATGGGACGTTGGCGTAGGGGCGATCGCCCCTACGACCAAGGACGAAATGTCCGCATAGTACAGGAGCTCCGCGAGTGGTGCAGCATTTATATACGTTTTAAATATCAAATATTTTAAAACAAGATTTTTTTACTACATACTACATACTTAAAAAGGATATACCAATGAAACGTGACTTAATCGACGTTAAAGATCTCACCAAGGAAGAAATATTACAGATTCTGGCTTTAACGGCACGGTTAAAGAAAGACCGGTTTTTAATGCCTGAAGCATTAAAACATAAGTCTGTAGGTCTGGTTTTTCAGAAACCTTCTAACCGAACCCGGGTTTCATTTGAAGTGGGGATTAAACAGCTCGGCGGGGAATGCGTTTATCTGAGCCCATCTGAAATTAACTTAGGCGTGCGGGAAACGACCGAGGATGTGGCACGGACTTTATCGCGGTATTTTGACGCGATTGTGGCCCGGGTTAATTATAATAAAGATGTGTTGGCTTTGGCTAAATACGCGTCGATACCGGTTATTAATGGTTTGTGCGATATGTATCATCCGTGCCAGGCCTTGACGGATTTGTTTTCTGTGATGGAAAAATTTCCTAAACTGACCGATGTCACAGTCAGTTATATTGGTGACGGTAATAATGTCTGCCATTCTTTGTTAATGTGTTGTGCCAAGATCGGCGTTGATATTAAAATTGCGACGCCGGCCGGGTATGAGCCCAATGTTAATGTGATTATGGCGGCTAAAGCAGTCGCTAAAGAAAATGGTTCTGACATTGTCATTACTCATTCGCCGATTGAAGGCGTCAAAGATGTGGACGTCATTTATTCTGATGTTTGGGTGAGCATGGGGCAGGAAGTGGAAACTCAGCAGAGAATACGGGATTTTCAAAATTTTCAGATCAATAAAGATTTGGTCAAGCACGCGAAAGAAAATTATATTTTTATGCATTGTTTGCCCGCGCATCGAGGACAAGAAGTGACCGGCGAGATCATAGATGGTCCGCACTCTATTGTCTTTGACCAGGCAGAAAATCGTTTGCATACGCAAAAAGCGGTTATGATTTTTTTGGCAGGCAACTAAAGAAGTAACCGAGTGACCGAGTAACAGAGTGACAGAGCAAAAGCGATTGGTGCGAAAAAGTTAAAAAAGTTATAAAGTAGCAGAGTGACAGAGCAGAAGCGAATGAAGCGAAAAAAGCAGAAGAGAAAATAGGGAAACAATTAACAGTTTTGATAAAAAAGTCGGCAGAGCGCACTGGATTTAAAAATTGATTTTTATTAACGATTGTTTTTTTTAAATTTTTTGGTTGTTTTTTTTGATGTATTTTTACTAATCGTTTTTATGCTTTTCTTTGTCACTCTGTTACTCGGTTACTTTGTTACTATTAAAACAATCGAAAGGTGAGGCATTTATGAAAAAAGTAGTATTAGCCTATTCGGGCGGATTAGATACGTCCTGTATCATTCCATGGTTAAAAGAACGGGATTATGATGTTATAGCGTGTATCGGTGACGTCGGACAAGGTGAAAATTTTGAGGCGATAAAAGAGCGCGCGGTTAAATCCGGGGCGTCCAAGGCTTATTGTCTGAATTTGCAAAAAGAATTTATTGAAGATTATGTATTTCCTGCGCTTAAAGCGGGAGCGCTTTATGAAGGGAAGTATGTATTAGCTTGTGCTTTGTCTCGTCCGGTTATTGCTAAACATCAGGTGTTGATCGCGCAAAAAGAAAAAGCGGTCGGCCTGGTTCATGGCTGTACAGGTAAAGGAAATGACCAAGTCCGTTTTGAAGTCACGTATCGATTGATGGATCCTTCGTTGGAAGTGATCGCTCCGGTTCGTGGTTGGGAATTTAAAACCCGTGAAGAAGAGATGGATTATTTGGCGTCTAAGGGCATAAAAATTGCGGTCACTAAGAAAAAGCCCTACAGCATTGATACCAATGTTTATGGACGAGCAATTGAATGCGGTATTTTAGAAGATCCTTGGCAAGAGCCGCCGGAAGATATTTACGCGATGACCAAGAGTCCTAATAAAACGCCGAGTAAACCTACGTATGTGGAAATCGAGTTTGAGCAAGGGACGCCCAAAAAAATTAACGGAAAATCTTATGCTCCAGTTGAACTGATCCAGGTGTTAAATCAAATGGGCGGGGATAATGGTGTCGGGCGCATGGACATGATCGAAAACCGGTTAGTGGGGATTAAGTCCAGAGAGACTTATGAAAATCCGGCTGGAACCATTTTGCATATGGCCATTCGCGATTTAGAAAGTTTAGTGCTTGACCGGGAAAGTTTGCATTTTAAAGAAATATTCTCACAAAAATATGCCGAGATTATTTATTACGGGTTGTGGTTAACGCCGTTAAAAAGTCAGCTCGACGCGTATTTCAAAAAATATCATGAGACAACAACGGGCGTGGTGCGTCTGAAATTATTCAAAGGCACCTGCACAGTAGTCGGCCGGAAATCGAAATTTTCCCGCTATAATCAAAAAATGGCCACGTATGGCAAAGGCGATGTATTCGATCAATCCTTAGCCGACGGGTTTATCAAATTGTGGACCATTCCGTATATGAAAAGATAAACGTATGTAGTATGTGGCATGTAGTATGTGGCATGTGGTATGTAGTATGTAGTGAAAAACGAATGGTGGAAAAGCGATTTGGTGAAAACGTAGATAAATTTTTAATTTTTTTAAATAAAAAAATATAGTTTGGAGTATTTTTTGTTTTTGATGTTTTGTTTTTTTGTATTTTCTACATACCACATACTACGAACTACATACTTGAATAAAGGAGATTGTGATGAAATTTTGGGGTAGCCGTTTTGCAAAAGGGACTGACGCTTTAGCGGATAAGTTCAGCTTCAGCATTGCTTATGATTATAAGCTGGCTTTGTATGATGTCATGGGAAGTATTGCTCACGTGACTATGCTGGGTCAGTGCGGTATTATTTCACAGCCAGAAGCAAAGAAGATTGCTAATGGTTTATCCCAAATTGGGACTAAGATCGAAAAAGGCACATTCAAATTTGATCCCAAAGAAGAAGACATTCATTCTAATATTCAGGCGGAATTAAAAAAGTTGGTGGGAGCTTCGGCGGACAAATTGCATACGGCCCGGTCGAGAAATGATTTAATCGTGTTGGATATGAAGTTGTATTGTTTGTATGAATTGACGCTCATCGTGGATAAAATCGCGAAAGTCCAAAAAGCGATTGTTCAGTTTGCGGCCAAAAACATTGACGTGATTATTCCGGCCTACACGCATTTGCAATCCGCGCAAGTGGTTTTGCTGGCGCATCACATGCTGGCTTACGTGGAAATGTTGGAGCGGGATAAAGGCCGGCTGTTTGATGCTTTAAACCGGATGGACACTATGCCGTTGGGTTCCTGCGCTTTATCCGGAACCACCTTGCCGATCAAGCGGGAAATGGTGGCTGAACAATTGGGTTTTCCGCAGGCCACGCAGAATAGCATTGATTCAGTCAGCGACCGAGATTTTATTATTGAAGCGTTGGCAGATCTGGCGATTTTAGGTATGCATTTTTCACGGATGGCGGAAGACATGATTATTTGGTCCACGCAGGAATTCAATTTTGTGAATATCGATTGGTCATTATGCACCGGCTCATCTATTATGCCGCACAAGAAGAATCCTGATATAATGGAATTGGTAAGAGGCGAGACAGCCACGTTATACGCGAATCTCAACAAATTGCTGATTCTGACTAAGGCATTGCCTTTGACTTACAATCGGGATTTGCAATTGGACAAGCCAGCCTTGTTTGAGTCTGTGGAGAAGGTTGGTGATATACTCGGATTATTTGCCATTTTATTCGACACGTTAAAAGTGAATAAGGCAGAAGTGGCAAAGCGGATTATCAATGAATCATTTTTCACGGTTGATATCATGGATTATCTGATCAAGAAGGGCGTGTCCTATCGAGATGCACATGATGTGGTTGGTAAAATGGTTAAAGAATGTTTGGATCATGGCAAAAAAATCGCGGATTTGTCAAAAGCGGACCTGAAAAAATATTCAGTGAAATTCGAAGACGATGTGAAGAAGTTATTAAATCCCGAATCATCGGTTAAAAATAAAAAATCTTTTGGCTCGACAAATCCTGATCTGGTAAAAAAACAGATCAATAAATGGAAGAAGTTGCTCAATGTCTGATTTTAAGTATAAACCGAATGAATTGTTTTGCGAAAATGTTAAAGTCCGTGCTATTGCGGAAGCGGTGGGCACGCCGTGCTATATTTATAGTTCTCAGTCGCTGGTTTCGCAGTTTTTAAAATTAAAAAAGGCTTTTGCAGCAATAAATCCTTTGATCTGCTTTGCTATGAAAGCGAATGATAACCTTGCTGTTGTCAAGACTTTGGTGAAACAAGGCGCTGGCTGTGATATCGTATCCGGCGGAGAGCTTAAGAAAGCCTTAGCCGTTGAAACGGATCCGCAAAAGATTGTTTACGCGTCGGTCGGGAAAACAGAAAAAGAAATTGAAGAATCGTTGAATGCGGGGATTTTGTTATTTAACGTAGAATCCTTGCCTGAGCTTGAAGAAATTGAACGTATCGCGGTCAAACTGGGCAAAAAAGCTAAGGCCGCGTTGCGTATTAATCCGGATGTGAAAGCCGCAACCCATGACCGGATCACGACCGGCACCTTGCAGAAAAAATTTGGCATTGATTTAACGACGGCCCATAAGATTTTAAAGAATAAAGAAAAATACACGCAAGTGGATGTAGTCGGGATTCATATGCATATCGGGTCGCAGATCACGTCGAAAAAACCTTTTATTACCGCGATTAAAAAAGTGGCGGTGTTCATTGAAGAATTAAAAGCGGATGGGATTGCCCTGGAATATTTTGATATAGGCGGCGGATTCGGGATTGTGTATAATGAAGAGGATCCTTTTTGCGTGCAGGATTTCGCGGATTCCATTATCCCGGTCTTGAAAAAAACCGGATTAAAGATCATAATGGAACCAGGTCGTTTTATTTGCGGCAATGCCGGCATTTTAGTGACACAGGCTTTGTATATTAAAGATAATGGGGTCAAGAAATTTTTGATCGTAGACAGCGGCATGAACGATCTGGTTAGGCCGTCGATGTATGACGCGTATCATGAAATTATTCCTTTACGGAAAATGAGCTGGAAAAAAGAAAAAATGGATATTGTCGGCCCGATCTGCGAAAGCGGCGATTATTTTGCCAAAGACCGGCCAGTTTATGCGGCCGTTAAAAAAGGCGATTTTTTAGCGATCATGAGCGCTGGAGCTTATGGCCATGTCATGTCGAGCAATTACAATTCACGGACCCGTTGCGCAGAGGTGTTGGTCAAGGGAAATAAATATTATGTGGTGCGCGAACGGGAAACGTACGCTGATTTAGTCCGGGGACAGGTGGTGCCGGACTTTATAAAGTAACAAAGTAACCGAGTAACAGAGTAACAGAGCAAAAGCGAAACAAACGAAATAGAAATATATAAATCGAGCGATTTAGTGGCTAAGTCACAGAGAATAAACGCAAAAATACGTAATAGATGCGAAGCAATTCGTAAAGAAATTTTGTTTATGTTGTTAGTCTTTTTGAATAGATAAAATAAATTAATTAAATAATTTTTATATTTTTTGTCGCTATTTTTTGACCGATTGTTTTGTGTTTTTTTTCTTTGTTACTATTTTTTACCAATAGTTTTTATGTTTTTACTTTGTTACTCTGTTACTCGGTTACTTTGTTACTCGGTTACTTTGTTACTATAAAGAGGTGTCATATGAAAAAGACGATTAAGTTTACGAAGATGGAGGGGGCGGGGAATTCTTTTATTATTATTGAACCGGTTAAGGATTTAAATTTAAAAACTTTCACCCAAAAAGTTTGCGATCAGTCCACTGGGATCGGCGCGGACGGGGTACTGGTTTGCGAAAAATCTAAAAAAGCGGATTTCGGCATGCGTATCATTAACGCGGATGGATCGGAAGCGGAAATGTGCGGCAATGGCGCGCGTTGTCTAGCGGTATATATCCGCCAGACCCGTGATCCGAAAAAAATTCAGTTTACTCTTGAGACTTTAGCCGGTCAAATTATGTGTGAAGCCAAAGGCGAAGTGGCTAATGTCAGATTGAGCGCTCCGTCAGGATATTTACCGGACGTCCCGATTAAAGTGAACAGTAAGACCATGAAAGTTAATTTTTTAAATACTGGCGTCCCACACGTCATTGTGTTCGTGCATGATCTGGATCAAATTAATGTGGCGGAGATTGGTAAAGCCATTCGCAACCATGTTCAATTCAAGCCTAAAGGTACGAATGTTAATTTTGTAGAACAGGTTGATGGGACCTTGGTGCGCAACCGGACTTATGAACGAGGCGTTGAAGCTGAAACGAATGCTTGCGGGACAGGGAGCGTGGCGTCCGCGATTGTGACTTATCTTAAAACTCATCCATACATCATGGATAAAAAAGCGGCGCTCATGAAAGTCCAAACCCGTAATGGAGATATTTTAGAAGTAAGGTTTGACATTAACAACGGCGTTATTAATAATGTCTGGCTTAAGGGAAACACGAAATTTATTGCACAAGGAGAGTATTATTATGTTTAGAGGTTCAATCGTTGCGACCGCAACACCATTCCACAAGGAAACCATCGATGAAGATCAATTGCGGAAATTAATTCAGTTCCAAATTAAAAATGGAACCGATGGAATTGTGCCGTGCGGAACTACTGGTGAATCTCCGACTTTATCATACAAAGAGCATTACCGCGTCATTGAAATCTGTATTGAAGAAGTCAAAGGCCGGGTTCCGGTTATAGCTGGAACAGGTTCGAATTCGACGGCAGAAGCGATTGAGTTAACTGAGCATGCGAAAGCCTCAGGAGCAGACGCGGCTTTGATTGTAAGTCCGTATTATAACCGACCGACTCAGGAAGGCTTGTATTTACACTTCAAAAAAATCGCTGACACAGTGAAGATCCCAATTATAATTTATAATATTGCTGGTCGTACCGGCGTTAATATTGAAACTCCGACTTTAGCGCGTTTGGCTAAGAATTGTAAGAATATTGTGGGAGTGAAAGAGGCGTCAGGCTCAGTAAGTCAAATGATGGATGTCAAAGCCGCGTGCGGCGATAAATTCGACCTGATGTCTGGTGATGATGTTTTGACTTTACCGCTTTTGTCGATCGGCGGAACGGGAATTATTTCCGTAGTTGCGAATATAATTCCGCGAGATGTCGCCAAGATGGTCAAGCTTTTTGAAAAAGGCGATCTGGCTGGTGCTAAAAAATTGCATTACCAAATGCTTCCATTAGTCAAAGCGATGTTTCTCGAAACTAATCCTGTTCCTGTTAAGACAGCCATGGGTATGATGGGATTGTGTTCAGATGAAGTCCGTCTCCCGTTGTGTGAAATGACATCTGGGAACAAAGAAAAACTAAAACAAGCACTCAAAGAATACGGATTAATAAAATAATGATTAAACTAGCCATCAGCGGTTGCCATGGCCGGATGGGTCAGGCTATTTGTAAATTAGCTTTTAATGAGCCGAATACGTTTACTGTTAAGACTTTGCTGGAACATAAAGACCATCCAAAAGTCAAAGAACAAATTCACTCCATTGTTCCGTCGATTACTAAAGATTGCTTGGCAGGTTGTGATGTTTTGATTGAATTCACATTGCCTGAACCGACCATGGAAGCTTTGGACGCGTGCGTTAAACATAAAGTGAAGATGGTGATTGGGACAACCGGATTGACGCCTGAACAAATAAAAAAAATTGAACAGGCTTCAAAGCATATCGCGATTGTTTATTCTTCAAATATGTCGATTGGTGTTAACGTGATGTTCAAGTTGATTGAAATGGCTTCAGAAAAATTGGGGCCGCTGACCAGTGAAATCAATATTACTGAAACGCATCATATTCATAAAAAAGACGCTCCGTCTGGCACAGCCAAAACAATGCTGCAGTTCGCGGAAAAATTTTCCGGTAAAAAAGTAAATCCGATAGAATCGATCCGCGAGGGAGAAGTCGTCGGATATCATAAAATCACTTTTGAAACGAATGAAGACACGTTGTCTATCATACATAATGCCAAAGACCGAACGATGTTCGCCAAAGGCGCTCTGGAAGCGGCCAAGTTTTTGATGACGAAGAATCAGGGGCTATTTAATATGAAAGATGTTTTAAATTTAAATTAAAAATAAAAGGTGTTAACAATGAATATAGAATTTTCAGAAAGATTAAAAGTTTTACCTCCATATTTGTTCCTCGAAATTGACAAGGCCAAACGAGCAGCTATGGCTGAAGGCCGCGATATCATTAATTTAGGGATAGGCGACCCGGACATTGCCACGCCGGAACATATTGTTAAGGCTATGCAAAAAGCGGTCGCAGATTCTCATAACCATCATTACGCTTTTGACGCGGGGTTGCCTGATCTGCGTAAAGAAATTGCCAAATGGTTTCAAAACAGATTCAAAGTCGCCCTTGATCCTGATACGGAAATTTATCCTTTGATCGGTTCCAAAGAAGGGCTGGCACATTTACCGCTGGGCATTATTAATCCCGGTGACAAAGTGGCTTTGACGAATCCGTGTTACCCTGCCTATCGTCCTTCGATCGAATTTGCCGGTGGCAAGATTATTTATGTTCCCATGAAACCGGGCAATGATTTTTTACCCAATCTGACTCAAGTCGCGGAACTTAAAGGTTTGAAGGCGATGTATATTAATTATCCGAATAATCCGACGGCCGCTGTGGCCACCCGTGAGTTTTACACGAATTTGGTGGCTTTGGCGCGGGAAAAGAATTTTATTCTTGTTTCGGATATGGCTTATTCCGAAGTGTATTACGATGGAGAAAAACCACTCAGTATATTTGAGATTGATGGCGCGAAAGAAGTGGCCATTGAATTTCATTCTTTGTCTAAAACGTATTGTATGACCGGCTGGCGTATTGGCTGGGCATGCGGTAATTCGACGTTGGTCGCGGCATTGGCCAAAGTGAAGAGTAATTTTGATTCAGGTATTTTTCAGGCTGTTCAAGTCGCGGGAATCGCCGCTTTACAGAGCGGACCTGAAGTGACAGAAGATATGCGGGAAGTCTTTCAAACCCGCCGTGACGCGTTGATCAATGGATTACGTGCGGTAGGATGGAAGATTCAGTCGCCTAAAGCAGCATTTTATGTTTGGGCTAAAATTCCTGAAAAATTTGAAAATTCCATGGCCGCGGCCAAAGCGTTTCTTGATCAAGCCGACATTGTTATGACGCCAGGCGTAGGGTTCGGTGAATTCGGCGAAGGATATATCCGCATGGCGCTGACTGTACCGGTTGATCGTATCACCGAGGCAGTGCATCGCATTGCCAAAATATTGTAAATTAAAATATGCATAAAGTTTTTCTCTCGTTTGGATCGAATCTTGGTGATAGGACACAAAATATCCGGATCGCCATCACCGGTCTGTCTCAGCATGGCGTGCAGCTGATCAGATGTTCTTCATTCATCGAAACTGATCCCGTCGGTGGTCCGCCTCAGCCGAAATACATTAATGCCGCAGCCGCAGTTGAAACGGATTTATCCCCGCATGAATTATTGAAATTGATCCATGTCATTGAACATGAGCTAGGCCGGGTGCGCACAACTGTCAACGGACCGCGGACCATTGACATTGACATTCTTTTGTACGACAATATAAAAATTCAGAGTGATGAATTAACAATTCCGCATCCTCGAATGAATGAACGTGATTTTGTTTTAAAACCTTTAAAGGAAATTCAATGATTATTTTGCGCTCGATTTCGGCTGTGCAGAAATACATCAAAAAAATAAAAGACGCGCATAAAACAATCGGCTTTGTTCCGACGATGGGCGCGCTTCATCAAGGGCACATGAATTTGGTTCGCCAAGCGCGGCAACATCATAATAAAGTCATTGTTAGCATTTTTGTCAATCCTGCCCAATTTGGCCCGTCAGAAGATTTTAAAAAATATCCTCGACAAATTAAACAAGATAGTTTATTCTTAGACGATGAAAAAGTTGATGCTGTGTTTTACCCGACGGCAGAAATGATGTACCCGCGGGGTTATTTGACATACGTGAATGTGGAGTCTGTCTCGGAAAAATTGTGTGGACATTATCGCTCCGGGCATTTTCGGGGAGTGGCAACAGTGGTTGCGAAACTTCTGAATATTATCAGACCCGACACCATTTATCTCGGCCAAAAAGACGGACAGCAAGTCGTCGTTTTGGAGCGGATGGTCAAAGATTTAAATTTTCCCGTTAAGGTCAAAGTTATTCCGACTGTGAGGGAAAAAGACGGCTTGGCCATGAGTTCACGCAACCGGTACTTAACGGAAACAGACCGCCAGCAGGCGCCCGTGTTATGGCAGGCTTTGAAATTAGCCAAGCAAATGATTGTTTCAGGTGTAAAAGATCCGGCGCGGATTGAGAACGCTATGCGAGCGCATATAACACAGAATAGTCAGGCGAAGATTCAATACATCGAATTGGTCGATAAAAATACGCTTGAAACTGTGACCGAATGCCGCAAAAATTTTATGATAGCCGCGGCCATATATTTGGGAGCAACACGTTTGATTGATAACATCATAGTTTAATCGTCTATGAAACAAAGAAATAAAAATATTAAGGTTGGAGTGTTAGGCTGCGGGGCCATTGGCACCGGAATCGCGAAAAATATTGTCAGCGGATTGCGTTCCAGGTACCAGCTTACCGCGGTGTATGACCTTGATCCCCTTAAAGCCTTGAACCTGCAAAAAACTCTTCGTCTTAAAAATATTATCCAATCTTCGTTTGAAAATTTATTGAAACATTCGGATTTAATTATTGAAGCCGTGTCTTCTGAACAAACTATCGAAATGATTGTTAAGGCTGTAAAATTACGCAAAGATATTTTAGTGATGAGTGTCGGGCAATTATTAAAAAATCCCGCGGTTTTAAGTTTGGCTGAGAAGAATGGCACTGCTGTGTTGATTCCTTCGGGTGCTATCGCGGGAATCGATGCCATTAAAGCGGCAACGGGGGCAGGAATCAAATCCGTGACTTTGATCAGTACCAAACCTCTCAAAGCTTTCCAAAATAATGTGTATTTAGAAAAGAAAGGCGTTCAGCTTGCCGCCATTAAAAAAGATACGGTTCTGTTTAGCGGAAACGTGGATGCCGCGGTGAAAGCTTTTCCTCAAAATATCAATGTCGCCGCGACTTTAGCTTTAGCCTGCGGAGATAAATCTAAGGTTAAAATCCAGTTGGTCGCGTCTCCCCAAGCAAAATTGAATTCACATCAAGTCATCGTGCAAGGTGATTTTGGGACCATCACGACCAGAACAGATAATGAAATTTGCCCGGATAATCCTAAAACAAGTTATTTGGCTGTTTTATCCGCCATTCAAACTTTAAAAAATTATAATTCCGTGATCAGGATTGGAACCTAACTGGTTAACCTTCAACCCAAACCCAACAGAAAGGGGACAGTACAATGGCAAAGCAGAAAGCAGCGAAAGTAGGGATTAAAAAGGAATCAGGTTATTTGTATTTCGTTGACAAAGATGGCGATATCTCTTGCGCCAAAATGGCACGCGGCGGTGAAAAAGGTGGAAAACCTAAAAAAGTCGCTAAAGTTGGTTTGAAGAAACAAGCAGGTTTCTTGTACTTCATTGATAAACAAGGCGATATTTCTAGCGCAGCCATGGTTCGCGGCGGCAAGAAAAAGGCTAAAAAACCGGCAAAAAAAGCAGTAAAAAAACCGGCAAAAAAAGTAGCAAAAAAAGGTAAAAAATAGTAATTAGTATTCTTTTTATATAAAAAACAGCCCTGTACCAATTTGGTTTAGGGCTGTTTTTTATTCTTTACACGACCTAGTCTATATTCTATACTCTATATCCAATAATTTTAACTTTTGACATTGGTCACGGTAACCGTGACCCTACGTGTATCCTCACTATGAATAATGAATTTATAACCATAAAAGGCGCGAAAGAGCACAACTTAAAGAATGTGTCGATTCAGATTCCCCGCAACCAGTTTGTGGTGGTGACTGGATTAAGCGGATCGGGAAAATCGTCTTTGGCGTTTGACACCATCTACGCGGAAGGCCAGCGCCGATATGTGGAAAGTTTGTCCGCGTACGCCCGGCAGTTTTTGGAACAATTGCAGAAACCGAATATTGAATCTATTGACGGATTATCTCCGACAATTTCCATCGAACAAAAGACCACCAGTAAGAATCCCCGTTCTACCGTAGCGACTCAGACTGAGATTAATGATTATCTGCGTTTATTATTCGCGCGTATCGGGACAGCGTATTGCCCGAATTGCGGTAAAAAAATCGAGCGTCAGCATTCACAAGAAATTGTGGAACAATTATTTTCCTATAAAGAAGGAACCAAGATTGTTATTTTGGCGCCTTTAATTCGTGGACGCAAAGGGGAATATCGCAAGATTGCTTCTGAGGTCACGAAAGCGGGTTATTCACGTTTGCGGGTAGACGGGCAGATATACACAACTGAAGATGAAATTAAGATGGACAAATTTAAAGTCCATAATATTGAAGTAGTTGTTGACCGCATCACGATAAAACCTGAAACCCGCAAGCGTCTGACTGATTCGATTGAAACTGCTTTGGACGCGGGCAAGGGGTTGATTATTGTGTCCGTCGAAGAACAAGGTAAGCTGGCTGATCGAATTTTTAGTGAACATTTTGCCTGTGTCGACTGTGGGATTAGTATTGTGGAGATCGAACCGCGTACCTTTTCATTTAATTCTCCTTACGGTGCTTGTCCGACCTGTAACGGGTTAGGCACGCGCATGGAAATCGATCCGGATATTTTAATTCCAGATGAAACCAAGCCCTGGATCAACGCGATCGCGCCCTCGAAACGGGGCCGGCGTAATTATTTAATGTATTACCGTGCTGTGATGCGGGAAATTGCCGGATTGCATGGGTTTGATCCTTATACTCCATATCAAGATTTGAAACCGGCGTTTAAGAAAATTATATTGCACGGTTCAGATGATGAAATCTGGGGCAGGCAATTTGAGGGTATTTTACGTTATCTGGAACGGATGTTTCAGGATACTGACAGTGAATGGCTGCAGGACGAAATTAGCCAGTATATGTCCTTAAAGCCATGTCCTTCTTGCGGCGGCGCTCGTTTAAAAAAAGAATCTTTGGCGGTTAGAATTAATGATAAGAATATTTCGGAAGTATCTCAGCTTTCAATCAAGGAAGCGAAAAAATTTTTCCAGGAACTAAAGCTGACCAAAGATCAGCAGATTATCAGCGCTCAGATTTTAAAAGAGATCATCCGCCGTTTGGATTTTTGCATTAATGTTGGGCTTGACTATTTAACCTTAGACCGTCGGAGCGGTACATTATCAGGCGGGGAAGCAGAACGGATCCGTTTAGCTACTCAAGTGGGGTCAGGGCTGGTTGGCGTGATATATATTTTGGATGAACCGAGTATTGGTTTGCACCAACGGGATAATGACCGTTTATTATCAACTTTGCATGCCTTGCGGGATATGGGCAATAGTTTGATCGTGGTTGAGCATGATGAAGAAACCATTCGTCGTTCTGATCATGTGATTGACCTAGGTCCGGGTGCCGGTGAATTTGGAGGCGAGATTATCTTTGAAGGAGATGTTCCTGCTTTGCTGAAATCGGAAACTTCTTTGACTGGCCAGTATTTAAGCGGTAAAAAATTTATTTCAACTCCTGCTACACGGCGCCCGATTGATCCAAAGAAACAATTAAAAATATTGGGGGCAGCGGAACATAATCTTAAAGATATTAATCTATCGATTCCTTTAGGAACTTTTACGTGTATTACCGGAGTATCCGGTTCTGGAAAATCGACGTTGGTGGATGATATTATTCATAAATCACTTGCGCAGAAATTTTATGGGTCAAAAGACCAGCCAGGCAAGGTAAAGAAAATAACCGGCATGGAATGGATTGATAAATTTATTGTAGTGGACCAGTCGCCGATCGGACGGACCCCGCGCTCCAATCCAGCCACTTACACCGGTGTTTTTGACCATATCCGTAATGTTTTTACCATGATGCCCGAATCAAAATTGCGGGGATATAAACCGGGACGTTTCAGTTTTAATGTCAAAGGGGGGCGGTGCGAAGCATGTAACGGCGACGGAATTAAAAAAATTGAGATGCATTTTTTGCCGGATGTTTATGTTCAATGCGAAGTGTGCGGCGGCCGCCGGTTTAATGATCAGACTTTGGAAGTTCAGTTTAAAGGGAAAAACATTAATGATATCCTTAATACATCGGTGACGGAAGGTCTTGCTATATTTGAAAATGTTCCTAAGATACGACGGGTTCTGGAAACTTTGAATGATGTGGGTTTAGGGTATATTAAACTCGGTCAGAGCGCGACCACCTTATCCGGCGGAGAAGCCCAGCGGGTTAAGCTGGCCAGCGAATTATGTAAGCATTCGACCGGGCAGACGTTTTATATTTTAGATGAGCCAACCACAGGTTTGCATTTCGCGGACGTAGAAAAATTATTGGAGGTCCTGCAAAGGTTAGTTGGGCTGGGAAATACAGTTTTAATTATCGAGCACAATTTGGATGTAGTTAAAAATGCCGATTATATTATTGATCTCGGTCCGGAAGGCGGAGATCGAGGTGGGGAAGTCATGGCGACCGGAACACCTGAAGAAGTCGCGCAATGTCCGAAATCTTATACAGGACAGTATTTGAAAAAAGTGCTAAAGGTGGTAAGGGTATAAAGGTGGTAAAGGAAAAAAAAATGATAAAAAACGATTAGTGAGAAAAGAAAGCGTAGGGGAGGGTCCCCGACCCTCCTGAATAAAAATTTGAGAAAGAACTTATATGAAAAAAAAACTCTTGTCCTTAATGTTTATAATTGTTTTAGCTGGCTGCTGTCTATTAAATCATCCGACCAGCACTTTTGCCGCTAACAGTGATGAAGAACTTTTTCTAGTCGCGCAAAAGGCGTTTGACGACGGGTTTTATGATATATCGATTCGTTATATCGAACAGCTGATGAAGGAATATCCTCAAACGACCAAGATTATTGAATCAAAATTACTTTTAGGTCAATGTTATTTTTTTAAAAGTGAATATTTGAAGGCCTATAATTTTTTTAAAGAAACCCTGCAATATCCTCAATTTAAAGACGCGACGTTGTTTTGGCTGGGGGAGACTTATCTGAAAGGGTCAGATTACAAACAAGCTGAAGAGATGTATAAACAGGTCATTGATGCGTATCCTGATTCCACCTATACCCCGCAGGCTTATTATTCGCTGGGATGGACATATTATTCACAAAATGATTTTGAAAAGGCACAAGCGACGTTTGAAAAAATTTTGAAAAAGTTTCCTGAGCATCAATTGGCCGAAGATGCGGCGTTTAAAATTAGCGAGATCCTTTATACTCAAAAAAATTATGAAAAGGCAGCTGATCTTTTCATAAAATATATTAAAACTTACCCGGATTCGGTTAAGCACCCCGAAGCATATTTTTATATTGGTGAGTCGTATTATTATTTGAGCCGCCCCTTGGACGCGATTAGTTTTTATGCCAAATCCGCCGATATATCTTATGATAACAAAACGATTTTCGCTTCTAAAATCAGCCTGGGCTGGTGTTATTTAAAACTTGGGAAATATGAATTATCCGAGAAGAATTTTAATGACGCCTTAACTTTTGCGCAGAGTAAAGGTTTGACCCCGGATGATGTTTATGTGGGGCTGGCATCCTTATATTCAGAGACGGATAATTCTGACAAAGCGGTGTCAGCGTATACAGATGTTATTACGAAATATCAGGACAGCCAGCGGGTCCCGGAAGCCTTACTAGGCAGGGGGAATATTTATTATCAGAAACAAAATTATGACGCAGCTATCAAAGATTATCGGATGATCATCAATAAATATGACTCCACAGCTGATGCTATGGAAATTGTGGAAAAAGCTTATTTTGCTTTAGGCTGGAGTTATCTCAAAGCAGGAGCGTTGGACTTGTCCATTCATACCTTTGAGACGCTTAAAACTAAAACGGCGAATAATACTGTCCGGATCAGTGCTATGACACAGATTGGTGACGCATATCAAGACGCTGGCCAGTGGGATAAAGCGGTCGATGTTTATGATAAAGTTTTGGAGCAATTTCCTGAAAGTCCTTACACGGATTATGTGCAGTACCGCCAGGCGATTGCTTTGTTAAAACAGAATAAGATCGACGCAGCGACGTTATCTTTTCAAAGTTTACAGTCAAATTTTCCTCATAGTAAATATTTAAAAGATGCTAAATATTATTTAGCGGTCGCGTATTTTAAACAAAATCAGTGGCAAACAGCTATTGAACAGTCTAACGCGTTTCTTAAAGAATCCGGCGATGGAAATGAATTTCGTTCTGAAGCCTACTATATTTTGGGGCTGTCATATTTTAATTTGTCAAAATATTCCGAGGCAATGCCGGTGTTTCAAAAAATTATTAAGGAATATCCCGGCGAATCTAATATTATTAAGAATTCCGAGTTGCATGTGGCCAAATGTTTTTATAAAAACGGAAACATAAATGAGGCGTTGAAGCGCTTTCGTTTGATTGCGACGAAATATCCTGATTCTGATGCCGCCCAAGAAGCTTTGTTTTGGTTAGGCGATCATTATTTGGAAGCGGGTGATTATAATTATGCCATTGATCATTATCAGGAATTTATTAAAAAATTTCCAGGCAGTAAAAAGTTGGTAGAAGTATATTATTCATTGGGGCAGGCATATAAGGCGAACAATGATTATACCGCCGCGATTGGGGCATTCAAAAATATTTCCCAAGATGGTTCGCCCGATATTTTTGTGAAAGCCAAGACTGCCATTGCGGAGATCCTTTCACAGAAAATGGAGCCTGAAGCGGCCATTGCGACGTATCAAACCTTGCTAGAAAAAGTTCCAGGCTTCGCGAAAGACGCTTTATTTAAAATTGCGGAGATTTACAAAAATCAAAATGATTATCAAAAAGCCACCCAATATTATGATAAGGCACTCAAAGCCATTAAAGGGCAAGGCAGGATATCTGACGCTGAAATTTGTTTTAGTTTAGCGGATAATTTTGAGTTGTTAAATAATACGGATAAGGCCCTCGACGAATATTTAAAAATCCCTTACTTATACGCCGATCAGCCGAGTTGGGCGGTCAAGGCCTATTTACGCGTGGCCCGTATTTTCGAAGATCAGGACGATTGGATTAAGGCGAAGCAGATATATCAAAAAGTCCTGAATTATAACACCGAAGAAAAAAAATTCGCTCAAGAGCGGCTGGAATGGATCAATAATAAAGTAATGACTAATCAATAAATAGTGGTTGGTTTTTAGATACTTTATTTTTTTGCTTTGTTTCTCTGCTACTCTGTTACTCGGTTACTTTCAAAAGGATAACAACATGTCATTAAACATTTTTGATTTAATCAAACTCGGTGGGTTACTTATGGTGCCGATTATTTTTTGTTCTATTTTGGTCTTAACGATCGTGCTTGAACGGATTTTTTATTTTAATTCAGTCCGCTGCGATGTCCAATTATTAAAAGACCGGGTTTTTGATCTGATCCGCCAGAACAAAATCAAAGAGGCCTATGTGTTGTGTGAAACCAACAATTCGCCAACGGCAAAAATTATGATGGCAGGATTGTCTAAATTAGGATTTTCCCGTCAGGAAGCCAAAGAATCAATGGAAAGCGAAAGTTTATTAGTTGTATCTCAATTGGAAACCAATTTAACGATCCTGCCGGCTATGGCGCAAATCAGCACACTCTTGGGTTTATTAGGAACCGTCGCCGGTCTGGTTATTTCTTTTCGTGGTATTGAGATGAAAATTAATGCCCTGAGTTTATTAACTATGGGTGATTTGGCAGGAGGAATTTGGCAAGCGTTGATAACAACGGGGGCGGGGTTGCTAGTCGCAATTGGCGCGGTTGTTGCGTATAATTATTGTGTACAGAGAGTCAGGTTTTTTGTTCTGGAAATGCAGCGTGCCGCGTCAGAATTGATGGATTTGATGAGCAGTATCATGGGTAAAGGGCAGAATAGAGAGTACGCAGAATAAAGAAAACCAAAAACTAAAAGTCAAAAGCTATTAAGTTTATTTTTATACTATGAAATTTAAACAGAATTTAAATTGTGAATACGGGTTAGGATGGATCACGGTTGTTCCCTTGATCAATGTCGCGTTACTTTTAGCCGTCTTTGTTTTTTTGCTTCCTTTATTTACATCCGCTGCCCGAATTAATGTGAAACTTGCGAAGGCCGTGACCAGTCGCATTGTCAAAGAAGACAGCATGGTGGTCATGATTACCGGCGAGAATGTTATTTATTTTAATAACAAGATTTTTACAATTAAAGAGTTGGGGCGGGAGCTCAAAGAGAAAAATTTGCAGAATCGATCCTTTTTGATTAAATCTGACCGCCGCGCATCAGTGGGGCGCGTTATTGATATTTGGGATTTATGCCGGGATCTAGGAATAGAGAAGGTGAATATCGCGACAACGCAGATCATTAAATGAAAAACGTAAAGTCATAAAGTCAAAAAAATGATTGGTGTTAAAAATTAAAAACCAAATATTCCAAATGAAATGCGATTTCCAAACATAACAATATCTTCTGGCTTATTTTTTACCAAAGCTTTGCTGTTGGCCTTGGGCATCCACATTTGTCTGGCATGTTTTTTTACTATTATTATTCCGAATCACGCGTCAGCGTTGCGTCCGATTTTGATTTCTATCGGGGGTATTTTGGATCCAAAGACGATAAATTCCAAATCAACTGGGTCAGTGTCAAATGTTGATCTGGTTTCTGTTAATTCTGTGTTTGATCGTCCACCAACGGAGGATAAACCGCGGAATAAACCATCCTTGCCTAAAATTAAAAATAATCCGCAGGTATCCGCGGTTGCGATGTTTGAACGTTCTGCTTTGGAAAAAAAGTCAGCTTTACCTAGAGCTGACCTTGATATGGAAAAAATATCTGTCGAACCATATAAACCTTTACGGCTGGATTTAAAATGATCCCTATCCGATTTGACAGTGCAGTCGTTGTTTTGGTTATTTTAATGTTAATTCTTGTGTTTGTTTTTCCTCTATTTTATACTTTAAAAAGAAGGAAAGTTGTGAGACCAGTAAACTGTTTCTGTCAGTGTGAATATTGCGGGCATGTATTTTTTAATAAGGAAGCAGGTCGTGCGGCTTTTATGCGCTGTCCATTATGTGAATGTTTTATTAACGCTCAATAGGGGTAAAGCCATGATTAAAAAATTAAAAAATGATTCTGGGATTGTTCTCGTCACAGTTATTATTATAATTACGGTTATGATGATTTTGGTCGTTAGTATGATTAGTTTAAACGTCAGCCAAAGTGTGGTTAGTAAAGAAGAAAATAAAAAATTAAAATGCGAATTAATGACCGAAGGAATTTTGAATTTATTTCAATCCCAATACACAACCAAAGTTGTTCCATTGTATCCTGCGGCTGGATCGTGGTCGTGCCCGGGGCTTGCTTATAACGCGGCACTAAAACTTGATTATTGTAAAGAGTATACGATTCCATTAACGGCTACAACAGATATGGCGGGCGGAACTCCTGTTACATTTTCGTATCTGCTCAGGCTCACCAAGAGTTCAGTCGCTAATGCTGAGGGAACATTTCCGATAAGTGTGGTATGTAATCCATAATGAGTAGGAGGATTCATTTGCACAAAGCAAAAAATTTTTTAGAATATTATAGACTTATTGTTTTTTTTTACATAAGATACATATGCAATCTTAAAACTTGGGGCACAATACAGTAATACTGGTTGTTGGTCGTTGGTTGGTTGTTGTTGCTAATCAAATATATTTTTTTCTAAAAACCAAAAACTAAAAATCAGCCACTGAAATTTGTGTTGTGTTCCGTGTATAAAAGATTCGGGGAGAGTATGGGGGAGAAAAAACAACTCGGCATTTATTTCGGCCAGGATTCCGTCTATTTTGCGGAAGTTTCCAGCGGAAGAATTGCGCAATCTTTTGTCTTGCCTTTAACTCAAGATGATTTCAACGAACTTGAAACCAGCCAGCTTTTGTCACCTTCGCATAATTTAGCTGACAAGATTAACGTCTGTTTGGCGGAACATCAAATTACCACTAAAGACGCAAACTTGTCTTTGCCGGGAAAAGATATTATCTTCCGTTCTTTTATTGTTCCGTGGATGCAGCCGAATGAATTGGATGGCGTTATACAATTTGAGGTTAATAAATATATTCCATTCCGGATCGAAGAATTACGGCACGTCTATCATTGGAGTCCGGTAAATATCGGCGGGATGAAAAAAATTCAAGTGATTTTCGTCGCGATCCGGTATTCCACATTACAAAAATATGAAAATTTGTTTCATAAGATCGGGATCAGTATTAATTTGACTGAGCCATCCGTCAATAGTCTCTTAAAAATTTTGATTACAAAAAATAAGGTGACCGCAGAAAAAACTGTGGCGTTGATTGAATGTGATGGAGAAAATGGAAAAATTACGGTGGTTGACAAAGGAATTCCGTTATTTGTCCGTGATTTCCATGTGGCGGTTAGTTCCGGCACAGAGAAGGCGGACACTGTCCAGAAATTTATTAATGAGACCAGAGTGTCGTTAGATTATTTTTCCCGCCAAGATAATAGCATTCCAGTCAAAGAAGCGGTATTGATATCTTCCGCCGAGGAAGGGCCGCTGCAAAATGCCCTTACGACGGATTTAGGTATCGCGGTGCGCAGTTGTCAGTCGCGCACAATTTTTGATGATCAAATTATTGAAAATTTATCATATTTAAATGCGGTGGGAACATGTTTAGATGTCAATTTACCCGCCGTCTTTAATTTAGCAATCAAAGAGATCGATATAAAAAATGATGAGGATATTAAGTTTGAGTTTGGGGCCATTAAACCGCCTAATTATAAAATAACCGCTATCTTAGGGATCATTGCGTTAGCGCTTTGTATTTTGGTAAAAATTTCTCAACGGATTCCTTTGGAAAAAGCCAGAGCGGATATCCGTTTACTTAACCAAACATTGGGATCGTCTTCATCTTTGACTGTTGACAATTTAGAAAAGAAAAAAAAGGATGCTGAAGATACTCTTGCTGGTTTAGAGCGAGTGCCGATTAAAAGTAATGTGTATTCTTTTATTAATGCGATTCCTTCTGCTCTGCCCAATAAGGGTGTTTGGCTCACGAGCATTGCGGTTGATTACGAAACCGGCCGATCATTAGATATCAATCAGGAAAAAGAAAAAGCTTATGTGCCGAATATATCGATTGCGGGTTATGTGTATGACGAGTCTGGAGCCAACCAGATCAGTTTGATTTCGGAATATTTGCAAAATCTTAAAACTAGTCCTAAATTAACATCATATTTTCAGCCGAATGCGATATATAGGGAAGATATGACATCAAGAGAACTTAATGGCCGCAAAGTAACGGCCTTTTCAATCAAGATGAAGAAATAATTTTATGGATCTAAACAGTTTAAAAAATGTTTCCATGGATGATTTGAAGAACATTGATCCGGCAATGGTCAAAGAATATTTGAGACGGCGTCCGGATATTTTGATCAATGTTGCTATCATTGTGGTGGGGTTGTTTTTTTGTCTGAATTCAAGTTCGGGGCCTAAACAGGAAATACAAGGGACTCGATCGTTAATTACGGAAGGTGAAAAAAAGAAAGATTTATTAGATAAGCTAAAGGTGATTGAAAAAAAACGAGATGATATTAAAAAGAATTTTCACAAAATCGGTAATACTGATCTTTTAACCAGTCTTGTTTCTGGTCTGGCTTTGAAAAATGGAATTGATATTACCACGTTTTCTCCGTGGCAAAAAAATGATAGCACTTATTATTATACAGATTCGATGCAGTTGGAATTAACCGCTGCCCGTTATAAAAATTTAGGTGAATTTATTAAAGCGTTAGAAAAAACAGAATATACCGTTCTTGTAGATAGAATGAGTTGTACTCCGGTTAATTATGATCAAGGACGGGATTCTAAAGGGGCAGAGCCTTATATCCGGGCAACCGTTTCTTTAAGGACAATCACGTTACACAATGAATAAGAAAATTATTTTTATAATTTCAGTAATGATTTTAATTTGGCCGGTTATTTCTTGGGCTGAAGAAATTGAATTTGAAAAAGATCCTTTTGAGGTTCAAATGCCTATAGCAGAGAAACCAATTCTCGCGCCTGAACCGAATCTGGCTCCAACGCCGAACCCGAACCTGAATCCGGAGCCAACACCTGCTCCGGAACCGACTCCGCCTCCACCTCCTCCGGTGAAGCTTTCTTTGCCACCTTTTGTGGTGAAAGGTTTAGTTTGGAATTCAGATCGGCCTCAAGCTATTATTGACAATAAAGTATATAATGTGGGCGATGTGTTACCCTATACGTCAACGATATCGACGTCTGCCCCAAAAAATAATGTGGGAATACCAGAAGGTTCTGAACAATCGACTTCGGAAGATTTAATTATTAAGATTCTATCGATAACAAAAGAAGGCGTGGCTGTTTCTTTTCAAGGCGAGACTTACACACTTAAACCATAAAAGGAGTGTTTTATGATAAATAAAAAATTTATTATTTTGGCAGTGACCCTGTTGATCGGGTGTTTGCCATATTTGTGTCAAGCGTCTTATTATGAAATTGATAATGATATCAAGCGCTTAATGGATGTGGATCAAAGTAAAACCATATCTTTGGATTTTAAAAAAGCCAGCTTAAATGATGTGCTGAAGATTTTTTCACAGCAGTCAGGATTAAATTTTATCGCGGATTCAGCGATCGCGGATAAGAATGTTGATATTTATTTGGATAAAGTTCCAGTTGAGCAGGCATTAGAGCGGATTTTGGCTGCGAACGGATTGACCTATGAGTTAAAATCCGGAAGTAATATTTTTATTGTAAAAAATATTCCTAAACCGGAAAAAGAGGTTGTCACTAAAGTATATACTTTGAAATACGCGACATTACCATCATCCAAAATAAAATCAACGTATTCGATCGATCAAAATGAAACGAGTTCATCCGGATCTTCATCCGCATCTTCATCTGCAAGCTCAAGTGGCGGGAGTACAGACAATTTGGCTGGAGCTAAAGAAAATAGTGATATCATTATGATCGTGAAATCTATGCTGACTAAAGATGGAACTGTCGCGCAAGATCCGCGGACTAATAGCATCATTATCTCTGATATTGCTTCGCAAATGCCGATCATTGATGCGGCCATTGCTAAGTTGGATGTGTCTGTTCCGGAAGTTTTAATAGAAGCGGAATTATTGGATATTTCGAAACAAGTATCTGATTCATTGGGTGTGAATTGGGGTAATCCTTTGGTTTCGGCGGGTCTGCCTTCGCTTCCTAATAGTATCCGGTTTCCGTTTTTTTTGACTCCAACGGCGAATGTGGGCCAACTTTTGCAAGGGAATGAGGGTACGTTGACCTTAGGGAATAGTGTTCCGACGACGTTAAATCTTTTACGATCAAAATCGGACACCAAAAGTTTGGCTAGGCCGCGCATTATTACACTGAATAATGAAATGGCTGAAATAAAAATCACCACGCAGGAAGCCATTGGGGTTTCCAGCAGTACGGCATCTGTAACAGGAGGGAGCAGTGCTACCACTGCTGAACGTTATGAGACGGGAGTTTCTTTAAAAGTAACTCCGCAAATTAATTTGGAAACCAATGAAGTGACTATGGCGATCAGGCCGAGAGTAGTAGACACTAAAATTGATACTATCACTGATTCCTCAGATCCGAAAAATCCTTTAACTGTATCTTTTAAAGATCCGGAAGAGCGTGGCACAAAATCCACTTTAAGGGTTAAAGATGGGGATACTATTGTTTTAGGGGGATTGCTTCGAAAAGATGAATCTGTTACCAATAATAGTTTGCCTGTTTTAAGTAAGATTCCTATTATAGGCGCGGCCTTCAGGCATAAGGATAAAAAAGTGACAGATAGAGAGCTGGTGGTTTTTTTAACGCCGCACATTATTCGCGAATCTCCACAATTAGCGAAAGCGAATGGCTATGATCAATTAGTGCGGGAACAGGATATTCCTGTTTCCCGGTTAGACAATATTAATCGTGATTTGGCTTCAATTGAACAGCTAGGCGACCAAAAATGACGCGGTTAAAATTAGGTGAGATTTTAATTAATCAAGGCTTTATCGTTAAAGATCAATTGGATAAAGCCATTCAGGTGCAGAAAGTTGAGAAAGGCAGGATCGGGGAAATTCTGGTCCGTTTGGGTTTTGTGACGGAAGAGAATATGACCCAAGCCATTGGTTCTCAACTGGGGATACCGTTTTATTCTTCGGATAACAATCAATTGCTTTTGCCTGAGGAAGATCAGCGGGAAGATTTAAAAAAACTGATTTCGGAAACTTTTGCCCGTAAGAATGATATTATTCCTTTATCCCGCCATCTTAAGTCTTTAACCTGCGCTGTGGCTGATCCGTTAGACCTGCTTTTGATTGATAATTTACGGCGCATGACTGGATGTGAACTAAATTTAGTTATTGCGACTAAAACGTCGATACAAAAAGCGATTAGCGAACTTTTTCCCAGCGTTTCGGGTTATGCTTCAGATCAGAGCATGCTGGACCGGGCGGTTGAAAACTCTTATTCCGAGGAATCGGAAGATAATTCATCCGTTATGCCCAAGTCAATGGCGGCTGAATTGAGCATGGATAAGATTATTGCCAAAGCCGGAGAAGCCCCGGTTATTAAACTGGTAGATCTTATAATCCGTCAAGCCATTGATTCAAAAGCCAGTGATATTCATATTGAACCTTTTGAAAGCAAGATTAAATTAAGGTATCGTATTGATGGCAGTTTAGTTGATTTGCCGCCGCCTGCTCCGCATTTATTGTTGCCGATTGTTTCCAGGATTAAGATTCTTTCGAAAATGGACATCGCGGAAAAACGTCTACCGCAAGACGGAGCTATTTCTGCTAAATTGGAAGATCGCACTGTTGATCTCAGAGTTTCAACTATTCCGACGATTTGGGGTGAAAAAGTTGTTATGCGTATTTTGGATAAAGGCGCTGTGCCTTTAGCTTTATCCGGGTTAGGTTTTGATACTAAGCAAGTTGATTTGATGAAAAAGTCTTTAAAAATGCCGTTCGGATTATTTTTTGTGACGGGGCCGACCGGAAGCGGTAAGTCAACTACACTTTACGCGGCGGTGAATGAAACCCGCGATCCGCGGAAGAATATAGTCACGGTCGAAGATCCCGTGGAATATAAATTAGACGGGATTAATCAGGTGAACGTAAAACCCGATATCGGATTAACATTCGCGACTGCGCTTAAAGCGTTTCTCCGGCAAGATCCGGATATTATGATGGTAGGGGAAACCCGCGATTTGGAAACCGCACAGATTTGCGTGCGCGCGGCTTTAACCGGGCACCTTGTTATGAGTACCTTGCATACGAATGACGCGCCGTCAGCCATTACCCGTTTGATCGATATCGGAGTGCCTAATTATTTGCTGACCCCGTCATTGGTTATGATCTTAGCTCAACGTTTGGCTAAACGGTTGTGTCAAAACTGTAAAGAGGCGTATGAGCCGGATGTGTTAACCCACGGGAACATTAAATTTAAAAGTGATTTGATTTATAAGGCCAAAGGATGTCAATTATGCAATCATACTGGTTATAAAGGTCGTATTGTCATTGGCGAAGTTTTGGAAGTTAACCAAGAAATCCGTTCCCTGATCGCGAAAAGCGCGGGATATCAAGACATAAAAGACGCGGCTAGAAAAAATGGTATGGACACTTTATTTGATTCGGGTTTAAAATTAGTTGAAAAAGGCATCACCAGTTATGAAGAAGTCTGTAATATTTGTGTCAGTGTAGACTAAGCAAAGTCACAGGGTCACAAAGAAAAATTTAATCATTAAGCAGGAGTTAAAATTGCCTCGTTTTAGTTTTATTGCTAAAGATAAAAATGGTAGATCTGTGGAGAACTTTGTTGATGCTTCAGATCGTATTACTGCGTCTGATTTGTTACAGCGGCAGGGATATTTTGTTATTAGTATTACGGAATTCTCTTTGCAAGCAGGCCAGAAAAGAGGCGCGCCGCTTCATCGGGTTACAGTCAAACACAAACATAAAGTCATTAAACTTCAGGATCTTATTGTTTTTGCCCGTCAGTTAGCCACCATGCTCGAGGCTGGGGTATCGCTCATGCGCAGTTTGGAAGTCATCAGTGGCCAAGTGGAAAGTGAACGTTTGAGCAAGATTGTCGCTAAGATTAAAGAAGATGTGGAAAAAGGTCTTTCTTTAAGCCAAGCCTTGGCCAAGCATCCTAAGGCGTTTAATCAATTTTGGGTGAGTTTGGTTGAGGTTGGAGAAGCTTCAGGCTCTTTGCCGACTGTTTTGAATAAATTGACTTTCTACATGGATCAGCAAAATGGGTTTAGGACGACCATTGTATCCAGTCTCATATATCCCATTTTATTATTTTGTGTCGCGTGCGGAGCAATTGCCTTTTTCGCTTTGTTTGTTGGACCACGTTTTGAGTCTATATTTAAATCTATGAATATAAAACTGCCCATGATTACGATCATTTTGTTATCCATATTCGCTTTTGTCAGGAATTATTTTATGTTTATTGTCGCGGGTATCGGGGTGGCAGGATATTTATTTCTTCAATTTATTAAAACTCCGCATGGGAAAGAAGGGTTTGAACATTTTTTATTTAAAGTTCCTAGTGTGGGTCAAGTATTTCGGCTCATAGTCGTGGAACGATTTTCTGGGCAAATGGCTATTTTAATCGAAGCGGGGGTGCCTATTTTAGCGGCATTGGATATTGCCGAAAAATTAGTGGATAATATTACCTGTTCGAAAATTGTGAGGAGCATAAAAGAAGGAGTAAAAAAGGGCGAACTCATAGTGACACCGATGGAAAAAAGTGGTTTTTTTCCTGCCATGTGTGTTCAGCTTATTAGTGTAGGGGAAGAGACAGGTGAGTTAAGTAAGATGTTGAAACATGTTTCTAAATATTATCAAGAATTGGTTGAAGTATATATTAAAAGGGTTTCAACGATGATAGAACCCGTAATGATTGTTTTTATGGGTGCAGTCATAGGGACCATTGTAGTGGCAATGTTTTTGCCTTTGTTTAAAATGTCAACAGGAGGGTAAACATATTTAATAAGAATACTATTTTGACTGTCTAAAAGGAATATGTTATAGTTTTAATAGGAATGAACGCTGTCAAACAGAAGAAAGGAGTTTTAAATGAAAATGAGGAATAAAAAAGGGTTTACATTGTTGGAATTGATTATTGTAGTTATTATTATTGGTGTTTTGGCCAGTTTAGCTTTGCCGAATTTGTTTAATACTGTAGAAAGGTCCCGTACAGCAGAGGCTTTTGCGACTTTTGATGGTCTCCGTAGTTCTCTTAATCGGTGTGTGACGACGGGGAATACGGCTGCTCTCTGTATGACCAGCACTAGCTGGGCAACCAACTTAGATATTGGCGACGTTAATACTGTAGCTGGGAAACATTGGACGTATGCAGCCGCTAATCTTGATACAGCGCAGAATGTAACTATTACAGCTACTCGCGATACCACAGTTGAAAATGGTCAAGCAGGGACAGTTGTTTTAACTGCCACAGCTACGGGCATCACCCGTTCAGGGACTGGTTTCTTTTCTGGTACTCATTAAAACTATTTTGTTAATTATGAGGGGAGGGTCATGCTCTCCCCTTTTTAAAAAATGACAACTATGAAAAAAATTAATGGATTTACACTATTAGAATTGATTATTGTAGTTATTATTATCGGTGTTTTGGCCAGTTTAGCTTTACCGAATTTATTTAATACTGTCGAAAGATCCCGTACAGCAGAGGCTTTTGCAACTTTTGATGGTCTCCGCAATTCGCTTCATCGGTGTGTGATAACGGGGAATACGGCCGCTGTCTGTATGACCAGCACCAGCTGGGGGACCAACTTAGATATTGGTAATGTAAATGGGGTGGCAGGGAGACATTGGACGTATGCAGTAGCTAATCTTGATACAGCGCAAAATGTAACCATTACGGCCACTCGCGATACGACAGTTGAAAATGGTCAAACAGGGACAGTTGTTTTAACTGCCACAGCTACGGGAATCACCCGTTCAGGGACTGGTTTCTTTGCGGGTACTCATTAATTTTTAAAGGAGCGCATGACTTGAACGGCGTTTATGATGGCAAGTAATTTGCGCGAATATGGCAGGGCATATGAAAAATAAATTAGCTTTTACCCTCATGGAAATGATGATCGTGGTGGTGATAATCGGAATATTGGCCACGATTGCTATTCCCGGATATCAAAAAACTTCCCGGAATAATGACTGTCGAAATGCCAAAGCCCAGTTAATCGCGTTTAGCGGCGCGAACACCATTTATCATTCGGAAGCAGGAACGTTTTATCCAGCCACGACGGCAGACATTGCCACTATAAACACTAACATGGTTTTGAATTTGAATATAAACAATATGGTCCCGACTGCGGGAACCTTTTATATTTATAATAACCCAGGATATACTGCAAGATTAAGTCATAGGTCAGGAGCTAACATTTGTGATTTTACTTTAACGGATGGGGATATAACGGCCGCAAATCCGGGCTGTGTCAGCACGGGTGGTAATTGCCCGACGAATTAGTAAAGAAAACGAGTGGTTCCGGAAGGTGTACCCTTATAAAAAAGAGCCCCAAATTTATAGAAAAGCAATATGTTAAAATCTCTTAAAAATCGCGGCACAGTGTCTATGGTTGAGATAGTCATTACCGCGGTTATTTTTTTGGTCGCGGCCGGAGCGATTATTGGGACAACCTCTATGTTGCGGCCTAAAGCTGTTCAATCGTCAAAAGAGGTAGAATGCATGTATGCGGCCAAAAATATATTGTCTTCTTTACGGTTTAATGTTGATGCCAGCACATGGGACAGTTCTACCAATCCTTTATATCCAGGAAAATATAGTAAAACAATAGACGGCTGCACGATTAGTTATCTGATCATAAATGATGCTACGACGGGCGCTAGAAATGTTTATCTGAACGCTACTTGGCCGGATTAATTATGAATTTTGCACCTCAAAAAAAAGGCCTGACTCTTTCTGAACTTCTCACAGCTACGGTTTTAGTCAGCGTGATCTTGTTAGGCGTTATGGGCTTTAGTTTGACCCTCCAAAGGTTTCAATCCACTCAACAAAGAAGTTCCATTCTTCGCATTAGAGCAGATAGTGTTTTTGCGGATATGTCCCGAAATGTTTATCGGGCTATAGGCTCCAAATTAGATAAAGGTTTGCAAGTATTTCCGCCCTCCAAATTAACTGTGAGGGTAGACCGCAACCCAACCCCAACTCCGACCTATGCTGATGATACTTGGATCACTTATTGGTTTACGAATGATCATCGGCTGTTAAGATGTATCCCATCGGACAATACTGGCGTGTGTAATCTGGCTACGGCAGAGGTATTACTCGACAATGTTGAAGCATATAATATTGTCCAGCAACAAAATGCTGTCTCAGTGACCATTACTCTGGTCTATGATATGAGTCCAGGATATGTAGTTGATATCATGAAAAATCCGCGTTATACTTCAAGCGGAGGGTTTAGTTGTGTGTTGAGTTCTTTTTGAAGAGATAATGAATAGATAGTACAGAAATTTGAGTAAAAATAGGTTAATAAAATGTTAAAATCTGTTAAAAGGCGCGGAGCAGCATCCATGGTCGAAGTGGTTATAACAGCGGTTATTTTTTTGATCGCTGCGGCAGGGATAATGGCGACCACGACTATGCTTCGTCCTAAAGTCACCCAATCATCGAGCGAGACGCGATGTTTATACGCGGCAAAATATATTTTAGCGACATTCCGGACATCGATTGATGCCACTATTTGGAATGACAACAGCAATCCACTCAAGCCTAGTGGCACGCATACGATAGTATATAACGCTGATTCAAATACCAGCTGTACCATCAATTATTATGTGGTAGATGATTCGTCTAAAGCCAGAAATATTTACATGAATGTGTCCTGGCCGAATTGATAAAATGAGGATGAGGAGGTAAAGGTGGTAAAAAAATTTAATAAACAAGGGATTACACTAGCGGAGCTTCTAATCGCAACGACTTTGATCGGCGTGGTTATGCTTGGTATCATTGGGTTTGATATCTCCATGAGACGTTTCGGCGTTACCACACAAACTTCTGCGACATTGAAAATTGAAGCTATGACTATAGCAGCGCGGATTAGTAAGGATGCTTTAGAGACCCAAGGGAATGTTGGAGAATCACCTACAATTGTTGCTTCTGCCAATCAAATATCGTTTCAAAAAGATGCTTCTGTTTCAAAGTGGGTCGTTTACCGTTATGATGCCAGCGGAAGTACAAAGAATACAATTTGTAGATTTGATAATTCGGCTACTCAGAATCCGGCTAATTGCGCGGTAGCAGGAGCGGAAATACTTTCCAAGAAAGTAGTGACGGCTTCTCTTCAATGGACGGGTTGCAAAATTCGCATTGATTTAACTTTGCAGGCAGACCCGACACAAGTTATAGATGCTACTCATCCATGGGATCCGATTAAGAATCCGCGAGCAGCAATTAATATGAGTTCTTATCCAGAGGCGCAGAGTTGTTCTTAACCCCGGTTAAATATGAAAAGTAGCTTCACGCCCAATTTGGTTTTAGAACAAAATACTTATCAGATTATTAATTCCGAGGAAATCCACCATTTAAAAAATGTTTTGCGGGTTAAGGCTGGAGAAGAAATCCGTCTTTTTAATGGCCAGGGTGTTGAAGCTATTGGGATTATTACTCAAATTAAACCTGCGGCGATTGCTTTCCAAATCAAAGAATTTTCAGCTATTCAAGAGGAAACGAAACCGCGGACTATTTTAGCCTGTGCCATCCCTAAAAAGAGTAAGTTTGAACTGATTATTGAAAAGGCAACAGAGTTAGGCGTTGCGGAAATTGTGCCTTTATTGACTCAAAGAACCGAATTCTCAGCCTATAAAAATGGAGCAGAGCATAAGTTAGAACGTTATCAAACAGTAGCGATTAATGCTTGCAAACAATGTCAAAGAGCCCGTGTGCCGATTATTCACAATTTCATGAAATTTGAACCTGCCATTGATTTTTTGATCAGCCGTTCGACTGTCATTATTCCCAGCTTGAGAGGTAACCGGAAACTTTTAAAAGAGGCGTTGTCATTACCCGCTAAACAAAATAATTTTTCTTTTTTGATTGGACCGGAAGGGGATTTTACTCCGGGTGAATATGATTTTGCATTTCAGAAAGGTTGTACTCCGGTCACGCTGGGATCAACTATTTTACGAGTTGAAACGGCAGCATTAAGTGTTTTGGCTTACTGGCGCATAGCCTTCGGAGACGAACTTTGTCCTTCCCTTAAAGAATAGAGTTTTTGGGCATCTTCGATAAGCCGCATAAATCGAGTATCTTTGGAGTCAACCTCGAGTCCTTTTTCCCATACTTTGATGCTTGCTTCATATTTGTCCTGATTGCCTAGAATAATTCCTTTTAACAAATATGCTTCTTTAAATTGGGGATAAACATTCAAACATTGATCGAGTATTTTTATAGCTTCATCCGGCATGGCCACTTGGTCGAAGATTGAACTGATTTGAATGTAAATGTTTGGGTTAGAATTTGTGGTGATGAGTTGATTGACTATTTTACGGGATTTTATGGGGTCGCCATTTTTTTCATGGGCGGCCGCCATTAGGCTAAGCATATCAATGCGTTGTTCAGTGGGAAGAGTTTTCAATAAAATTTTTTCTCCCAATTTTAACGCCAGATCTTGATGGTTATCTCTGACATAAATTTTAGTGTTATTGATCATAGGGAGAATCAAATCATTTGAAATGGGGATGGGATTGTAAATATAAAGTTCTCCCAGGATGCCTCTGGCTAAAAGGTTATCCGGAGATTTTTTTAACCAGTATTCCGTATAAGTTAATTCATCGCGGCCGACAGCAAGTTGTTTTTGTGAGTGATAAAAAAGAAAAGCGCATAGGGTTAATAAAAACAGCCAATATAAAGTTTTGTTAATTTTTTTATAAACGGACGTGATCAATAAAGCGGTAAGGGTAAAAATTCCGATGGAAGAAAAATAGAGCCAGTAAGGTTCCATGAGGATTCCATAAATAGGGCGGGAACGGGAGGCAGGAAAAACAATTATAAAACCAGTCAGGAAAAAAAGTAGGGCGAAGGAATAAAAACGTTTTCGAAAAAGAAAAAGGGTTATGATAACAATAACAGCGATAACAAAAAACCATAGACAATATAAACCGATATGACTTTTTATAGGATCAAAACTATACATAAAGACAATGGACTGAGGATAGATAAAATTGCTTAAATACCATTGGATAGTGTGACAAAAGTTGGCGATATTTGCTTCAAAAGTTAACTGGAAGCGATGGGCATGGTTCATGATCATTAATTTCGGTTTGGCCAGAAAAAACCATAGTGAAAATTGGATCAGACTCATCAAAAAATAAGGCAGAGCAAGAATAAAAATTTTTTTTAGAGGAGTTTTTTTGTAGTATAAAAGGATGGCGACATAAGCAGGAAATATTATGGAAATTTCCTGGGAGAGTGCGGCTAAGACGCAAAAAAATAAACTGATGAAATAATATCGTTTGAGCAGTCGATCGTTTAAGGAGAGATCAAGCGTGATGAGGCTTAAGCTCATAAAAGTAAAAGTCACAAAGATAATGTTAAACGTAATATGTTGTATCATATCCGCGTTATATGGGTGAAGGCAAAAAAGTAAAGCAGAAATAAGGGCCAGCATAAAATTTTTTGATAAGCGCAAAATTAAGATGAAAAACAGGAAACAGTTTAAACTAAATAATCCTATATTCGTCAGGTAAAGCAGGGGGGGCGTTTTTAAAAATTTAAATAGCGTGACATTGATAAAAATATTCAATGGTTCATAATGATGTGACGCGGTTTTAGTGAAATAATCCGACATTTGGTTGAATGTATGAGAGACTTGTTTTGTGGTATATAAATAGTCATCAATCATAAATTGATGGGTTAAAGTCGGACTATAGGCAACAAAACATAGGATGGCTAGCAGGGCCGCGGCGAAAACAGACTGGATTTTTTTATTTTTAGCGAAATTCATATAAGCATTATAAGATTATTTAAGCTTTAAGCTATAAAATATTTTAAATTTTTCCGTCGGTAATTGCGCCTGTCCCGAATATGTTGACAACATTTTGGGGGTGGGGTATAATCCATTTCAAATTTCCCTGCAATCCCCTTAGGTAGGAAAGGATGTTTAAAGTGGCGGAAGAAAAGAAATCCAATGTGGCGGAAGAGAAAAAATCCAATGCGGAAGTAGAAAATAAGAAAAAAGCGTTGGAGTTGGCGTTAGCCTCGATTGAAAAGCAGTTTGGTAAGGGCTCGATTATGAAGCTCGATGGCAGTGTGTGTTTGGATATCGCAGCCATACCTACGGGATCATTGACCTTGGATTGCGCGTTAGGCGTGGGCGGCGTGCCCCGCGGCCGGGTGGTTGAAATCTTTGGGCAGGAGTCTTCGGGAAAAACCACATTGACATTAAGTATTATTAAACAAGTTCAAAAATCAGGCGGAACAGCGGCATTCATTGATGCTGAACACGCATTTGACGCGAATTACGCTCAAAAGTTAGGTATTAAATTAGAAGATCTGCTCATTTCTCAGCCGGACACAGGGGAACAGGCGTTAGAAATCGCGGAAACTTTGGTACGTTCCAGTGCTTTGGATTTGGTCGTCATTGACTCTGTAGCGGCATTAACTCCGCGGGCTGAGATTGAAGGGGAAATGGGCGATTCACACATGGGCTTACATGCGCGTTTGATGTCGCAGGCTTTAAGAAAATTAACGGCCGCGATTAGTAAATCTAATACCTGTATCATTTTTATCAATCAAATTCGGATGAAGATCGGCGTGATGTTTGGTAATCCGGAAACCACGACCGGCGGACGGGCTTTAAAATTTTATTCGTCTGTGCGTATTGAACTCCGCAAAATTGAAAGTTTGAAGCAGGGCGATGAGTTTATCGGGAATTTGGTTAAAGCCAAGATTGTAAAAAATAAAGTCGCGGCACCGTTTAAAGAAGCGGAATTTGAGACTTATTTTTCTGAAGGGATTTCTCGTGAATCAGATCTCCTGGAATTAGGGGTGAAGAATAATGTGGTGGTGAAATCCGGCGCTTGGTTCGCGTTTGAGAATGAAAAAATCGGGCAGGGGAAAGAAAATTCCCGGAAATTCCTGAAAGAAAACCCGAAAATTTTGGCTAAGATCGAGAAAGAGATCAAGTCCAAATTAGGACTGAAATAAAACATGAGTCCTTCGACGATAAAATCGTTGCAGGAAGGAAAAACCGCGGTGTTTAGGCTGTTGCAATACCGGCCGCGGACTGAATATGAGTTGAGGGTTAAGCTTAAAGAAAAGCAGTTTGAAATCGAAGTCGTTGACCAGGTCATTGAATATTTTAAAAAGATTGGCTTGGTTAATGACCGGGATTTTGCTAAGGCGTGGGTTACGTCACGGTTGAACAAGCCTTTTGGGGCAGTGCGCATCAAACGCGAACTTTATGAAAAAGGTATCGACAAAGAGACTGTAGGATCAGTACTGCAAGCCCTAAGCGGCGAATATGATGAACTGCCGGTTATCCGTTCTCTGGTGGAACGGAAGCTTGCTCATTCTTCGCGTATCAGTCCTGAAAAAATCAAACCGCGCATTTATAATTTTTTATTACGCAGAGGATTTTCTTACTCCGCAATCAAGAAGGTAATTGACAATCTATGACCACCAATGAGATCCGCAAAAAATATCTTAATTTTTTCGCTTCAAAAGGCCATAAAATTATATCCAGTGATTCATTAGTGCCCAAAGATGACCCTACGGTATTATTTACGACCGCAGGCATGCAGCAATTTAAACGTCAATTTTTGGGGCAAATTGACGATTTCCACAGAGCCACCACCGCGCAGAAATGTTTGCGCACGGATGATCTGGACGAAGTCGGCAAAACGGATTTTCACCATACTTTTTTTGAAATGCTGGGTAATTTTTCGTTTGGGGATTATTTCAAACCCGAAGCCATTGCTTGGGCATGGGAATTTTTAACCAAAGAATTAGGCATTCCAGCTGAACGCTTGTGGGTATCGGTCAACAAAGAAGATAAAGAAGCGGAACAAATTTGGTTAAAAACAGTGGGAATCCCGGATATAAAATTATTCCGCTTGGGTGATAAAAGTAATTTTTGGCCATCGAATGCTAGGGTTAACGGCCCTAATGGTCCGTGCGGTCCGTGTTCGGAAATATTTTATGATTATGAATGGGAAAAACGCGGGACCAAAGACGCGCCGAAAGATCCGGATGATGAAATGGGCCGGTTTTCAGAAATTTGGAATTTAGTGTTTACGCAGTTTGACCGCAAAGACGGCGGCGTGTTGGATGCTTTGCCCAGTAAGAATATTGATACCGGGATGGGACTGGAACGTTTAACTGCGGTTATGCAGGGAAAACATAATAATTTCGAAACCACATTGTTCACGCCTATATTGCAGGCGATTGACCAGAATATCAGCAAAGATTTGCCGCTTCGGGACAAACGGATTATGGCAGATCATGTCCGCGCTGTCACCTTCGGCATTTCCGACGGTGTTATCCCGTCTAATGAAGGCCGCGGTTATGTGATGAAGAAATTAATTATTAATGTCTCTGATATCGCGATCCGTATCGGCAAAAGTGAACCGTGTGTGTATCAATTAATTCCGGCTGTTATCGCGGCTATGGGTGAACAATACCCGGATATTAAATTAAAACAAAAGGATATCGAATCTGCGGTTAAAAACATTGAGCTGGCATATATCAAATTGCGCAAAGAACGCATTCCGGAATTTGAAAAAGAATTGACGGCTATCAAAGATAAAAAATTGGCAACTGTTCAAACGTGCAAAGATATCGGAAATGTACTTTTTAATTTTCGTGACACATTTGGTTTGACATTAGAGACTATGAAAGAACCAGTGATTAAAATTTTTGGCGCAAATGAGACAATTTTTACCTCCGCGAAAAGTGAATTTGACTCTTTGATGAAAGAACAGCAGGATAAGTCCCGCGCGTCGAGTAAAATGACCGGGGATGTTTTTACAAATAATAATTTGGAATTGAATATTCCTAAAACTGAATTTACCGGTTATAAACAGTTTAAAACGACTGATACGATTTTGCGGGTATTTAAGGACAACAAGCCTGTTCATGAAGTGAAAGAAGGCGATGCGGTTAAAGTGGTGTTAGACCGCTCTCCGTTTTACGCGGAATCCGGTGGTCAAGTGGGCGATGTGGGATATATCCGAAAAGGGGAGAACGCGATTAAAGTCACAGATACGCAGAAAATTTCTGAGGTATTTTTGCATGTCGGCGTAGTGGAAAAAGGAAGATTCGGCGTCGGAGATTTAGTGGCGGCTGAAATTGATATTCAGCGACGATTAGCGATTATGCGCAATCATACCGCAACTCATCTTTTGCAGTCAGCTTTGCGGGAAGTATTAGGATCACATGTTCAACAGCAGGGGTCATATGTTTCAGAAGATCGTTTGCGGCTGGATTTTACTCATCACAAAGCAGTCACGAGAGAAGAATTGACTAAGGTGGAACGCCGGGTGAATGAATTGGTTTTAGATTGTGATGGCGTTGCCAAAGAATATTTGCCAATTGAAGAAGCGAAATCAACCGGGGCTCTGGCATTTTTTGCGGAAAAATACGGAGACGTGGTTAGAGTTATATCCGTCGGAGATTATTCTAAAGAATTTTGCGGAGGAACTCATTTGGATTCTACTGGTGAAATCGGCTTGTTTAAGATCATTGGGGAGAACGCGATTGCTCAAGGTATACGGCGAATTGAAGCTAAGACTGGTTTAGGGGCGCTTGAATTTGTTGAAGTCCAGGAAACAGCCTTGGATAAAATTTCCAGTTTATTAAAATGTCCGGTTGGGGAATTGGCGGATAAAACTGCGGCGCAGGTGAACCGCATTAAAGAATTAGAAAAACAACTTGAGCAATTTAAATTTGAAGCTGTTAAAGGGATGATGGATCAGATCATTCAGCGTGGGGATCAGATTAAAGACAGCCGCATTGTGGTGCATGTTTTTGAAGATGTGGACATCAATGTGTTAAAAAAACTTTCGGATATTGTTAAGCAAAAAGCCCGTTCCGCGGTTTCCATTTTTGGCTCAAGATATGATGGCAACGCGTTTATATTGGCAGTGGTTTCGGACGATCTGGTTAAAAAAGGCATTCATGCCCATGAATTGATCGTGAAAGCTGCGGAACTTATTAAAGGAAATGGCGGCGGCCGCCCGCAAATGGCCCAAGCGGGAAGCAAGGAAATCAAAAATTTAGATCAGGCGGTTGATATGATTTATAGAACAGTGAAGGATAAATTAAGTACAGAATAGAGAATGACAGATGGGATGCTGTTGCCCTGCTCACGGGAGCTTCCAGCACTAGGTCGGACATTGCGTCGTCGGTCGGCCGTTCGAGGGAGCTTACGGCACTACTGCGGACATTGCGTCCTTGGTCGTAGGGGCGATCTCCTGATCGCCCGTACCAAAAAGATTTACAAATTTAACATTCCAGGGTTTTTAGGTTTAGTTTTTTTGTTTGTTTTATCTAGATAAAAAAGCGTATATTTTGTAAGCGGGCGATCGGGAGATCGCCCCTACAACACTTTACAAGGATTTCCAAGACAATGAAAATATTAACACAGACCGGCAAAAGTTTACTGGATATTTATAATCGTGATTCGCAGGTGCACAAAAAAAGTGTCAGCGATAAAGTGCGCCAAATTATTGAAGATGTCAGGTTAGATGGCGACGAGGCGGTTTTGAAATACACGAAGAAATTTGACGGCGTTAAATTAACCGCCAAAGATCTGCGCGTGCCTGAAGGTGAAATCAGCGCCGCGTTTCAGAATATCACCAATGATTTCGTTGATAATTTGAAGATGATCATCAAAAATGTGACGACTTTTTATAAAACACAAAGACAACGACCGTGTTTTGTGAAAGCTGACGAAGGGGTTATTTTAAAAGAAACAATTCAGCCTCTGGAATCTGTGGGCATTTATATTCCGGCAGGAACCGCGCCCTTGGTATCAACCGTATACATGACTGTGATCCCGGCTAAGGTAGCTGGCGTTAAACGGATTGTCATCATGACTCCGCCGAATAAAAATGGTCAGGTGAATCCATACGTTTTGGCGGTCGCGAATTTGTTGAAGGTTAATGAGATATACAAAGTGGGCGGAGCTCAGGCGATTGCGGCGTTGGCTCTTGGCACAAAAACTGTTCCCCGCGTCCATAAAGTGGTTGGGCCGGGAAATATTTATGTGACTGAAGCCAAGCGACAGGTTTTTGGGTTTGTCGATATTGATATGTTAGCCGGCCCGTCTGAATTAGCGATTATTGCTAACCGCTGCTCTAATCCGGATTTTGTCGCGGCAGATATGGAAGGGCAGATTGAACATTTAGGAGGGTTGGCAGTTTTAATTTCTACGTCAAAACAATTATTAAAGCAATTACGCAACCGTGTTCCATCCGGATATGGGGTTTATGCCAAAAATATGGACGAAGCTATTGAAATCGCGAACAAGATCGCGCCGGAACATTTGGAAATTATGACTAACAACCCGAATGTGATTGCCAAGAAGATTGTGAATGCTGGGGCAATATTTTTAGGGCCTTATAGCCCGACAGCTTTGGGCGATTACGCGGCAGGCCCCAGTCATGTTCTTCCTACCATGGGTTCAGCCAAATATTTTTCCGGTTTAGGAACAGATCATTTTGTCAAAAAAAGCCACGTGATTTCTTATTCAAAAAAGGCTTTGGACAAAGTAAAAGATGCTATAATCCAAATTGCGACTTTGGAAGGCTTAAATAAACATTCAGAATCGATTAAAGTGAGATTTAAGTAAAAATAGTATGTAGTATGTGGTATGTCGTATGTGGTGGGAAAGCAATGGACGAAAAGATAACAACTTATCAGGATTTAAGAATTTGGAAGTTTGGTGTTGAAATAGTAAAAAATATTTATAAAGTCACAAAAAATTATCCTCAAGAAGAACAGTTTGGATTAGTATCTCAAATGCGAAGGGCAGCCATCTCGATACCATCAAATATCGCAGAAGGTTTTAGAAGATATCATAATAAAAAAATCGACAGTTTTTATATATTGTTATGGGTTCAGTTGCTGAGTTAGAAACACAGGTTATAATTTCAGTAGAATTAGGTTTTTTAAAATCTGAATTATCGAAACCGATATTGCAAGATCTCGAATCTGTATCTAAAATGACAAAGGCTTTGATTAAAAAATTGTAGTTTTTACTACATACGACATACTACATACCACATACTTTTATAGGACAAAACATATGAATCGAACAGCACAGATTGAGAGAAAAAGCAAAGAAACTGAGATTATTGCATCGTTGAATATCGACGGGCAAGGGAAGACTCAAGTTAAAACTAACATTGGTTTGTTAGATCATATGTTGGACCTTTTCGCTTTTCACGCGTGTTTTGATTTAGACTTGGCAGTTAAAAAAGCTGATTTGGAAATTGATATTCATCACACCAATGAAGATATTGGAATTGTGCTGGGTAAATTATTTAAAAAAGCTTTAGGCGACATGCAAGGCATCAAACGTTTTGGTTCCGCGTTCGCGCCTATGGAATCGACGTTGGGCCGCGCAGTTGTGGATATCAGCGGTCGGGGATATTTAACCCTGGTTATTGATAATTTGGAAAAAGTTAATATTAAGAATGAAGATGGCTACGCCATGGCTTACCTGGAACATTTCCTCGAATCTTTTGCGCATAACCTTGGCGCGACGATCAATGTCAAGATCGAGGGAACCAGCGAAGATCTGCATACAAATATGGAAGCCGCTTTTAAGGCTTTGGGTCTGGCTTTACATGAAGCGACCCGTATCAATCCCTCCAGACCCAATATGATCCCGTCGACGAAGGGAATAATTGATTAAAAAATGGTATGTAGTATGTGGTATGCGTATGTAGAGCGAAAAACGATTAGACTTGTCATTCCCGCGAAGGTGGGAATCCAGTTTTTTAAAAATATTATTTTGATTTTTTTCGCTACATACCACATACTACGTACGACATACGTGAACCATCAAAATTCGGATTAAATTATGATTGCCATTATCGATTATGGAATGGGGAACTTGCGCAGTGTGCAGAAGGCTTTTGAAAAAGCCGGTTCGGCTGCCATAGTGACCCAAAATATTTCAGATATTGAAAACGCGAAGAAAATTGTTCTTCCGGGTGTTGGGGCTATGCGTCCAGCCATGGACAAGTTAACTGAACTTGGTTTAATATCGGTTATTAAGAATGCGATTAAAAGTGGTAAGTCGTTTTTAGGTATCTGTCTAGGTTTTCAGTTGTTGTTCGAAACCAGTTATGAAGGCGGAGAAGTCAAAGGATTGGGCATTTTTAAAGGGACAGTTGAAAAATTCACCCAGTTAAAAGTGCCGCAAATGGGCTGGAATCAAATTCAGATACAGCAAAAAGATTGTGTTTTATTTAAGGATGTGCCAAACAGTTCGAACGTATATTTGTGTCACTCATATTATGTCAAACCAAATGATGAAACCATTGTTGCGGCCACAACGAATTACGGGATTGATTATTGTTCATCAATGTGTAGTCACAATGTGTTTGGCGTACAATTTCACCCGGAAAAAAGCCAGGCAATCGGTATAAAAATTTTAGAAAATTTTATAAAAATATGATCATTTTTCCCGCAATAGATATTAAAGACGGCAAAGTTGTTCGGTTGGTTCAAGGCAAGTTTGACCAGGTAACAGAATATGGTCGTGACCCAGTGGTCATGGCGCGTTTTTGGGAAACTGAAGGCGCCGAGTGGCTGCATATTGTGGACTTAGATGGCGCTAAAGATGGAGTGATCCGGAATAAAAATATTATTTTGCAAATCGCCCGGACTGTAAAAATACCAATTGAGATGGGCGGAGGAATCCGCACCAAAGAAGATATTAAAAGTTTGATCGACGGCGGAGTGAGCCGGGTGATTTTAGGAACAAAGGTTATTCAGGACTTAAATTTTTTAAAAGAAATCGTTGGCATCTGGGGAGACAAAATCGCGGTGAGCCTGGATTGTCATAATGGAATGGTGGCTCAGCATGGGTGGGTTAGCACATCCGATGTTAAAGCGACTGTTTTTGCCAAAGAATTAGAACAAATCGGTGTTAAATGGATTATATTTACAGATATCGCCCGCGACGGAATGATGACTGGCCCGAATATGGCCGCATTGGAAGCTATAGCTGAAAGTGTTCAACATGTCAATATTATTGCTTCAGGCGGCGTATCATCGCTCGAAGACCTGAAACAAATTAAAACATTGGAGCTTAAGGGTGTGGTTGGTGCGATTACAGGCAAGGCGATTTATGAAGGAAAGATTGATTTAAAGAAAGCGACTCAGGAAATAAGGTAGAGTTTGTTATGTTAACCAAACGTATTATCCCCTGTTTAGATGTCAAAGATGGCCGCGTGGTCAAAGGCGTGAATTTTGTTAATCTGCGTGATGCCGGAGATCCGGTTGAGATCGCGGAAGGGTATGATCGTGCTGGGGCCGACGAAATTGTTTTTTTGGATATCACGGCGAGCCACGAAAAACGGTCGATTATTATTGATGTTGTCAAGCGGACGGCTGAGAAAGTGTTTATGCCTCTAACCGTGGGGGGCGGGATTAATTCTATTGACGATATTCGTGTTCTTTTGAATGCCGGAACGGATAAGGTATCCATGAATTCCGCGGCTATTAAAAATCCGGATTTGATTCGTCAGTCGGCAGAAAAATTTGGCAGTCAGTGCATCGTGGTCGCGATAGACGCGAAGAAACAGGGAGATCATTGGGAAGTGTTCATAAACGGAGGCCGTATTCCAACTGGAAAAGATGCTGTGCAATGGGCTAGACAGGTTGAGGAATTGGGAGCAGGTGAGCTACTTTTGACCAGTATGGATGCGGACGGCACTAAAGATGGTTTCGATGTCGCGTTGACAGACGCTGTATGCCGGGCGGTTAACATTCCTGTTATTGCCTCTGGCGGCGCAGGAAAATTGCAAGATTTTGCTGATATTTTTAAACGTACCTCCGCTGATGCGGCTTTGGCGGCATCGGTTTTTCATTATGGAGAATTGACAATAAATCAGGTTAAACAGTATTTAAATAAAGAAGGGATTAATATCAGATCATGACCAAACCTGAAGAATTAATAATTACGATAGATAGTCTTGAACAGCTTAAATATTCTCGAGAAGGGCTCATTCCGGTTATCGTTCAGGATGTCAAGAACGGTGATGTTTTGATGATGGCCTGGATGAATAATGAATCACTTCGTCGGACGTTAACAGATAAAAAAGCGTGCTATTGGTCCCGTTCTCGGCAGGAATTTTGGGTTAAAGGCATGACGTCCGGGCATTTTCAATTTGTCAAAGAAGTCTGCTATGACTGCGACTGCGATTGCCTTTTAATTAAAGTAGAACAAGTTGATGCCGCATGTCACACTAATCAAAGATCGTGTTTTTATAGAACCATACCGCTCCAATGATAATATTATGTCGAAAAAAAATATTTTTTTGATATTAGCTTTGCTGCTGGTGTCCTTTCTGACTTATTTTAACAGTTTGCATAATGCGTTTATGATGGATGATGCTAGTCACTTTGTGTCAAATTATAATACGCATAATATCAAAAATTTATTTTCAGTTTTTACCTCCAGTAAGGGATCAGTGATTGAAACCGGGGCAACGCATTTTCGTCCCCTACATAGTATTATCATAGTCATCAACTTCGTTTTATTCCAATATAACTCTTTTGGTTATCATGTTTTAAACTGCATTCTTTTCTTTATTTTTTGTGTTTTTATCTTCTTTTTTTCGCTGGATCTCACCAAAGATTTCTGGGTGTCAGCAGTAACCGCGGTATTATTTTGTGTTCATCCGATCAATGGGATGTTGGTGAATTATATTACGGCAAATGGACTTATCGTGCAGTTGATTTTTATGATGGCATCTTTGGGTTTAGTCCAGCGGAGTATTGTTTCTTCGTCAGTAACATTTGTTAAGTGTGGGTTGCTTGGATTAGCTGGGTTTTTATATTTATTGTCTTGTTTGTGTCATGAGACGGCATATTTCCTTCCTTTTTATGCGGCAGCACTTTGTTTGGTTGTTCATCGATTATCTATTCGTCAAACTATAAAATACTGTTTTGTTCTTTTTCTTGTATTAGGTTTAATTTTGTTATTCCGGGTTAAGTATTTTGACGTGGGTGGTTCGTTATGGCAGACATATCAAAGCATGGGAATAAATCCAGGGCAGTATTTTGCTTCAGTTTCAAAAGTTTGGTTTTGGTATTTAGGCCAATTGTTATATCCTCAAGGAGTAGTGTTGATATGGGCCACACCTGCTGTGGTCTCTGGCATGGTATGGGTCTGGATCGCGGCGTTAATGCTTTTTTGGGGGGGGATTATTTTCGCGATTTTAAAATTAATTCGTGATCAAAAAAATGTTTTTGGTTTTTTTGTTCTGTTATTGACATTGGGTTTTGTTCCTACGTTTTTGGCTGCGATGTTATTCCGTGACATAGGTATTGTTATGGAACCGCATTGGGTCTATTTTAATACTATTGGTTTTTTTGTGGTGGCGGCATGGTTGTTGGTTCGTTTGACGAAAAAAGTTTCTAAAATATTAACATTCGGGTTAATCGCAAGTATTGTTTTTGCTCTGTTAAGCCAGACGTGGGTGATGAACAGTATATGGGGGGATGAAATAAAATATTGTGATTTTTGGCGATCAAATATTTTAGTCCGAAATTTTTATTTGATAGATTTTTTTCAAGCCACGGCATATTTTAAAAAAAAGTTTTATTCCAAATCCCGGCCATTATTTGAAAAATCATTGGCTGATTTGCCTTATCAGTGGAAAAGTTTAGTGAATTTAGGCTTAATTGAGCTTAATGAGAAAAAATTTGATGTGGCCATAACTTATTTTAAAAAAGCTATTGATTTGGAACCTAATAAAGCTGCTATCTATACGAATTTGGGTGTTGCCTATCGGGAGTTAGGAAAGAATGATCAAGCCAGGTTGGCCTTTGAAAGAGCTTTTGATTTGGATCCAAATGAAATGGCTACAGTTGAAGATTTGGCGCTTTGTTATGTGAAGGAGAAAAATTTTAAAGCGGCGGAAAAACTTTATGAAAAAGCGTTAGAGATTGAACCGGCTGAAGAGGGCTTAAAATTAAATTTATTAAAATTGTATTATAATGAAAAAAATATTGAAAAATTTAAAAGTTATTCTGAACAGCTGATAAAAGAAGTGAATGATAAAAATAATCTCGTTTCCGCTGGAGATGTTTGCGCATTGGCAAACCAGGTTATGTTGGCCGTGGATTTTTATACAAAGGCCGTGAAGGTTGATCCGGCGTATGCCTTGGTATATGTCGAGTTTGGAAAGTTATTGGGAAATATGGGGAGGTTTGATGACGCTTTAATGACTGTCCGAATGGGATTAAAAATGAATCCGAACCATTCTCAGCTATTGCAATTGATGCGTGAAATACGGCAATGGCAGGCCGAGAGTAAAATACATAATAAATGAAAAAAAATATTGGTATAATCGTAACGCTGTTGTTTCTTTCGTTTTTGACGTATTTCAATAGTTTGCATAATGCCTTTATGATGGATGATGGTAATCATTTTGTAGCAAATTATCATACGCATAATATCAAAAATTTATTTTTTGCTTTTGCTTCTGGCAAGGGATTAGCTGATAGCAGCGGTTCTGCTCATTTTCGTCCCTTACGGAGTGTGCTGCAAGTCGGATATTTTGCGTTGTTCCACTATAATCCTACTGGTTATCATGTTTTAAATTGTTTCCTTTTTGCCATTCTTTGTATTTTTATTTTCATTTTTTTGTCGACTTTGACCCGCCAATTTTGGGTGGCAGGGGTCACGGCAATTTTGTTTTGTGTTCACCCCATTAATGGGATGTTAGTGAATTACATAACGGCTAACGTGCTGATTGTTCAGTTGATTTTTATGGCGGCATCTTTGTGGCTGATGCATAAAAGTATCATATATTCGGGGAAAGGGCTGGTTAAGTGGGGCATGATGGGGTTAGCGGGAATTTTTTATTTGTTATCCTGCTTGTGTCATGAAACAGCGTATTTTTTACCATTTTACGCGGCCGCGTTGTGTTTGATGGTTCACCGCTTATCCATCCGCCAAACATTTAAATATTGTGCTTTATTTTTTATTATCTTAGGATTTATTTTATTATTCCGGATGAGATTTTCTGACGTGGGCGGTTCGTATTGGAAAATATATCAAACTATGGGGATTTCTCCGTGGCAGTTTATAGCAACGGTTTCTAAAGCTTGGTTTTGGTATGTGAGCCAATTATTTTATCCCAGGGGAGTGGTATTAATCTGGGGAACGCCGGTTGTAGTCCAAGGGGCGCCAGCGTGGATTACCGCGTTGTTGTTCTTTTTTATCATAATGGGTTGGATGATTATTAAATGGATGCAGCAGCAGATATACGTATATGGTTTTTTGCTTTTATTTTTTATTCTAGGGATTATTCCGGTTTTTTTGGCGTCTTTGTCGTTTAGCCGTGTTGGAATCGTTTTGGAGCCTCATTGGTTATTTTTTAATTCTATTGGTTTTTTTGCATTAACCGCATGGTTATTGGATAATTTAGGGAAGAAAGTTTCAACAATTTTAACGCCTGGTTTGATCGCAAGCATGGTGGTGGCTCTGATCAGTCAGTCGTGGGTTATGAACAATATTTGGAGCGATGAAATTAACTATTGTAATTTTTGGCGGTCACATATTTTAACTAAAAAATTTGATTTGATTGATGGTTTTCAGGCTAACGCTTATTTTAATAAAAAAAATTATTCTGAATCTTATGAATTGTTCAATAAATCTTTGGGCGATTTACCTAATCAGTGGAAATATTTAGTTAATTTGGGAGTCATCGCGGCTAACGAAAAAAAAATTGATTTAGCCGTAACTTATTTTAAAAAAGCCATAGCAGTGGAACCTCATCAAGCTATTAGTTATAGCAACTTGGGCGCCGCGTACCGTGATTTGGAAAACAATGAAATGGCAAAAATTGAATTTGAAAAAGCGATGGCTTTGGACCCAGATCAAAAGATAGTCGTTGATAATTTAGCCTCTATTTATGAAAAAGAAAAAAATTTTATAAAAGCGGCCCAAATGTATGAAAAAAGTTTGGACATCGAGCCAGCTGATGAGTTAACCAAATTGAATTTATTAAGAATGTTTTATCTTACCGGGCATGAGGAGCAATTTCAAAATTGGTCGCAACAACTATTGCGGGAATTGAAGGATAAAAAAAATTTAGTAAATGCGGGAGATATTTGTGTAACAGCAAAAAAGGCTGTCTGTGCATTTGACTTTTATATCCAGGCACTTAAGATCGATCAGTCTTATGTGCCTGCCTATATAAAACTCGTTAAATTTTTGGAGCATATGAACCGTTACGATGATGCCGTTACGGCTGTGCAGGCTGGTTTGAACCTGAATCCGCAGAATCCTCAGTTATTGGATTTGCTGAGCAAAATAAAAAAAATTCACCCTTAAGCTTTTTGTGTAAAATAAAAAATTGACAACCATCTATATATAATATATTATTGAGACCTTAAAAATATATCGTTTAAGTCAACATTAACAGGAGAAACAGATTCATGGAAGTCAGTATTCGTTTACAGAAGATCGGCAAAATTACCAAATTATCTAATTGTTTCCGTATTGTGGCTATCAGCAAATCTCAAAGCCGCGATTCAGCAAATCTGGAGATCCTCGGTCACTATAATCCGACCAAGAAACCGGCTGAATTAGTCATTCGTCATGAAAAAGTTGAGAAATGGCTTAAACAAGGCGCGAGAATGTCTGATACAGTCAAATCACTCGTCAGCAAAGATAAAAAGGCCGCAGTTCCAAAATAAACCCATGGAACACCGCATCGGTGGTCCTTGGACCACCGACGCGGTGGTTTTATAATATAAAGGAGAAACTATGCCTACAGGTCAGACTGCAGCAAATCCTATGGTCCAGATTGTGCCGTTTATTGCGGTTTTTTTTATTTTTTATTTTTTAGTGATCCGTCCGCAGAATCAACGCCAGAAGGATCTCGATAAGCAGCGCAAGAGCTTGCAGAAGAATGATGAAGTCATTACTTCGTCGGGAATTCATGGTATTGTAACATTAATTAAAGACCGCACCATTGTTTTGCGGGTGGATGAAAATGTGAAAATTGAATTTGAAAAAGACGCTATTGTCAGTGTCGTGAAAAAATAAAGGCACTCATTTAAAGGAGAGGACCAACATGAAGAGTTTGCGTAACAGACTTTTATTTGTCGCTGCGATTATTGCGGTATCTTTGTTTTTGACTTTTCCGGTAGAAAAAAATATTAATCTTGGTCTTGACCTTAAAGGCGGTATGCATTTGGTTTTGCTGGTCGATTCCAGCAAAATTGAAGCTAATGCCAAAAATGACGCGGTACTGCGGGCTATTGAAATTTTACGCAACCGTATTGACAGTTTGGGCGTAGGCGAAACTGTTATTCAGCGTCAGGGCGAGAATGAGATTTTAGTGCAGCTGCCTGGAGTCACCGAACGGGAGAAAGCATTAGCGATTATTGGGAAAGTTGCGCAACTGGAATTTCATCTGGTGAATGATGACCCGACCAAGCTCAGCGAAGCATTAAAAGGTAATATTCCTGAAGGCTTTGAACTGAAATATATCAAGAAAGAAGGCGGCGCTCCGCCGGTTTTGATCGAAAAGTCTGTCGCCTTAAAGGGTGATACTGTTGCCGACGCGCGAGTGGATTATGATTCGCAGAATTTAGGCGCTCCGAATATTTCGCTTAAATTTAATGCGGAAGGGGCTAAAAATTTTGGGACTTTAACTCAGCAAAATGTGAACCGCAGGCTGGCTATTGTCATGGACGGCGAAGTATTATCCGCGCCAAATATTAAAGAACCAATCATGGGCGGGACAGCCCGTATTGATGGGCAATTTTCATTTGAAGAAGCGTCTGTGCTGTCATTATCACTTCGTTCCGGCGCCCTTCCTGCTCCTATGAGTATTGAGGAAGAACGAACCATAGGGCCGTTGCTTGGTAAAGATTCTATTCGTGATGGTATTACAGCGGCAATTATCGGCGGCTTGGCGGTATTCTTTTTTATGCTGTTGTATTACTGGGAATCCGGTATTATCGCGAACATCGCGTTACTCATTAATTTAATTATGCTTTTTGGGATCATGGGTTTTATCAATAAAATGATGCCCGGATCACCATTGACATTGACTTTGCCGGGTATAGCCGGTGTTATTTTGACCTTAGGTATGGCGGTTGACGGTAACATTCTGATCAACGAACGTATTAGAGAAGAGTTGGGCAATGGCCGTCCTTTGCCTGCGGCAGTCAGCGCGGGTTTTAAACGGGCGATCACCACGATTATCGATACCCATATTACGAATTTTATTGCCGCTTTCATGTTGTTTCAATTTGGCTCTGGTCCGATTAAGGGATTTGCTGTGACTTTATCCATCGGGCTGGCTGCCAGTTTATTTACTTCGGTATTAGTTAGCCGTGATTTATTTGAATTAGCCATGCAGCGAGGCTGGATAAAATCTTTAAAAATGCGTAATTTGTTCAAGCATACAAATTTTAATTTTGTTGGCTTGCGCTATATCATGTTGATTTTTTCCGCGATTTTGGTCATTACCAGCTTAGTCGTTTTATATAAAAAAGGTGAGAGCGCGTATGGAATTGATTTTTCAGGTGGACAGATTCAGCAATATCGTTTTGCTAAGGCAGTGAATGCTGAAGAAATTCGTAAAGCATTAAAGGACGCGAATATTAAAGATGCCGTTATTCAACAGTTTGCGAAGAATCCGGAAACAGTTATGATCCGTACGGCAGATGATACTTTTAATGCTGTTTCTGGTATATTTAAAAAAGATTTCAAAGACAATCAATTTCAAGTTTTAAGAATTGAAAAGGTTGGCCCGGTAGTCGGAAAGGCTTTGCGTCAGGCTGCGGTTTGGGCTATTGTGCTGGCCATGGTTGGGATTTTGATCTATATCGGATTCCGGTTTAAACATTTTGATTTTGCGACAGCTGGTGTTATTGCTTTATTCCATGATGTTATTGTATCTTTCGGTGTATTACTTATGTCTGGTCGGCAAATTGATCTGTTGGTCGTGACCGCGCTTATGACGATTGCTGGTTATTCGATCAATGATACGATTGTGGTTTATGACCGGATTCGTGAGAATATGACTAAGAAACAAAAAGTACCTTTGGCGCAATTGATTAATACCAGCGTCAATGAAACTTTAAGCCGGACTATTTTGACTTCTTTTGCGACTACCTTGGTCGTGTTGGCTTTGTTTTTTAAAGGAGGGGAAGTGTTAAATGCGTTTTCTTTCTGTTTAATGGTAGGTTTCATTTTCGGTACTTATTCCAGCATATTCATAGCATCTTCCATTGTTATTGCTTGGGAAGAAAATACGGGAAAGAAAAAAATCTAAAAGTTTTGAAAGTCATCCCGCCAACGGCGGGATGACTTCTTCATATGTTCCAATCACTCGAACTTTTCGTTGGACAGACGATTGCCCTGGATATTGTCCTCAACAATTTGGCGGCCATGCATTACCAGCATGTGCGGCACGCCTTAAAGGAAGGCGAGTATGCCCACCACGGTGAAATTCTGCAAATATATCCCGTCAATTTTGACGGTCCTATCCGAGTTGATTTTGATGATGAGAAGATCCAAAAAATTGCCAGTGTCAATATCCGTTCCGGTAAGGTGATCTGGGAACACAAGATCGCGATTATCCTGCCTCATAAACCTGAAAACAAAAATGCGGTTTTTTCTGAAGACGTTCCTCTTAATAATTTTGTCGATATTCAAAAAGGCGATTATGTTGTCCATAATTATCACGGTATTGGCCGCTTCATCGGTTTGCAAACCATTGAGATCCGTGATGAAGTTAAAGAACATTTTGTTATTGAGTATCAGGGAGGAGATAAATTATTCGTCCCCAAACATGATATTCATCTGATTCAAAAATACTTAAGTTTTAACAAACGGCCGCCGCGGATTTATAAACTCGGCAGTCCGGAATGGAAAAGGCTTAAACAACAGATTCAAAAACGTTTGCAGAGAATGGCGGCGGAATTATTGCATACTCAAGCTATGCGTGCCAGTTTGCGTGGACATTCATTTTCTCTTGATACTCCATGGCAAAAAGATTTTGAAAAAGGTTTTCCTTTTGAAGAGACGGATGATCAAAAAAAAGCCATAACGGATGTTAAAAAAGATATGGAGTCTGAACTGCCCATGGACCGGCTTCTGTGCGGGGATGTCGGTTTTGGAAAAACCGAAGTAGCGATGCGGGCGGTTTTTAAAGCCGTGATGGACCACAAACAAGTCGCCATTTTGGTTCCAACCACGATTTTAGCGGAACAGCATTATTATAATTTTGTCAAACGCATGGAAAAATATCCAGTTCGCGTGGCTATGTTGAGCCGTTTTAGGACTAAAGCTGAACAGCAAAAAACGGTTATTGAATTAGCGGATGGCCAGGTTGACGTCGTCATTGGGACGCACCGGCTTTTGTCCAAAGATATCGCGTTTAAAGATTTGGGATTGATTATTATTGATGAGGAACAGCGTTTTGGAGTTAAGGCTAAAGAACGGCTCAAACATTTCCGCCTTTTGGCTGATGTGTTGACATTAAGCGCGACTCCTATTCCGCGAACCTTGCATATGTCTTTAGTCGGGGCAAAAGATATGTCTGTGATCACAACGCCGCCGCAAAAACGTCTACCGGTTAAAACGTTTGTCCGAGAATTTGACGAAGATTTAATTAAAGAAGCTATTGAAAGGGAATTAAAACGGCATGGGCAGATGTTTTTTATTCATAACCGGGTGGAAGATATTGCGCACATAGGAGCAATCATCAAACGTTTGGTCCCGCAAGCGAGGATAGCCATTGGGCATGGGCAAATGTCCGCGCGTGATTTGGAAAAAATTATGCTGCAATTTTTAGATGGCTCGATTGATGTTTTGGTTTCGACCACTATTATCGAATCAGGAATAGATATTCCTAATGCTAATACGCTAATTATTAACCGGGCTGATCACTTTGGCTTGGCTGATTTGCATCAATTACGCGGGCGCGTTGGAAGATTCACTCGCGAAGCCTATGCTTATTTTTTGATCCCGGCCTATAAATCATTAAGCCAGGAAAGCCAAGCGAGAATTGACGCGATCGAAAAATACAGTGAATTAGGAGCAGGGTTTAAGATTGCGTTTGAAGATATGCAATTGAGGGGAGCGGGGAATCTTTTGGGACAGGAACAGCATGGATATATTGCCAGCATAGGGTTTGATTTGTACTGCCGATTATTAAAAGAATCGGTGGAAAACTTGAAGAAAAACGTTACAATTAATAAAAATGGCATGTAGTATGTGGTATGTCGTATGTGGTGAAAAACGATTGGTGAGACAAATTAAGAATTTATTAGGAATAAAATACGTTTTTTTTGTCGTTTGATCAAAATTATTAATTCTCGTTTTTACGATATACCACATACCACATACCACATACTATATACGTTTAATTAACAATACTGAGGATTAACCATGAAAACTTTTTTTAAATATTTTTTTGTTATTTTATTTTTGCTAGGAGGTTGGGTTTCGTCTGCTCAGGCGGTGGATGACGCGATTGTCGCGGTGGTCAATAAAGAGTTGATCACCATGAAAGATCTTAAAGATTATCTACATTCAACCTATGTCAGTTTAGTAGCGGATGGTATGGATCCCCGGCAGATTGATGCGGTGATGAAGGATTTGGAAGCGAATGGGATTGAAAAAATGATTGAAGATAAAATCATTTTGAGTTATGCCAATGAAAAGAAAATGGAAATACGAGAATCTGGAGTAGATGAGCGGGTTGATCAGTTAAAATCTCAGTACCGTTCAGAAGCGGATTTTATGACGGATCTGGTCAGTAATGGGTCCAATTTAACAGATTTACGCCATAAAATTCGAGATCAGCTAAAGATTAAATATATAATAGATAATGAAATAAGGGAAAAAATTACCGTAAACCCAAAAGAAGTTGAAGATTTTTTTTCATCTAACAAAGATCAATTTAAACGCAAAGAATCGTTAAGTTTAGATTCGATTTACATCGCTTTCGGCACGAATAAACAAGCGGCCCGGAAAAAGATTGAAGCGGCGTTGGATAGAGTCAAAAAAGGGGATGATTTTAAAAAGATTGCTGCGGATTATTCAGATACGCCGTCCATTGGCACGATTGAGCGCGGCCAATTAAGGGATGATATTGAAACAAAATTATTGGCCCTTAAAATGGATGAGACGTCTGACATATTTGAAGTTGAAAATGGGTATTTTATTTTTAAATTGCTAGGACATTCGCCGGAAAAAATAGCGGCGTATGAAGATGTGAAAAATTTTGCCTATGAAGTGGTTTACCGCCGAAAATTTAAAGAAAAGTTTGAAAAATGGTTACTGAAATTAAAAGCGAAAACGTATGTTGAAATCAAAAAATAAAATTATCGGAATCACGTTAGGCGATCCCTGCGGCGTTGGCCCGGAGATAACCGCCCAAGCTTTGAGCCGGCCGGATATTCAGCGGCTTGGCCATTTTGTTATTATCGGTGATTATTTTGTGATGGAACATTTTCCGATCCGCAATTTGAAAAATTGTACTTTTTTAGACGTGAATTTATTGCCTAAAAATAAATGGAAATTGGGGAAGCCATCTTTGGAGAGTGGTCAAGCATCGTTGGAATATTTAAAAACCAGTGTTGAATTGATTCAAGCCAAAAAAATTGATGCGCTGGTGACTGGGCCCTTGAGTAAAGAATGGGTTTCTTTTAGTCTACCCGGATTCCATGGACATACGGAATATTTAGCGGAAGCTTTTGGCGTGAAGAATGTGGAAATGCTTTTTGTAGCTGGAACATGGCGGGTGATTATTGCGACGCGGCATATTCCTTTGTCACAAGTGCCGACGGCAGTAACCAGGAAAAATTTAGGCGGGACCATTGCCATGACTCATCATATTCTTAAGAGTATGTTTAAGATTAAAGATCCGCAAATCGCGGTTTGCGGTTTGAATCCGCATGCGGGTGAAGGCGGACGGATTGGCAAGGAAGATATTAAGGTGGTTTTGCCGGCTATCTTAGCGGCTCAAAAACAAAAAATGAAAATTTGCGGTCCGTTTGCCGCGGATACGTTGTTTGTGCCTCATAACGCGAAAAAATATGACGCGATTATTTCTTTGTACCATGATCAAGGTTTAGGTCCGATTAAAGCTTTATTTTTTCCTAATCTGGTTAATTTGACGATTGGTCTGCCGTTTATCCGGACATCAACCGCGCACGGAACCGCATTTGATATTGCCGGGAAAAATATGGCGGATCCGGCGTCAATGTGTGAAGCAATTAAACTGGCATTTGAATTATCCTCATGATTCCTGCCCATAAACCACGAAAATCTCTGGGGCAAAATTTTTTAATCAACCGGAATATTATTCAAAAGATTATTGATGTTTGTGAATTGAAGAGTGACGATATTGTTTTAGAAATCGGGCCGGGGAAGGGTGCGATCACAGAGGGGATTGCGAAGCGGGTCAAACAGGTTTTTGCTGTGGAAACGGATCGGGTATTGGCGGATCATTTAAAAATGCAATTTAAAGATCGTAACGTGACGGTTTACGACGCGGATATCCTGAAGTTTCCGTTTGAGCAATTGCCGGATGGCATCAAGATTATCAGCAACTTGCCGTATAATATCGCCACACCCATTATTGAAAAAGTTATCGGATATCGTTTAAAATTTACTCAGTTTTTTATGATGGTGCAATGGGAGTATGGACAGAGGATATGTGCTGTTCCTGACACGAAAGCCTATGGATCGTTCAGTTGTTTCGTTCAATATTATGGGAAGCCGGATATTTTGTTTCAAATAGGCCGATCGGCGTTTCAGCCGATGCCGAAAGTGCAATCATGTTTTATCAAGTATGACTTGTATTCTAATCTTCCCTGGAAAACTGCGGATGAAAAACAGCTCTTTCACGTCATCCGAACCGCGTTTCAACAGCGCCGGAAAACAATTCTTAATTCATTAAATATTTTTGCTGATAAAAGAACGCTTGAGCAGATTTTTAAGGGTTTAGGAATTGATCCACAGGATAGGGCCGAAGATGTGAACTTAGGGCAATTTATCCAAATCGCAGAGGCGCTAAGAGTTATTTAGCTGAGCCATTCCAATCTTTAAACCAATAATTAGCCAGCTTTTTTTCATTCAGTTCAAACGCGTATTGCAAGATCAGGTTTTGTACTGTCTCTGGAGTATTGAAAAAACTGATACCAACTTCTTTTTCTTGCGGGTGTTTGTGGTCTGAATCTTTAATCCAGCGGATTTGCCCGTGAATCGTGACCGGCGTATTGTCATCAAGATAGATCGTTAATTTGACTTTTTGATCAGTATGAAATTCATTTTGAGTGCGGAGGCAAGTGCCTGCGCAATTGAGATCTTTGGTCGCAGCTTCGCGGATTCCTATATCGTCGTCTATTTGATATAGAACTTTATTCTCGACTTCCCACCGAGGCAAATAGCGGTCGTCGGAATCACGCATAAGTCCAGATTGTGGTTTTTCTGCTCTTTCCATTTCATGTCCCCCTCATTCAATGGTTCGAGTTAATGTGAATGCATAAAAAAAGCCACATTAACTTCTATAAATTTAAGTTTCCGTGGCAATTGTGAATATAGCACCGGACTATGCATCGTGCAAGTAGTATTTCGGGTATTTTAAGAAAAATACGAATGGCCTGTTGCTAAATGCCCATCTGCGGCGTTATTCCCTCGTTCGCTTGTGCGACGTACATCTACAGTACGTCTCCGCGTTCACTCGGGAATGCCTTGCATCTGGACATTTTTCAACAGGCCTAATATTTTAAATACATGTGGCGAAAATGATTCAAATGAAATAAAATCAAATTCACAGAGAAAGGATTTTTATGGAAAAACGGATTTATTACCACGATACTGACGCGGGCGGTGTGGTTTATTATGCTAATTATTTGAAATATATGGAAGAGGCACGGACTCAATATTTATTGGATCGGGAAATTCCATTAGGCGCCTTTCTTTACGCTGTGCGTCAATGCCATGTGAAGTACCGTTCCCCGGCCCGGTATGGGGATATTATTGTTTGTTCTGCTGAAGTAAAAAAAGTCACAGCCGCGCAGATTTTTTTTCAACAAAATATTATTGCCAAATCTGATGGTCGTCTTTTGGTAGAAGCGGAAGTTACGTTGGTCTGCTTGACTCATGATTTTAAACCAGCCGTTATTCCAGATGATATAAAAGTGAAGTTAGTTTAATTTTCTATTTTACTTTTTCTTGTCAATCCGGTATCCCGATGTTATGATATGGACTAATTTTCATCCGTTTTTTCATTAATTTTTTTTGTTTTTGTGACCATGAGACTTGAATTATGATTACTAAAGAACACGCCTTAAAAATTGCCAGTTTGTCGCGGATTCACCTCAAAGAGGAGGAAGCGCAGTTATTGGCAAATGATTTGGAATGTATATTAAAATATATTGACCAATTAAACGAACTTGATGTCACGGATGTCAAGCCGACTAGCCATGCTTTGCCTCTCCAAAATGTGTTCAGGGAAGATGTGGTCAATCCCTCTTTGTCCCAAGATGAAGCATTGCAATTTTCTGTCCAGAAAGACAAGGGCTGTTACAAAGTTCCGAAAGTTATTGAGTAATGAAAATAGCTCAGCTTACCGCTCATGAAATTTTAGATCAATACGCCGCGCAACAGCTTAAGGTTGTCGACGTAGTTGGTTCTGTGCTGGAGCAAATTAGCCAGAGTGAAAAAGATATCCACGCTTATGCGCAAGTATTTTCTGGGGATAAGCTTCCAGCATTTAATGGGAAGAATATTCCTATCCCGATTGCGATTAAAGATAATATTTGCATCAAGGACACAGAAACAACTTGCTGTTCTAAAATTTTAAAAAATTTTATAGCGCCTTATGACGCGACAGTTATTGGAAAATTAAAACAGTCCGGCGCGATTTTTGTCGGACACGCGAATATGGATGAGTTTGCTTTTGGCTCGTCAACAGAGACGTCATGTTATGGTCCAACCAGAAATCCCTGGGATTTGTCGCGAGTTCCGGGTGGATCAAGCGGTGGTTCAGCGGCGGCTGTAGCAGGGAACGAAGCCATATGGGCGTTGGGTTCAGATACTGGCGGTTCTATACGTCAGCCTGCCGCTTATTGCGGTGTGGTTGGGCTTAAACCCACTTACGGCAGGGTTTCCCGCTTTGGTTTAATAGCGTTCGCGTCGAGTTTGGATCAGATTGGTCCTATTACTAAAGATGTGACTGATTCAGCTCTGCTCATGAATATTATTTCCGGTTATGATCCTAAAGATTCGACGTCCGCTAATGTGCCCAACCCGGATTATACCAAGGCTTTGGTCAAGAACGTGAAGGGTTTAAAGATCGGCCTGCCTAAAGAATATTTTATCGAAGGCTTAGACGCGGAAGTTAAAACAAAAGTCATGGATGCTGTTCTGCTTTTGAAATCTTGCGGTGCTGAGTTTAAAGAAATTTCTTTGCCACATAGCAAGTTCGCGATCGCGTGTTATTACATTGTGGCGACAGCTGAAGCGAGTTCTAATTTGGGGCGGTTTGACGGTGTGCAATATGGTTTGCGCGCGCAGCCGTCACAGGTGAGGAAAACGAATCTGGTGGACATGTATGAAGAAACGCGCGATCAGGGTTTTGGGAATGAAGCTAAACGTCGGATTATGCTGGGAACGTATTCATTATCGTCAGGTTATTATGACGCGTATTATTTGAAAGGTTTAAAAGTCCGTACCATGATTAAAATGGATTTTGATCGGGCGTTTGAAGAGGTGGACGCGATTATTACGCCGACTGCGCCAACGACTGCGTTTAAATTAGGTGAGAAAATGAATGATCCGATCAGTATGTATTTAAACGATATTTTTACAACACCCGCGAATTTAAGCGGTATCCCGGCCATCTCGATTCCGTGTGGGTTTTCAAAAAACAGATTACCGATTGGTTTGCAGATTATGGCCAAACCCTTCGCGGAAGAAACACTGTTTCGAATTGGCTATACGTATGAGCAAAATCGATAAAAACGTAACAATGCTACATTGTTATTTTTTAATGAAGCGCGTGGGAGGGCGGTTTGCATTTAAACCAAATCCTTCGCTCAAACAACCTTGGCGAAGCGCCAAGGAAACTCGCTCGGGGATTCGGTTTTAACGCCAACCTTGAGTTTGGGCACGCGGTTAATAGATTTGTTTTTCAAGTTTTTTTGGCATTGTTACACTGCGACCGAGGACGTAATGTCCGAGTAGTGCCGGGAGCTCCTGCGGACGGCGCACATTGTTACAATTAATTTTTAAGGCTAAATATGTCAATGGATTTTGAAACAGTTATTGGGTTGGAAGTGCATCTTCAGCTGAAAACAGCGACGAAGATATTTTGCGCTTGCGCGAATCAATTTGGTGAACAGCCAAATTCTTTGACCTGCCCAGTCTGTTTGGGATTACCCGGGACTTTACCGGTTTTGAATAAAAAAGTTTTGGAGTATGGGATTAAGGTTGGTTTGGCCCTGGGCTGTGAAATTAATCCGTACATCAAATTTGACCGCAAGAATTATTATTATCCTGACTTGCCTAAAGCGTATCAAATCTCGCAATATGATTTTCCAGTTGCGAAAAATGGTTTGGTAATGATCCCGATGGAAAAAGGCGAGTTAAAAAAAATTCGGGTTAATCGCGCGCATTTAGAAGAAGACGCCGGGAAATTAACGCATGAAGCGGACGGAACTCTGGTCGATTATAATCGCACAGGTACGCCGCTGTTAGAAATCGTGACTGAAGCAGATATGCGGTCGCCGCAGGAAGCGTATGATTATCTGCAGGTTTTGAAATTGACGCTGCAATATTTGAATGTGTCTGATTGCGACATGGAAAAAGGGAGTTTACGTTGCGACGCGAATGTTTCGATCCGGCCTAGAGAAGAGACCAAGCTGGGCACCAAGTCGGAAATAAAAAACATGAATTCTTTTAAAGCTGTCAAAGCGGCTTTGGAATATGAAGTGATTCGTCATACGCAAGTTATTTTATCGGGCGAAAAAATAGTGCAGGAAACCCGGCTGTGGGACGATAACAAACAAATGACGCTTTCTATGCGCAGTAAAGAAGAGGCGCATGATTACCGTTATTTTCCTGACCCGGATTTAGTGCCGTTTGTGGTTAAAGCGGACAAGATTAAAGAGATCCGTCAGTCATTGCCTGAGCTTCCGTATGCGAAATTAGAACGGTTTAAAAATCAATATAATTTAAATGGGTATGACGCTTTCATCTTAGTACTGGATCAAACAATTGCGCAATTTTTTGAAGAATGCGTTGCTTTATATCCGGAGGCGAAAAAAATTGCTAATTGGCTTAACGGTCCACTTCTACGGGAAATCAGTGACCGCAAATCCAGTTTGGCAGAACTTAAATTAGTCCCAGCTTCTCTGGCTGGATTGATCAAAATGGTTGAGGACGGCGTAGTCAGCAACTTAGTTGGAAAAGATGTCCTCAAAATTATGTTGGATACCGGCAAAAGCGCGGAACAGATCATTCAGGAAAATGGTCTGGCGCAGGTGTCAGACCAGGAATCGTTGACTAGAATTGTTGACGAAATCATTAAAGAAAATCCTAAAGCAGTAGGGGAAATAAAATCGGGAAAAGAAAATGTATTAGGTTTTTTGGTTGGACAAACCATGAAAAAAACTCAAGGGAAAGCAAACCCTAAAATGATTGGGGAGATCATCAAAAGGAGGATTTTAGATGCGTAAGAAAATTTTTATAGCCATTATCGGTATTGTCGGTGTTTTATCGATAGGGACATTGGCTGTTTCACAAATGGACCGCGCGGTTAAAGATGATTTGTTCACGCAAATCGAGTTGTTCAGCTACGCGTTAACCACGGTCAAGACGGAATATGTGGATGATGTTAAGCCGAAAGATTTGATCTATGGCTCGCTGAAAGGTCTATTATCATCTCTGGATCCGCACAGTCAATTTCTTGATCCAGATGAGTACAAAGATTTGAAAACCGAGACAGAAGGAAAATTTGGAGGTTTGGGAATTGAGATTACGGTCAAAGATGGTTTGTTGACGATTATTACTCCGATCGAAGACACGCCGGCATGGCGGGCAGGTGTTAAATCCGGCGATCGTATTGTTAAGATTGAAAATGTTATCACCCGTGATATGACCTTGAATGACGCTGTCAAAAAGTTGCGCGGAGAACCCGGCACAAAAGTCACGATTACGGTTTTGAGGGAGAGTGATTCGAAAATTTTGGAATTCACGTTAACCCGTGAAATCATACATATCCAGGACATTAAAAATACCCAAATTTTAAAGGATAATATCGGATACATCCGTTTAACGGAATTCCGTGAAGATTCATATAAGGAATTTCATAAAGCAGTTGAGCAGTTAAAAACTCAGGGAGCGGAAGGGTTGATTCTGGATCTCCGTAATAATCCGGGCGGTCTGTTGAATGTAGCCATTGCCATTACCGAAGAGTTTTTACCTGAAGGCAAGACTATTGTTTCAACCAAAGGACGCAGAGAAAGTCAGAATTCAATCGCTTTGTCGACGAACAAAGACCATGTGGTCCCTTGGCCGACAGTGGTTATGATCAATCAGGGAAGCGCCTCCGGAAGCGAGATTTTAGCCGGTGCATTAAAAGATAATAAACGAGCGGTTCTTTTAGGTACAAAATCATTCGGAAAAGGGTCTGTGCAGTCCGTGATTCCGATGCCGGATGGTTCCGGTCTTCGTTTAACGACGGCAAAGTATTTTACTCCTTCTGGTGTTTCGATCCATGAAAAGGGTATTATTCCGGATGTGGTGATCGAACGGATTTATCCTAAGAAGGATGATGAAGATGCCAAGAAAAAAGATCCGAATGAAAAAGATGTGGATTCTATTTTTGAAAATGTAGAGAAGACGAATAAGCCTGCTCCGGTTCAGGAGCAAGACGCGGCCAAAAAACGCGCGGCTGAAATTCATGACGAGCTTTTGAATGATAATCAGGTTCAAGGCGCGATCAATGTATTGAATGGAATCAAGGTGTATAAAAAATTCGAAAAATAGAAAATGTATATTTTAGGCATTGAAACTTCGTGTGATGAGACTGGATGTTCGATCGTTGAAGATGGAAGAATAATCCATTCCAACGTGATAGCATCCAGTCTTAAAGATCACGCCAAGTACGGAGGAGTGATTCCGGAGATCGCTTCCCGCCGCCAGTTGGAATTCATTAATATCGTGGTACAGGAAAGCTTGTCGCAGGCTGGTTTGCGTTGGACGGATATTGACGCGTTCAGCGTGACCTCGCATCCGGGTTTGATCGGCTCGCTTTTAGTTGGCATCTCATTTGCCCAAGGTTTAAGTTTGGCCTTAAATAAACCGCTTATTCTGATTGATCATATTAAGGCGCATTTATACGCGAATTTTCTTACCTTTAAAGGACAAAAGCAAGAAATCCCTGATTTGCCGTGTATCGGGTTAGTTGTTTCCGGCGGGCATTCCAATATTTACCAGATTAAGGATTTTAAAAATTTTAAGTTACTGGGCCAGTCGCGCGACGATGCGGTCGGCGAAGCCTTTGATAAAGTGGCCAAGATTCTTGAGCTGGGATATCCGGGCGGCCCTTTGATTGATAAATTGGCAAAGCAGTCCAAAGGTCAACGTATCCCTTTAAAGTGCGCGGCATTTCCGGATAGTTTTGATTTTAGTTTCAGCGGGATCAAGACCGCGGTTTTGTATTATTTGAAAGCTCACAGCCATGATCCTGATTTTAATAAAGCAGACCTTGCTTTTTCATTTCAGGAAAGTATTATTGAAGTGATAACTCGTAAAACCATTGACGCGTGTTTAAAGACAAAAAATAAGGCGATTGTGATCGGCGGCGGCGTTGCGGCTAACTCGTGTTTGCGTCATCATTTGACGGAAGAGGCAAAGACGCGCGGGATTAAAGTATTTTTTCCGCCCATGATCTTGTGCACAGACAATGCGGCCATGGTGGCGGGATTGGCATACTATTTTAAAAGTGACCGAGTAACCGAGTAACAGAGTAAAAGCGATGGGTGAAAAACAAAACGTGTCAAAGTGGCAGCGAAAAAAAAGATTGGTGAAAAAATTTAAATACGAATGGGAATATTGGTTTTAAAAGATAAAAGACAGTGATGTTTACGAGTTGTTTTATCAAAGTTTTTCAATACGATTTTTATGTTACTTTATTTGATTTTTTCAAATTAATTTTTAGTTATGATTTTTTTGTTTTGTATGTTTTAAACCAATCGTTTTCTACTTTCGCTCGGTTTCTTTGTTATTCGGTTAATCTGGCTTTTTGGTTTTATGTTTTTTAAACCAATAGTTTTTTGCTTTTGCTCTGTTACTTTGTTACTCGGTTACTATAAGGGAGGTTACCAATGACGGAAATGCCTATTTTGCAGGTGATGTCTAAGGTGGGATTGATTATGTTCTTGTCCGGAGTCATCGGAATAGAACGCGAACTGAAATTCAAAGACGCGGGTTTGCGCACTCATATCTTGGTCGGAGTCAGTACGACACTCCTCGTATTGACTTCCTTTTACCTTTCTGATATATACAATGGGACAACTAAAGGGGATCCGGCCCGGATTATCACGGGAATTATTACTGGTATAGGTTTTTTATGCGGCGGGGCGATTTTCCGGGGTGATTCGCATGTGATGGGGCTGACCACTGCGGCATCATTATGGATTGTAGCCGGAATAGGTATTGCCGTCGGATGCGGCATGTATCAAACGGCGATGTTTATTACGGCGGCCGTGGCTTCTGTTTTGATTTTAATTAAACCGTTCGAAACAAAACTTAAAGAAAAACATAAAAGTCATCAATAAGAATAAAGGAAGTTGGTATGGGTTTACGTCCGCGTAGAGATGATAAGAATAATGCTTCTGAAGAAATGGGCCGTAACATCGAGATCAATGCGGAAATGCAGGGCAATTTGGTATTTAAAGACCCGGTCAATTTGAAGATTAACGGGAAATTTATCGGAAGTCTGGATACCCATGGTTCTCTAGCTATTGGCGAAACTTCGGAAGTGGATGCAAACATTATCAGTGACAATGTCATTATTGCCGGAAAAGTCACCGGCGATGTGCTGGCGCATAAAATGTTGGTTTTGTTGCCGACGGCAGTTGTTTTGGGAAACATTGTCTCGCCTAAGGTGAATATTGTCGAAGGCGCGATTTTTAACGGTAAATGCCAAATGGTTGAAGGTCTTTTATCCATGGAGGAAGTCGCGCATTATTTGGAGATTGACGGAGAAGAAATTGAACGCATGGCGAATACGGGAGAGATACCGGGCATTAAAAGCGGACGCGCGTGGCTTTTTGAAAAGCAAAAAATTGAGATTTGGGCAGGATCAGCGAAAGTAGCTTAATAAACATGAATAGTCCTCAATATATTTCAGTCCGGGAAAGCGCGCAATTGCTAGGTGTCACCGAGCGCAAGGTCATGGATCTGATTGAAGAACGCAAATTACAGGCATATAAAATCGCGAATAAATTTTTGCGTTTGAAGCACGAAGAAGTCTTGGACTTAAAAAATGTTGGTTCTGTTAAAGTTGAAACAGTACAGTATGAATATTCCGCCCAAGAACGTATTCAGGATTTGATATATTATAACCGTTTTTATATGGCCATGGGTGTGGCTGTTTTAATTTTGTTATATGTTATTTTTTTCACCTAATCGTATATGTGAAACCAACTTATTTAGGTCACAAAGGGAAAATAGTTTAAAGGCGAAATAAGATATTCGTTTTTTTCGTAGGGGAGATCTCCTGATCTCCCGCAACAAAATTATCGTTTTTCACGCAATCGTTTTTGCCCCACATCCCTTATTTATCGTCTGACGTTTGACTTCTGACCTTTCACTTGATATAATTAATTTTCCTCACATTTCCCCACCAAGATACTTCCCTAGAATTACAAGGGAGAAGTATGTCTGTTTATCCAATTAATCAATGGCCTGTTGACGACCGTCCGCGGGAAAAATTATCGAAATACGGCGAAAAGAATCTATCAAGTTCTGAACTTTTGGCTATTTTATTGAGGACAGGTGTTAGGGGGCAATCCGCGCTGGATTTATCCCGGAGCATACTAGATCGCTTCAAAACCTTCCGTAATATGAGTTGCGCGACAGTTAAAGAGTGGACAGAAATAAAAGGCATTGGTCCGGCCAAATTAGCCCAGATTAAAGCGGCTATTGAAATCGGCCGCAGGTTTTTGGAAGTTGAGCGGCAGGATAACAAAATTAAAATCTCATCATCACAGCAAATATTTGAAATTATTTATCCACAGGTGTGTCATCTAAAAATTGAAATTTTTAAAACTATTTATCTGGATAGCCAAAACCGGATTTTAAATATTTGCGAAGAGCAAACCGGAACAGTGAATCAGGTTAATCCTATTATTCGTGAAATATATAAAAAAGCCATGGAGTGTTTCGCGTCATCAGTTATTTGCGCGCATAATCACCCGTCAGGCGATCCTACTCCGAGTAGACAAGACAAAGTTTTTACTGAGCGCCTTAAAATGGCAGGAGAGACTCTCCAAGTTAAAATTCTGGACCATATCATTATTGCCGAAGAAAAGTACTTCAGTTTTGCGGATGAAGGATTGTTATAAAGTAACAGAGTGACAGAGTAACAGAGTAACAAAGAAAAAGCGATTGATGGGACAAAAACTAAATAAAAATGACCAATTGACAATTTAAAAAAGTCCTACGATACATAAAAAACTGTTGAAGATGGAAAATTATTAGCAAAAAAATTAAATTTTTATTTAGATTTTTTGGTGAGATGTTCTAATCGTTCTTTAAAGAGAAAAAATACACCGGGACCGAACGAAAAGAGCATGACGGAAATACCCGCGGCTATTCCGATAAATGTGCCAATGCCGGCGCAACATTCATTCCTTTGTCTTACATAGATATGAGATGGAACAGCTATCAATAATTCTAAAATACTTCCCCGGTATAATAACCGGCATAATGTTTTAATAAAGGGCATCGGTTCATTTTTCTTGCTCCAAAGAAAAAAGATAATGGACCAAAAAATCCAAAGCACTGCGCATAAGATTAAAAAAAATCTTCCGTTTTGAGTCCCACCGGATAATTTTGGTGCAAAAACTTCACATAGCGTTAACAGCATTCCGGTCAATAAAAGGGTCATCATTAGTGAAGAGGCAAGGGCAAGGGGAATAATTGATCGTTTATTTATGGGCCTGTTTTCGTTAATACTGACAGGTATAGATAAGAGTGCGCTTTCTGCGATAAGCATGACTGCGGCGAAATACCATAAACTGACACCAGCTGAATTATAGACGGAAAGAATAGTTTGTGCCGAAATGGGGGAATTACTAGAAGACAACAGAAATGCCGAAAGCGGAGCAAATAGGAATAGCAAAATAAAAACATATAATATTGCGACGACTGCGCCCCAGAGTTTCATAAGAGCCCTCGTAGAAATGGTGGCGGGGGAGAGGATCGAACTCTCGACGCTACGGGTATGAACCGTATGCTCTACCAGCTGAGCTACCCCGCCATGAAAAAACTATATACCAAACAGTCTGTTGCCGATTTCGCATTCAATGGTTCGACTACGCTCACCATTTCATGCTGTGCATTCCACTTTAGGTTGGAATTTTACGATAAAGCGATTGGTTAAGCAAGTGAATTTTTAAAATATGCGTAAGGCGCGAGATATTTCTGTGTCTTTAAAAAACGCGCAAAATTTATTTTTTAAAAAAAGATGTTTTTTTTTGAATTTATGTTATACTTCCAATTACTTTTCGACCGTGATTATGGCATTGAAAATATTTTAAAAATAAATGTATTTCTTTTTGACATTAGTTTTAAATTTGCTTTAATAACATCATAAAGATGAAGAAGGAGCGAAGTTCCCGAAAAATCTAGGTGTAATGCTTAGTATCAGGCCAAACAAATATTTGGGACTGACGAGGAAAGAAAGTTGAACGCATTTAAATTTTTTAAAGTTGTTAACCCTGTGCTTACCAGATGGGCTTAGTGGCTTTTGAAAAATTCGGATGCGTTTTTTATTTTGGGTTATAGAAATTTTAAAGTGATGCGTTTCAAACAAAGGAGAAGATGGTATGCGTAAATGGACAATATTATGGATGGCAGTGATGGGTGTGTGTTTGACTGGTTCTTTGTTGTTCGCTCAAACTGCTCCAACGGCTGCCCCTGACGCGGCTGCGGTAACAGCGCCGGCAGATAAATCACCTGATACAGCCGCTGCTCCGGAAGAAACGACTCAAGGCGGTGACGCGACAGATGAAAATTTGGGATTCGCTTTTGGAAGTTTAAAAAGTATTAATGGAAATACCATTGTTGTGACAGAACAAGACGATGTATCAGGAAAAGCTACTGACACAGAAACTGTGGCTGATGCGGAAACAGCCTATGAAGGCATCGCTGGGTTGGCGGATCTTAAAGCGGGAGATGTGATAGAAGTAGTATATCAGGATTTGAATGGTAAAAAAACTGCGAAAATGATATCTAAATCAGACACAACAAAAGAAGAACCGGCTAATTCTGCTCCAACAGGCATGACAGAACCGGCTCCGGCTGCAAAATAAATTGACCCAGATTGCGGGTTTGGTTAACCTAATAAAAGGAGGGTTTATCGATAAGGACCTCAACTAATAATCCGAATGTTGTAAATTAGTTAGGTATTTAACGCTAAAATATTTAAAGGGAGATGAGAAAGTACTTTCTGTTTATGCCTTACACGCATGAATAGGGATTTGCGATATAAAATTAACTTTAGTTATGGAGGATGAATAAAACTAATGCAGGAATATAGATGTATTAAATATGATGGGGTTGTTTATTATGGCAAACATTTGATCATTACCGCCCGTGGCTGCAATGACAATATTTTGGACAAAAAAGTTATTTCAGGTTGGATAACGAAACTTGTCAAATTGATTGATATGGTTGCCTTTGGTGACCCTGTTGTCGAACGTTTTGGCAAAGGAGTGCAAACCGGTATCTCAGGCGTACAATTAATCGAGACCAGCGCTATCACCATGCATACCAATGACCAGGCGGGCGATATGTATCTGGATGTCTTTAGTTGCAAGACTTTTTCGGAAGAAGCCGTAGTTGACTTCTTGAAAAAAACTTTTGGACCAACAACCACAAATTACCAGGTGCTATTAAGATGATAAAAAATCGATTCTATCCAGATTCATTACCTGAATTTCCTTATGAGCCTAAACCAGGAGATTTCCGTATTCAAAAAATCGGTGACAGTGTCGGCAACGGCGTTATGGCTTTAAAGTCATTTCTGCCTGGCGACATTGTGTTCGCGTTTACAGGGTTTTTAGTCACTGAGATCACTCAGTATTCCTTGCGTTATCGCAATGGTTTACATGTGCACGACCCATTTTTTATGGGTAAAGTTTTGCATTGTTGTAATCCTAATACGTACTGCAACATGGAAACACGGCAATTCATTGCTGTGCAGGCGATTAACCCGGGCGAACTGATCACCATGGATTACCTACAAACAGAAGATGTGCTGTTTAAGCCGTTCAACTGTTCCTGTGGCGCGCCTAATTGCCGCGGATACGTATCCAGCCGAGAAGAAGCGTTAGCTCCGGCTTTTGCGAGATAAGGATCAGTCAACGAGTCATTCAAACCGCAGGTTGGATAATTGTTCACAACCTGCGGCTTTTTTATTTTTAGTTTTATTTTCCTTTATCACCTTTATACCTTTACCACCTTTATAACTTTTTATTGTAACCGCTTTCTTATAATCTTCCTACAGCTCTTGTTTTTCTCCAAATATAGTATATATTTTCAGTGTAGGCCGATTATTATAGAAGGGGGCAAAAATATGTATAAAAAAACTTTGTTATTCAAATTTATTTGTAGTTTTCTTATTATAACCTTTGGTTGGACTTCGTGTTTCCAGTCCCGGGCTATGGCGCAGGTTGCTATGTTCATGCCTCCAGCTGGAACTATGGTCAAATCATCCGCTGTATTTAATCCTGCTTTAGTGCGCGGTATTGAAATTGACACCAAAAATCCTTTGCAGATGAAATTCCTTATTGAAGCCGGAGATAAGCCTTTAACCGGTTCCATACAGGAAGATGAATATAAAAAATTAGTCAAATATTTCTTGGCTTCTTTAACTGTCCCTGAAAATAACCAATGGGTCAACTTGTCGCCCTATGAAAATAACCGCATTATTGCGCAGGATTTCGGCCAGACAGAAATGGGCCGCGATCTTTTAAGCCAGGATTACATTCTTAAGCAATTAACCGCGTCTTTAATGTACCCGGAAGATGAATTAGGTAAAAAATTTTGGGAAAAAGTTTATAAAGAAGCTGCTCAAAAATACGGCGTGACTGAACTGCCGATGAATACCTTTAATAAGGTGTGGATTGTCCCGCAAAAAGCTGTGGTCTATGAAAAAGACAATGTGGCCTGGATTGTAGACAGCAGTTTAAAAGTGATGTTGGACAAAGATTATGTTGCCCTGCAGAAAAACAAAAATAATGAAGCCATTAGCGCGAATCAAATGCAGGCATCTGAACTTGATCAGTCCAGCACAGTAACCACTCAAGTCGTGAGGGAAATCATTATTCCGGCCCTGGAAAAAGAAGTTAATTCCGGAGAACATTTCGCCTTATTGCGCCAGATCTATCAGTCCATGATCTTAGCCGCTTGGTATAAACGTACTTTAAAACAAAGCCTTTTAGGCAAAATTTACGCGGATAAAACCAAAGTCAAAGGTGTGGATTTAACGGACAAAGAAGCCAATCAGAAAATTTATGAACAGTATTTAGAAGCCTTTAAAAAAGGCGTGTACGACTATATCAAGGAAGAATACGACCCAACCAGTCAGCAGGTGATCCCCAGAAAATATTTTTCAGGTGGGGTTATAGGTAAGATGGACAATGCTTTATTAGTAAAAAGAGAAGATAGCTTAACTGCCCGAGAGAGAGAATTGCTGGAGATATATGGAACAAAAAGAACGATCGATGAAGTCGGTATTAGTTTGGATCGTCAGCGGTCAAGAATTTCTCAAAAACCAAATGGATTGGAATTAATCACTCGTTATTCAAAAATGTTTGAATCATCAGGTGAAGAACCGCGTATACAAACTGAGTTGAATGCCCTCATACCTAATGAGGCAGATCGCGCCATGTTGGAAGAAATTTTGAAGACGAATGACCCTGAGCTAGTGCGGGAATCAGTAAGAAAACAATTGAGTGAAGAACCTCTCGCAGTAGTGAGGACAGTACTATTTAGTTTAGATGGAATGATTATTGGAGCATGTTTGGCAATTGATCAAGAATCAAAAAAAAGTGAGGGGAAGTTTGTCAAGGATGCGCAAAATAAGAATAAATATTATACTTTTGAGCAAATTTTAAATTCCCCCCAGCTTTTATCGACTGCAATTGCTCAACACATTAACGAGACTTATCAGAAAAATGAAAATAAAGATGATGATTTTATAATTCGTGCTCTTGATAAGGGGATTAATTTTAACCGAACAACCCGGATCTTAGCGGTTCTGATTTTATTTTCTGCTATGAACTTTTTTCTTTATGAAGGGCTGACCGGCCGGAATCCGGGAAGAGATATCAAGAAGGCGGCATCTTCACTGGTTCGATTTATGAAAACAGAAGGTCATAATTTTGTCAATCATATGGCGGGCGTTCAGGATAATAAAAAATTGATTAATGAATTACAAACGGCCCTTAATAATGGAGCAAACAAAGAAAATGAAAGAGAGATAAGAGCTTTTATAAATTTTCTATTAAAGCATCCGAAAGTTGAAGTATTTTTTGATTTAAGTGCCAATGGACGAAATGTTATATCAGGATTAGTAACTGACGCAAAAGGAAAAACAGATGTAGAAGGGACTGATTTGCTTAGGCCGGTTATACAAGCTGGCATTTTTAATGATAATGCTATGCTAACAGCCGCACCTTTGAAAGAAGGGGAACTTGCTGAGGCATTTAAGGTGCTTATGCGTTCGCCGAAAGCGATTAGCGGTATATTAGAGTCCCAGGTAGAATTTGAAATTCATATAGCAGGTTTAGATTATAATAGTGCTGAAGAAAAACAAGAACAAGCTGTACTCGCTGTAGCCAAGAGATTACGAGAAGCGAAGGATAAGGGAGAAAAAATTATAGTTAATTACAAAACTTTTAATTATGGGGAAAACCCGGAGGATACAGAAGATTTAACTTTGTTTGGGTATATGGTTGTGGAAGAAATTGTGAGGCTATTAGAGCAAGATCAGGCTATGCTGGGGAAAAAGGGTGCATTCACACCGATCAAGGATGAAACTGTCAAAACATTAGTTGATGAAGTGAATAAGTATTTAAAACCTATGGTAGCGGCGGAAGCAGCCAAGACTGGAAACGTAGTGGCCTTAGCTGATGCTACAGATTCGCAAATTAGGGCTGCTCTAATAATGCAAGGCGGAAGTTCTTATATTTCAATCGGAAATATTCAAAAACGTTTGGATTCGCCTGAAGGTAAAAATCTCGATTCTGATTCAAACGTAAAATTTTTTATGGCTATTGCTGAAATGACATTTAAATATATTAAAGCTACAACTGCTCCAAAAACACCATGGCTTATTGGCCCTAAATTAGCTGCTGCCGGTGCTGCTGATCGCGCCATGAAGGTTTTGGTGGTGGATGATAATCAATTTACCAGAGAATTGTATGAGATGGTTTTAAAAGATAGAGGCTATGAAGTTGTTCTTGCCAGCTCTCCAGAAGAGGCTGAAAAAATAATATCAGATGGCGCATTTAAACCTGAATTGCTTTTTTCGGATTATAACATGAAAAATAAAACTGGCGTTCAAATGATTGAATCAATACGGAAAATTCCTGGAATGGACGCCGTGAAATCAATTATTATAAGTGCTAACGCATATACGGATGAAGTTAAATTGGCGGTATCGCGAGCAAAAATTGATGGCTTAGTTTCTAAATTGGATGGTATTAATGCCATTTATGCCGCGGTAGATCCTATAGCCGCTTTATTTGTTCAAAAGAAAAATGAATCCGATAGCGCGCAATTAAAAAGAGACGACGTCGGTGGTATCGACTTAAACGCGGCTATGTTAAATATGCAGATTAAACGCGATGGCAATGGTGTGCCTTTACCCGTGGAAATGCAGGATATCAATAGCATCAAAATTGACGGGTTAAGTCCGTATATAATTGATATCAAACCCATAGCGCCTTCCAGCCTGCCGATCTTCTCGGAACTGATGAATGATAAGGCTGGAAGTAAAGCGTAGACAAAGTCACAAAGTCACAAGGTCACAAGGTCACAAAGGATAGAAAAGATTCGGAAAAAACGAATAATAATGCCAAAAAAAATATACGCAAAGTCATAACTTGTCAAACATGTAACAAAATTTTATCACCAGTTTGAGTTATCTTCGGTGTTAACTGCTTACCAGTCGTTTTTTTATTTTGTACTTTTATTTTTATTTGTGACCTTGTGACTTTGTGTCCTTGTGACCTGAATTTTTTCATAAGAACTCATTGACGCTCCTTTCAAAAAGGTGTATCCTAAAGTCCTATTTTATCGTATATCAATCCTAATATTTATGAGGTGAAACTGTGCAAAATTGTTGTGACATTAACGCATTAAAACAAAAGGCGCTGTTAGTGCGTCAGGAGATTTTGGAATTGACGAATATGGCTGGTTCAGGCCATCCGGGTGGGTCTTTATCCGCAGTGGAAATATTAGTCGCGTTATATGACTGTCAGCTTCGTCATGATCCGAAAAATCCCCGCTGGCCGGGCCGCGATATGGTGATTATTTCCAAAGGCCATGTGTCGCCGGTTGTTTACTCGGTTTTGGCAAACGCGGGATATTTTTCCAAAGATGAATATAAAAAATACCGCAAATTAGGCGGGATTTTGCAAGGCCATGTGACCACAAAAACGCCGGGCGTGGAATTCAACACGGGTTCTTTAGGGCATGGTTTAGCTGTGGCTAATGGTTTGGCGATCGGCGCTAAATTGCTTAAAAAAGACCAGAAAATGTATTGTTTGATGGGCGACGGAGAAATTCAGGAAGGGTCGGTTTGGGAAGCGGCCATGAGCGCGGCGCAGTTTAAACTCGATAATGTGTGCGCGATTGTTGATTATAATAAGGTTCAGGAAAACGGCATGGTCAATGACATCATGAATCTGGAACCTTTGAAAGCCAAATGGGAAAGTTTCGGATGGGTGGTCGCTGAAATCGACGGAAATAAAATTGAAGAGGTTTTAAAAGCATATCAGGATTTCGGTAAAATAAACGCCGGCAAACCCTATGTGATTATAGCTAATACTATCAAAGGTAAAGGCGTATCATTTATGGAATTAAAATCAGCGTGGCACGGCAAAGCGCCGAATAATGAACAACTTGCTGCGGCTTTGAAAGAGTTAAGTTGAGAGTAAATAATGACGCTGTAGTAGGGGCGATCTCCCGATCGCCCGCACTATAAAAGATTTATAAATTTAACATTTCAGGTTTTTTTGTTTGTTTTATTGAAATAAAAAAGCGAATATTTTGTAAGCGGGCGATCGGGAGATCGCCCCTACAAAGTACTTTATCAGGAGAAATTAATGAAACCAGTTGCGACAAGAGATGGATTTGGGGAAGAATTAGTCAGGCTTGGGAAAGTTAATGATAAAATTGTTATGGTGTCTGCGGATTTGGAAGACGCGACTCGCGCTGAATATTTTAAAAAAGAATTTCCTGGACGGTTTTTTAGCGTTGGTATCGCTGAACAGGATATGGTCGGCACTGCCGCTGGATTAGCTCTCCAAGGGTTTACAGTATTCATTAATTCATTCGCTGTTTTCATGACTAACCGTGCGTATGATATGTTACGCATGGACGTGTGTTACAACAACACAAACGTCAAGGTTATTTGCACGCATGCAGGGTTGACTGTGGGTGAAGACGGGGCATCAGCCCAATCATTAGAAGATCTCGCCTTAATGCGCGTCCTGCCGAACATGCGGGTCATTTGTCCGGTGGATACTGTCGAGGCAGCTAAAGCGACCAAAGCTATTTCAGAACAGTTTGGACCGTTTTATTTACGGCTAAGCCGCAATGCTGTGCCGGTTTTGACAGACGAAAAAACACCTTTCGAAATTGGTAAAGGCATTGTCATGCGCGAAGGGAAAGATGTGACTTTAATCGGAAGCGGGCTCATGGTTTCCGAGTCTTTGGAAGCTGCTGAAATTTTAGCCAAGCAAGGCATTCAGGCTAAAGTGATTAATATGCATACGATCAAACCTATTGATAAAGATTTAATTATCAAATCCGCCAAAGAAACCGGCGCGATTGTGACCAGCGAAGAACATCAGATGGCCGGCGGCTTAGGAAGCGCTGTCGCTGAAGTTGTGGTTCAAAATTATCCGGTGCCAATGGAAATGGTGGCGGTCCATGATTCCTTCGGAGAAACCGGTTCGCCGGATGAATTGTTGGCGAAATATGGCTTGAGAGCGGTTAATATCGCCGATACAGCAAAAAAAGCGGTTTTGAGAAAATTAAAATAATGTTTATTGATTTGCGTAGGGACTGGTCCCCGACCTGTCCGATTAAATATAAAATTTTAATAATTTTTATGCGGGCGATCGGGAGATCGCCCCTACGACAAGATTAAGAATGCCATTTCCCATTCAAGAATTATTCATTTTTGATAATACTCATAAGCTGACCAATCATCTTCTGAAATTATGGCTTAAAGCGGCTGAAGAAGCTATTCAAGCCCGCGGCTGTTTTATGGTGGCCTTGCCCGGCGGTAAAACCCCTATTGAGTTTTTTTCGAAATTAGCCGGTGTTGGTGATATGGATTTGTGGAACCGGGTGCAGGTTTTTCAGACCGATGAACGGTTTGTTACACCAGACAGTTCAGAAAGCAATTACCGGATACAGAAGGAATGTTTATTAGATTTTTTATCAATTCCTCAGGGGAATGTTCATCCTTTTGTTACAGAAGCTAAAGATGTTTTACAAGCTGCGGCTTTATCTCAGAAGCATATGATGGAATTTTTTCAGAAAATAGGTGTTGCTCCCTATTTTGATTTGGTCATTTTGGGCTTGGGAGAAGACGGGCATACCGCATCATTATTTCCTGATTATCTGCCGGATGAAATTAAAAAAGATTTGGTTTGCGCCGTTGAGGATCCACGGGTCAAGCATAAAAGGATTTCTTTAACTTTTTCTGCGATTAATAGCGCCAGTCAAGTTGGTTTTTTGGTAACAGGAAGGCAGAAAGCAGATATTGTAAAGAAAATGCTCGAAGACCACATTGATGTCCCTGCCGGACGCGTTCATCCTCGGCTGGGGAAAATCAATTATTTTTTAGATAAAGACGCGGCTCAAAAATTAACCGCGCCCAAAAATTTTGAACATGATGGCGACGCGGTATTTTGGAGGATAACATGAGAAAGAAAGATCAATTGACTTTTATTTTGCTGGGAGTAGGGCTGGTTGTTGTTATCATTGTTGGATTTTTTTTATTTAAGGGAAATACTCAAACCGCGCCTGAAGGGTACCAAATTTATAAAAGCGATAAAGATCATTATAGCCTGATATATCCGGAGGATTGGCTTGTTTCACCCCCAGTCCCTGGTGTGAGTTCACAGTTTATAGCTAAGATTAAAAATTTGAGATCTAAGCCATTACCTATTCCCGAATCAGTTAATATTGTGGTTGATAATTTAGAAAAATCACCCAAACAATTAGATCAGTATACGGATACGGCAATCAATCAGGTACGGGTTGTTTTTAAAGACAATATCGATGTCATTGAATCAAAACCTACTCAATTATCAGGCCAACCCGCGTATTTATTTTCTTATATTGTCAAATTTCCTGGTAAAGGAAACCTTAAGATGAAGCATATTTGGACAATTGTGAATAATAAAGGTTATCAATTTACTTGCGCAGGGAATGTGTCAACGTTTGATTTGTATTCAGATTCATATGACCGGATGATTGAATCGTTTAAAATTACGAGATAAAATCGACATGGCTGATATCAAGGCGATTCCCCTATGTCCCGCTTTCGGCAACTGCGGCGGATGTTGTTATCAGGATATTTCATATGAAGAAGAATTGAAGATCAAAGATGGAAAAATTCGTGAATTACTGTGCGCCAAGGGACTGGTTGATCCTCAATTAATCTCGCCCATTGAACCATCTCCGCAAATTTATCATTATCGAAACCGTTTAAATCTGCAATTAAAAAAATATAAATCGACTGGAAACATTGAAGTCGGTTTTACTCCAGTAGAAGGCCGGGGCGTGGTCGAAGTGACACAATGCCCTATTGCGGTGGAGCCTGTTTCACAATTTCTTTCCAGCTTGAAAAAAGAGGCTATACCAAAATTACCACCTAAATACCGTATGGCGAATTTAAGCGTGCGGGCTGGCGATGAGGGGAAGGTGTTGTGGGGCGGCATAGGTAAGTTGTCAACCCGTCTTAAACCGGAAAATTATTTTTGGACCGAAATTAATGGTTGCCGGATATTTTATTCTTTAGACACGTTTTTTCAACCTAACACTTCTATTTTGCCGCGTTTGTTTGAGGTCCTGCGTTCCTTTGAGGTCTGGGTTAAAAAACCGGTATTTTTTGATCTTTATGGCGGGGTTGGTTTTTTTACCTTGTGTGTGGCAGACTTAGTTGATCAGGCGATTTTAATTGAAGAGTGTGTCGCTTCAATTCAGGTAGCACGATATAATGTAGATTATCATCATCTGACCAATTGTGAAGTGATAGAAGGACGGGTGGAAAAACATTTGTCCGCCGCGCTGAAAAAATATACCGGTCAGGTTAAAGTGGCCATGATAGATCCTCCCCGTGGAGGTTTAAGTGTTCAGTCGCGGCAAATGCTTATCGAAGCAGGATTTGATCAAATTTTTTATTTGTCCTGTAATCCGGAGACTTTAGCGAGGGATTTAAATGATCTGACGCCCCACGGATGGCAGATTCAAAAAGTAATCCCCTTTGATTTTTTTCCAAGGACCAAACATATCGAAACATTGGTCAATCTAAAATTTGGAGGTCATTAATGGAAGGATTTAACGCGTTTTTCAGCCAGTTTAATATTGTGCGTCAGCTTCCGGTTTTTGCGAGTCTTAATTGGCTGGAACTGCATAAAATTGCTAGAAAATCCTATGTCGTAGAATATCGGAAGGGCGATTTGATCCGGCAGGAAGGTAATCCTGCGGATAATTTTTATTGTGTCGTCTCTGGACGGATCCGTGCTTATGTTACGGCGGATGACGGGCGAAAAGAAAATGTCGATTTTATCCACCGCGGCATGTATTTCGGGATTATCTCCGCTTTAACCGGTAAGACGCATTCGATGACATTTGAAGCAATTAATGATTCCGTTATTTTGCAGATTCCTAAAGATGAATTTCAACAGGTTTTAAAAACTATACCCAAGCTCGGCGTTGAATTTTCCGAAGCATTGTCCCGGCGTTTACGACGAAGAGTCAAAGGGCACGCTGCTGCGTTTGAGAGCAAGATTATTTCCGTGTACAGCCCGGTTAGAAAAACTGGCAGTTCCACATACGCGCATGCTTTGGCTAAGCAGATTCATTTTGAAACCAAAAAAAATGTGATTTATGTCAATATTGATTCATTGGGAAATTTGAATCGGGTTATGGCAACGGATCGGATTGATTTCCGGAAAGTCTCGGAAGATTATTCTTTGGTTACGCAATTGACACAAAAACAAACTGATGGTTTCCATAGTCTTAATTTATTTTTTACTACGGATGAACAAGCCACTTTACGCAAACAGATAGCCCCGTTTGTCAGTAATTTAGCTGACGAATATAATTTTGTGGTGGTGGATTTACCGAGTGATATGGATGATCTGGTTTTGGAAACATTAGCCCAATCGGATTTAGTGCATTTAATCAGTTTAGAACGGATTAAAGATTTGGGCCAAACCCATTCTGTTATTGATCATTTGGAGGTGTCACTCCGGGAAAATTTTAGGTCGGAAAAAATCAAGGTCATTATCCGCGCGGAAAGTGATACAGAAATCATATTTAGCGAGATTACCAAAAGCCTGGATTATGATGTGTATGCCATGCTGCCTCATTTTGAAGAAGAGGAAATTAAAGGCGACGCGTATGACATGACTGTCCGCAAAATTGCCCGGGATATCAGCGGGGTGATGGTCGGTTTGGCATTGGGCGGCGGCGCGGCTTTGGGAATCGCGCATATTGGTATTCTCAAAGAATTGGAAAAGGAGCAAATTCCTATTGATGTCATTTCCGGAAGCAGCATGGGCGCGTTGATTGGCGCGTTATGGGCCGTCGGGTTTAACGCTGAAGAAATTGAACGTATCGGTCATCAATTTGAAAACCGCTGGTCATTATTTAGCCTTGTGGATCCGGTTTTGCCGATTTCAGGATTTATCCGCGGCCTCGCGATACGGCGCTGGTTAAAAAAATATTTAGGTGACCGCACGTTTTATTCAACCCGTATCCCGTTAAAAATTATCGCTTATGATCTCATGCGCAGGCAGGATATTGTGATCAGATCCGGATCAATCTTAGACGCGGTGTGCCAAAGCATAACCATCCCGGGAGTAATTAACCCGGTTCGCAAAGGTGATCAAGTGATCATAGACGGGGGTGTTTTAAACCCGGTTCCTACGGATGTTTTAATCGAAGACGGCATAAAAAAGATCATTGCCGTTAATGTGTTAAAATCGCCTAAGGATGTTTGTGAGGGTTATGACATAACATTAAACCGGTTAGCTGAAGAACAAAAAGTTTCGTTTTTAAAGCATCCATTCAAATCTATCTCCATTAAGATAGGCCATTTTTTTCGCAAATTATTTCATCCTACGATTACAGATATTATGGTGTTGACGTTGCAAGCCAGTGAATATTTGCTGGCAGAGCAGAGCATGAAACAGGCGGATGTAGCCATTCATCCGGAATTGGCAAGTTTCGAATGGTATGAAATATACCGCGTCAAAGAATTAATCGTCTGCGGCGAATCCGCCGCCAAAGTGCATATGCGGCGAATTAAACAATTAGTTGAAGAAAGATAATTAAAAATGGAAAATTTCTTCTCCCCCATGGGGAGGGAGAAGGCAGGGATGAGGGGCATGTCAAAAAACAAAAAATTAATTTATAACGATTTTAAAAATTGGCCGTCTGAAGATTTGGCTGGGGGCGGGAGCGGGGTTGTCATTAGTTCTCCTAAAACCGGTAAGCCAATTATATTTAAATACGGGGCTGCGGCAAAAATTGTGGACTTTGAAAATAACCAGTACCTCGATTATTTTTTGTGTGATAGCGCTTTGATTTTAGGGCATGGACATAAAAATATTCTGACTGCGACTAAAGTGGCGATTGAACGAGGGGGCATAAATTTTGGCGGCTTGTCGCGGGATGAAGCGGCTCTCGCGCATGAATTAAAGGGAAAAATCCCGTCGGTTGAGAAGTTTTCTTTTTTTGCTTCTGAAGGCGAAGCCTTGCAAACCGCGGCACAATGGGCGCGATTATCAACAGGGAGAAAAATGTGCGTCACTTTTGACAGCTGTTACGGCTCGAGGTTTTTAACTGATTCCGCAGTGGTCAACTTGCCTTATGGCGATTTCGCAGCGTTTAAACATTTTACAGATGAACATCGTCAGGAAATAGCCGGGATCATTATTGAGCCGATTCCGACCTATCGCGGCGACTTGAAAGCGGATGATGCGTTTTTAAAAATGACCATTCAATTTGCGAAAAATTGTAGCGCGCTTTTGATCGCGGATGAAATAACGACCGGCTTTAGAGCTGGACCAGGAAGCGTTTGCCAACAGTTTAACCTTCCATTTGATTTGATTTGTTTAGGGCATGTGATTGGCGGGGGATTTTCTTTAGGAGCTGTTGGAGGTAAAATGTCTTTAATGGACAGCATGGTTAAATATCGAACCAATACAATGCCGCTCAGTCCGGTTATTTTGCGGTCCGGTTTAGCCAGTCTCAAGTTGCTAGACCGCCGATTTTATAAAAGTTTAGACGATAAAGTTGCAATATTACGGGATTCTATTGAAAGAAAAATGGTAGATCTAAGGTTGACTTGCCAAGGAAGCCTTTTAAATGTTATACTTCAGATTAATCAAGAAGAAAAGTATCAAATCATATGGCAAAAATTATTTAACCAGGGAATTTTGTTTCAGCCCGATTATAGACGTCCGTTTAGTATATCAGCATTACATACCAAAAAAGATTTGATCAAAGCGGGCGAAATTTTAGTGTCAGTTTTTTAACGGGGAGGGGATTTTGGATATACAGATCAATTTTACGGAAAGACCATGGGGACATTATATTAAATTTTTGCAGGAAGAAGGTGTCTGGGTTAAGCGGGTGGAGGTTAAGCCGGCTTGTCGTCTGAGTTTACAGAAACATTTTAAGCGCTCGGAAAAATGGAATATTGTGACGGGTAACGGAATAGTTACGATTGATGGAATTGAACATAAAGTAAAAGCTGGCGATGTGGTGGACGTACCATTAGGAGCTGTGCATCGAATAGCTAATAATGGAACAGCTAAATTAGTTTTTATTGAAGTCGCGTGCGGAGAATATTTAGGCGAAGATGATATAGAGCGGATGGAAGATGATTATGATAGAAAAGGTAATAGGTCATAGGTGATAGTTTACTTGTTGACGTTGCTGTAGGGGAGATCTCCTGATCTCCCGTTATAAAATTATTGTTTTTTGGATTTCTATTTAAAAACGATTGTTGCGGGCGATCAGGAGATCGCCCCTACAAAACTGTTAAATATACGAGGATAATACAAAAAAAGACAACATATGAAAAATGATAATCAGAAATCTAAATCTAAAAACTATCAACTCAGCTTACTTTTGTGTTTGAGTATTTTGATTACTGCCCCGGCATTGGCTTACCAGACAGTCAAGGTGAGTGGCAGGCAATTAATGGTAGATTTTAAACAAACCGGAGTTTATGAACCATACTTTGTCAAAGGGGTGGGGTATGCGCCTATGCCTATAGGCCGTTTTCCGAGCGATTGGGGTTACTCGTCCGGAGATAGCCGTCTCAATAATATCTATGATGATCCCGCGATTTTAGATCGCGATTTTAATTTATTGTCAGATATGAACAATAATACTGTGCGGGTCTGGCAAGGCAACAATATGCTTGTGACAGTGGATGATGTTAATAATCTTCTTTCCCCCTGGCATGGTGATTGGACCGCGATTGGCCGGCAGACTATTTTTTTGACTCAAACGACTTTCGATCATGCGGAATCCCATCAAATTAAAATAATTGCCGGATTTTATATGCCCGCGGCCGGTTATTGGGATTGTGCTCAGGGTACAACTATGACCTATCACGTGACAACCGATTATACCAATTCAACTATCCGTTCCAATATCCTTTCTAAATTTGCAGCTTATGTTCAATCGTTTAAAACTCATCCTGCGCTTTTATTTTGGGCTATTGGGAATGAAAATAATACGGCGTTTGATAATATTAGTGAGAGTGGAAAACAACAGATCCGTGCTTATTATTCTTTGGTCAATGCCATGGCTCAGTCGGCGCATTCCATAGAAGGCGCAGATTTTCATCCGGTCGCTGAAGTTGAAGCCGGTAGTGAATATATTGGCGTGAGCGATTATGGAACGACGGACGCGCAAATGTCGAGTTTGGATATATGGGGATCGAATACATATTTAGGTAGTTCATTTGGTACATTTTTTTCAGCTTACGCTTTAAAATCCCAAAAACCTCTTTGGGTTTCTGAATACGGCGCTGACGCTTGGCACACTACAGATTTATCGAATGCGGATAACGGTTATGAAGATCAGTCGACCCAATCTTCCTGGGCAGCGCTTTTGTATGGTGAATTGGTAAAAAACGCGGATAAGGTTATCGGCGGCACGATCATGGAATATTCGGATGAATGGTGGAAGCCTTCTGAATGGATTTGCAAAGGGGACAGCACAATTTGTAATAACACACAAAACCATTTTGGTTATGGCCCCCGAGATTTAAGCTGTCCGGCTGACGGAAATATTGATTTTGTGCCCCAAGCTCCGGATCAATTTTATAATGAAGAATGGTGGGGAGTGGTCAAAATACAAAAAAATTCCAATGCGGCAGGTCCGGATTTAGTGTCACCGCGTTCAATTTACGGAGCACTGCAAAGTTTATATCGTTTGCCGGTATACATGAATAATTTGCATATGGACGTGGCGGCGTACGTGCCAGAATCTTCTTATTATTCAACCGGAGCGGCATCCGCGCAGATGGTCACGAATTATATTCGCTTAGCTGCGAAACAGGCTTTAATCGACCAAAACACGATTTATAATTATGCTCGTTTGCCGGGATCTCTCGGCGGAGAATTACTGCCGGATGAAATCGCGAAAGCCTTGGGCCATTTTGATCCGTATGATCAATTAGTATCTAGTACTTATGATACCAGTGATAATCTCGCCGGTGGCAATCCATATCAGGGGTATAATTTCAACGTTGAAGCGTATCCATCTGCCAATGCTGGCGCGTTTACACAATATATAAGGGATATTTGTCATTGGATGGCTTATAACGTAACTCAAAAAGAATGGTGGTTAAGCGGTAATTTAGTTGCTGCGCCTAATACTCCAGCGATTGTACCGCTTTACGGCAATTATAATAATTGGGCAGTCATTAATGGCTATGCCACTAGCGCGAATCCTAATTCGGATCTCAAAAATCCGTTTGCAACGTCTGATTTTACGGTATTTGGTTTTTGGATTACAGATCCCAAGGTTAATGGCATCGGACATGACACATATAAAAGTGTAGATGAAGTTACGAAAAGTTATTTTTTCCCAGTCAATTCAACGGATAAATATAACGGCCAATATGTCCAAGTGGCCGAGCCGCCGCCGCATCCTAGCCATGCTCAAGTCAAGTTAAATGCCTCAAAAGCGGATTACGAAAATTTAAATTTTGTGGGCGTCGCAAGTTCAGCAAAAATTTCTTTGGCATCCTCGAAGATTTCTTTTACAAAGAAAAAGAGTTGGAAAGATTTAGTTGATTCGCATCTTTTGATCAATAAAGAGGCGATCGTCGCATTTGAAGGGAAACAACGGGGTGATTTGGTTAAAGTCAGCCGGTTGGATATGCCCAAAGAAGATTATTATCTTGTTCCGTATGGAAAAACTAAAAAACATGATTTTTACGCGACCGGGGTTATTATTCTCAATGCCGCCGATGGTCATTTTAAAGAGGCAGCATGGTCAAAAAAATCAGAACATTTCCTAAAAGTCGATGCGCATTATGCCAGCGAAATTCTGCGCCATTGGTTAATTCATGATTACGAAGAAAAAATAAATGATTTGCGAAAAAAGAAGCATAGCGATCAAATGAAAAAAATGAAGGACTTGTATAATGAAGTTCTTAAAAAGGTTAAAAATGTTTCGGGTTCTTCTATGAAACTATCATGGAAACCCGGTTTATATTCTGACTCGCCGTACAAGCCGTTTTGGATGATCTCTATTGCGCAAGGAACTTGGGTCGTGACCCAGGAAGGTCAAGTGCGCGAAATCCAATAATATATTTTTTTAAAATAGACCCTTAGTCCGGGTGGCAATTTACGAATTTATATGGTATATTTGTCATACATTGTCCGAGATTGTCCTAGAATGTCATAAAGAGATGTGGGGAGTAAAGGAGGCTTTAAGGGATGGAAATTAATGAGAGGCTAACAATTACTGAAGTCGCTAGCCAGATTGGTATTAGCACCAAAACTTTGGTCCGTTGGGAAAAAGACGGGAAAGTTACCAAGCCTAAACGTGATTGGCGCGGATGGCGCGTTTATAATAACAATGATGTGCGGAAGATCAAAGATTTTCACGAAGCCTTGTTTGAATAAAAATATTGATAATCGTTTTTTAAGGAGAGATTTATGATTAAAGGAAAAATATTTTTTATCATGTGTTTGTTTTTGATGTGCTCGGTTTTGGTTTTCGCGGAAGATAAAAAACAACCAACAGTTAATTTCCAGACTAAGTCTGAAGTTAAGCCGGAAGTCAAACCGGAAGCAAAAAAAGTGCCAATCAAAGTTGACCCGTCTTTGCTGGAAATTTCCACGCAAGGTAGTGAAGATTATACGTTGGGCGTCAATGACGTGATCGAGGTCAAAGTGATGCGTCACCCTGAGGTGAGTGGGGAATATCCGGTCAATAATGCGGGAAAGATTCAATATGAATTTGTGGGTGATCTTGGCGTGCAAGGCATGGCTAAAAAACAGGTTCAGGATATGATTGTAACAAAATTAGCGGACTATATTATTTCTCCTGAAGTGACAGTGACGATTAAACAATATAACAGCAAAGTTGTTTATGTTATTGGAGAAGTCTCCAGTCCGGGGAAGATTTATATGCGAGGTAATACCATTACGGTTCGAGAAGCGCTTATTCAAGCCGGATTGCCGCTTTTATCCGCGAAATTAGAAAAGGGTAAATTGATTACACCGTCAACAGATGGCCAGCCAGTAAACCGGCCGGTTAATATTGATAAATTATTGATCAAGGGCGATTTAAGAGAAAATTTGGTTATGCTACCCGGGGATAGCTTGTATGTGCCTCCAACTATTTTAGCAAAAGTGATGCGGGTTATATCGCCGATCACCGCGCCTATCGGAAATGTGGGTGGAGCAGCCGGCGCAGCCAGGACAGCAGCTATGGGCGGATTGTAAAAAAAAGGAAAAGGAGTTTTTTCATGGCAGATTCAGAAAAAATTATATCACCAATGAATTTCTTAAAAATATTTTTCAGACGGAAGCATTTTTTGATAATCCCGGTGATTTTGGGGTTAGTCTTTGGAATATGCGCGGGGATGGTCATGCCCAAAAAGTATGAATCCTCAACAACCATTTTGGTTGAAGAAGGAAAATCTGACAATCCTTTGTTTGATAAAATCGCGGTTTCTTCCACAGTCCAAGAACGCATGGGCAGTATCCGCGAATCTATTCTCGGTTGGAATAGTTTGGTTGAGTTAGTGGGCCGGCTTCATTTGGATAAAGATGTTAGTACACAGGTGGGATTTGAAAAATTGATTCTGGGGCTTAAGAAAGACATTGTTATAAAAATGCGCGGCGCAAATTTACTGGAATTGTCTTATGAGGGAAAAAACCCGGAATTAGCCAAAGCTATCGTAGAAAATACCACGGATATTTTTATCAGCAAAAATATACGCAAACAAAATCAGGAGACTAGCGACGCTATTGTTTTTATAGAAAAGCAGTTAAAGGTTTATAAAGGCAAGATTAAATCTGCTGAGATAGCTAAACTGCAGGATCAATTGAACGCGTTATTGGTGGATTCAACGGAAAAACATCCGCTGGTCCGGCAACTCAAAGATCAGATCAATAGTCAAAAAGAAGAGCTCAAGAAAGAAAACTTGGATTATACCCAAGAACAACCGCTTAATCCTAACGCTACCAATCCTATGATCAAAGAAATTCAAAAGGCCATTGGCAGTTTGGAAGATAAGCAGGATTCAACCGGTGTTAAGTCTCCGGGGAGTAACGGGGATATATATAAAGTTATGCTCATGGATAAATTGGACAATGTGATGGCGCGGGATGTAGGCGTCAATGAACAAATATACAACATGTTATTACAACGTCTTGAAACTGCTAAGATAACCCAGCGTTTACAGGAATCAAAAGAAGGAACCCGCTACACCATTCTCGACCCGCCGCGGGTTCCGTTGCGCGCTTCTAAGCCAAACCGTGTTTTAATCGCGTTAGCCGGATTATTTTTGGGCGGGTTCTTTGGCGCGGGGCTCGTGTTTGCGTCGGAATTTTTAGATAAATCATTCTTAGATGTTGAAGATGCCAAAGAATTTTTCGGTGTGCCGCTCTTAGGCGCTATTTCACAAATTAATACAGAAGAAAACATCGCGGATGGAAAACATCGCGGATGGCGCAGGTATGTTCTGACGATCATCGGGAGCATTATTTTACTAGTCATATTTTCAATCATAACCACTGTGGTGAAGTGAGACATTATGTATTTAAGTTTTTATGGATTTAAAGAAATGCCTTTTAACATGACGCCTGATTCACGGTATTTTTTTGAAAGCCCGAAACATACCGAAGCGTTAAGCACCCTGTTGTACGCGGTGCAGGTGCGTAAGGGGTTTGTGGTCGTGACGGGCGATATCGGATCTGGTAAAACGACAGTCTGCCGTACGTTTTTAAACCGCTTAGACCAGAATGCCGTTAAAACCGCGTTGATTGTCAATACGCATATCAGCGGTAAAGATCTTCTAATAACTGTTTTAGAAGAATTAGGGGTAGAGATCCCATCACCTAACGCGTCTAAATCGCGGTTATTGTCAGTTTTAAACGCTTATTTGATTGAGCAACTGCGTCATGATGTCAATGTGGTCTTGATCATTGATGAAGCGCAAAATTTAAAATCCTCGGTTTTGGAAGAAGTGCGCATGTTGTCTAACTTAGAAACCGAAAGCGAAAAATTAGTTCAAATTATCCTGATGGGTCAGCCTGAGTTAAAACAAAAATTATCAGTTTCACGTCTGGAACAATTACGGCAACGGGTCGCGGTATTTTATCATTTAACCCCCTTGGCGCATGATGACATGAAAAAATACATCCGGCATCGATTAAAAATTGCCAGCGGGACAGACCGGGAATATTTTACCGAAGAAGCTTTGGATCAGATCTGCCGGTTTACTAGGGGCGTCCCCCGGGTGATTAATCAAGTTTGCGACAGCGCTCTTTTGAGCGGATATATTTATGAAAAAGCCATGGTGGACGCGCCGTTGATGGAAGAAGTGATCAAAGAATCGCCCATGGCCCAACTTTCTGCCGGGAAGAAAAATTTTTGGAGCGAGCATTCAGAACCAACAACTCTTGAATTAGAGATAATGTAACCATTGGAGACAGTTATGGGAAAGATTACGGATGCCTTAAAAAAGGCGGCTCAAGAACGGATCGGACGTTTAGAAAAAGTGAGTCATATTGACGAGCATAAAGGGAAAATCATTGTCCGCAAAATCAAAGATTCTAAAGTGGATCCGCGGTTAGTTCCATATTTTGACACCAAGTCACTGATTTCAGAACAATATAAAATTTTGCGTACGAACATTGTGGCATTACAGAAAAAAAATCCTATGCGTACGATCGTGATGACCAGTTCCATTCATTCGGAAGGTAAAACAATTACGTCATTAAATTTGGCAATTACCTTGGCTCAAGCGACACAAAAGCCGAAAGTATTATTGGTGGACGCGGATATGCGCCGCGGAAGGATCCGTAAATATTTAGGGGCAGATTCCCATGTGGGTTTGTCAGAAATTTTGGCAGGGAATGGTACCCTTGATGACGCGATTTTTCAGCTGGATGTTGATAATTTAAGTTTTATTTCATCAGGCCAAGTACCAGCTAATCCGTCTGAATTATTAGATTCGGAAGCCATGAAAAATTTGTTGAGAGACCTAAAGGGAAAGTTTGATTATGTTTTAATCGACACGCCGCCCATTATTCCAGTGACAGACGCGGGTATTGTCGGTTCTATGGTCGACGGAGTTTTAATGATCATCGAAGCTGGCCGCACCCAGCGCGGAGTAGTCCACCGAGCCGAAGAACTTTTACACCAGTCTCACTGCAAAGTAATCGGCCACGTCCTAACCAACATCCAATACCATTTGCCACAATATATTTATAGATATTTATAAAAATTAACAGGCCATAGGATAGGGATGAGTGGTTAACGACGAGTATAATTTGATTTTTTAAAATTAATTTGACATTTGGCTACTGATGTTCTACATTATAGTACAGTTGTACTATATAATAGAACGAAAGAAATAATATGTTGATACCAGCTGGAAGAAAAAAAATATTGGAAATGTTTTTGAGAAATCCTTTTCAAGAAACACATCTTAGAGAAATCGCGCGGCTGTCTAAAGTTTCACTAACTAATGTTGATAACTCTATGAAGCTTTTTGTAAAGAATGATATGTTCAAAAAGCGTGAAATGCTGCATTCAACTTTTTTTAAACCAAATTTGGAAAATGATGATCTTATAAAAGTATTTGAACTTTTAGAACTAGATCGGCGAAAAGAATTTTATTTAAAAAGTAAAAATATAGCGCGATTGCTTAAAAAATACACAGAATCAATTGTAGCGCTTTCCAATAAGAGAATTCAAATGGTTATTCTTTTCGGGTCTGTGGCAAGAAGTGAATGGATTAAGGGTAGTGATATTGATATATTGGCGGTTGTATCGGATAAAGAGAACGAAATTACCGATATATTGAATAATGCTAAAACAGATGCCAGCCCGTTATTGGAAATAAGATCAATAAGCACCACAGTTAACAAGATTACAGAGGGTCTTAGAGTAAAGGCGGAATTTTACAATAATATTTGGAACGATCGCATAATTTTATATAACGAGTTTTTATTTTGGCAGCTGATAAAAGAAGGTGGCAGAAGAAATGCCTGACAATATTGAAAAAATTGTTCAGAGTTGTTTTCATCCCAAGGAAGGCCGGCCCAATCTTCACAAGGTGCCTGTAAATATTGAATATGTGCAACAGCATATGGACAAAGCACACAGCAATCTCAGGGCCATGAAATTGATGTTTGACAATGATCACTTTGATTGGACGGTGATCTGTGGATATTATGCCATGTATCATGCTGTATTGGCTTCGCTTTTTAAGATTGGCATCCGGGCCACCGCCCATTATTGCGCAATTGCGGCATTCAAAGAATTCTATGTGAAGCGCGGAAAAGTAAATCAGGAATACGTGGAGTATATAAAACGTGCTAAACAACTTGAACAGGAATATGCCGATGCTTTAGATAAGGCACAAGAAAATAGAATTATTGAACAATATGGCGTAGAAATAGTCACCAACGATGATGCCGAGTGGATTATCGAAGACGCGAAAGATTTTGTGCTGAAAATAGAAGAGGTCATAGCATAATTAATATTAAGGATCATTTTTTTGACGACGGGTTTTTATAAAAAATATCAAACATATTATGATAACATAGCAGAAAGTAGGTTTTTATGTCAAAATTCTTAGTCGCCGGCGGGGCCGGATTTATTGGATCTAACATTACGGATTTTTTATTAAGCCAAGGCCATAGTGTTAGAGTTCTGGATAATTTTTGTTCGGGCAAAGAAAAAAATTTGGAGAAAGCTTTGGCCGCGGGTCCTGACCGTTTTACCTTGATCAAAGGCGACATTCGCGACATCCCGACTGTCGAAAAAGCAGTGGATGGCGTTGACTATGTGCTTTTATTAGCTGCCCTGCGCACCGTTCCAAAATCATTTGAAGATCCTTATGAGTACAATGATGTTAATATCAATGGGGTTTTAACTATATTAAGAGCGGCCACGAAATTTAAAGTTAAACGTGTGGTGTTTTCTTCGTCCAGCTCTGTTTATGGTGATGTTAAAGTTTTCCCTCAAGTGGAGACTTTACCGTCTAATTTATTATCACCCTATGCGTTAAGCAAATTAGCCGGCGAATATTATTGCAAGATTTTTACCGAAACCTATGGTTTAGAAACCGTTTGTTTGCGATATTTTAATATTTTCGGCCCCCGCCAAGCTCTTGACGATGATTATGCGGTCGTTATTCCAAAATTCATTGATTGTATCCGTAAAGACCAGCCCTGCCCGATTTTCGGAGACGGCCTGCAGTCACGCGATTTCACCTATATTGATAATGTCGTTTCCGCGAATTATTTATCCGCCATCACCCCAGGCGTAAAATTCGGAATTTTTAATGTGGCCTGCGGATCAAATATTACAATTTTGCATCTGGTAGAAGCACTAAATAAAATATTCGGCAAAAACATCGCCCCGGCTTTTAAACCCGTCCGCGCCGGCGACATTTACAAATCACATGCTGATATTTCTTTAATTTCATCAAAGCTCGGGTATAAACCTTTGGTTGATTTTGACGAGGGATTGAAGAGGACGGTGGAGTATTTTCGAGGCCTGCAGCAATGACATCGAAGGCTAAATTATTAATTAAAGGATCTTTTTTAAGCACAATTAGTTTTGTCATTAATATTGTCGTGTCATTTTTGCTGATGCCGTTTATTATCATCACTTTGGGGGACAGATATTATGGCCTCTGGGTGGTCGTAGGCAGCATGATTGGCTATTATTGGCTGGCGGACTTAGGGGTTGGCTCAGCCGTTGAACGATATATATCCCGCGAAATTGCAGTGACCGATGAAAGCCGGGATGACCGGATTAATACTGTACTTAATACAGGTGTTTTGATATTTTCACTCGCCGGATTATTGATTCTTGTGTTCACTTTGATCATATGCCTTTTTTTACCGTTTTTTGTAAAGAACGTCGCTGAAATATCGTTGTTTCGGTCAGTTTTTGTTGTCATGGGCTTAAGTTTTGCTTTAACCTTCCCGTTACGGGCTTTTTCCGGATTGGTTCGGGCTTTCTTACGTTTTGATGTTTTTTCTGTCACGGAAATTGTGATCATTCTTACCCGGGCGGTATTAATAATTTTGGTGTTAAAATCACGTGGAGGATTGGTTGGACTTGCTGTTATAACACTATTTATGGATTTATGTTCGCGCGGCACGCATGTTTATTTCGCGAAAAAAGTATTTCCTTCTTTAAAGCTAGATAAACGTTTTATTCGAAAAGAGGATGTAAAAAGATTATTTTCATACGGCGGCTTTACCTATTTAAGTTCAATTGCTAATCAATTACGTTACAATGTGGATAATTTGGTTATTGCAGGTTTTATGGGATTAAGTTGGGTGACGCCTTATTCAATCGCGTCACGCCTCGTTTTGTATTTTCGAAAATTTGTTGGTAATCTCTTTGAAATGACTATGCCTCTTTTTAGTCAATGGGAGGGAATTAGTGCGTTCGATCACATCAAAACGAATTTTTTATTTTTAACGAAATTTAACGTGTATTTGGCAACGTTTATTAGCGGCATGCTTTTATGCGTAGGAAAAGAGTTTATCTTACGGTGGATGGGGCCCAAATATTTGGATTCATATCCCATCTTGGTGGTTTTAATTTTAGCATTTTTTATTGCTTTGCTCCAGCAAACGTCAGTTTCATTATTAAAAGGAATTTCAAAACAGAAATTTTGCGCGGGTATCGATATCGCTGAGGGGATTATCAATTTACTGTTGAGTATGTTTTTGGTGCGAAAGTATGGTTTATTAGGAGTGGCTTGGGGAACGGTTATCCCTTCTTTTTTCGCTCAGTTGATCATTTTACCTGTGTATGTTTGCCGGCAGATAAAATTAAATTTATGGGATTATTACTTGCATTTGTTGGGGGCTTTGTTAAAAGCGGCTGGCATTATTTTATGCGGATATTGGGCATTGAAAACATTTTTATATCCTAGTTATTTGCGGATTTTTGGTTTTGGGTTGATTCAGGCAGGGTTATTTACTTTTATTATATTTAAGATTGGTTTTACTGAGGTAGAACGAAAATTGATTATCGAACGGGTAACGCGTAGAGAGAAATAAAAGGCTAATGATATGAAATGTTTTATACAGTTTCTGTATTTAAGGGAAGATCTGGGGCGATGGGGGAAGATGACCCCTAAACGGTTTTTCTATTGTTTTTTTGAACAGGGAATTTGGGCTACTATTATTTATCGCTTCACCCGTTTTTTATATTTAATAAATATACCAATTTTGAAGTATTTAATTAAATTAATTGGTTATTTTTTATTCAAGTTTGTCGATCTTTTTTTAGGCGTATCCATTTCACCCGGCATAGAAATTGGTCCGGGGTTGTACATTGGCCATACCGGATGCTTGCTTATTCATCCGGAAGTTGTGGCTGGCAAAAATCTTTCTATCGGCAACAGTACGACGATTGGGGTTAAAGGGTTAGGTAAAAAAGGAACACCTATTATCGGAGACAATGTATATATTGGTGTGGGAGCAAAAGTTCTTGGAAATATACGCATAGGTAATAATGTCCGTATCGGCGCAAATGCCGTGGTGGTGAGTGATGTTCCTGATAATGTGACAGTGGTCGGAATTCCAGCAAAGATTGTTCAAAATAGAATGGATGATGAAGCGTTATGATTTTCTCACTATTAAAATATTTAGTTCCATATATTCTTTATAGCAGCATGCTGATATTTCTTTTCCAGTGCTTGATGGGAAAAACTAAATGGGCCCTGTTTTTTTTGGTTTGGATGTTTCCCTTGCGAAATTTTATTACGCATCTTTATGAATTTCCGCTAGGGAAAGATTACATTAACATCCTTTTGATATTTTTACTTATAGGCTGGGTTGTTAGTTCTATGGGGCAAGGCCGGAAATTCGCGGATCGTTCAGCGCTTAACTGGATACTTGTGGTTTTGGTCGTATACACATTTTTTTCTTTTATTCAGGGCTATTTATATCTACATGAATCCGTACAATTTAGTTTTTCTGATACCCGTTTGCAGATGTGGAAGAATTACTGCATGTTGCCGCTTTTATTTTTTATAGCCTTTAATACGGTTCGAGATGAAAAAACAGTGTGGCAATTACTAATGGTCATTTGTTTTTCTTTGCTTATTGTTGAATATTACACTGTTACTCAAGTCACATGGTTTCATGGTATTTTATCCAGGACAAAGATACATGGCACATTTGAATATTTAGGCCCAAATGAAGTTGCGGCATTTTTGAATCAGTATACAGTTATTTTGATCGCGATGTTGATAGGCGCGAGAAAAATGTTATACAAGTTAATTTTGTTTTTGATGATTAGCGGAAATATTTATGCGATTCTTTTTTTATATTCCCGCGGCGCGTATATTGGTTTGTTAGTCGGGATGGGATTTTTGTTCCTTTTTAAAAAACAATGGATGTTGATCCCTTTAATCGCAGTTTGTATTTTTTGGAATACTTTTCTTCCTTCGGAAATTCAAGACCGAATTACTTCAACTACCAATCAATATGGCGAGTTGGATGAGTCTAATATGGGACGGATTCATATTTGGCAGGAAAGTATGGAAATTTTTAAGCAGAACCCTATCACCGGAGCAGGTTTTGGTGTTTTTGGTAAGCTGGGTCTTGAATTAGGAGATACTCATAATATTTATTTAAAGGTTTTAGCAGAACAAGGCGTTATTGGCATGATTATTTTTTTGATTTTATTAGGGATCATGTGGGGACAAGGCATCTTTCTTTTTAGGTATGGAAATGATGACTTTGTAAAACTTTTGGGGATCGGGTTTTCCGCGTGCATGGTGACGATGTTTATCAATAATTTATTTGGGGATCGATGGACATATGTTGAAGTTAGTTCGCATTTATGGGTATTTTTAGCATTAGTTTGCCGCCTGAATTTTTTGGCTAAAGATAAAAAAATATGAATGAAAAAATAAAAGTCCTTCAAATCCTCGGATATACACCTCATTTCTATGGTTCTTTAGAAGAGTATTTTATTCTTTTGGCTAAGAAAGTTCAAGCAGTTGAAGGCCAATATGTATTTCTTACTCCTAAGGAACCCTTATTGTTGGTTAAGAAACAATTACAGTTTTTTGGAGCTGAAGTAATTACATTAAACTGTAGATACCCCTTAGATATTTCATATTATTATAAGCTTTACAAATTGATAAAAAACATGAAAATTAATGTTGTTCATACGCATTTTACTATCGTGGGGATTTTAGGATGTTTAGTCGCATGCTTAGCTAGTTGTCCGGTCGTTATAAGGACCAAACATGGACTTACCAAAAATGTTCCTAAACGGTTTCGTGCTAAACACTACTATTTTAAATCACAAATGTTCAGCTCGTTTTTTGTAACAAAAATAATCGCAGTTTCCGACGCGGTTAGAAATGATCTAATTGAAACAGGGATTAAACCAGAGAAAATTGAAACAATAAAATTAGGTATAAATTTAGATAAATTTTTAAATAATGAAGATAATAAAGTAGATGAACTAAGAAAGGAATTTAATCTGGACAACGATACTTGTGTGATCGGCACTATATCAAATATGTATCCAGTTAAGACCGTGGATGTTTTTATAAAAGCTATATCATTAATAAAAGAAAAAATACAGAATCTTAAGGTTATTATCGTGGGAGAAGGTCCTTGTAAACCTGAATTAGAAATACTTACTAAAAAATTAAATTTACAAGATTGTATTATATTTACAGGCTATAGAAATGATGTGAAAAATATTTTAAAAATTTTTGATATATATGTGTTGTCATCTCGTTCCGAAGCATTAAATTTCTCAGTTTTAGAGGCCATGGCTTCCGGGAAATCATGTATAGCCCCTAATGTAGGAGGGTTAACCGAAATCATTGATAATGGCCGTAACGGTTTTTTATTTCAACCTGGAAATTTTAAGGAACTTTCTGAATTAATTGTTCGGATTTTTGCGGATAAGGAATTAAAAGAAAAGTTTGAAAGGGAAGGGTTAAAGAGCCTTGCGGAGAAATTTAATATAAATACAATGGTTGAAAAAACTGTTGATTTATATACAAAAGAACTAAAATTTTTGGTAAAAAATTCTTCAAATTTAAAAAATAAGAACGACCAATGAAAAAACGCCTTGTAATACTCATTGATTGCATCAGCAATTTACAGGCTGGTGCTGAACGTCAAATGCTAGCACTTTCGAAAAGCATTAATAATGAAAATTTTGATTTGACTTTATGCTCTTTGGAAAGTGATGGCGTTTCAGATAAAAATTTATTTGTTTCGAATAATATTAAGTTCTTAACTTTTCCAGTTAAGCGTATTTACGGTTGGTCAGGGTTTTGCCAAGCCTTTCGATTTTTTAAGTTTTTACGTAAGAATAAAATAGAAATATTAATGACTGTCCATTTTAGCTCAGATATTTGGGGAACACTAGTCGGACGTATGGCTGGTGTTAAACGGATTATATCAAATAGACGGGATTTAGGTTTTTGGCGAGGCAAAGGGCATATTAAAGCATATCGGTTTATCAATCAATTTGTTGATAAGATTGTAGTGAATGCTTCCGCTAGTACGCGGTGTTTTATTTTTGACGAGTTGGTGCCTGAAAATAAATTTCTCGTTATTCATAATGGGGTTGGAATTGATAAAGATATTCCAGTTATAACAAGGAAAGAACTTGGTCTTGGAGAAGATGAAATTGTGATTGTTAATGTCGCAAATCTAACGCCAGTTAAAGGACATAAAAATTTAATCGATGCTATGTCTGTTGTTGTTTCTAAATATCAAAATGTTAAAGTGTTATTAGTTGGAGAAGATCGGCTGAATGGTCAAATCCAAAAAAGTATTGAAGATAAAGGTTTAAAAAAATATTTTGTGTATTTGGGCCGGCATGAATATGCCCGCTCGATTATTGAGACGGCGGATATTGGTGTTTTATCTTCAATAAGTGAAGGTTTATCAAATTCGATTATGGAATATATGTCAGCGGCCAAGCCTGTTATTGCTACTGATGTTGGCGGCAATTCCGAATTGGTCGAAGAAAATGTTACAGGATTATTAGTCGATAAATCTAATCCGGCGAAATTGGCTAATGCCATTTTACAGTTGATATACGATAAGAGTTTACGTTTAAAGATGGGAGCAGCTGGTCAGACAAAAATTAAACGAGATTTTACTATGGAGAGAATGGTTGGGGCGTATGAAAAGTTATTTTTGAACCCTTAAATAAAATGAAACCATGATTCATAGCATAAAAAACATAATTCGTGATTCCCTTGGATTTTTACCGCTTAAACTGCGTTTTCCTAAAAGATTTTTTGATCAATTGAGCCAGTTGCAAAAAGGCCAGTGGCAAAGTTCAGAACACATTGAGGTGTATCAAACCGCTCAATTAAAAGCCTTGGTTGATCATGCCTATCGGAATGTTCCGTATTATACTGAACTTTTTAAACAAGCGCACATCCAACCATCGGACATTCAGACTTTAAAAGATCTGCCGAAAATTCCAATATTAACAAAAGATTTAATTAGGAACAATTTTGATAAATTACGCGCTGTTAATTTTTCTGATAAGGATGTAATTATATTAAAAACAAGCGGAACAACGGGAAAACCATTAAAAATATTGTATGACAAAAAAAAGGATTATTTTAATTTTGATCCTTTTATCTGGCGTTTTTTTTCCTCGGTAGGTTGTTCACTCAGCGATCGTTTGGCGTCTTTGGCTGACTGGCGTTTGCCGTTGAATAAAATTAGTGAGTTTAATCGTTACCGAAATCGACTTTTTTTGTCTTCCTACCGATTAAATCCTCAGACAGCAGTGAAATATTTTCAGGCTATGAAGAAATTTAATGTGAAATTTTTAGAAGGCTATCCGAGTAGTATTGAATTATTTTCACGTTATTTGGTAGGAGAAGGAATGTGTTGCTCAAATGGTTTGATCAAAGGAATCATTGTGCATTCTGAACAATTTTCTGATTACCAAAGGCATTTGATTGAAAAGTTTTGGGGATGTCCATGTTTTAATTGGTATGGCATGGAAGAAAGAGCTGTCTTGGGCTACGAGTGCGAAAAACACGAAGGACTGCACTTGTGTACTGATTTTGGAATCACGGAATTTATCCCCAATCATGATTTACCAATGTATGACAGTATTGTAGTAACCAGTTTGACTAATTGGGCTATGCCGCTTATCCGTTATGAAACCGGTGATGTAGGACGATTATTAGATAAATCTTGCAGCTGCGGCCGGAATTTTCCATTATTTGAATTGATCGGTGGGAGGATAAAAAACTTTGTAATAGCAAAAGATGGCAGTCAAATTCCGGTTACGAACGTGGATATTCCTGGTGCGACGGATCATGTTATTCAATTTCAGTTTGTTCAAACGGAAATTGGAAAATTAGTGCTTAAAGTGCAGAAAAATGATCTTTTTTCAAACAACGATTTGGAAAAAATAAGACAAATTCTTTGTAAAAAATTTGGAACAAACATGGATGTGGATATTCAATATACAGAAAAATTGAGTCATATACAAAGCCATAAAACACCATTATTAATTCAAAATCTTTAAGTATTAATCTTGGAGGTTAAATGATACGCTTAATTAGAAAAATTTTATTTTTCCCCATAGAGCGATATTCTTTTTTGTTGGAAAAAATATTTGAACAAGCAAGAAAAGTTCTTTTCATTGTTAATATTTGGTTATTTTATCGTGAAGAAATGAAGCAAATTAAAAAAAATAATATTAATTTTCGAAATAATAGTACGAAAAAGATAAGTACATATGAGTACAAGATGAAATGGAGTAAGCTTTGTAGGCATATAAATATTGATTGGTATCGATTGTATTCATATGTTTCCGGCATTGAAAATCAAGATTATGTGCCACGAGATATTTATTTATTAATTATCGAGCCACGCCTTAATGATATGAGATTGAAGTACGCGTATGTTGATAAGAATTTTTATGAAAAATATTTTGTAGATCTATATTTCCCTCAGGTTTTATTGCGGGATATCCGGGGTGTTCTCTATAACGGCAACTATAGCCTGCTGAAGACTAAAGACGCCGCAGATTGTTTTCTTAATGAACAAAAAGTAATACTTAAGCCATCCATGGATTCAGGGTGCGGGAAGGGTGTTGAATTATTTACTAAAAGTAATGATGGCAATTTATATAACGGCAGGCAAAAATTATCTTTAGAATATATTGAATCAAAATTAAAACGGGACTGGGTAATGCAAAAATATATAGAACAACATGAGTATTTCTCTCAATTTAATTCTACCTCGCTCAACACGATTCGTGTTTATACCTATCGATCAGTTAAATCAAACGATGTTGTTATTCTACATGCTATTTTAAGAATGGGGCGTGAAGGCGCTATTGTCGATAATTTGGTTGCCGGAGGAATAGCCTGCAAAATTAATGAAGAAGGTTTTTTAAACGATTACGCCGTTGATAAATACGGAAATAAGTATTTCTTATATGCAAATAATAATAAATTTGCTGAAGCTCGAAAAGTTTTTAAATACTCGGAAATTAAGTCTGTAGCTATACAGTGTGCAAAGGAATATTTGTATTATAGGGTTTTGGGATTGGATTTATGCGTAGATCACGAGGGAAAAATCAAAATAGTTGAAATAAATAATTACGACATAGGGATAAGTTTTCATCAGATGGCTGGTGATTCTCTGTTTAAGGAATATACAGATGAAGTAATCGAATACTGCTTGAATAACGGTGATTAGATCATAAACTAAAGCTTCTTTTGCTGTTATTTATGCGATAAAGAATATTTTGTGTGGTATTTTATAAGTTTTGGATGCTTTAGCTAAAATGTTATTGAGGGTTAATGTGGTGAATATATATCAAAAAAATATGCGAAAAATATTTCGTGATTCCTTGGGCTTTTTGCCGCTTAAAATGCGGATTCCTAAAAGATTTTTTGATCAATTGGATCAATTGGAAAAAGGCCAGTGGCAGGAAAAAGAAGAAATTGAAGCATATCAAATCGCGCAATTAAAAACTTTGATCGAGCATGCTTATCGTCATGTTCCGTATTATACAGAACTTTTTAAACAATCAAAAATACAACCATCGGACATTCAGACACTAAAGGATTTGTCTAAAATCCCCCTTTTAACAAAAGACTTGATTAGGAAAAATTTTGATAAACTTCGCGCAAAAAATTTTTCTGATCGGGAAGTGATTTCTTTAACTACAGATGGTACGACTGGGGTACCGTTAAAAGTTTTATATGAAAAGCGAAAAGATTATCTAAATTTTGATCCCTATATTTGGCGTTTTTTTTCTTGGGCAGGGTGTTCGCTTTATGACCGTTTTGCGTCTTTGGTAAATTGGCGTATGCCGTTGAATGAAAATTTTGAATTCAATCGTTTCCGTAACCGTCTTTTTTTATCTTCTTACCGGCTGAACCCTCAGACAGCCGTACAGTATTTTCAGGCTATGCGTCAATTTAATGTTAAATTTTTAAATGGTTATCCGAGTAATATTGAATTGTTTACACGTTATTTGTTAGAAGCAGGATTTACTGCGCCAAACGATTTTATTAAAGGGATTGTCGTTCATTCCGAAAGTTTTTCTGCTCATCAGCGTGAATTGATTGAAAGGTTTTGGGGTTGTCCGTGTTTTAATTGGTATGGCATGAATGAAAGAGCTGTTTTGGGATGCGAGTGCGAAAAACATGAAGGGCTGCATTTATGTCCGGATTTCGGAATTACTGAATTTATATCTGATCAAAATCATTTAGGATATGACCGCATTGTCGCAACGAGCTTAACTAATTGGGCTATGCCGCTTATCCGTTATGAAACTGGTGATGTGGGACGATTATTAGATGAGTCTTGCAGCTGCGGCCGGAATTTTCCTCTTTTCGAGCTGATTGGCGGAAGAATGAAAAATTTTGTTATGGCTAAAGATGGACATCAAATTTCGCTCGCGAATGTGATGGTTCCTCTAAATAATGTGATTCAACTGCAGTTTGTTCAATCTGAATTGGGCAGACTTGTATTGAATGTGAAAAAGAATGAACATTTTTCAAATGAAGATTCTAAAAAAATTAAACAAGTTCTTCGTGCGCAATTTGGAACCAATATGGATGTGGAAATCTTTTTTACTGAGGCACTTGTCCACACGCAAAGTCATAAAACGCCATTACTCATTCAAAATCTCAATTCGGCTAAACCCATTAAGAAGATTTTTGTAGTTATTGATATTTTGGTTACTTTTGGAGCTGGTGCAGAGAAACAAATATTGGAATTGGTCCGTTTGCTCGATAAAGACAGATTTCAACTATCTATTTTTTCTCTAAAACCTCTTCCTGAAAATATCAAAAAAAATATAACAGATTTTGGATGTCAAATATCAGAGTTTCGGGTTGAAAGAATTTATAGTTTTTTTGGTTTTATGCAGGCATTGCGGTTCATCAAAAAATTAAGACATGAACGTCCGGACATGCTCATGACTTATCATTTTAGTTCAGATGTTTGGGGGACAATTTGCGCTAAAATAGCCGGTGTTCCGTATATTGTGTCTAACCGCAGAGACATGGGCTTTTGGAAAAAGAATATTCACATATGGGCCTATAGATTTGTGAATCGATGGGTGAATAAGATCATTGTTAATGCCCAGGCTATTAAGGATTTGATTGTTAAGCAGGAAAAGATTACTGAAGATAAAGTCCGGGTCATTTATAATGGTATAGATGCTTCAATTGTTTCTGAAAATAATTTACCAGAAATACCGGGTGTTAAGGACGATGATATTGTTTTGATGACTGTGGGAAACATTAAGCCGATTAAGGGGCAGAGTTTTTTGATTGAAGCAGTGGCAGAATTAGCTAAAACAAACCCTCGCGTTAAATTGGTTTTAGTCGGCAGGAAAAGAAAAGAAAACGAACTTGGTCTTTTGGCTGAGCAATTAATGATCAAAGATAAAGTTATATTTATGGATACGCGCACAGATGTTCTGCAGATTTTACGCCGGGCCGACATTTGCGTTCATCCGTCATTGAGCGAAGGATTATCAAATTCGGTTATGGAATATATGCTTTTAGCGAAACCGGTGGTGGCCACTGATGTGGGTGGCACGGCTGAGTTGATAGAGCACGGAAAAAATGGTTTATTGGTAAAGCCTGCAAATGCGGAATCGATTAGATCAGCTGTGCAGGAGTTGCTTGATCACCCGGAATGGCGGGAACAATTTGGAAATGCGGCACAATTAAAAATGACTCAGGAATTTTCTGTTGATCGTATGATTGAAAATTATCAGAATTTTTTTGATAATCACATAAGTGAAAAAAGTGTTAGTCATCATACACCGGTTATTGTATTGGGTTTAACAGTAAATGGATTATCTGCGTTAAGATCTTTATCACGGAAAGGTATTTCTGTCGTCGGTTGTGATATGGTGAAACAAGAAGGGTATTATTCTCGCTGGTTAAAAGAACGGCATATTTTACCTCATCTTAAAGATTCTCCTGAGCAGTTTAAAGCGGCTTTAATAGCCATTGGACAGCGGATCGGAAGATCATTGCTTTTTCCAACAGCGGATGAGTATGTGGTTTTTATTTCTGCGCATCGAGAAGAGTTGGAAAAATATTTCGATTTTGCTTTGCCTGATCATGAAACTGTTACTACTTTTATGGATAAAAATAAAACGGCACAATTCGCGCGAAAGGCAGGCATTAGATTTCCGCAAACCATAATGATTACGGATGAAAAAAGCCTTGAGACGGCAGTCGTAAATTTAGAGTTTCCATGTTTTTTAAAACCGAATATTTCTCATGTCTGGAGACGGAAGGATGGAAGCAAGGGCTTTGTGGTTAAGAATCAGAATGATCTTTGCGCGGTGTGGCAGGAATTTGGAAATGTAACTCAAGGTTTTTTAGCTCAACAGATTGTTAAAGGCCCGGATTCAAATATTTATACTTTTGATGCCTTGTGCGGAGAAAATGGAGAAGAGATTGTTTCGATTTGTACACATAAAATTCGCCAATACCGTCCGGATTTTGGAGTGTGTTCATTCGGAGAGATTGGTGAGCAAAGAGAAGATATACTTCGCGCGGGACGTAAGGCATTGGGCGCGATGCGGTATTATGGCTTAATCAGTTTCGAGTTTAAATTTGACCCGGAAGGCGGCGAACCATATTTTATCGAAGCGAATTTGCGGACAATTATGAATAGTGAATTGAAGGTAAAAGCCGGTGTAGATTTCCCATATTTTTTTTATCAGGCTGTTCTTTATAAAAAACAACATATCCATGTGCCACAGGTTCGGCAGGTTAAGTATGTTAATTTTGAATTAGATGTCGGTAGTTTTTTTCGTAAGATGCAAACAAAGGAAATTACCTTGTTTCAGTGGCTGAGAAGTTATTGGCCGTGGCCAATTGCCCACGCGTATTTTGCTTGGGATGATTTGGGGCCGTGGTTTGTGGCGTATAGTCATTTTTTTATTGTTGCATTTAAAAAGGCATTCAGAATTAAATGAAAATATTACATCTTATCAGTAGTAATGGGGTGTTTGGCGCAGAACGCGTTTTGATCAATATCGCGAAAAATTCTTCAACGGATTTTCAGTACACGGTGTGCGCGATAAAGAACACGCATAATCCGCATTTAGAAATTTTAGATGTGGCGCGATCCATGAATATTCCTGTCCTTGAAATCGAATCAAAAGGGAAATTTGATTTTGGGGCCGTGATGCGCTTGCGTGGAATTATTAAAGAAGGTGGTTTTTCCATCATTCATTCTCACAATTATAAATCGGATGTGCTGGCCTTTGCCGCAACGAGGATGATGCCATGCAAGTGGTTGTCAACAAATCATACGTGGGCATTTAATGATAAAAAAATCAAACGTTTTGAGGATATTTCTGCGTGGGCCATGCGATTTGCGGATGGGTTGATTGCTGTGGGTGAAGGGACCAAAGCGCAGATGGTTCAGCGGGGATTATTGTCTGAAAAAATTAGTATCATTGATAATGGGATTGATATTGCGCAATTTAATGTTCCCCGGCCCAAAGATTTGAAGAAAAGTTTGGGGATCCCGGAAAATAATTTTGTAGTCACGGTTGTGGGGCGGTTATGCGCGGAAAAAGCCCAAAGCGTTTTTTTGGATGCGGGCCACACCATACTTGAACAACGGAAAGATGTCACTTTTCTGATCGTAGGTGACGGAGAGTTGCGAAATACTCTTGAAAATATCATGCGGGAATATCATATTGAGGCGAATGTTTGTTTTGCGGGCGTTAGGAAAGATATCCCGGATATTTACGCGATTTCCGATGTTTTTGTGCTGTGTTCACTCTTGGAAGGTTTACCTTTATGTTTGTTAGAAGCCATGGCAGCGAAATGCCCGGTGGTGGTCACTCCGGTTGGGGCCATACCTAATTTGATCAAGGACCGAATATCTGGTCGAATTGTGCCTGTTGGTGATACCAATACTTTGGCAAAAACCATCATGGAAATGTTAAGTGATGAAAAATCTCGGGAAAGATTAACGGTAGAAGCTTATAAAATTGTGACCGAAGGGTATAGTGATAAAAAAATGAGTCAGCAATATGAAATTTTTTATCGAAAGGTTATGGGTTAATGAATATTTTATTTTTGGCTCCTAGACTGCCATATCCGATTGATACTGGCGGGAAAATTCGTACTTTTCATAATTTAAAGCAATTGGTATCCCGAAATGCTGTTGATTTACTGTGTTTTTCTTTTAACGCCGATGATTTAAAGTATGAAAAAATATTTAAGGATATGGGTATTAATTTACATTTGGTGCCAGCCGTCAGTTTATCGGGTATTAGCGCGGCGTGTTCGATATTCTTCAGTCCGCAACCGTTTTCCGTGGATAAATATAAATCAAAAGAAATGGCGCGGATGGTTGAGAATTTAATGGGACAAAAGAAATATGATGTTATTCATATTGATCATATTCACATGGGTCAGTATGCGAAATATATTCAATCTATTCCAGTGTTTGTTGATGACCATAATGTGGAGTATAGGATTTTGGAACGGTGTGCTGATGTCGAAGGATCCGCGTTAAAGGGTTGGTTGTATCGCGGCCAGGCACAGAAAATGAAAAAATATGAAAAAAAATTTTTAGGAATGGTCAATGGCGGTTTTGCTGTTTCAGATGATGATGCCAAGTTATTACGTGATTTAAATCCAGGATCATCGCGCATAGACGTTATTCCAAATGGCGTTGATACGGAATTTTTTACGCCGGAAAATGTTCCAGAAGAGCAGGCATTGGTTTTTACTGGTTCAATGGATTGGATGCCGAATGATGATGCTATGATATATTTTTGTGAAGCCGTTTTTCCGTTGTTAAAAGATCAAGATTTAAAAATTTATATTGTCGGAAAAGGCCCTTCACATAAATTGCAAGAATTGGTTGCTCGAGATCCTCGGATTATCATTACCGGCAGGGTGGATGATGTAAGAACGTATATGAATCGCGCTAAAGTTTTTGTTGTTCCGCTTAGGATCGGCGGAGGAACACGGTTAAAGATTTTGGAAGCTATGGCTATGGAAAAAGCTGTGGTTTCAACGTCAATAGGCGCTGAAGGTATCAATTATACCAAAGACCAAGATATTATGATCGCGGATAAACCAGAAATTTTCGCTGATACCATACGCGCATTGCTGTTAGATAATGATAAACGGAAAACATTAGGCAAACAAGGCAGAGAATTAGTGTGTCGCCAATATGATTGGTCGATTATGGGAGCAAAACTTAATCAAATATATAAATTAGCAAAAGTTTAAAAACCTCGGGTTTAAAATAATAATTTTTTCATTGTCACATTGTCACTCTGTTACATTGTTACTAACAAAAGGATAAAGCAATGGATCGTAAAGATAAGATTATATTTATACTTTCTGGCATCTTGGGCGGCATTTTTATTTCTGTTATCATCGCGTTTATTTTTATGGGACGGTTGTCTTCCGGGGGAAAGGTTCAAATTAAAAACATTGGCCAAAGCATTTCCCATTTAATACCTCACGCGGGCGTCGCGTTTTATATTGGTTTTGAATCTTCTAATGATGCGTCATTATTTGAATATTCTGATGGAGCGGCAGGAGAGATCAGCACGTCAAACGCTTCTGACGGCACGCATTCATTAAAAGTAACATTCCCAACCGGCGGCGCGTATCCGGGCATGCTCTGGGAAGTTTACGGTTCAAAAATTCAGAATTGGTCAGGAAAGCCAGATTTTCATTTTGATGTGTATAACAATGATGAGCGAGCGGTTTCTCTGGTGGTCAAAATTAAAAGCGGCCGTGATTATCCTAAAAAATCTTTTGAATTCACGGTGGACGCTGAACCGATGAAATCAACGCATGTCAGCATTCCTATGGATTCGATCGCGGAAAAATGCGACACGGCAGAGATTTCTTATATTAAAATTTTTGCTTCAAACCCGGAACGTAATATTGTGCTTTATTTTGATAATATCGGCAATAGCGATCAGAAACCCGCAGGTGAGCAGTCTTCGATGAACAATGTTCCTGCGTCAGCAAAACAACCAACAAAGCCGCAGAAAGATCTTTCAAAATTAAAAGACGGATTTGATGTTGTGGCCGCGTCATCATTAGATCGTATTTTTAAAACTGGACAGACCTTGATCCCTGCGACATTTTCATTAAACGCTAGTATTGGCTTGGCACGTCAAGAATATGAAAATTTTCAAATTGTGGTCTTAAACGGAAAAAATCCATTGGAAAATGTTTCCCTTTCTGCGTCGTCATTGAAAACCTTAGACGGCACACATGAAATCCCCGCGAAAAATATTAGCATTCGTGTGGTCGGGTATGTTCCAACTGAAAAACCTTATTATCCGGTTAAGTACGTTGGAGAATGGCCGGATCCTTTATTACCGCTTAAACCCGTCCATATTGAAGCTGGAGAAGTTCAGCCGTTTTGGATCAGTATTTATGCGGATAAAGATACACCAGCCGGAGATTACGCGGGTGACATATTAGTCTCTGCGCCCAATTATCCAGAAGTGAAAATTCCTATACGTGTGCATGTTTTTAATTTTGAACTCCCTCGGGAAAGTCATTTGCGTACGGCGTTTGATTTTTATCCTCATATTACCAAAAATCGGTTTCCTATCAAAGATAAAGAAGATGAGGACAGCTATAAATCGCGGATCGATGATATTAATGATAAATTCATTATCGAAATGGTTCAACACCGCATGGATCCGGTGCTGAATATTGATCCAACCAATAATACTGATCTCGCCAAATTAGACCGTTACCGCTGGTTTGGATTAAGCAATTTTTCTGTGGGAAAAAAAGGCGGAACCTTTGACAATAATTGGCCGAAAGAAGATCAAAAAATTGAAGAATTTTTGCCCTTATACCGTCAATATGGTGAATTACTGGCTTTAAATAAGCTTTTACCTTACCACTATATTTACACTTGGGATGAGGCAGATATAGGAAAGCCTTATATTGCTAAAATCGCGAATATGATCCATCGTGCCCATCCTAAATTAAAAAACATGATGTGTTTTCATGGGTTGTGGGATATTAAAAAAGACCCTGAATGGGCGAAAGATATTGATATCTGGTGTTTTGGGATTGATGATTACAAAGAAGATAAATTTAAGGCGCTTGTCGACGCTGGTAAAGAAATGTGGGTTTATGTTTCAGGCCCTGGAGACAGCGGTGCTCCTAATCTTGCGCTTGATTTTGATTCTATTGATTATCGCATTCTTCCTTGGATGTGCTGGAAATTGGATATTAAAGGGTTTCTTTATTGGTGCGTAAACTGGTGGGAATTAGCTAACCCGTATCAAACCGCGAAAAATACTAAGTGGGAGCAAAATGGCAATGGTCTGTTATTTTATCCGGGAGAGAATGGTCCAGTCATGTCGATCCGTACCGAAATTTGGCGCGATGGCATGGAAGACTATGAATATTTAATTTTACTCAAAAATTTACTCCAGAAACGATTGCTGGCTGATCCAGCTTTTGTGGATACGGCACTTTATAAGCAAGCCATGAGTTTATTAGAGATTGAACCGGCTTTTATAAGTTCTTTAAAAAGTTTTAGCAAAGACGGGCAGAATTTGCAAAATCGAAGAAATAAAATTGGAGAAATGATTGAGAAGTTAAAGTAAATGATAGAAGTCTGTTAAGGATACAAAATTATGGCTAGAATATTAATGTATCACGGTATTGTGGATGCTGCAAAATCCGCGGTTATTGACCGGGAAAAGGGTGCTGAATTATACGACGTTAAGTTGGAAGAATTCAGAAAACAACTTGCGTGGCTAAAAGAGCAAAAGTATGTTTTGACCATGGATATTTCTGGCCGGGAGCAGGAGGCCGTATTTACCTTCGACGACGGAGAAAAGAATAATTTTAATGTGGTGGCCCCGATTTTACAGGATTTGAAAGCGTTTGGGTATTTTTTTGTTATTGCGGATCGTATTGGCCGGGACGGATATTTGTCATGGGAAGATTTGGCCCGCATGAAAATGGCAGGGATGGTTATCGGTTCTCATGGCCTGACGCATGGGATTTTAACGTCATTATCTGAAGATGGAATCAGGGAAGAGCTGACCAAGTCGAAATTTATCTTAGAAAGTAATCTGCGCTGTCATATTGACTGTTTATCAATCCCGCGGGGTTTTTATGATGAGAGAGTGGTCAAGATAGCAAAGGAAGCGGGTTATCAGAAAATATTTGTTTCAGATAAACGCCCGGGGTTTAGCGATGGTTGTTATGAAAGAATAGCAGTTAAAAACGATTGGACAATAAAAGAATTTGCGGCAGCAGTCTCCGGCAAAATGGGTTTTAAAATGCGGTTATTCACAATTTTAAAATTATTAGTCAGGCGAATTTTGGGAGATAAGTTATATGATCTTATCAGGTCAGTTTTGTTGAGAAAATAGCAGTGTGTCATTCTCGCGAAAGCGGGAATCTAGAAAAAATTATATTTTAATAAAGGTTTATAAAATGTTAGAATTTTTATTTTGGTTTAGTTTATTTTTAATAATTTACTGCTATTTTCTGTATCCACTTGTTTTGTGGATGATAGGGAGAGTTTGGCGTAGACCTGTGGCTAAGAATTATGCTTTTATTCCGTCGGTGTCAGTTGTTATGTCGGTTTGGAATGAAGAAAAAGTTATTAAGGATAAATTGCTAAATTTGTTGGCCATGGATTATCCGGTTGATAAGGTCGAAATATTAGTCGGTTCTGACGGTTCTACGGATTCTACGCCGGAGTTGGTTTATCAATTCAAAGATGAACGGGTGCGTTTTTTTGATTATCAAGAACGCAGGGGCAAGATGTCGGTTTTAAATGATCTGGTTAAAGAAGCGCGATATGATATTGTATTATTTTGCGATGCCCGCCAGCGCTTTGCGCCAGATGTTATTAAAGAATTGACCGCGAATTTTGCGGATCCTAAAGTGGGCTGTGTCAGCGGTGAATTGGTTATAGAGGATAATGGAACAGGCGCGTCTCAGGGGGTAGGTATGTATTGGACGTATGAGAAATTTATCCGCAGGGAAGAAAGTGGTATTCACTCGATTATGGGCGCGACCGGAGCGATCTACGCGATCCGCCGCGAATTATTTAAAAATGTTCCAACACACATTGTATTAGATGATATGTTCATTCCGTTTTCTATTATTCAACTAGGATATCGGGCCATTTTTGATCCTTCTGCCAAAGCGTTTGATAAAGCTGTTCAAAATTCGGATGAAGAATTCCGCCGGAAAGTGCGGACTTTGGCTGGGAATTTTCAAATTTTTTTATTGTTCCCGGGGATATTTAACCCATTGAAAAGTCCGATTGCCTGGCAGTTGTTTTCGCATAAATTTTTAAGGTTGAAAATCCCATTTTTAATGGTATTGTTATTTATAATAAATTTTCTATTATTTACTAATAATTTGATTTATTCTGTAATGGCGTGTTTACAGGTTGTTTTTTATGGTTGCGCCATGCTTGGTATGATGACCCAAAAAAATTCAGGCATGATTGGTAAAATATTAAAAAAGATAGGTGCTGTGCCGTATATGTTTTGTGTTTTAAATTTTTCGGCATTAGTGGGTTTTTGGCGTTTTGCCACGTCCCAACAAAAGGTGACCTGGGAAAAGGCTGTAGATAAGTAAAAATTAAAAGGCAAAAGTAAAAGTAAAACGAATACGTAAAATATAAACGGTTAATATGCAAAATTTTGTTCGAAAAAACTGGCAAGTCTTAACGACATTTGGATTATTAATTCTCGCTTATGTTCCAGTTATTTTTTGGATGTGGGATAGGTGGTTTGCGCGGGATTCTTACTATAGTCATGGTATTTTAATTCCATTCGTTTCTGGCTATCTGATTTGGCAAAAATGGGCTGAAATTAAGAATACTCCGGTTGTTCCGTCAAAACGACGGGGTAGTATTATCACACTTGCGGGTATATTAGTTTATATTTTAGCTTCTTTGTTCCGCGTGTATTTTGTCGGCGGATTTTCCATGTTCGCGGTTTTGATCGGGCTGATTATGTATTTTTACGGGTGGCAGGTGTTAAGAAAAATTTGGGTGCCTGTGGCACTTTTGCTTTTTATGTTTCCATTGCCGCTGGTGATTATCACTAATATTAGTTTCCGTATGAAAATGCTGGCAGCCAAGATCGCGGCAGTTATTCTTAATCATATCGGCATCCCTGCTTTAAGAGAAGGGAGCATGATTTATATGCGGCACGCTTATGTGGTGGTGGATGATGTGTGCAGTGGTTTAAGATCATTGATCTCATTGCTCGCATTGGGAGCGATATTCGCGTATATTTCCAGCAAAACTAAGGTCAAGAAATGGATTCTTTTTTTCTCAACTGTGCCGATCGCGGTGATCACGAATGTGGTGCGGGTAGTTATATTGGCATCTATCGCGGAGATATGGGGTTCACAATATACTAAAGGTTTTGTGCATGATACAACAGGGTTTTTGATCTTTGCGGTGGCGTTTATTTTACTTTACGCGGTAGGGAGATTACTCGAATGATATTAAAACGTTCATGGATTTTTATTATTATTGCTTTCATTTATGCCGGGATCTTATCTTGGTCGATATATTTTTCGACGTATACCCAAAAAGATTCTGTCGATATCGCGGCATTTCCCAAGACGATCGGCGGATGGACGTCTGAAGATGTTCCGATTTCTAAGGAAGATAAAGCCATTCTGGAGACTGATAATGTATTTGTCCGGCGGTATACTAATCCGGCGGGCGAGCAGGTATTTTTATTTATTGTTTATTCACAGCATAACCGTAAAGTGTCTCATCCGCCGGAGATTTGCTATACAGGGGGCGGAGCAACCATTGTGGATGCCAAAAAAGAGTTTATCGGAAACGGTGCGGACACAATTGCGGTAAACCGTTTGAAGTCAGAGCGGGCTGGGCGTTCTGAAATTTTTTGTTATTGGTTTAAAGTGGGGGATCAATTTACTTCCAATTATTGGGAGCAGCAAATTTTAATCGCGTGGAGGTCTTTTTTAAGAAAATCTGCCAGCAGTGCTTTGATCCGTATATCCAGCAGTATCAACTCTGGAGAGCCAGAAAGCGTTACCATGAGCAGAATTAAAAAGTTTGGTTCAAATATTCTTCCTTCCATTAGAACATTTATTCCATAAATCTATTATTTCCAATATCTTACAATAAATAAGCATAATCGTATATGCTAAAAAAGTCTACTTGCTTTTTTTATTACATGTGTTATATTTAATTACATTTTCCCGGATAACAAATTTTGACAATTTGACACAAAATAAGAATTATATGAAATTTAACCGATTTAGTAATATTGTATTTTTTATGCTTTTAGCGAGCCTAATAACGGTTTCCGCGTGGGCGGGTTTATCTATGGTTAACACTCATTCGGATAAAGTTATCAGCGCTGTCCATTCCACATCCCAAATTTCTAAAGCAATGCCTATCGAGTCACGGACCAGGGCGCCTGAACCTTCGACGCTCTTGTTATTTGGAACAGGTATTTTAGGAATGATCATTTCTGCTATCCGCCGTACGTATCACATCACTAAACGTATTTTGGATATTATTTCATCAGTCCTAGGTTTAATCATCTTATCGCCGCTATTGTTAGCTACTGTTGTGCTGATTAAATTGACGTCCCGCGGGCCGATTTTTTATACTCAAACCCGGGTTGGTAAAGATGGTGTTTTATTTGAAATATATAAATTCCGCACCATGAAAGTTGACGCGGAAAAAGAATCTGGTCCGGTTTGGGCGGCGAAAAATGATAACCGGCTTATTCCTTGCGGAAAATTTTTACGAAAAGCGCACATTGACGAACTTCCTCAGTTGATAAATATTTTAAAGGGAGAGATGTCATTGATTGGCCCTCGCCCAGAGCGGCCGGTATTTGTAGAAAAATTCAAGAAAGCAATCCCTGATTATTACAAGCGGTTATATATCAAACCAGGTTTAACGGGTATTGCTCAAGTGTGGTATAAATATGATGAATCAATGGAAGATGTCCGTAAAAAAGTGAAATACGATCTTCTCTATATAAAGAAGGCGTGTTTATGGACAGACATGCGGATTATTTTGCGCACGGTAAGAGTGGTATTTACCGGTGAAGGTGCGCAGTAAAGTTTACTTCAAATAAATAAGAGAGGAGGAAAAACAATGAAAAAATCAATCATGTCAGTACTGGCTATCTTGTTTTTGGGCGTTGTGGCAGGTAATGCTCACGCTGTGCCGCTCGCAATAGGAGGTATTGCAATGCCTTCCGGAGCAGCTGCACCAGCAGGAACACCTATCGCGTCCATGACTATTCCGTTCGCCGGAATATTTGGAGAGATAGACGGAACCGTTACAGAGAATGTGTTGCAGAATTCTACGGGTATGTTGTTCGAGTACATCATCAATAGTACCGGCCCTGGAAGTATTACTCAAGCAACGGCGTCATTTTATGGCGGTTTCACAACCGATGTAGACGGGCCGATTACCCCGTATTCACCGGATGTTGATGTTATAACAAGAAGCGTTGATGGCAAAACTGTTACATGGAGTTATATTAATGACTCTATCAAGACAGGAGATTCAAGCGGAATTCTTTGGGTTCAGACAAATGCACCTTGGTATACTCAAGGTGGATTTAGTTTGATAGGCGCCGACACTTCCACAGTGAAGATGTTTGGCCCGACAAACGCAGTTCCTGAGCCATGCAGTATGTTATTATTAGGGACCGGTTTAGTTGGTCTTTTTGTAAATAAGAGAAAGTCATTCAAGGCATAGTTCGTATTGTTTTATAATACGTTTTATGAAAGAATGTATCATGTGGCGAGAGAGCATAAAGCCTAAGGTTTTATGCTCTCATCCCACATAAAAATTGGTTAATAGCTAAGCGATGGGGGATCGGATCTTAGTAATTTTGCGGGAGAAAAGCTATGAATAAATTAACACGATTGACCCTTTGTATCGGGATCACCATCCTTGCATTAACTACCAATGCTCATGCTTCGTTTTCAGTTAACTGGCAAAAAAGCTATGATGATCATCTTTATGGATACCAACAGCTGGGGAAATGGCTAGTAACTAATAATTATTATACCAATCAAGCTGTGGCAGAAAATTTTGCTAAAACCGGTTACATTGGTTATGAGAGTGGAGAAGCAGATCCTTTTTACTGGGCAGGAGGTCAAAAAGCTACTGTTCAAATTGTGGCAGAAACGACTGAATTTAAAAATCAAACTGTATTAGGTTATTATTATTCCGGAAATCCTAGCGGCACAACACAACTTTTAAGTGGTACACAGAATGGACCAACTTCTTTGTCCGCGACAAATCCATTCGGTTTTTACATAACCACTCCAGGAAATACTTGGTATACAGATCGTTTTGATAACAGCAATAAATCCGCTCAAGCATTAGTTTATTCTTTAGGGACTGATAAATGGCTAATCGCTTTTGAAGATTCAAACTCGACAGTATCTAGCACAGATAATGACTATAATGATATGTATGTTTTAGTTGACACCAATAACGTAGTACCTGAGCCAATGTCATTATTATTATTAGGCAGTGGTTTAGCGGGATTTTTAGGATTACGTAGAAAAGTTTAATAATCAAATTGATTAATATAGATATTATAAAAGGAGACAGAGCGATTTGTCTTCTTTTTTTTTACAGATTGACAGCTGTTATCGTCCATGATAAGATTTTAAAGTTTATAACCTATTAATTGGAGCCTAATTATGGAAAATCGATTGAAAAAAGGCGGAGTTTTTTCCCTGCTGGGAGAGTCAGTAACCGCCCTCTTAAACAACCCTTCTGTTGCGACACCGTTTTTGACCATTATTTTTATTGAATTGTTATTAGTGGAAATTTTATACTTTTCAACCCGTTTTCCTTTAGTCCATTTCTTTGGTCCTATCATACAAAAATTGTGGGGGGCGGTATATCTTCATTATCCGAATAATTTGTTGATCTTGTCCAGTATTTTACCCTACGCGCAGATTGCTATATTTATTGTAATAGGAAATTTTTTTATATCCATGTCTGCCGCGGCTTTGGGCTTAATTGAGACAAAACAATCTGATTCTCTATCTGCGGGCCGAATCGCGTTAAGCAGGTATTTTCATGTTCTTGTTGCTGCGTTTTTATTGTGGGGGATATCTTGGTTGTTTTTAAGTGGTTACAGATTAGTACTTGCCAGGGCTTTAAAAATTCATTCCACGACGGGGATATTTTTTGTTATTAAGGCTGCGACTGTTTATGGAGCACCGTATTTTAATTTATTTTTGGGGTGTTTGGCAACCAGTTTATTAGCATTTTTAATCCCCGCTTTGGTTATTGATAAGAAAAATTTGTTTCGTGCGATAGGATGTAACTTTATTTTAGTGTGGAAACATTTTTGGACTGTTCTTTTAATTGTATTGATCCCGACTATTTTATATATTCCGGTTTTGGCGTTCCGCGCGAATATTAATGATGTCGCGAATATGACTTTTCAAGGTATCCGGGTATGGGCGATCGTAGCAGGGTATATTTTCATGGGCGTGATCGACGCTGTTGTCTATACCGCTTTAACTAAATTTTTTCTTTCAACTAAGGAATAAATAATATGAAAAATACAATAAAGATTTATGTGGGTATCCTTGTAGTCATTTTTGTGGTTCTGGCGATTTTAGGTTATCGAGGGAACTATTCTTTGGAAAGAAAAATTTGGGGTTTACAAAAACAATACGCGCAGATTGTTAAAGATCCGCAAGGGGTTCCTGATAACGCGATCAAACGGGTGATCGAAAATCATAAAAAGATAATCGCTAAATATCCGGGGAATAATCCGATTATCACCCAAGTGTATTTCGCGCTGGGAAATCTTTATATGCTTAGAAAAGACTATGCACAGGCGCGGGAAGAATTCACAATTATTTTAGATGTATATAAAAATAATGCTGAAGCGGATTCCGAAGCATTGTTTGCGATAGGTCGATGCTATGAGCTTTCCGGGAAATGGGATCAGGCGCTTGGTTTTTATCAGAGGGTTAATAATGAATATCCTTTGACAAAAGCCGGGATGGTGGCTATTGGGTATATTGGCGGTTATTATAAAAAAATAAATGATTTTCAAAAAGCTGTTGACGCGTTTGATCGCGCGATTGAGTTTTACAAAAAAATCGCGAAAAATTATTCTGATAAAATGGCAGGTTTAGCTGCTTTGAATTTACTCTCTGATTGTTATTTAGCGCAGGATCGCTGGACTGAAGCGTTAGATAATTATCAAAGGATTTTATTGGATTATGGGAGCAAGGGCGCGCTTTTACCTGTTCAAATGCAAATTTTAGTTCAAAAAATAAATTCAATCGCGGTAAAAGAATTAAAAGATTATGGCGCGGCAATTGCGGTTTATCAGCAATTCTTGGATAAATATCCGGATAATCCATTCTCTCCCGGGTTTAAAAAACTGGTTCAACAATTAAAATCTGTTAAAAAAACTGAACCACTAGTGGTGAAATAAAAATTATTTTTATTTCACGACGAGTAAGACTAAAGTCTAATATTTTATTTAAATTATCTTGCTTTCAAATATATGTCCGATATACTCTCTAAATAGAAAAGCATTATTTGACGAAAAAGGCAAACCCATCGTAAGGTGGGGCCTGCGAACCATAAAGGTTCAGGGCGGTGAACCCAGCGTGGTTTACCGGCGCAAAGCCAAGGGACCTTGGAATTAAGGTCAGCCGGTTATCGAATCAAATCAATTAGAGAGTGCCTTTAAGCTCATTCTGATTAAACGGAATGGGCTTTTTATTTGTTCTTTAAAAAATATAAGGGGGGAAATAATGAAAAAGACTAATGTATTTGGCTTTTTCAGCTTGGTTACGGCTATGTTATTAGTTGGTAGTTTGACGTCATATGTCCACGCACAACAAACAACTAATGGTTTTACAATCGAGACTTATACGAAAGGAACTCCGATCACATTTGCTGGCATGGATCAGATTAATGAGCCGCTTAAGAATCAATGTATTTCAGATTCGCATTATGGGAATGTTGATTTATGTAAGGCGGGTGACCAGATTAAGGACATTGGAACAGTAGGTGATATGAGAGCTGTTTACAGTCGGTTTCCCCATGAAAACAGCGATGGAACAAAATATTTTATGCTGCGGGATGAAACAGATTATCGGCATATTATTTATAACCGTGCGGATAATTCTGTCTATAAGATCGTGAGTGAATTTCCTAATCAGGAATCAAATGAATTGCGCTGGGATTATTCGGGTAATTATCCGAACCGGTTGTATTATGTATCGGGCTGTCGATTCAATCAGTACGATATTTCAACAGGAGTAAGTCAGTTGGTTCATGATTTTTCTAAAGATTATGATTCTTGCGCCAGTATATTAACGGATGTTGAGGGCGATAGTTCCGCTGATTCGCGTTACTGGGTGTGGATGGTTATGTGGCCATATGATGGCACTGATTTTAATGTCAGATCGTTCATTGCTTACGATAAACAAACAAATACTGTGGTATCACAGTTGACGGTGGATGATTATATTAAATTGGGTGGTAAATATGATTTTTATGATGCTAATGGAAATCATGCCATGCCGCGGCCGAATATGGTTGAAGTGGCTCCTTCAGGGAAAAAAGTAGTATTGAATTTTGATATGGCTTGGGGTGGCGCTGTTAATGCCAATAATTGGCAATATTATGG
>JADFYJ010000029.1 GCA_015233115.1 Candidatus Omnitrophota bacterium | reverse complement strand
CGATCGACTCAAGAACGATTTCATTCGTGATTATGTTCATGAACAACTCAAAGAACAATGGACTCCTGAATTGATTGCTGGTCGGCTTAAAGAAGACCATCCTGGATATTCCATTAGCCATGAGGCGATCTATCAGTACATTTACGAGGACGCACCTGAATTAAAAAAATATTTGCCTCGTAGCCACAGGGTTCGCAAAAAACGTAAGACAGGTAAAGCAAGTGCTGTTAATCGTATCCCCGAGAGAGTCAGCATCGAGCAAAGGCCCCAACAGGCCAATGATCGCTCTCAATTCGGGCACTGGGAAGCCGATACTGCCGTGTCCCGACAATCGTTAGCGTCGCTGGCGGTTCTGGCTGAGCGTGTTTCTCGACTGACAAAATTGAAAAAGATCGGCCATAACAACGCTAAAGATTTTTCAAATGCCGTCATTGAGCAGCTAAAATTTATTTCCCCGAGCAAACGTAAAACGATCACTTACGACAACGGCAAAGAAAATATGAACCATCAAAACATTAATGCTTCTCTCGGAACTCAATCGTTTTTCTGCAACCCGTATCACTCGTGGGAAAAAGGTTCCGTTGAACAAATCGTTGGTTTGGTCAGACGATATTTGCCTAAGAAAACTGATTTTGCTAAAGTATCAGACGACCAAATCGCATATATCGAACATCAATTAAACTCAAGGCCTCGTAAATGTCTCGGCTTCAAGACTCCTTACGAAGTCTTTTCCTCAACCCGTGTTGCACTTCACGGTTGAATGTGGGCTATATTAATATTTAATTTTCTGTAAATTTTCCAGCTCGCCTTTATATAGACCTTATTCCACTCCATATAATCCCCTGAATCGAATTAAAATATAAAATCTCTGAAGGAAAAAAGAATAAAAAATCCCCTACGGCTTTGGCTCGCGGGGATTAAAATACTCAAAACGGTTCTTCAACGAGTTTAAAACGGTTTTAAAATTTGAAGAGACCTAAAATCAACCCAAATAAATCATTTCACTTCCTTAATTCGCTGGATGATCCAGTTCGAGCCTGCTTCGCGAAGAAGCCGACCTGTTTAATTAGCCCGCATAATCTTCGATGTGTTTGAAAAATATTTTGCTTCACCGGTGAAGTATATAAAATTTTTTAGCTGGATGCGAAAACTGTTGCGGGCTCCTTCATATATAATTAGTTGATAAAATTTTCATGATAGTATATATTTTGGCTATGTTCTGTTGGCTTACCAAACTAGTTCGAAGCCGATAAAATTATTTTTTGATTACTTCCTCTAAAGTGGAACATGCTCCAGCCCGTCAATTAATAATTAACCTTAACTAAAAATAAATTTCGACCATGATTGATTGCTGGACATTAAAACAAGTTTTGTTTGAATACAAATTCGGTATGTTCAAACTTTTTTCTATTGCTCTAAAGGCTATTGTTTTTGACACTCATTTTATTAAACTATTACCTTCTTGCGGTTCTTTACCAACGCCCCCACCTCCCGCTGCTCATACCGGCGATTGCGCTTTTATTCTCGGATATCCCATTTCAAAGCCTCTATCTCGCCTCAGTCGAATTCCTAGTTACCTTCGATATGTCCCCTACCAATCGCATCATTACTACATCTCGATGCAAGGTTCGTTCAATCAGTATCTAAATAAGTTTAATCACAAATCACGATATAATATTCTAAGAAGTGTGCGGCTATATCAAGATTTCGCCCAAAATAAAAAACCATGGAAAGAATATACTCGAGTTGATGAAATGGAAGAGTTTCAGCGATTAGCGCGTACGGTAGCCATAAAAACATACCAGGAACGGCTACTCGGCGATGGGATACCGGCGGGCGAAATCTTTCTAAACCAGTTAAAAGAGTTAGCTTCGCGAGATTCAATCCGTTGTTATATACTTTTTTTGGGTAGCAAACCGATCGCCTATCTCAGCTGCCCAGTGGTTCATAATACAGCCGTTCTCTATGATTATGTCGGATATGATCCAGATTATCGAAAGTGGTCACCCGGGACTGTATTACAATATTATACGTTAAAGCGGCTATTCGAAGAGGAACGATACGAAGTTTTTGATTTTATGCGGGGTGGCGCTCCTGATTCTCATAAAAAAATTTTTTCAAGCCATGATGTTTTATGCGCCGATATTTATTATTTCAAATATAGCGTTCGAAATCTAGCAATCATATTTTTTCATGTTGTAATTCGAACCGCTTCCGAATGGTTTACAAAATTCCTTGATATATTGCAAATCAAATTCCGGTTAAAAAGAATTCTCAAGGAAATTTGTACATACTCATAAAACACGCGATTAAGGTGGCCCCATTTGGTTGGACCAATGTTAAAATGAAAATGTCAATTTGCTCGCTTTTGAATTAATTGCAACAATCCTCCCGGGTTTGAATAAAAACCAATGTCAAAATAAGTATAAGGATCGCCCTCACATTTAATTTTTCCATCCGCATAATCCCCATTAACACCAGATAAAGCCCCATTATCAAATTCCCTCTCGATGGCTAATTCCCCATCGGTACAATAAAATAAAAATTTTCCAATAGGAACACCCTTTTTATAATGTCCGACACTCTTTAATTTCCCGTTAGGATAACTTTCTTTATATTCGCCATCTTTTAATTTACCATTGGGCGCATATTCCACGACCATTTCAGGTTGGGCCCCATTTTTCGTCATGCGGATGCTGTACCAAAGTTGACCATTTTCAAAATAGGCTTTACGCAATCGAAGTATTCCAGCTTCATAAGAATCAACAATTTTTATTTTTCCATTCGCAGACTCTTTATCCCCATTAACTAAAGAACCATCCGCTCTTAAATATTCAATTAGAAAAACCCCATTATTTTTGTACGAAATACGCATGGAAGTGCCGTCGTTTAAAGGCATAATTCTTTGTTCCGTTTTATCTGCTGCAAATGCCCCGTTGCTCACAATGGCTAGCCATAAACAAATCACTATTGTGCGTCGCATAACTCCTCCTGATTTTGAACGCTTTTTATTTAATCAATATTCCCTTCGCCAACCAAATTGCCCATACAATTACTCCTAAAGCAAAAAATTTACTTTTTCTCCAAAAGAAAACGGAAAAAATCATTGGAATCAATACAGGCAATAAAGCAATAAATATCGCCTGCAAAGGAGTCGTTTCTTTCCAGTTAACGGCATTGCCATATATCGCCAATAACATCACTCCGACTACCACGCTCGCCAGACCGGCGATAAACCAAAAAATATGCTTAAATATTTGGTTGCCCAACGTCTTGTTGTTACACTCGCTCATAATTCGCCTCCAGTTTTATAAAATAACATGCTTAATTCAATCCCTGAAAATACTGCCCACGGAGTTATGTTTTTCAGCGACGAATGTCTGCGCTCATGTTGTAATAATCGAAGTATTCGGTCAAGCCTGCTTGTGCCTCAGGAATTGTTTGATAGCCTTTTAGATAAACATCCTCGTATTTGACCGTTCTCCACAACCGCTCGACGAAAATATTATCCAATGCTCGGCCTTTACCGTCCATACTAATTGCGATTTTGTTATTCTGCAATGCTTCTGTAAACTCTTCGCTGGTAAACTGACAACTTTGGTCTGCGTTGAATACCTCGGGCTTGCCATATTGCAGAGCTTCATTGAGGCATTCAACGCAAAAATCCGCCGTCAAAGTATTGCTCATCCGCCAAGCGATGATGTAGCGGCTGTGCCAATCCATTATTGCCGTAAGATAAACAAACCCTTTCCCCAGACGGATATAGGTTATATCCATGCTCCAGACTTGATTGACACGAGTGATTGGAACGCCGCGCAGCAGATAGGGATAAACTCGATGCTGCGGATTAGGTTTACTGGTATTTTTCGTCGGGAATATAGGAAACAGTCCCATCAACCGCATCAACCGACGAACACGCTTACGTCCGACGGAATACCCACGGTCACAACTTCCACATCATTTGGCGTACACCTAGGCAAGGTCGGTTTGTAAATTCTTCGTCGATGGCGTTCATGAGATGGACATTTTCTTCGCCCATTTTAACGGGTTCGTAATACAGGCTTGAGCGGTTAAGCAACAGAAGCTCGCATTGTCGTCTGACACTGACAGCCACATTTTCTTCTTGTTCGATCATGGCTCGCTTCTCCTCAAGCGTCAGACTTCCAACTTTTTTTTGAGCCAATCATTCTCAACCTGCATTCGGCCGATATTCTTATACAACTGGTCAATCAGTTCTTTTTGATCTTTGCTGGATTTATCGTGCGGATTACCGAAAACTTCTGCAGAATGTTCCTTGAGTTTGCTTCTCCAACTTGTAATCTGGGTAGGATGGACCGCCATACTCGCTGGCCAACTCGCTCATGGTCTTAATCCCTTTGAGGGCGTCATGGCGACTTTTGCCTTGAACTCGTTTGAAAACTGTTTTCGCATTCCCATTCTGGACCTCCTTGGTTAATCAGTTATAATACATCTACCTTAACCGATTTTTTGGTCCAGTTTTCTGGGGCCATTATCTGGGGTCGCTGGGTGGACCAAGTTAGAACCTGTTTGATGCTGAATTAAGGTCCTACTTTTTATTTTTTATTAATTTTCTCGTTCTCTTCTTTTTCTCCGACCTCTTCCTTATCTTTTTTACCTTCTTTTTTCTCCATCCACTTTGCGCTCTTATCCGCCATCTTGGTCAAACGTTCTGCTAATTCAGGGTTCGATTTCGAAAGAGCAGCCGCTGAGTCCTTCAAGAGTTTAATGTGTGCTTCACGCTCTGTCATCTTTTCCTGCTCGGCTTTCCCTTCCAATTCTTTTATCTCAGTCTTCAATTCATTTTTCTCTGATTTCTCTTCTATTTTTTCACCTTTTTCTTCTTTCTCGCCCTTCTCGTCCTTGACCTCGTTCGCTTCTTCCGTAGCATACTTGGTCAAAGCCGCTGAAAGGTCGGGATTGGATTGCTGTAAAGCCAAGGCCGATTCATTTAAAAGTTTTACTTTATCTTTCCCCATCCCCTCGTCGGCAAAAGATACTGACGATAACAAAACAACCAGTCCTGCCGCTGCCAACCCCATCATTAAACTGCGTGATAACTTCATACTGCCTCCTTTTACAATTGTTAAATCGGTTATTGTCCCTCCAACTTTTTATATCACCATTTCACTGTCTGAGCGACTTCGGGAGAAATCTCGTCTTTTCTGGTAAGCGTCAGATAAACCACAAGACCTAAAATCGTGATAAGAAAAAGCGCGCTTGTTCCCGTCGTACCGAGACCTAAACCACCGTCGGTGCGAGCCTGTGAAAGATAATCGCCGATCGATGCGCCGAGTGGCCGAGTCAAAATGTAAGCCAGCCAGAAAGCGAATATCGAATTTGCCGACTGATACCAATGTCCGACAGGCAAAATTTTCTTAACAAGATAGTATATGATTGTCACAGCCGCAATGAGACCAGCGAAAATAAACAAAGAGGTACAATACCCAAGACCACACCTTTCTGCGCTAAGGTCGCCGGCAGCAGTGCCTAATGCGAACGTAAAAAGAATGGCCAACCAGTAGAATGCCTCCCGACGACTTGTGACAATGGAGTGGACGGATAAAGTTTTTTCAAATGCATACCAAAAGGCAAAAGTCAGGACGAGCGCGCTGGAGAATACAATTGTCGTCGCCTGTAAAGGAACCCCGAAGTTATCCGATAGATTGTCAGTAATCAAGGTACCGACAATGCTGAGAAGAACAACGGCGAGCCAATAAATTGACGGGATGTACTTTTTTGCCTTGAACTGAAAAAATAAAACGACGACGAGAATCGCGCTCATAATGAGCGATGTTTTTGTCAGCCCAAAATTAAGCACCATATTCAAATAATCCGCCGCAGTCTCGCCCACCGTCGTGCACAGAACCTTAATTATCCAGAAATAAATGGTGACTTCCGGAACTTTGTTGAGCATCTGTTCCATTTGCGATGATTTCATAACTCTCCTATGATTTATTACTTTATCGGGCGTATTGTAGAAATCTACGAAATAAAATCAATTATACCAAGGTTTAATCCGTTGGATAGATAATGTTCTGGGGCAGCTAAAATTTATAATCCTTCTCAAATTTAAATTTAAAAATAATCTCAAAAGGTTCTAACTCTCGTCAATGGTCAAAGAAAAACCCGCTGCAAGTTATTCACTGCAACGGGTTTTATAATAGCTGGGGTCGCTTCATAACGAGTTAAAAACATTTTTGATGACGGAAGAAACTCAAAATCTACCGAAAGAACTCGTTTCGATTAATTAATCGCCGATTCGACAAAGTAAGATCGGTATAGGATTTTAATTTACTGCCCTTATTTTGCCTTTACAATTTTTTTGATTATATCATCCAGCTGTCGGTTAAATTCATCGGGCGATTCCAACATTAGAAAATGGCCCACACCCGGCATGATACGAAGGTTAAACTCCGGGACATATTTACGGTTAATTTCCGGCTTAGTCGGCCAAAGATCGGCATTAAGGCACCAGACAGGAGCTTTGACTTTTGGCGGATTGGCAATATAGGATGTTTTAAACATTTCTTCCATAGCGCTGATGCCAACCCTTGGCGACGCATTTGACATCGTTGCGGTAATTTCGTCAATAAACTTAGGATCGGTTCCTTTAACAAACATGCTTTGAAGGAAAGAGTTAGTTGCTTTCTTAAAATCTTCCTTAAAAGGCTTAACAATTTCTTCCACTTGTTCAGGAGAGTATGTCTCTTCAAAATCCTGCATGGTATCAATTCCAATTAAAGCTACGACATTACCCGGGATAATCTCGTCTGCTGCAATGATAACTGCACCGCCCATGGAGTGACCGATGAGAATAACCTTAGGCGCATGAATCGCCCGGACAACTGCTGCTACGTCTTCTCCAAAGGATTTCATGGAATAAACACTTCTTTTTTGGCCTGACGCGCCATGGCCAGCCAAGTCTAACGTTACGACACGATATTTTTTCTCAAAATAAGAAACTTGTTTTTGCCAAAATGAACGATTGCAGCTCCATCCGTGGACAAAAATCAAAACCGGCTCCCCTTGTCCATATACAAAGTAAGAAATCGGAACCCCGTCTTTTGAGATTGCTACAGCGTCCGCTGCGTGTATTTGAATAGGCGCAATGAATAGCATCGATAGGAAAGAAATTAAAATGAAAACTATATGAATGCTCTTTTTCATAAATAGATACTTCTTCAGTTTTACAAAATATTAGTCAAGTAACTCTTAATAATTTTGTTCATACTACCACAAAAAAATCGACTCGCAAACCTCGTCAATTCTAAATCCCGTCAGGGGTGCAATAAAAAACCCTTGCAACTCGTCGAGTCACAAGGGTTTTATAAATGGGGTCTGTTCATCAACGAGTTTCGAACGTTTTTGATGGATGATGCAACGGTTTTAAATGTAGACGCCTCTATCTGATTGTAAGCGAAAGCCCGAGAGTGCTGAGCACTTGCATAATCGTTGAAAGACGCGGATCAGAACGATCGGAAAGCGCCCTATATAAATTCTCCCGATTAAGTCCCGTCGCTTTTGAAAGCTTACTAAAGCCTCCATGGACACGGGCAGCTACGGATAATGCGGAAAGAAAGGCTTTTTCATCACCGTCTTTTTGGTATTCTTCAAGCGCGACTCCGATATAAGTTTTTAACTCTTTCGGATGTTTCTTATAATGTTCTAATTGCGCTTCATCGAATGTTCTAAGTTTCTTTTTATTCATAATAATCCCTCCAGTATTCAAGTGCTTCTCCAATATCTTTTTCCTGAGAAGATTTATCCCCACCAATTAATAAAATTATGAGTCTGTTCCCGTCTTCGCCGCAATAAATCCGATATCCTTTCCCAAAATCCAATCGTAATTCAATGATGCCTTGAAAACGCTTATGATCTCCATAATTTCCATGCCGCATTCTGTCTATACGCGCCTCAATACGATGCCGAATAATCTTATCGCGCAAGGAAAACAGCCATTCGATAAAAGGCTCTTTCCCCTCTCGTGTTTTATAGATGAGAATATCTTTTTCCCTATCAAAACAGAGTGTGGCTTATAAACTACAGTTAGTCAAGTTTTAAAATTTCGAATCCAGTCAGGGGGCAAAACAAAAAGCCCCTGTCTCTCGTCGAGAAACAAGGGCTAATTTAATGGGGTCCCTCTCGTATGAGCCGAGGGTAAACCTCTCTGTGTTCCTTGTTGCCAACTATACAGCACTTACCTATTAGTGCAAGAATTATATACTTTAGAGAGGCTAATTACTGGCCTGGTGACAGATGGCGCGGGTACTTCTTATCTTGCTCCCGCGTCTTCTTCTTCAAATACTTCTTTAGATAAGCGGGCGTTGGATCTGGAGCCATCAGCCTCAGCGAACGCAAAATAAACTTTATCACATCTTTTATCGGCTGCGGAAATGTTTTTTTAACAAATTTAAAAATAAAATTTGAAGATTTTTGGCAACCGGCGAATTGGATTGCTTGATGTTCCGGGTTTTCTATACAAGATGCGGAAGATGTAATAGGCGAAGACAATAAGGCCACAGTCTTGCCTTTAATCGCAACGTATGTCTTACGATCTATCATATTAATCGACCATGCGGGAAGATGACATTCACAAAAGGAGGTAAAACCGACATTCGCCAACAGATTACTAAGAGAAGGCTGAGTTAACCAAAAACTATTATTGTTATCTGCCGAACTCCATAAATCTCGATTCTTGTCTTCCTCGATGGAATTTTCTGCGTGTTCGACATATTTTAACCCACAATAGGTTTTACCTTCAAACTCAATAGATTCACGAGCATTCAGGCTTATAAAAGTATCAAATATGACAAGATGGTTGCAAACCTCATAAATATTTTTGACAAAATTAAAGACATCAGGCGCGTCTAGATGATATAGAATGCCGGAGCATATTACCACATCAAAGGTTCCGTATTTCTCCTTACTTAGATTGCAAACATTGTCTTCGTATAGCTTAAAATTATCCAGTCGAAAATGGTTTTTAACAAATTGTGATTTTGCTAAGTTTACCTTACGAATTTCAATCCCAACAACCTCTGCTCCATGAAGGGCAAATTCTAATCCGTAGTGACCTTCTAAGCAAGCTAAATCTAACACCCGAATTTGATTAAATGGTTTACAAACCAGATCGGATACAGCTGGGTTAAGCGTCGTAGCCGATAGTCAATGCGAGGGGGCATTATAGTATATTGTCCATCCCCTAGATAAATAGACATCCCCGTCCATTCTCCATAGCTCTCTATCACTTCTTTGAAAGAAAGCGGGTCTCGCCAATTATCGCTATTACTCATTAGTTATTCCTTTTTTAGCGATACGACTTTCATTTAAAAATAACTCCTGAAATCTTATCTTCAGCCATACACTAGTAAGACACCTGAAGATTGAGAAAAAAAATGGGGTGGCTGGGTGGACCAAGTTAGAACCTGTTTAATGCGAAGTGAGTTCCTTCTTCAAACGTTCTGCCAAAAAAGTTTTCAGCAGTGATTGATAAGGGACATCCTGCTTATTAGCCAAAACCCTTAACTGGTCCAACATAGAAATAGGAAGCCTAAGGGAAATGCTCCTGCACGTCGGTTTCAAATTAGGAAAGACAACCCGTTTCGCTTTGGACCAATCCACGTACTCCGTTGAATCG
>JADFYJ010000028.1 GCA_015233115.1 Candidatus Omnitrophota bacterium | reverse complement strand
CAATCACCGCAGTCACGCGCATTATCTGGCCAAAGGCGGGGATTTAAGTGCCATGATCGCGGAATTTTACTGCAAAGCCACAGGGTGCAGTCATGGCCGCGGCGGGTCTATGCATTTGATTGATAAGAAAGTCGGGCATTATGGTTCATCCGCGATTGTCGGCGGAGGGATTTCTCACGGGGTGGGCGCGGCATTAGCGTCCAAATTACTCAATAAACATTTTATCACGGTGGTCTTTTTGGGAGACGCGGCGTCTGAAGAAGGGGTGTTTTTTGAAAGTTTGAATTTGGCTATGCTGAAAAAAGTCCCGGTTTTATTTGTTTGCGAGAATAATCGCTATTCGGTTTGTTCGCCGATCAAAGTCCGTCAGGCGAATGATTGTATCGCTATGCGGGCGCGGGCGTTTGATATGCCGGCAGAAACAGTTGACGGGATGAATTTTTTTAATGTGATTGAGTCAGCAGGCAAAGCCATTGACCATGTGCGACGTACCAGGACTCCGTATTTTCTGGAATATAATGTGCAGCGTTGGAGAGCTCATGCCGGAGCAGGCGATCCTTTGCGCCAGCAGTACCGCTTGCCGGAAGATATCAGTGAATTGGAAGCGACAGATCCGTTAAAAGAATTAGAATCATTTATTCTCGATGAGGGAATTGCATCCGAAGAACATTTGGATGAAGTTCGCACCGACATTGAACAAAAAATTGAAGAAGCGTTTGTATTCGCCCAGAGCAGTCCATTACCAGAGGATGGAAGTTTAGATAAAAATTTATTTGTTTAATGTTTTTTAAGATTTTTACGTTTTTAAAGCGCGCGGTTGGGCGGTTGGCATTTAAACCAAATCCTTCGCTCAAACAGCAGCTCCGAAGCGGAGCTGAACTCGCTCGGGGATTCGGTTTAAACGCCAACCTTGGGTCTGAGCACGCGGTTAATGATTTTTTATCTAAGTTTTTTGTTTTTTACTCTGTTATTTTGTTACTCTGTTACTTTGTTACTCGGTTACTCTGTTACTTACAAAATTATAATTATGCCCTGGACCAAACTTCATATAGAAAAAGAAGAACCTCAGTATGACGATAATAGCGGACAGAATGTCCGAAAATTATCGTTTGCGGATGCGTTGAAAGAAGCCTTAGAGCAATCTCTGGCTTTAGATCCACGGGTCTATGTAATGGGGCAGGGAATCAATGATCCAGGCGGGATGTTTGGGACGACTGACGGATTATATAAAAAATTTGGTTTGGACCGGGTGTTTGATGTGCCGCTGGCTGAGGAAGCGACAGTGGGGATGGCGATCGGGTCTGCTATGGCTGGTATGCGTCCGATATCTTTGCATAACCGTCCGGATTTTTTGCTTATGGCCATGGACCAGATTGTTAATCACGCGGCTAAATGGAGTTATATGTTTGACGGGCAAGTACCGATACCGTTGGTGATCCGGGCTTGCATTGGAAGGGGTTGGGGTTCGGCGGCTCAGCATTCCCAGGCTTTACAAAATTTATTTATTCACACTCCCGGGCTGAAAGTTGTTATGCCGTCTACGGCGTATGATGCCAAAGGGTTATTTTTAAGCAGTTTGGCGGATAATAATCCGGTTATTTTTATGGAGCACCGCTGGTCATATAAACATCAGGGCCATGTGCCGGAACATATGTATTATGTGCCGCTTGGTCAGGCTGTAGTTCGCAGGGTAGGCCAGGATGTGACAGTCGTCGCTGTCTCGCATATGGTGATTGAATCTTTGCGCGCTGCTGATGAATTAGCGAAACAGGGCATTTCGGTTGAGGTGATTGATCCGCGTACGTTGAATCCTTTGGATGAAGAAACGATTTTAAAATCCGTAGCGAAGACCGGCCGCTTGGTCGTCGTGGATATGGCCTGGAAAAATTGCGGTTTTGCTGCCGAAGTCATCAGCCGGGTTGCGGAAAAAGGATTCACATATCTTAAAAAACCTCCGGTAAGGGTTGCTCTTCCGGATTTGCCAACACCCGCAGGATATAGTTTGGAAAATGCGTACTATATCGGCGTAGAAGACGTTGTAAGTGGAGTCATAAAAGTAACAAAGTAACCGAGTAACAGAGTAACAGAGCAAAAACGATTGATGAAAAAGCTCTGGGAGATAAAACAACGTGTCTCGTAAATCGTTAGTAAAGAATAATGATAGGCTATAATAAAAATGTTTAAAATCTTAGCTAGTATTTTTTTTGTATAATTTTGGGGTTATCAGTTTTTGGTCTTTTTTTTCGTTGCTTTTTTTACTCTGTCACCCTGTTACTCGGTTACTTTGTTACTATTAAAATTATGAACAAACATTCATCAATTCTAATCGTCGGTCATAAAGGCGTCATTGCTGACTCTTTGGCCGCCTATTTCCGGAAAAATGGATTTACGAATTTGGCTGTGTCGCATGAGATGGGGATAGATACAACAATTCAGGCGTCGGTGTATGAATATTTCACCAAGTATCATCCGGAATTTGTGATTTTGTCGTCTGTAAATTCCGGCGGCATTCAGGCGAATCAGGATTTTCCGGCGGATCTGATTTATCAAAATCTGGCCAGTGAAACGAATATCATTTATTCCGCGTGGAAGTTCGGCACGAAAAAACTTTTGTATCTGGCGAGTTCGTGCGTTTATCCGAAAGATTGTCCTCAGCCCATGACGGAAGACATGATTTTAACCGGAGCCATGGAGCCGACGAGTGAAGCATATTCAACGGCTAAAGCAGCCGGGATAAAATTATGTCAGGCGTATCGCCAACAGCATAATTTCAACGCCATTTGCGCCATTCCGGCAACAGTGTATGGCCCAACAAGTGAAACGGATCGTAACGCGCATGTGATCGGCGCTTTGATTGGAAAATTTCAGGAAGCAATGCGAAACAAGGAAAAAACAGTGACAGTTTGGGGAACAGGAAATCCTAGACGGGAATTTATATATGCCGATGATCTGGCATCAGCGTGCGTTTTGTTATTAGAAAAATACAATGAAAAAGAACCGGTCAATATTGGCGTTGGAGAAGATATTGCTATCAAAGATTTGGCATTGTTAATCAAACAGGCGAGCGGGTTTAAAGGGGAAATTGTTTTTGACGCTACGAAAAAAGACGGAGCCATGCAAAAATTATTGGACAATAGACGGTTAAGTAAGCTTGGCTGGAAAGCGACGGTAGATTTGAAAAAAGGAATTAATAATATATTGGCGGGTGGTAGCAATATTTAATTGGCAGTATTGAAACCCTGTCCTTCGCTCAAACAACCTTGGCGAAGCGCCAAGGAAACTCGCTCGGGGACAGGATTCCAACACTGCTTTTATAAATACTGCTTTTCTGGATTGCGTTTATTTTTGGAAAAAGGATATTAAATTTTTAAAAGAGAAGAAATGTTTTTTCGTAGGGACAGGTCTCAGACCTGTCCGTTCAACAGATTTTTAGAAATAAAACGTTTTAGGATTATTTTATGAAAACAAAATTATTTTTCTTCATGTTAATGTTTTTTGCATTCGCGTCTAGTTTATGTTTTGCCGATAAGATTACTCTTAAAAGCGGGGAGGTTATTGAAGCGAAGATTATTAAGCGTATGCCGGATATGATTCGGATCGAATATAAGGGAGAGATTACGGGTTATCGGATGGAAAGCGTGGAAAAAATAAATGATGAGGTGATTAACCCGCCGGGCGAACCTTCCAAGGCAGCAGCGTATATGTATAAACCAACAGAAGCCAAAGATATTTTCGCGCGCGTGTCGCAGTCTGTGGTATTTATCAGTGTTAATGGAGGAAAATCATTGGGCAGTGGTTTTATTATCAGCCCTGACGGTGTCATTGTGACGGCTGTGCACGTGTTGGCCAATTCAACGGATGTGAAAGTCCGCTTGAAAGACGGCATGGAGCTTCCGGTTAAATGGGTATTGTATCAGGATAATAGAAAAGATCTGGCTGTAATCAAAATCGACGCGCAGAATTTGCCGGCTTTACCGCTGGGGAATAAAAATTCCATGTCTATCGGTGATAAGGTTTACTGCATTGGTAATCCTTTAGGGTTAGATTATAGTTTATCAGACGGTCTAGTGTCGGGTTTTCGGAATTTAGAAGGAGTATCGTATGTTCAGTTTACAGCGCCGATTTCCCCGGGGAACAGCGGCGGCCCTGTTGTTAATGCTTCAGGTGAGGTCATCGGTATAGCCGAGATGGTCCTTACTGGTCAGGAGAAAATAGCGCAAAATTTAAATCTTGCCGCAGCTGTGAATGAACTTCCTCCTGATGTGGCATCATTGCCACCGACGGAGTATGAACAAAGCAAGGGAATTTACTTAAGCAAAGCGGATCAATTGGTTCAGGAGGGAAGTCAGCAGTATGCCCAAGGAAATAAAGAAAAAGCGGAAAAGATGATTGAAGAAGCCTTGCAAGAAGATCCTGATTCTGCATCCGCAAATAATATGATGGGGCGTTTTTATTATGAAGAAAAGAATTTTGAAAAAGCGCAACACTCTTTCGAAAAAGCGATAGCACAAGAACCAAATTTTGCCAAAGCATATAGCAATTTGGGCGTACTGTATTATAGGCTGGGTCGATCAGAGCAAGCAGAAGGATTATATAAAAAGGCGATAGCTCTGGATCCAAACAATATAGGAGCAAATAACGGTCTCGCTTTAATTTATCGTAAACGTGGGCAAATTGATCAGGCAGAAGAATTATTGAAAAAAACGATAGCGTTGGAGCCAAAAGAGCCAATATCGTACATAAATTTGGAAGGAGTGTATTATATTCGTGGTCAATTAGATCTAGCAGAAGATTTAGGTAAAAAGGCGATTGCGTTGGATCCAAATCAAGCAGACGCATACGGAATTTTAGGGCAAGTTTACAGAGACCGCCAAGAATGGGATAAAGCAATTGATAATTACAATAAAGCTATTGAATTGGATCCACAAGCAATGGCGGCTCTTGGCATAACTCAAGAGTATGTGGATCAATTGAAGGAAAAAGTTGCAGGAAAAAAGAATTCTATTTGGCCGTTTGGAAAATAAAAATTAGGGAAAGGAATTTTTTATGAAGATTTTGATCACAGGCGGGGCTGGGTATTTAGGGTCGGTTATGACGCCGCGGTTATTAGCTGAGGGGCATAGTGTGGTGGTTTTGGATAATTTTATGTACAACCAGACGCCGCTGTTGGATTATTGCTACAATGACAAACTGACGATTGTCCGGGGAGACGCACGGGATAAAAATGTGCTGACTAAGCTTATGAAAGATGCGGACGCGGTATTTCCATTGGCATGTTTGACGGGCGCGCCCTTATGCGCGAAAGATCCTTGGGCTGCGCAATCGGTTTTGCTGGACGCGGTGAAATTGATTTTGGAACTTCGTTCGAAAGATCAGGTCATTATTTTCCCGACCACCAATAGCGGATACGGCGTGGGAGAGAAAGATAAGTTTTGTACGGAAGAAACACCTCTGCGGCCGATTTCATTATATGGACGTTTAAAAGTGGACGCGGAAAAGGCTTTGCTCGACGGGAAGAACGCGATTACTCTGCGTTTGGCCACGGCTTTTGGCGTCAGTCCGCGGATGCGTCTTGACTTGTTGGTAAATGATTTTACTTACCGCGCGGTCAATGACCGGTTTGTGGTTTTGTTTGAAGCGCATTTTAAACGGAATTTTATTCATTGCCGTGATGTGGCCAAAGCATTCAGCCATTGTTTGAAGAATTTTTCCCAGATGAAAGACCAGCCGTACAATGTAGGTTTAAGCGACGCGAATTTGAGTAAAATGGGATTGTGCGAAGCGATTAAAAAGCATGTGCCCGAATTTTATGTTGTTGAATCCGAAATCGGTGAAGATCCGGACAAACGGGATTATATTGTCAGCAATGAAAAAATCGAGGCTGCCGGATTTAAACCCGACGTCTCTTTATCCGACGGCATCAAAGAATTAGTGAAAGCCTATCAAATCATTAAACGCAATCAATACGCAAATATTTAAAAGCAGCATGTAGTATGTCGGATGTAGTCTGTCGTTGTTGTAGGGGCGATCTCCTGATCGCCCGTACTATGAAAGATTTATAAATTTAACATTCCAAGGCAGTTTTTTGATTTGGTTTTATTTGTTATAGTGAAATATATAAAAGCGAATATTTTGTAAGCGGGCGATCAGGAGATCGCCCCTACGGATGGTTTTAATAATGGTCGATATAGTTCTTGTTAAAGCGAATAATCAGAAAAAGATATTTCAGGCCTTAAGCCATGTGCTTTCCGGCATTGAGCCGCCTTTGTGGCTGATTTTGAATGCGGCTTATTTGCGGGATAAGGGATATTCCGTAGCAGTGGTCGACGCGGAAGCGGAAAATCTGGATTTTATAGAGACTGTTTCCCGGGTGGCTGGCTATAAACCAAAATTGATTTCCGTGGTCGTGTGCGGCACTAATCCTTCTGCTTCCACCGTGAATATGCCGGGCGCTGGACAGTTTTTAGAGCTTTTTAAAAAAACTGAACCACAGATTCCAACCGCTATCTGTGGGCTTCATCCTTCTGCTTTACCGGAACGCACAGCGCGGGAAGAAAAAGTTGATTTTGTCATTGTAGGTGAAGGCTATTACACGCACGCGGAATTGCTCGAAGCTGTTAAAGCGGGAGTGTCCCGGGAAGAATACCGCAAGATAAAAGGGCTGTGTTATAAAATTGATGACCAGGTGATATTGACAGAGCGCCAGGAAAATGTCAAAGATCTGGGGACGCTTCCTATGCCGGCGTGGGATTTACTGCCTATGGCTAAATACCGCGCGCATAATTGGCATTGTTTTTCCCATATCGGCGAGCGGCGGCCTTACGCGGTTCTTTATACAAGTTTAGGCTGTCCTTTTCATTGCGATTTTTGTTGTATCAATTCCATTTTCGGCGGGCCGGGGATCCGTTATCGTCCGACGGACAAAGTGATAGAAGAGATTGATTATTTGGTTAAAAATCATGATGTGAAAAATATTAAGGTCTTGGATGAATTGTTTGCCATGAATTGGCCGCATGTGGAAGCGATCTGCGATCAATTAATTTTGCGGAACTATGATTTGAATATTTGGGTTTACGGACGCATAGATACAGTCAAAGATTACATGCTGGCAAAAATGAAAAAAGCTGGGATTAATTGGATCGCTTACGGCATGGAAGCGGGCAGTGCCAAGGTGCGGGCCGGTGTGACTAAAGGCCGGTTTGACAACGATATGATTAAAAGCGTCGTGGACATGACGCATAACGCAGGCATCGAGGTTGTGTCCAATTTTATTTTTGGTCTGCCGGATGATGATCTCTCGACGATGCAGGAAACATTAACTTTAGCGAAAGAATTGAATTGCGCTTACGCGAATTTTTATTGCGCTATGGCTTATCCGGGATCAAAACTATATGATGAAGCGGTTCAGAAAAAATGGCCTTTGCCGTCGACGTGGCTGGGATATGCGCAGTTTAGCGAAGACACATTTCCTTTGCCAACCAAATATTTATCATCCGGACAGGTTCTGCGTTTCAGGGATGATGCTTTTGATGATTATTACAGTGACCCGCGTTATTTAGCCCGCATGGAAAAATTATTCGGCCCGTTGGCGGTTGAACATATCAAAGAAATGGGTGCGATTCGTCTTAGAAGAAAATATTATAATTCGTAAAGCCGTGGCTGGATAAAGAAATGTGCTGCGGGCTATCATTGAACCCAAGTTCTTCGCTCAAACAACCTTGGCGAAGCGCCAAGGAAGCTCGCTCTGGAACTTAGCTTCAATTACGCCCTTGCTTGACTTTTAAGCCACGGCTTTTTTCTTGAATTTATCAGAATGACGTGTGACCGTTAATAGGGTTGCAGCATCACCGCGTAATTCTGCAGGGAAGGATCGAGGGTTTGGGGTCCTTGGGGATTGTTCAGCAAATTTAAAAAATAATTAAAAAACCGGTCATTGACTTTCAGTTGTTCATTAAGGCCTGCTTGGCAGGCTTCTCCTACGCTTTTCATATCTTTCATGTTCCAATAACAGAGGATGAGCATTTCCCACGCGCTTTGTCTGCCTTGCCTGATCCGGTTCAGGAGCAGATTATCGTCGGATGACAGGGCTTTTAGAAATTCTTCATAATGAAAAGATTTTTTTTCAAAGGCAATGGTTTCCTGCGGTGGAATTTTTAATGCTGTTAATAAGAAAGGAATAGCCTGTTGATATTGCCGGTTGTCCACGAAAAAAGCGGCCAGGTTATAATGATACCAGAAATTATCAGGCTTAAGCTGGGCCGCGGTTTGCAGCATGTTAAGAGTATATTCCGGAGGAGCATTTAATAAAAATGCACAATACGCGCTCAGGGTTTGGATTTCCGCCATCATGGGAGAATGATACGTGAGAACGTTTTTTAAAAAATAATAATAATTTATAAGCTGGTCACGTTCCATTCGCTCATTTTTATTGACTAGGTTAATGAAAGGGGTCAATGAGTGGGGAGCCGCTGGCTGTAAAAGTGTGGCTTCGAAAACAGGTGACTTGTTTACTTTTTTGACCAGCAGGTTAATTCCGGGCAGAAAAAGTGATTCATATATAAGGAAGCAACTAATCCCTGCGATTACGAAAAATTGCACGGTGCGGATAATAATTTTTTTGATGAGTTGGCTGTCATTCCAAGGATTATTGATAACTGAATTAGCGCACCAACCGAGCCATAGGATGAAAACCGGAATGGTCCATAAAAATTGACGTTCCAGAAACCAATATTTAATAATATTCGCGGCCAGCAGTATAAAACTAATACCAAATACAACGTACAAGAAGAATAAAACAGTTTGGTCTTTTCGTCGTGCGTTTGGCAAAAACAACGCGAGGATTGGAAGCATAAGGCTGGCTATCAAAAAGCGATGGCCGATTAAACTATCGACGATTAATTTATGAAAAAAAGCGTATGGTTTAATGAGAGGATCGGGGAACATCATATATACTTTTTGGGCTTGAGCTTGCGCCAGATGTGAACCTTCAGGAGCTAACCGGAAATACCATAGGAAGACGATAAAAGAAACAGTAAACAGAAATATAAGGAATTTAAACAATGGACGTTTAAAGAAAATTTGTCTTTGATGCTTGAGATAAATTTTTTGCTCTATTAGGGTAAAAAAGAGGGCCAATGATATAAACAAGATGCCGAACACGTGGAAAGCGGCGGTAAAGATGAAAAAAGCGCAGATGCCGGTTATTTGCCTACGGGAGAGTTTTTCATAACGGTCAAAGAGTAATCCCGTAAAATATAAGCACCCTAAAATTAAAGCCGGATGAAACGCATAAGTTCTGATTTCAAAGGCATGAAAAATTAAGGCGTTGTTGAAGTTAAATAAAGTAAAAGTAATAATAAACGCCCAGATGGAGGTAAAGAATCTTTTGCATATTAAATACAAAAAATAAAAGCTTAAAATGGTAAATAATATTTCTGGGATTATTAGGATCCATTTAAGGTTTTCACAAAATAAAATATCGTTCAGCGCTATATTGTTAACTGGCCCATGTTTTCCTAAACATAGTTGCGTAATCGGGTAAGTAAGAATATAATCTCCCGGAAACGTAGAAAAATCTCCATAATTATTTCTTAGCCAAATAGATTTAAACGCGCCAACAGTTTCCCGAATTTGCCAGAGTTCATCATTCCAGAGGATACGGTTAAAGGCTGTTTGAAAGCGCAGCCAGAGGCCCCAAGTTGTTAATAAGATGCAGGCGATGGGTATTGTTAAGGAGGAAAGTGAAGAAAATTTGCGCGCCATGTTCTTTAGGAATTTCATAGCCTCAGTTTAGCAACTAATATGGGTTTTACAATATTTTTGCTTTTTTCTTTTGGGATTAGAGTTTTTCTTTTATTATATATTTTATATGCTTGCCTTTTAACTTTAACTTTTTGAGAGGGGTTTTACATGATCATCAGCCGGACACCGTTTCGTGTTTCGTTTTTTGGAGGGGGGACAGATTATCCGCAATGGTTTAAAGAACATAAGGGCGCGGTTTTAGCGACGACGATTAATAAATATTGTTATATCACCTGCCGGTATTTGCCGCCTTTTTTTGATCATAAATCACGGATTATTTATTCCAAAATGGAGCATGTAAATAAGTTGAGCGATATTCAGCACCCGGCGGCGCGGGAGGTTTTGAAATTTTTAAAGATCAAACAGGGTGTAGAAATTCATCATGACGGCGATTA
>JADFYJ010000027.1 GCA_015233115.1 Candidatus Omnitrophota bacterium | reverse complement strand
AACTTTTTCTCGTTGCCTTCCACCATATACCTAATAGCCCTATCAACAATAACGTGCCGGAACACGGCGTGGATTTAGTGAAGAAATATATTATGTATGGGTTTCCGTGTCCTGGTGAGAAATATGACAATGTAATTCTTGGTGGATGTTGTGTATCGGATGATTCGCCGGAGTTCGGGTATGAATGTCCACAAGGAAAAGAAGTATATTTTCTTATAAATGGAAAGCTCATATTAGATGCTGAACCGGAGGATGATGGAGAATAAAAAATACTTTTTAACGCGACATGACGTTGTCGCGGCCATGTTTTATAATTTGATTATGTCCTGAAGTTAGAAGGGGTAAATCCTGGACATTAAAATAAGAAAAACCTTCGGGGGATGGGCCTGGCCTGTCGAACGAGGGTTTTTAATTTTAATGAAAGGGGATTTATCATGAAAAAACTCGGACTAATTTTATTTGGAATTTGTTTTTATAGCGGAAATGTTTACGCGGCCAATGGAATAACTATGGAATATATCCGATGTGTCAGGGAGAATTCTGTGCCACAGCCGGCATCCGGCACGTTATTGTTGATAGGGCTATTAGGTATATGGTGGAAGGCAACGAGAAAAAGTTCAACAAATATTTTTTGAGAAGGCTTATGAGTTATGGATATTGTCATGTGGATATTCATTAGTATTTTTGGGATTGGAGCCATTGCCGCAGGCGCTTTAGGCATTGTCGTGCTATTTTTTTGGTGGTGGTTGGTAATTCCGATAGCATGCGCTTTAGCTGGCGGCGGGTTTGGTTTCATTTTTGGTCTGGGATTAGATGTTGTTATTTGGATAATTATAGCGGCGATAAGTGGTTCAAAAGAAAGCTAAGCGGTTAATATTTTAATTCAGGGAATACAAAACTTAATCGTTGAGATAAATGGGATGTCCACTGAGTTATGGGAAATTTCCGCACGGTCACGCCTTGTAGCTGCATTTAAATTGTAAAATAATCTTATATTTGTTATGTAGTAAAATAATTACTGTAAAATTTTTAATTGACATAATTCGTTAATTATTGTAATATTTTTGCAGTAATCTAATTACTACTATAAAAAATAAAAAATGATTATTCTCCTAAAAAATATCGCCACAGTTCAAATAGGTTACTCTTTTCGCACAGGTTTAAATACTTGCCCGGAAGGTTCGATTGCGGTTATTCAAATGAAAGACATAACCGAAGAAAATCAAATTGATCGTCGTAATCTTAGGTATGTATATTTAAAGGAAGTTCAAGAGGTCCATTTGTTAAAAAAAGATGATCTAATATTTAGAACACGAGGGCAGAGATTTAATGCGGCAATATTAAATGAGGATATTGGTTTAGCTGTTGCTTCCGCGCCGCTTGTGCGTATTAGAATAACAGCGCAGAATGTTTTGCCAAAATATATTCAATGGTTTTTAGATCAAAAAATTGCCCAGGCTCATTTTTCCAGCAGAATAGAAGGCACAGCCTTAAAAATGCTCAACATCAATAGTCTTGAGAATTTAGAATTAGAAATCCCTTCTCTTAATAAACAACGCATGATCATTGAGATGGCCCAATTAATGAAAGAAGAACAAAATCTGTTAAAATTAATAGCTCAAAAAAAGAAAAAATATTTTATGGATTTATTATTGCAAGTCGCAAAAGGAGAATGAGCAAATGATAGATAAAATTGATCAGAGAGATATTAATAATGCGGCTTGGGCAGCATGTGATAGTTTTAGAGGAGTAGTAGATGCTGGACAATATAAAGACTACATTTTGGTCATGCTGTTTGTAAAGTATATATCTGATACTTGGAAAAGCCATTATGAAGAATATCGTAGTCAGTATGGAGATGATAAAGTTCGAATCCTTAGAAAACTGGAGCGTGAACGATTTGTATTGCCCATAATCGAAGTGAAAGATAAAAAAGGTAAAATTATTGATTCGTTTTTGGCTGATTACTACAATTTGTATGCTCGGCGAGATGCCAATAATATTGGGGAAATAATCAATATTGTTTTAGATGGAATTGAAGAAGAAAACAAAGCAAAACTTGAAGGCGTTTTTCGGGGGATTGATTTTAATAATGAAAACAAGTTAGGGCAAACTAAAGACCGCAATCGAATGTTGAAAATGTTTTTGGAAGATTTTAATAAGCCTGTACTTGATATGAGCCCGGAAAGAGTTTCTGCAGATGTTATTGGTAATACATACATTTATTTAATTGAAAAATTTGCTTCTGATTCAGGTAAAAAAGCCGGAGAATTTTATACACCAGAAATGGTCTCTCGGCTGGTTGCTAAATTAGCGCAACCGAAAGAGGGTGATCTTATTTGTGATCCAGCTTGTGGATCAGGCGGGCTTTTGATTGAGGCTGCGAGGGAAGTGAATGACAAAAATTTCGCGCTTTTTGGAATGGAAGTCAATGGTAGTACATGGGCCTTAGCACGTATGAATATGTTTTTGCATGGGTATGACAGCGCGCGTATCGAGTGGTGCAATACCTTAACGAGTCCGGCATTAGTAGAAAAAGATCGTTTGATGAAATTTAATGTGGTTGTGGCTAATCCACCATTTTCTCTTGATAAATGGGGCGCTAAAGAAGCAGAGAGTGATAGATTTAATCGTTTTTGGCGCGGCTTGCCTCCAAAAAGCAAAGGTGATTGGGCTTTTATTAGTCATATGATCGAAGCTGCCAGGGAGAAAGAAGGTCGAGTATCTGTTGTTGTGCCGCACGGCGTTTTGTTCCGGGGCGCGGCAGAAGGCCGTATTCGTCAAAAAATGATCGAAGACAATATTTTAGATGCGGTTATTAGTTTGCCTGGAAATTTATTTCCGACTACAAATATTCCTGTTGCGGTTATGGTTTTTGATCGGAGCCGCGAAAAAGGCGGAAAAAATGAAAAACGAAAAAATGTTTTGTTTATTGATGCTAGCAGAGAATATGTGCCGGGAAAAAATCAGAACGCGTTATCCAATGAGCATATTAAAAAAATTTATAAAACTTATACTGCCCGTAAAAATGTAGATAAGTATGCTCATTGCGCGAGTTTTGAAGAAATTAAAGAAAATGATTTTAATCTTAATATTCCTCGTTACGTAGATACTTTTGAAGAGGAAGAAGAAATCGATATTGCGACTGTGCAAAAAGAAATGGACCAACTAGAAAAAGAATTGGTTAAGGTCCGTAAACAAATGGATGAAAAGTTGAAAGAAATTCAGAAACAATAGAGATTGATAATGAATCTGACCCGAATCAAAGATGACAATTTAGAACCGGCATTGGAGTTAAGTTTGATTGAAATGGCACAACCAAATTCACCCATGAGCCCGATGCAAAAACATCGTTTAACGGAAAAAGGGAAGCTATTTTTTAGTAGGTTGGAGGGGAAGAAATGAGTTTGCCAAAGGGTTGGAAAGAAATTAAATTAAGTACTGTAATAAAGAGCCTGGATGCCGGGGTTAGTGTAAATTCTGAGGATAGAATATGTGTTTCTGGAGAGTGCGGTATTTTAAAAACAAGTTCGGTAGCCAATGGCATTTTTAATGCGCAAGAGCATAAAGTAATAATTTGTAATGAGATTAAACGGGCAAGAGTGTCTCCAACATATGACAGAATTATTATGAGTCGTATGAATACACCTGCTTTTGTTGGAGCAAACGCTTATGTAAATGAGACAAGGCTGAATCTTTTTTTGCCTGATCGTCTGTGGCAACTTGTTCCTAAAGATCCGGGTGTAAATATGCGTTGGTTATCGTTTGTACTTGGCTCTTCTAAATATCGAGCTAAATTGTCAGCCATTGCTACAGGGACAAGTAATAGCATGAAAAATATTACAAAGAAAGATGTAAAAGATTTACCAATTTGTTTTCCGCCAAAAAGCGAGCAAGATGCCATTGTGAAGGTGTTGTCAACTTGGGATGCAGCAATTGAAAAAACCAAACGACTTGTTGAACTTAAAGAAAAACGATTTGAGTGGTTGCTTGATGAATTGATTAATAAACCAGCCTCTATACCGGACGCAAAACCTAATGGCTGGAAAAAAGTAATGTTGCGAAATGTTGTAAAAATTGTTAAAGGTCGGCAACTTAATGTTCTTCATATGGTTTCAGATGGAAAATTTTATGCTTTAAATGGGGGTATTGAACCTTCTGGTTATACAAATGATTGGAATACAAATGAGAATACTGTTTCAATTAGTGAAGGGGGAAATTCTTGCGGATTTGTGAATTATAATTGTGAAAAATTTTGGGCTGGTGGGCATTGTTATACTTTGCAAGAGTTAAAAGAAAGTGTTGCTGTAGAATTTTTATATCATTTTCTTAAGTCTAAAGAGCAACATATTATGAAATTACGTGTTGGTTCTGGCCTCCCTAACATTCAGAAGAAAGATATCGAAAATTTTATTCTATCTTTGCCTAACTTAAGAAAGCAAAACCAAATCGCTCAAGCGCTTAGTGTGGCGCAGTCAGAAATAAAATTACTCAAGCAATTACTCGAACAATATAAAACTCAAAAACGCGGATTGATGCAAAAACTTTTGACTGGCCAGTGGAGAGTGAAAGTTACAGGAAAGAAATAACGTTATGTATATATTATACGTCGACGAAAGCGGTGATAGTGGTTTGCAAGATACGCCTACAGAATACTATATTTTAAGCGGGTTTGTGGTTCATGAATTACGATGGCATCAAATATTAGATTCTATTATTCAATTTAGAAAAGTAATCAAAACCCGATATGGTTTAAAGCTGAGAGAAGAAATTCATTCGGCTAATTTTATTCATAGGCCCGGTGAACTAAGCAGAATTCCAAAATCATTACGTTTGCGTTTATTAAGGGATGTTTTAGATTTTGAAGCCACGCTGCCCGACGTAAATGTTTTGAGTGTTGTTGTGAAAAAGCAAGGCAAGCCCGCAGGTACGGATGTTGTGGATATGGCATGGACAACGTTGATACAGCGATTTCATAATACAATTTCGAGTCGCAATTTTTCCGGTCCAAAGAATCCGGATGATTTAGGAATTATTATTGCTGATCAAACAGATGAGAAAAAATTGATGAGAATTTTGCGTAGAATGCGCCGTTACAATCCCGTTCCCAGTAGAATTCAAGCTGAGTCGAGAAATATTTTGATTGATACGATAGTAGAGGATGTTGTGCATAGAAATTCAGCGCATTCTTATTTTATACAGTTAACGGATGTAAATGCTTATTTTGTCATGCAAAAATATAAAGCTTGTAAGTATATAAAGAAACAAGGCGGGGTTAATTATTATGAAAGGCTAAATCCAGTTTTGTGCAAACAGGTGAGTCGCAGTAATGATTGGGGTATTGTTGTGCGGTAAATAGAAAAGGGTCCGTTTCCGGACCCGGTAGATCCTACTGCTGAGTCGAGCTCAGTTTCAGATCTGATAATATAATACCACTGAAAAAGAATTGTGCAATATAGAAATTAAAAATTGTAAAAGGTGTTAAATATGGGAAAAAATAAATTGCTTGGTCATGCCAATTTTCATTTCAATGAAAAATATTTGTCGCAAATTCCTGCTTTACAGGTGTTGATGAATATGGGCTATACATATTTGCGGCCTGAAGAGGTGATGAAAGAACGGCAAGGAAAATATAGTAATGTTATTTTAGAAAATGTTCTTCGCTCGCAACTTAAGGCGATAAATAACATCAACTATAAAGGCGGACAATATTTATTCAGCGAAGAGAATATTCAATCCGCGATTCAAAAATTAAAAAATATCAAGTTTGATGGGTTGCTGAGAACAAATGAAAATATGTATGATTTGATAACATTGGGAACATCTTTAGAGCAAACCATTGAAGGGGATTCGAAAAGTCATACACTCAATTACATTGATTGGGTTAATCCGGAAAGAAATGTGTACCATGCGACGGCGGAGTTTAGCGTGTCGCGATCCAGGAGTTCGGAAACGGCGCGACCGGATATTGTGTTGTTTGTAAATGGCATTCCCTTGACGGTTATAGAGTGTAAGGCCCCGGATATTGAAATCGAGCAAGCTATTTCTCAATCCATTCGCAATCAGAGCGATGAATATATTCCGCATTTATTTACTTTTGCTCAATTGGTTATGGCTGTGAATAAAAATGAAGCTCAGTATGCCACGACTGGGACATCCAAAAATTTTTGGAGTATTTGGAAAGAGTTAAAGGATAAGGAGAGTAGTGTTGCCGCTATTGTGAACACGAAATTATCTGATTCCCAAAAAGATTTGCTATTTAGTGGAGAATTTACAGTGGCTCGATCCTTTTTTGATGAGTTGGAGCAAGAAGGAAAACGGCTGGTGACAGAGCAAGATAAAATTTTGCATAGTTTATGCCGTCCGGAAAGACTGCTGGAATTGGCGTACAAATATACAATTTTTGATAATGGTATTAAAAAAATTGCGCGCTATCAGCAATATTTTGTTATCAAGTCCACCTTGGAACGAGTTCAAAATCTGGATATGAACGGAAAACGTAAAGGCGGGATTGTTTGGCATACGCAAGGGTCGGGAAAATCTTTAACCATGGTGATGTTGACACGTAATTTGGCGCTGGATTCATTTGTGTCAAATCCCAAGATCGTATTAGTTACTGACCGGGATGATTTGGATAAACAGCTGGCCAATACTTTTGCGGCTTGTAAATTGTCGCCCAATCAGGCCACATCCGGACGGAATCTGTTGGAGCTGGTTTCGGGAAATAAAGCCAGCATCATTACAACGCTGATTCATAAATTTGATAAAGCGCTCAACATTTCCAAATTTCAAGATTCTTCCGCTGATATTTTTATGCTCATCGATGAGAGTCATAGGACGAATTATAGTTCCTTGGCCGCGAGAATGCGCCAGATGTTTCCTAACGCGTGTTATTTGGGCTTTACAGGAACGCCTTTAATGAAAAAGGAAAAAAATAGTTTTGCGAAGTTTGGAGGGTTGATTGAGCCTCACTATTCCATTAATCAGGCAGTTAATGACGGTGCTGTCGTGCCGTTGTTGTATGAAGGTCGGTTAGTGGATATGTCTCAAAATCAGGCGGCAATTGATCTTTGGTTTGAACGTCATACCCAGGGGTTAACTCAAGAACAGCAGGCAGATTTAAAGCGTAAATACGCGCGGGCAGAAATGCTTAATAAAGCGGAACAAGTGATTTATATGCGGGCGTTTGATATTAGTGAACATTATCGTTCAACTTGGCAAGAAACAGGATTTAAAGCTCAGTTAGTCGCGCCCAGTAAAGCCGCGGCGCTTCGGTATCATGAATATCTTAAGGAAATTGGTCATGTTAGTTCTGAAGTGGTGATTTCTCCTCCTGATATGCGGGAAAGTTTTGATGAGACGGATGATGAGCCAAACGATGAAGTGGTCAAGTTTTGGGACAGGATGATGAAGCGGTATGGCAATAAGGAAGAATATACCAAACAAGTTATTAACCAGTTTAAATATGGTTCAGAACCTGAAATTTTGATCGTCGTGAGTATGTTGCTGACAGGTTTTGACGCGCCTAAAAACGCGGTTATGTATTTGTGTAAAGATTTGCGAGAGCATTCATTGTTGCAGGCTATTGCTCGGGTAAATCGTGTCTGGGAAGATAAAGAGTTTGGCTATGTGATTGATTATGTTGGATTACTTGGGGAATTGGATAAAGCGTTAAATATGTATAGTGCTTTTGAAGGATTTGATGAAGAAGATATTGCTGGGACATTAACATCAATGAGTGAAGAGATCAAAAAACTTCCTCAGCGATATTCGGATTTATTGGATTTATTTAAAGAAGTAAAAAATTCTTATGACGAAGAGGCTTATGAAATTTTATTGGGTGATAAAGAGTTGCGGGATGAATTTTATGAAAGATTAGCGCAGTATTGCAAGACTTTGCATTTAGCCCTTTCGTCAGAATTATTTATTGCTGGAACGGATGATAATAAACTACAGCAATATAAAAACGTGTTGAAACGGTTTCAAAAATTAAAAGTTGCGGTTAAGGTCCGTTATCAGGAATCCATTGATTACCGTGATTATGAGCCCAAAATCAAAAAATTATTAGATACGCATATTCAGGCCAGCGAAGTTATTCAGCTTAATGAGCCTGTTAATATTTTTGACGAGAAGATGTTTAATATTTTAAAACAAGAACAAGCGCCTTATGGGTTAAAAACATCGTCGGCCAAAGCGGATGCCATTGCTCATGCTACAAAAAGAGTGATTACAGAAAAAATGGGCGAGGATCCGGCTTTTTATGAAAAATTTTCCAAACTTATTCAGCAAGTTATTGATGATTTTAGAAATAAGCGAATGTCAGATTTGGATTATTTGAAAAAAGTATCTGATATCAGAAACAAAATTGTGATGCGGCAACACGATGATGCGCCAGCAAAGTTGGAGGGGAATGATGATGCCATGGCATATTATGGGGTGTTACAAAGTTATTTTAATATTAATGGGAATGGCAAAATCGAAAATGTTGTCGCAAATACGGCGTTGGCCATTCAAGGTATACTAAAAAAATATTGGAAGGTTCATTTTTGGGATGATGACGACGCACAAAAATTGGTCCAAAATGATATCGACGATTATTTGTTTGATGAAGTGAAAGGAGTGCAAGGCATTTCTTTAACTTTAGATCAGATGGATGAAATTATTCACAAGACTATGCAAGTTGCGAAATATAGGACAATGTGATGGGTAAAAAACAGGCATGGGTATGTTATGGGAAATGGAAAATTCAATACGACGTGCATTTCGTTGATCGTAAAACATTGGAAATAGCGGTGCATCCGGATGAGCGGGTTGAGGTTAAGGCGCCTTTAAATACAACGCAAAAAGAAATTCAGAAGAAAGTAAATAAACGTGCGCGTTGGATACGGCGTAAAATTTTATATTTTAAACAATTTCATCCTAGGACTCCGGCACGGCAATATGTGGGTGGAGAAACTCATTTATATTTAGGTCGGCAATATCGTTTAAAAATTAAAAAATTGAAAAAAGAAAGTGTCAATTTTTCTGGCGCGTATTTACAAATGTTTGTGAATGATCGGCATGATCGTGTTCGAATTAAAGAATTATTGGAGCAATGGTATTTTCAAAAAGCTCAAATTAATTTCGATAGCTGTTTTAAACATTGTGAGAATTTTTTCGATAAACAATTATTATCGCCAAAATTTAAGATAAAACGAATGAAAGCGCGATGGGGGAGTCTGTCTCCCCAAAAAAAATTGACGTTGAATGTTGATTTAATCAAATATCCTAAAGAGTGTATCGAATATGTTATCGCGCATGAATTGTGTCATTTAAAATTCTTCAATCATGGGTCAGCATATTATCGATTGTTAGAAAAAATAATGCCTGATTGGAAAAAACGTAAAGCACGTTTAGAGCAAATCGCGATTTAATTGGGGTTAAAGAGAAACAGAATGATGAAAACTTTTGCCATTGGCGACATTCATGGTTCGTATAAGGCATTACTGCAATGCCTGGAGCGGTCTAAATTTGACTATCAAAAAGACCGGCTTATTGTTTTAGGTGATGTTTGTGACGGATATCCGGAAGTCAAGGATTGTATCGACGAGTTGTTGAAGATAAAACATTGCGATTTGGTGATTGGGAATCATGACATGTGGGCGTTAGATTGGGCGTTGTGGGGAGCGATGCCGGTGATATGGACCAGTCAGGGCGGTGACCGGACTATGGCGTCATATAGCGGCGGTCCGATGTTAAAAGCGCATATTGATTTTTTAAAATCTGGACAGCTTTGGTTGGAATCAAATAGTCAATTATTTGTGCATGCAGGGATTAATCCGGATTTACCTTTGGTTCGTCAAGATCCGGAAGTTTTGGTATGGGATCGGGATCTTTTGCAAAAGGCATGGGAGAGCGTTAAGGAAAAAGACACAATAAAATTTGGAGGATATGAGGACATTTTTATCGGTCATACCACAACGCAATTATACAAAACTTTGCTTCCTATGCATGTTTCTAATGTTTGGGCACTTGATACTGGTGCAGGGTGGTCAGGAAAATTGACTATTATGGATGTTAATTCAAAAAAATATTGGCAATCTGATTTATCAATGGAACTTTACGGCGGGACGCCGGATATAATATGATTAAAACTTACGATTTAAATAAAATAAAATTCGCAACGGACGAAGCTACGTTCAAACGCGCGGTGGATTTGTATGAGCGCGGCAAAGTCACGGATGTGCGGGAAATATCCGGCGATCTTACTGCGGTTGTTATCGGGACACAGTTGTATCACGTATTTGTATCCGGTCGCAGGT